>JANYGB010000014.1 GCA_025359445.1 Sphingomonadaceae bacterium
AGGCGGCGATCTTCCAGTACATCAACGGGTTCTACAACACCCGGCGGCGTCACTCATATCTGGGCGGTATCAGCCCGCTCGCATTCGAAGCCAAGGTGGCATAATGAGATAAGTGACCGGCACAAAACCGTTACAAGTCCAGACAGTCAGCTTCCCGCCCCCAAGGCGCCATTGCGGCTGGGCGATAAACGACTCACTCTCTGTCGTTCACATGAGGTCTTGCGACGTCCATAAGCGGGTCATCGTTTAACATCGGATGCTGCGCGCCTATGTCCTTTATCGATCAGCTCCAACTCAATGTGCCTTTGATCCAGGCACCGATGGCCGGCGTCTCCACTCCCTTGCTGGCGGCTGCAGTTTGCGAAGCAGGGGGACTTGGATCAATTGCAATAGGCGCGACCGATGTGGCCGGTGCACGAGCGATGATTCAGGAACTGCGCAGCCGCACGGACCGGGCTTTCAACGTAAACCTGTTCGTACACGGCAGCGCCTCGGCAGATGCCGATCGCGAGGCGGCATGGCTGGCGTGGCTCGCGCCGCTGTTTGCCGAATTCGACGCGGAACCCCCGAAAGCCCTTCGCACTATTTACAAGAGCTTCGCCGACGATCCCGAGATGCTGGCGATGTTTTTAGAAGTAGCGCCACCTGTAGTCAGTTTCCATTTCGGGCTACCCTCGGCTGATGTGTTATCGGCGCTGCGCACGCGGGGGATCTATCTTATGTCGACCGCGACCAGCCCCGAAGAGGCCCGCATAATCGAGGCGGCAGGGATCAACGCTATCGTTGCGCAGGGAATGGAGGCGGGCGGTCATCGCGGTGTGTTCGACCCCGATTTTACTGATGACTCGCTCGGCACTTTCGCACTGACGCGGTTACTGGTCCGAGGGTCGGGATTGCCGATAATCGCGGCCGGCGGGATCATGGATGGTGCTGGCATCGCTGCTGCGCTCGATCTCGGCGCGGTCGCGGCCCAGCTTGGCACAGCGTTCGTTGCTTGTCCGGAGTCCGCTGCTGACGAAGCGTATCGCGCGGCACTGATTGGTCCAGGCGCGTACCACACAACCATGACATCGCTTATTTCCGGAAGGCCAGCGCGTGCACTGCCCAACCGCTTCACCGCCTTGATCGATCGACTGGCGGACCGCCTTCCTCCGGACTACCCTATCGCCTATGATGCTGGCAAAGCTCTCCATGTGGCTGCCAAGGCGCACGGAGAACATGGTTTTGGTGCGCACTGGGCCGGCCAAGGTGCGCCGCTAGCGCGCGTCATGCCAGCCGCGGAACTCGTTCGGACTTTGAGACAGGAACTCGAACTCTGCCAAGCGGGAGCGCGCCAAGTGTGGCTTCAATGGCAAGACCGATACCAAGAAGTTTCCGGTCTGTGCAGGCCGGGCCATCCAATTCAATAGCGACTGGCAGACCGTCGGCGAGCCCTGCAGGAAGGACGAGTCCGGGCAAACCTGCCGTACTGCCCGGCGAAATATTGCGGCCCACAACTGTCCTAAATGTCACGTTCTCATCGCCGATGCGGACCGTATCACTGGCGCAGATCGGTACCGCAGCCGCCATGGTTGCGGGAAATAGCATTGCGTCAATCTTGTGCTCGGAGAACCAACCCGCCATTAATGATCGGAGCACAGGCAAATGTATGTCGCGGGCTGCAAGATACGCGTCCTCGGAAATAGCGTGCGCAGCGCCGGGCAGTGCAATTAGCTCAAACACCGCCCGCACATCGGTACTTACGCCTGCAAGCAGCTCATCGAAACTGAGATCAGCGCCTGATTGCTTCAACCAATTGGTGAGCGATGGCACTACGTCATGAGCTTGAACGGGCATCGTGATGAGCTCGATGAGCTCGCTCAACCCTGCCACATCGGCCTCGATGATCTCTACTCCGGCAGCGGCCAAGCGATGCAACACGTCTTCAACCACTGTCGCAACCGCTGGATCAAGCCCCGCGAAGTAGTATTCGCGCGCGATCCCCAATCGCAAGCCGTCGAGCGCGGGTACCACAAGCGGCTCACGGTCACCTGTCATTACGGCATCAAAGAGTGCGATGTCGGCGACCTGCCGAGCATGCGGTCCGATCTGGTCAAAGAGACTGGTGATCGGAGCGCAACCATCGTTCGGGTACCGCCCGGTTGTTGGCCGGAAGCCCACGATCCCGCATAGCGCAGCAGGCACACGGACTGACCCTTGGGTATCCTCGGCAACCCCAAGCGGTGCCATGCCAGCCGCTACCGCCGCTGCAGTGCCGCCGCTGCTTCCACCGGGAATCCGCGACACGTCCCAGGGATTGCGGACGGGCCCATAAGCCATGTTGCTGCTGGTCCAGCCGAATGAAAGCTCATGCAAATTGGTCTTACCTAGGATGATAGCTCCCGCTTCCCGCAGGCGAATAACCACCGTTGCGTCCGCCACCGGGCGAAATTCGCGGAGTGCCGCGGTTCCCGCGGTGGTTGGCAGGTCAGCGGTATTGATGCTGTCCTTGACCGGAATTGGAAGCCCATGCAGCGCTCCCAATGTTTCACCTACCGCTCGGCGCGCGTCCGCGGCCTGCGCCGCAGCGCGAACAGCTTGGGGATCAAGCGTGATGAACGCGTTGAGATCCGATCGTTCGGCGCAGCGAGCCAGCAATGCTTCGGCATAAGCGAGAGCGCTGAACCGGCCGGAGCTCATCGCTTCGACCGCCTCGCACGCTGAAAGGTCGAGCATGTCTTTTTCGTTCATGGACATGTCCTCGTGAGTTTTCGCCGGCCAGAGGATCAAGCCTTGCGCCATCAATTTTCTCGGTCCGCTCCAGCGCTTGTCACTCGGAAGTTGCAATGGCAAGGCTTGGATGAGGAGCGCTACACAAATGTCGACTTACGAGATTTTTGAGGCCGGTGACGTGTCGCTGCAGTGTGGCATAGTACTCCCCAACGTGAGGGTTGCGTATTGCACGCACGGACATCTCAACGCGGCCCGCGACAACGCCATTGTGTACCCCACCCATTATTCCGGCACGCATGATAGCAATGCGTGGGCGATTGGGCCGGGCATGGCTTTGGATCCGGAAAAATATTTCATCATAATACCCAATATGCTCGGCAATGGTCTCTCGTCGTCGCCAAGCAACACCCCGCCGCCATACAATGGCCCACGCTTTCCCTTGATAACAGTGCGCGACAACGTGCTCCTGCAGCACGGCCTGATTTCAGAATTATTTGACATCAAAACTCTCGCGCTGGTTATCGGCCATTCGATGGCTGCGCAGCAAGCCTTTCAGTGGGCAGCGCTGTTCCCCGAGATGGTGCAAAGGGTCGCGCCATTTTGCGGTTCTGCACGGACATCTAGGCACAACTGGCTGTTCCTTGATGGCTGCAAGTCGGCACTGCTCGCAGATGCTGCCTTCGCCGGCGGGGACTACGCCGCGCCGCCCGTTGCAGGCATTCGTGCCTTTTCGCGAGTTTATGCCGGATGGGCGTGGTCACAAACGTTTTTTCGTCAAAGGCTGGACCGCGAATGTCTCGGCTTTGCAAGCATGGAAGCGTTTCTTACGGACGCGTGGGAGCCTTCTTTTCTTGCGCACGATGCCAATGACCTCTTGGCGATGCTTGCTTCTTGGCAAGCCGCCGATATCAGCGTCGATCCGCGTTTCCACGGCGACATTGAAAAGGCGTTGGCGGCTATCACAGCTAAGGCCTTCGTCATGCCGTGCGGGACAGATCTTTATTTTCCGCCCGAAGACAGCGAGATCGAGGTCGCGCATATGCCGCACGCAGAATTGCGCATTATCCCTTCGGTTTGGGGCCACATGGCCGGCGGCGGTATCAATCCCGAGGACACGCGTTTCATCAACGCTGCGCTGGAAGATTTGTTGGCACGGTGAGGCTCTGTCAGCGCAAATGTACCGACGGGCGCTAGCGAAGCACGGCGAGCAGGAGCCGTACGCCGCCTCCTGTGCGGATCGCTATTTCAACTCATCCTTCGGTGATCCGCGCAACCCGCAATCCGGAATTCTTGAATGAAAACTGACCATCCATTTTCTACCCCATTCGAGACAGAGCCATTCGCTGATAACGCAGAAAAGCTCCTCGATTGGCTGGAATGAAGGTGCAAAGCCGCCGGATCAGTGAATGACCCCAATCGGGCGGACCGGTTGTCTTTCGCCGCCGGCCTCGGGCGAAGGTGAGTAATGGCGAATAGGGATTGAGCTGAAAAAGAGCGGGGTCTTGCGGTCAACGCTAGCGTGCCGCAAGGATCTGCCCATGGGCCCAATCAATACATTAGAGGCGGAGCGCACGCGCTTACGCCTCACCTGCCGCCACCTTGCTGGCAGCGGACCAACACAATTAGCCGATGAATTCGACGCGATCGCTGCGTGGCTGCGCGAAAACGGGGATCAAGGCTCCGGGGGAGATCTGGTGCCTGGAGTGCAGCCGGAAGTATACGGAAGAGGCGCGCTCGTTGAAGACTTCGAAACCGAAGTTTCTACGCTGTTTGGTATGCCAGCCGCGCGCTTCATGCCCTCGGGATGCATGGCCCAGCCGATCGCTCTTCGGATTTGGGGCGAGCGAGCCAGGAACGCGACAACAGCTTTCCATCCTACCTCGCACCTTCAGCTTCACGAAGAACTCGGTTATCAAGAATTGCATGGACTTAGCGCGCACTTGATTGGGGACGCGAGCCGGCCAACCACAGCAGCCGATGTGGCCGCAGCGATCGGTCCCGGCGGCGCTGCCGAGAAAACGGGGCTAGCCAGCTTGCTCATCGAGCTTCCAGCCCGCGAGATCGGCGGACAGCTTCCAACGTGGGAAGAATTAGTCGAGCTGAGCAAGCTGTGTCGGAATCGAGATATTCGACTACACCTTGACGGTGCGCGCGTCTGGCAAGCAGAGCCAGCTTACGGGCGCAGCTTGCCCGAGATCGCAGCGCTGTTCGATTCTGTTTACGTCTCTTTCTACAAGGACGTTGGCGCGCTTCCGGGCGCGATGTTGCTGGGACCACGCGACTTCATTGATGAGGCAGCAAGCTGGCAGCGACGGCAGGGTGGGACCCTCTTCACAGCTGCTGCAAACATCGTATCTGCCCGCATGCACCTTGCCGATTGTCTCGAGCGTATGCCCCAATTGATTGAACGTGCCCGACAGGTTGCTGCCCTGTTTAGCGTCCATTCTCGCGCTATCGTGATACCCGATCCTCCGCAAACGAGCATGTTTCATCTCAGGCTAGAAGGTGAAGAGGAAGGGCTGCTGGAGGCTCGCGACCGCGTTGCGCGAGAAATGGGAATTTGGCTCTTTAACAATCTGAAAAAGATTGAAGGGCAAGCGGCAATGCGAACCGAGCTGTCGATGGGTGCATCGAGTCTGACCCTGAGCGACGATGAACTGGCCGCCGCAATCACGCTCCTACTTTGAGCATGGGCCACCCGTTGGCTGCATCCGGTGACGCGTAGTGAGTTGTCCGCGTAAAGCCCGCGCGCAAAGAACGTCTGGCTTTGAAATCGCTCACAGGGCCGCGAATGTTGCCTCTATTGGCGGAACTGGTCGCAAACTTTGTTGGCCCTCACGGCGGCTAGCCTCAACCTTCCCAGCGATCCAATCGAAAGGGGCGAACACATTTCTGCCTAGGCCAAGGTCCGATTAAAAAGCTGGAGGAAACTTCACGTCATGGGAAGTTCCACCGGCTTGCCATGCGGTGTGCGGCGATAAGCATTTGCCCAGGCGTCTTTACGCGATACCAAGTCGTGGGCGGTGACCAGACCGCGTTCGGTGGCCAGAGCCTCGAGCGCGGAAACCCAGTGCAGATAATACCCCGATCCATCGTCATCGGGGTGACGCGCCAGTTCGCGCGACAAGGCTACCGCCCAATCAGGCCATGTGAAGGCATTCTCGGCGTTGAGACGTACCGCCAGCGCGAAGGCCTGGGCCTGCCAAGGTTCGGCAAATATCGGCCCTTGTTCGTCCTTCGGCAGGCCGGGGAGTGCCAGCGGATCAGGCGCGCTCAAGATAGGGCTCCCAAAGATCGAGGCTGATCGTGTCTCGAGGCAAAGCGTCGGGGCCCCAGAGTTCGCGGGCGGTGAATCGCACCGTATAGAGCGGCTGTGGGTCCTCGCCGCTGCCATGGGCGTGGCTGTCGGGAAAGATATGGGCGCCGTGATGATGGGTGATTACGCCCACCCGCCCACGGGCATAGCGCGGCAAGCGGGTGTGGCCGACGGGGTTGAGGTTGCGCGCGCGGACCCGATCGCCAACCGCGAAGGCAGGTTGCGCCGCATGGTCACGCAAGTACGATCCAGCGCGTGCAAGCGCTGCGGGCACATCGGCCGGTGCCAGTCTGGGCTTGGCTTTTGGCGCAGCCGGATCGGCGCTGGCAGCTACCAATTCCTCGGGCGAAACGAAGCCGCCGGCGAGCAGCATCCGGCGCAACCCTTCGAACCAGCGCTCGTAATAGGTCATCGCAAGGTACGTCGCGCCGGGGATCAATTCGCGCTGATGGCGGCCGGCGTCGATATTGCCGCGCGAGGGTGAGGCAATGACCATGGCGTGTGTGCGGGCCTCCCATTCTGCGTGGAAGGGATTGCCCTCGGGCTCGGGCACGATGGTGCCGAGGCCGTGCTGGCCGCCCATGTCGTGGACCCCGTTCACAGTCGGGAGGTTCCGATCATGCCATCGCGCGTGACGAGCACGGCGAGTTGCGCCTCATCGAGATCGTTGGTTCCCTCGGGCCGCTCGGGGATCACGAGATAGCGGATCTCAGCGGTCGAATCCCAGACCCGCACTTCGGTCTCGGCATCGAGCACGGTTCCGAATTCCGCCAGCACGCCCCTGGGATCGATCACCGCGCGCGACCGGTAAGCCGAAGACTTGTACCAGACCGGCGGCAGGCCGAGCACCGGCCACGGGTAGCACGAACACAGCGTGCAGACGACGAGGTTGTGCACGCCGGGGCCGTTTTCGACCGCAATCATGTGTTCGCCCTGACCGCCGGTATAGCCTAGCTCGGAGATCGCCGCAGTGGCGTCGGCCAAGAGCCGCTCGCGATAGGCGGGATTGCTCCAGGCCCTTGCCACCACGCGCGCGCCATTACGCGGCCCGACCTTGTGCTCGTAATGGTCGACAATGGCGTCGAGTGCGGCCGGATCGACCAAACCCTTGTCGACCAGCAGGGATTCTGGCGCCTTCACGCGCAGCGCAATGTCTGGAAGCGGCTCCTGACCGTGGTCGTGATCATGGTCGTGCATGATCTGAGACTGCCAGATGCGGCTTCGCTTGCAAAGCCCGGCGCCAATCAAGACCGAGGATGATTGCAGTTTCGCGGATGATCATGGCCTGCAATGGGATGATCCAGACAAGATGTAACCCTGCTGGTCTTCGGTTCGCATTCCTGCTTCCGTATCTTCTATTCTTGAGCTTGCGCTCGGAAGACAGCGTGGGATAGCTATTGCTCGGCGCTCCTGGAAAAGCGGGCTAAGTGTCTCATCCGGTGAATGACCGCTAACCACTCCATTTTTGCCTTTGTGGCCCGGCGGCGATCGACCCCCATTGCGGACTCTCGCGCCAACTAGTCCTTCATGTAGGCTTCAAAGACGACTTTGTAATCGGGGTGCCACCGCGACAAGGCTGGTCGCCCTTCCACCAAGTCCCCCATAGCCCAAGCCATCCGCTTGCGGTCCATCTCCGGGGTCGTCTCGTTGTCAGGGCAGATGATGTAAAAATCGTTTCGCGCCAGCCCCTCGAGCAGAAAGTCAGCAACTTGCTCGGCAGTCCAGGCGGCTGGAGGCTTCTGCGAGACGTGGCGCGCACTCAAACCAGTGTACGTGTATCCTGGAACCAAAAGATGGGCTGTGACCCGATCTCCTGTTTTTTCCCGAAGACTGTGCGCCAGCCCTTCGGTCAACGCTTTCACGGCCGCCTTGGCAACATTGTAAGCCGTGTTGCCCGGGGGCTGAGTGATACCCTGTTTCGATCCGGTGTTGATGATAAGTCCCGAGCAACCGCGTGCAGCCATCCGCTCCGCGAATAAGCTGCATCCATGTATCACTCCGTGGAGGTTCACGGCGAGCAGTCGGTCCCAGACGGCAGGGTCACCAAACACATCGCCGCCGCTCCCAATTGCAGCATTGTTCATTGCGACAGCGATTTAACCGAACTCGCGTTCCACCCGCTCAACTGCTCTTTCAAGCTGTCCTCTGTCGGCCACGTCAGCCTGAATTGCGAGCACGCGGTGCCGCTGCTGCGATAGGCTGGGCGGGATTTCACCCTCGTCGTGCCGGTCGATCAAAGCCACCCGCATACCGTGATCGAGCAGCCGCGAAGCCACGGCCAACCCGATGCCACTTGCGCCCCCCGTGATGAACGCCACGCGGTCTGCAGCGATTGCAGGGTGGGGCGAGGGCTGGTTCGTCATGACTTTTACCTTGTGACGTTGATCGGCTGCTGAAGCCGGAGGAAGCAAAAGATTCAGCTGCTGCCAAGCGCTGCATCGACCATTGCCGCCGCTTTGCTGTAAGGTGCATAGAACGCATCGATGTGATCCGCTTCCTTGCCGCGAACCACTATGCCGCGCGGATTGGAGAACTCGCGGAAGCCTTCGATCCCGTGATGACGGCCCATGCCGCTGTTGCCAGTCCCGCCGAAGGCGAGCGAAGGCAGGCCGCCCTGAAGCGCACACGTGTTCACCGCCGCCCCGCCTGAGCTGGTTTGGGCTAACACGCGGTCGGTGTCGCTTTCGTTTTCTCCGAAAACGTAAAGCCCGAGCGGCCTTTCGCCCGCATTGATCCGTTCGATGGCCTCGTCGAGATTGTCGTATGGAACGACCGGCATAATCGGGCCAAAGATTTCTTCGCGCATGATGCGCAGGTCCGCCGGAGGATCGATCACCAGCGAAATCGGCATGCGGCGCGTCTCATGATCAATTTGGGCGTTGTCTTCCAGGTGGACGATCCGCGTCTGGCGCTGCTCAGCCTCGCCGAGCATGTCCTTGAGGCGATCGAGGTGGCGGTCGCTTATGATGCCGGTGCAATCCGCACTCTTGGCGTAGTCAGGCGCGGCACGTGCCATAAAGTTGCGAGCTTCCGTGACGAAATTGTCGACTTCGCCCCGGGGAACCAGTGCGTAGTCCACGCTGATGCACATCTGCCCGTTCTTGATCACCTTGGTGCCGATAACCGATTCGACGTTCCGGGCATTGACGGAACCTGGGGTGAGCAATGCCGGACACTTGCCGCCAAGCTCAAGCGTTACCGGCGTGAGATTTGCCGCCGCTGCCATCATGACCTTGCGGCCCACATCGGGGCTGCCGGTGTATAACAGATGATCCCACGGCGTTGCGGCGAAGGCCTGCGACAAATCGAGCCCGCCAACCGCAACGTGCACCAGATCACGATCGTATGACGCCGCAATCATTTCGGCGACCAGCTCGGCGCAAGCCGGAGCGTATTCGGACGGCTTGATAATCACGCGGTTGCCCGCGCCGAGCATTTCAGCAAGCGGGCCCACGGCGATGTCGATCGGGAAGTTCCAAGGCACGATGTTACCGACCACGCCCTTGGGTTCGTAGCGAATGAACGCCCGCGCGTCGGACAAGGCGGCCGGATCGGTCTCGCGCGGTTGGGCTGCCATCCACTCCTCGAGATGATCGAGGACGTATTGCGCCCGGCCTACTATTCCCAGCATCTCGATCAGATCGGAAGCGCCGCGTGGATGGTTGCCGAAATCGGCCGAAAGCGCGTCGCCAATCCGCGCGCGGTTGCTCACCAGCATGCCTGCAAGCGCACCGATCCGGTCGCGGCGGACCTTGATATCCGGATTGCGATCGGCGGCGAAGGCCTTGCGCTGGGCTGCGAAGGCGTCGTTCAGGTCAGCGATCGCGGCGTTGTCGTCGGTGCGGTCCTGCTGCGTTGGGGCAGCTTGCTGGGTTAGGATCGACATGGTTTCAGCTCTCCTGGCTGTTTTGTGCGGCCATCGCGGCCATCTGGGCGGCAAGCTCGGTCCGCTCCTCGCGCACACCTTCCGGATCGTTGACGACTTGGCGATGGAATTCGCGCAGGTCTTCTGGAACGTACCAATGGAGCCGATCACTCGAATAGGCACTAAACACTGTATCAGCTATTTCGGAAGGCTGCACCAGTCGCCACATGCCTTCGCTGGGCGCAATGGCACGCATCTGATCGGGCAGGATCGGCGTGTCGATCAGTCCGGGCAGCAAGTCCGCCGCGCGCACGCCATACCGCTTCAGCTCGATTGACAGCGCCTCGACCAGTCCTCTCACCGCGTGCTTTGTTGCCGAGTAGATTGCTATGCCTGCAGTGCCCCAGATTGCCGACGAGGAGGCGTTCACCAGGCAGAGCGAGCCCGGCGTCGACTTGAGGAGCGGTATCGCGCAGCGAATGCCGATCATGACGCCGAAGAAGTTGACGTTGACGACCTGCATGATGTCGTCCCACGCCAGCTCATCGAACATGCCAGGAGTGCCGCCAATTCCTGCGTTGGAAAACATGAGATCAAGCGTGCCGCCCGTCGTCGCAGCGAACGACCGCATCGCGCGCGCGAAAGCATCTCCATCGGTCACATCAAGCGTCTCGAAAATGCCGTTGTCGCGGCCGATCTCCTCGGCCAAGCTATCGAGGCCGGGTTGCGCAATATCGAATGCGCCGACGAACCATCCCTCGCGCGCGAACTTTTGCGCGGTGGCGCGGCCCATGCCCGACCCCGCGCCGGTGATGAAGATCGATTTGCGTCCATTTGCCTGCACCATCATGTAATCTCCTGCGCTGTAGATACCCGGTCAAGCTCGAGCCCGTTGAATCCGCCCGCCCAGCGCCAATCCTCCAGGATCTGGATGAAGGCCAGCGGCCCGCCACCATAAGGCATGCTGCGGGCTGCCAATTCAAGGCTGCCACCTTCGTTGTTGTAGTAACCAGGCGTGCAGCTCTCGAGGAAGGCGATGCGGTCGGCGCTTTGTCCAATGATCGTATCTGTCCACGCGTGCTCAGCTTCCTCGGATGCTTCGACCTTCTTGATCCCCTGCGTCAAGCAGTGGCTCACAATGTGGGCGACGTGCTCGGACTGGACCGAGAGCATGTGCGGGAAGTTGACCGACATCCCTGATTGCGCCTGACTGATGAAAAACATGTTGGGAAACTGGCGCGTATGGAGTCCGTGGAAGGTCGCCAGGCCATCGCGCCACTTTTCAGCGAGGGTCAGACCGCCGACACCGCGCAAGTCGAAGCCGGCCCGGCTGGCGAAATCCGACGCAACCTCGAACCCGGTGGCGTAGATGATGCAATCGACCTCGTACTCCTTGCCGCCCACGACAAAGCCGTTCGCGGTGATGCGCTCGACGCCTTTGCCTTGAGTGTCCACCAGCGTTACATTGCTACGGTTGAAAGTCTGCAGATACTCGTCGTGGAAGCAGGGCCGCTTGCAGAACAGACTGAACCAAGGCTTCAGCGCTTCGGCGGTTGTCTGGTCATCGACGATAGTCTCGATCCGCTGACGAATCTGGGCCATCTTCTCGAAATCGGCCTCTTGCAGCATCGCGCCTGCTTCGGACAGCGGCCGGCCGGCAGCAAGCTTGCCGCGCACCGCGTTGGCGAGCACGGTCCATCCGTCATCCACTTCGTTGGGGATGTCGAGCCGGTCGGTGAACTGAGCAGTGAAGCTCTCGATCCTGCGTTTCTGCCAGCCGGGCTTGAGGCTCGCCGCCCAATCCGGATCGGTTGGCGCGTTGCCGCGCGCATCGACCGACGAAGGCGTGCGCTGAACAACGTAGAGATGCTGCGCATCGCGCGCGAGCGGCGGCACCGCCTGGATTGCCGTTGCGCCGGTGCCGATGATGGCAACGCGCTTGCCGGCAAGGCCTGTCATCGGCTCGGTCGCGCTGCCGCCGGTGTAGGCATAGTCCCACCGGCTGGTATGGAACGCGTGCCCCGCAAAATCCGCTATCCCGGGAATCGCTGGCAGTTTGGGCTTGTTGAGCGGCCCGGTGGTCAGGACCACAAAGCGCGCCCGCATCCGGTCGCCGCGGTTGGTTGCAACGTTCCAGACATTGGCTTCGGCGTCCCACGCCAGCGAGGTCACCTGAGTGGAAAACAGCGCCAGATCGTAGAGACCGAAATGACGCGCGATCCGCTGCGAATGCTCGCGGATTTCGGCGGCTTTCGAATAGCGCTCGGTCGGCATGTAGCCGGTCTCCTCGAGCAGCGGGAAATAGACATAGGATTCGACGTCACAAGCGGCGCCAGGATAGCGGTTCCAGTACCAGGTTCCGCCAACGTCGCCGCCGGCCTCGACGATACGGATGCGCGGCACTCCGGCCTCGCGCATCCGTGCTGCAGACATCAGTCCGCCAAAGCCTCCGCCAACGATCAGGACGTCCACTTCGTCGTCGACCGGTTCGCGAGGCGTGGCTTGGGTATAAGGATCATCGAGCATCTCGGCGAAATCGGTCTGCATGTCGAGATATCCGCGCGACGCCTGATCGGGCGTTCGGCGGCTGCGTTCGGTCCTGTAACGCTCTCTCAGCGCGTCGAAATCAACGGGTTGTGCGCGCTCTTGCATCGACTCGCTCATGTGTGTGGCTCTCCAGAATCGCGCGGGACTCGCCTTCGTTCGGCCCGCGCAATGGCATGAACATTTTTCTAGTTCAAGTTAGAATTTGTTTTGCTTGGCGCGTTGCGTGGCGGCGCTGGTTGGGGCAAACGATTTCCACGATGGCACAGACCTCACGCAAGCAGCGCAGCTCGAAACGCACGGCGGGACTGGCGAACAAGTCGCATGCCAGCAGCGCCAAGTCGGCGTTCAAGCGTGAACGGATCATCCGTGCGGCAACGCTGATCATCAATGAGAAGAGTTTTGCGCTAGCGACGATGACCGAAATCGCGGCCACGCTCGATCTGCGAGATGCCACCCTCTACTATTATTTTTCAAGCAAGCAGGCGCTTGGGTACGCGTGCCATGTTGCGTCGCTCGAACGGATCGAGCGGATCCTTCTTGAAGCCCGCGACGCTGAGGCTACCGGCGCGCGGCGCTTGCGACATGCCATCCACCACATCGTGCTTGATGGCGAACTGCACGGCTCGCAACTGTATTTCGGTGACTATTCGTACTTAAGCGAAGGCCAGCGGCATCACGTCGACGAATGGAGCGAACTGCTCGAGGTAATGATTGAGCGATTTCTTGCAGAAGGGGTGCGTGACGGTTCCATTGTTTCTTGCGAAACCCGCTTGGTTACGAAACTTCTGATCGGAATGCTCATCTCGCTCGCGCGCTGGACCTGGCGGGTGGAAGGCATAACCGCCGACCGCCTGATGGAAGCAATCGGCGTCGCAAGTCTCAGGGGCCTTGAGCGATGCTAAGTCCAAGGAGGACATACTAATTCGAGAGCGCGCAGGTAACCTGACTTGGGAGCCTCTGGGATGATTGGCCGCAGCGGCCATGCTGTTCGTGAGCGCAGATAGCAGCATAATGGCCGCTATTAGGTCCGCGCAGGTGTCGACCTTGCGGCAGGAATGGGGTGGAAAGCAGACTTCAAACCCTAGAATTTTGGCGATTATATTCCATGCAAACAACCAAGGGCGTAGGCGAATTGTGCCGCAGCTATCCCCGCCAGAATTACACCCACAGCAAAGTTACCCAGCGCGGGTTCCCATTGCCGGTTTCTAAAGTGATGCAAAGATAGGCGCAGAGGGATTGAGGCAATCAAAGCGACGAAACCGCCGAGTATAATCCAGACTATGCCGATCACTCGTCCGGCTCTTCCGGCGCGGGCTTCGCCTTCACAACCTGCTTCAGCCGCTCGTCCCAATGATCTTCGCTCATAGCCGCAATGTGAACCACTCGGACGATGTCCGCAATCGGGTCGTTCAGGACCCGGCTGCGGCGGCAAGAAAGGGGTGGAAAGCGGACGTCAGTG
>JANYGB010000023.1 GCA_025359445.1 Sphingomonadaceae bacterium
GAAATTCAGCATTTTAGCCACGCTGGAGATGCAACGTGTAGCACAAGTGTGTTGCACACGACCCCCTCTCCAGACGATCTAAATCATTGTTTTAGTGAAGTTTCGCCGGGCAAAAAGTGTGGCACAAGTGTTGAGGGTCGAGCTACTCGACCCTCTGCGTAATGATCGAGAGAGCGGGGATATCATAACGGACCTTTGTAATTGCTTCGTGGAGTGCGCCAATTTCGAACCCGTTGCCGTAGATATCGCCGGTCGCAACAACACCTGAGCGAGACCCAGTCCAACCACCGAGAGCGAAGGCGATCTCTCGTTCCACGCGACCGGCACGGAGCGCGTCCCGAAAGCAGTGCCGGAAGCTATGGAACGCAGTCCGATCCAACTTGGCATCTGTCTTCGTAAGATATCGCGCGAACCACTTTGAGAAATGAACCGAGGCATACCCAAACTTGTCCAACTCCAAGTCGGGCCAGAGCCGGACTTCCTTCTGCACCTTGCAGCGTCGCCAATGGTCGAGCAATCGAGCGTTGATGAGTGCCGGATGGACAGGGACCACCCGTTCACTTGAGAGCGTCTTGACCCGTTTCCCTAACTCGCGATCGGGCTTGACCACAAAGTTGAAGACACCATCGATCTCAACAACGTCGTCGACTGTTTGCTGGCAGATCTCGTTCTGCCTGAGACCGCTAAACAATGCGATCAAGGGAACATAAAAGTGTGACGGTCGGGTGGGCTCAACTTTTCCCTCACAAATGTCGCCGAGATTCTCAAATGGTCCACCGCAAAAGATGCGCTGAAGCTGGTCTGACGAGAATGGTCGACGCTTTTCACGCACGGGAATTGGATCTGCCACCCGCAAGCCAATACATGGGTTTCGACCGGTCAACTCCTCCTTCACCATCCAATTCATCATGCCCGACCAACGAGACATGTATCCGTTGCAATTAGCGGCGGACATCGGGCGGAGACCCTTCCGATGAGCCATCTCTGCAACGGCTTCGGGTGGCATATTTGGCCACTTCTTCCCGTAATTCGAAGGCAAGCGATGAAGGGTTTCCATGACACGGCGACAGTCCTGTCGGCCCAAATCGGAAACGAATCGATCCTCTCCAAGGATGGCAACGACGATGTTCCTGACTGTTTCGTATGACATCGTCGTTTTTCTCGTCCGTGCGCTGCTTGGGTCGACAAGGTAGCGATCCCAAGCATCAAGTAGCGTGAGCCCTTTGGTAGCGTGGGACTTTGGCGTCGCGGGCGGATCGTTAGGTGGGCGTGTCGCTGAAAACAGAGACGATGCCGAACCGATCCTCGACGCTTCGAACGCTTCTACTATCTCCACGGTCAGAACACGGCAGCGTGCCAAAGCATCACGATAAGACGCTGTCCCCAACGTGCGGTTGATGTGTGTCTTGCCTACGATGTCAGCAGGGACACGGACGCGAAGCTGGTAAATCGCACCTCGCCGCCAAATCCCACTCAGCCGTTTGTGATACACACTTGTGCCACACTTTTTGCCCGGCGAAACTTCACTAAAACAATGATTTAGATCGTCTGGAGAGGGGGTCGTGTGCAACACACTTGTGCTACACGTTGCATCTCCAGCGTGGCTAAAATGCTGAATTTCCAACTGTTTGTGAGGAATGGTGCACCCGACAGGATTCGAACCTGTGACCCCTGCCTTCGGAGGGCAGTACTCTATCCAGCTGAGCTACGGATGCGTGGCTGCGGCAGTTAGCAGCGGGATCGCGCCAGCGCCAGTGGGTTTGTTTGCCGTGCACTGCGCGGGTTAGCAATTTGGCAAGCGAAGCGGCGCTATAGGCTACGCCATGAACATGCACTCCAGCTTCACCCCAGCCGGGACCGGCACGCTGCCAACCTCGGGCCGCCCGGAATTTGGCCAGGCGTCTGCCAGCGCGATGAGCATGAAGTGGTCAGCGCTGCACGATGCGGTGACTGTCGTCGGGATGCTCGCAGGGCTTGCCGCCGAACCGACTCGCCCCGAGATTCGCAACTTTCCCGCAGTGATGCGCGACACCGGCGGCTGGCGCCGCGCGCTGGCCGAGCAAGGGATCGACGACCTTTCGGCGGTGATGGAGCCGGGCCTTGCGGCACTGCTCGCGGTCCATGCCCGGGGAGCCAACCCGGCGGTCCCGGCCTTGGCGCTATGGCAAGAATTTCATGCCGCGCGGGCTGCATTGCTGGCGCTGACCCCGCCGCCGGGAACCAGCACCGCGCGCCCGATGAGCTGAACGGCGCACGCATTTCGGCAAACGTTGCAAAGTTCACCGTCTGTTCCTAACGTCGCGAAATGTCCGCAGTTCAACCGATTCTCGCGCCATTGCCAAGCGAGCTATCCTCGCCCGCTGCAAAAGCCGTGGCGCGAGGGATTTGCCGGTTGTTTGCGCGCAACGATATCTGGTGCCTGCCCGAAATGCCGCTGCGCAACGGGCGGCGCGCCGACCTGATGGGGATTGATGCCAAGGGGCAGTTGATCATCGTCGAGATCAAGGTCGCGCGCGGTGACTTGCTTGGCGATGCCAAGTGGACCGATTATCTCGATTACTGCGACCGGTTCTATTGGGGCCTTGCGCCGCATCTTGACCGCGCCTGCATCGCGGAGCCCGGCTTCCTGCCCGAACGCTGCGGGGTTATCGTCGCCGATGGCTATGACGCCGAAATTCTCCGACCGGCGGCGACGGTGCCGCTAGCGGCAGCGCGCCGCAAGGTTGAAACCGAACGTCTCGCCCGTGCTGCGTTGCGGCGGCAGCTGGGGCTGGTCGATCCGCAATTCGCGCCGCGCTGGAACGGTTGACCGAGCGGTTGCCTTGGGCCTAACCGCTGCGCTGTGATCGATGCCGGTTCTTCTGCTTCTCCGCCGCCAGCTTCGGGGTTGACTGCCCCGGGCCACCCGCTCGCCCCGTTCCGCTTCCCGGCCTTCCGCGCAATCTGGATCGCCAATTTTGCCTCGAACATCGGCTCGATGATCCAGTCAGTCGGCGCGGCGTGGCTGATGACCGACCTGACCTCCTCGCACCAGCTGATCTCGCTGGTTCAAGCCTCGACCACCACGCCGGTGATGCTGCTGGGCATGTTCGCGGGTGCAATTGCCGACAATTACGACCGGCGACTGGTGATGCTCGCGGCACAGTGGCTGATGCTGGGCGCCTCGGCGCTGCTCGCGGTGCTGGCGTGGAGCGGCGGGATCGGGCCCTATTCGCTACTTGGTTTTACGCTCCTGGTGGGCTGCGGCACTGCTCTGAACGGCCCGGCGTGGCAGGCTTCGGTGCGGATGCAGGTCGGGCCGGGTGACCTCAGCCAGGCGATCTCGCTTAACACCATCGCGTTCAACTTGGCGCGCAGCGTCGGTCCGGCGCTGGGCGGCTTACTGATCGCGCTGACCAGCCCGGCGCTCGCCTTTGCGCTCAATGCGCTGAGTTTCGTTGCACTGATCGTGGTGCTGATGCGCTGGCATCCCGAGCAGCCGAGCCGCACCCGCCAGCCGATGCTTGCTTCGATTCGGACGGGCATCCTGTTCTGCGCTTCATCCAGTCCGGTGCGCCGGGTGCTGGTGCGCGGATTTGCTTTCGGGTTTGGCGGGGTCGGGTTTCTCGCGCTGCTCCCGGTGGTGGTGCGCAGCCAAATCCACGGCAGCGAGCTCGACTACGGCCTGCTGCTCGGCGCGTTCGGGCTGGGTTCGATCATGACCGCGTTGTGGGTTGCGCCGTTGCGGCGGCGGTTCGGCAGCGAGGCGGTGGTCGGAACCGCTTCGCTCTTGTTCGCCGTGGCGCTGCTTCCGGTTGCTGCGGCGCAAACGCTTGCCCCCGCGCTGGCCGCCGGGCTGCTGGCTGGGGGGAGCTGGGTCGCTGCACTGACCAGCCTCAACGTTGCGATGCAGCTGCGCTCGCCCGAAGCGATCCTGGGACGGTGCATGGCGATCTATCAATCGGTAACCTTCGGCGGCATGGCGCTGGGTGCTTATACTTTAGGCGTGCTCGCGGATGTGGTCGGAGTGCCCGGCGCGATTCGCTGCGCGGCGGGATTGCTGCTAGTGCTCGCCCCGCTGCTACGCTGGCTCGCCCCGATGCCCGCAAAAGAGGATGGCCGCATCGGCGCGTAATATTTGGCTGCGCTGGCGCCGAGCAAAACCGGCGCAACTTAACGCTTAATTTACCATGTTGCGCCAAACCGGGGTTCGAAGGGAAACCGAGGACTTTGCATGGACAACTATCGCGGCCTATTTTCTGACAAGACCGAGTCCGGCAACGACTGGGCCGAGCCCAGTGAAGGCTGGCCCGAGGTCGAATTCGGCGAGGCAGAAGCGCCGCGCGAAGCACCGCCCAGCCCGGTCGGGCAGGACGAGCGCCGGATGCAGGTGCGTGCCTACAACCACTGGGCGAGCTTGCTCGACAACCGCAATTTTCCCTCGATCGAAGACCTGGATCCCCAAGCCCTGCCCGATTTCGGGCCGTACAGCGTTCTGCTCGACTTTACCGGCGGGATCGAAAATCCGGCGATCCAGTTTCTTGGCGAAAAACTCGCCAGGGAATGCGGCACCGACGGCGAGATTCATTCGCTTGCCGATGTCCCCGCACGCTCGCTGCTGTCGCGGATCACCGATCATTACATGCAGATCCTCGCTAACCAGGCGCCGATCGGGTTCGAAGCCGAATTCGTCAACCAGCGCGAACAAACGATTCTCTATCGCGGTATCCTGCTGCCGTTTTCAAGCGACGACGATACAATCGACTTTATTTACGGGGTGATCAACTGGAAGGAACTGGCCGACCAGCAAACCACCGATGAACTGCTCCACGAGATTGACCAGGCGCTCGAAGTTGCCCCCGCCGCCGGGCTGCAGCGCGATTTGCCGGTCACCGATTGGAACAACGATCCAGCCGAACTGATCGATCCGATACCGCCCGTATTCGGAGACGACGACTGGGTGCCGCTCGAACTGACTGACACGTTCGCCGATGAAGACGCCGATGAAGACGATGGTGTGCTCAATCTAACCGCGTTGGCCGACGGTGACCAGCCCGTGGCCGACCTGCCCGCCCCAGCCTTCGCGCCATTTGAGCTAAACACCCTTGCCGATGACGACGATGTGCTGGAACTGTCCAGCCTTGCCGAAGCCGACATGGCACTGGCCGACTGGCTCGCCTCGGCGCGCGAACTGGCCGAGGCTGCACGCGGCAGCGAAGACCGCACCCGCCACGCGCTTTACGCCGCGATCGGCAAAGCTTACGATTTCTCGCTCGCCGCACACGATGCGCCCGAAGGCTTTGCCGAACTGGTCGCCGACTCGGGGCTGACCGTGCAGGACCGCGCGCCGATGACTCCGGTGGTCAAGCTGGTGTTCGGCGTCGATTACGACAAGACCCGTCTCACCGAATTTGCCACCGCGCTAAGCCATGCGCAACGGCTCAGCCTGCCGCAAGGCGCGTTGGGCGAGTACCTGCGCGCGGCCCCGGGCGGCCTCAAGGGCGTGGTTACTGAAGAACGCCGGCTCAAGCGCGAGAACAGCGGCCAAGCCGCCGTTCCGGTGCGCGATGCTCCACGTGAGGCACTCGCCAAGAAATTGCGCAAGCTCGATCACTTCCCGTTCGATGCAGTGGCCAGCGAGGGCAGCGAATTCACCCTGCTGGTCGCACGCCGCCTGCCAAGCGGCGAAGTCGTCCTGCTCGGCGAAGTCGCAGACGATGTCCCGCTGCTGGAACATGCCGCGCGCAAGCTGCTTTAGCTCCATTCCCGCTCACGCGGGAGCAACACCGGCGTGAAAGACGTAGCGCCTGTTGCCGTTCGCCGATAGGCAGGCGTGATGGCAACGGTTGCAGGGCGAAGGCGAATCGGCACTTTGGGATGGACCTTGATCGCGTTCGTGCTGATTGCACTGGCGTTGGTTGGCGCGTGGCGCTGGGCTTTGGCCAATAATGCGGTGGCAATTCTCGATTGGGGTGACCGCCAGATTGGCGGCAATGCGGGGTACCGGGTTGCGCTCGCCGGCGGGCACTACGGGGCTGATCAGCAGCAGCGCATCGAAGTGATCGTGCCGGACCAGCCATCGCCGCATCCGCGACCGGTGGTGGTGTTCATCCACGGCGGCAGCTGGGCGTTCGGCGATCCGCGCGATTATCGCTTCATCGGCCGCACTCTGGCGCGCGAGGGCTATGTTGTGGTGCTGCCGGGCTACCGGCTGGGCGATGCGGGCAAATTCCCGCATATGATCGAGGATGGTGCCGCAGCCGTCGCGTGGACCCGCGACCACATTGTGCAGTATGGCGGCGACACGGGTCAAGTCGTGCTTATGGGCCATTCTGCCGGGGCCTATAACGTGATGATGCTTGCGCTTGAGCGGCAATGGCTCGGCCGCGCCGGGGTTCCCGATGGCTTTGTCAAAGGCGTGATCGGGCTGTCCGGCCCATATGATTTCTATCCGTACACCTCGGATTCGACGCGGCATGCGTTTGGCGATGCGCCCGATCCGGTCCTGACCCAGCCAATCCACTTCGCCCGCGGCGATGCCCCGCATGTGCTGCTGATCACCGGTGACGCCGATACCACGGTCAAGCCGCGCAACAGCCTCGCGCTGGCCAAAGCACTGAGCGAGGCTGGCCTACCCACTCGTCCGGTGGTGCTAAACGGGGTCGATCACGGCGGTACGGTGATGATGCTCGCCGCGCCGTTCAAGCGCGATCGCCGGGTACTTGAACCGGTGCTCGCGTTCCTCGCCGCACAATGTCAGCCTAAAACAGGTCTGGACCATCCGCTGCAATCTTCACCCCCGGTTCAGCCGCACCGGCGATAGACAACCGCCGATGCGCAAGATTTCCCGTCTCGTTGGCCGCTGCACCGCTGCGTTGCTAATTTTCACGCTGACCAGCCAGGCCGCGCTGGCGCAGTCGGTCCTGCGCGACGCCGAAACCGAAGCTCTGCTCCACGATCTGTCCGCACCGCTGGTGAGTGCCGCAGGGCTCGATCCGCGCAATGTCGATGTGGTGCTGGTCGGCGATCCGTCGATCAACGCGTTCGTCGCCGGCGGGCAGATCGTCTACATCAACGAGGGTCTTATCGAGACCGCTGACAACGCCGCCGAAGTTCAGGCGGTGATCGCGCACGAACTGGGCCACATCACCGGCGGACATGCGATCAACGATGGCGGCAGCAAAGCCGCCACCGGCATCAGCATCCTGTCACTGATCCTGGGCGGGATTGCAGCGGCGGCGGGATCGAGCGAAGCCGCGATGGGCGTGATCATGGCAGGGCAGCAGGCCGCGATGGGCAAGTATTTCGCGTTCAGCCGCGAGCAGGAATCCAGCGCCGATGCGGCGGGCGCAGGGTTCCTGTCCAAGGCGGGGCTTTCCGGGCGAGGATCGATCAGCTTTTTCAAAAAGTTGCAGAACCTGGAGTATCGGCACGGCTACACCCGCAATGCCGACAGCGAGTTCTATTCAACTCACCCGATGACATCTGACCGGATCGCGACACTGCAGGATACCTACCAGGCCGATCCGTCCTGGAACCGCCCTGCCGATGCTGCAATCGAAGTCCGTTTTCAGCGGGTCAAGGCCAAGCTGATCGGTTATGTCGACGAACCCGGGCGCACGCTGCAAATCTATCCCGAGACCGACAGGAGCGTGCCCGCGCGCTACGCCCGGGCCTATGCCTGGCACAAGGAGGCCTTCCTCGACAAGGCGATGACCGAGGCCGATGCGCTGCTCGCAGGCGCGCCCAACGATCCCTATTTCCTCGAGCTCAAGGGCCAGATCCTGCTCGAATCGGGCCATCCTCAGGACGCCCTCGCGCCGCTGCGCAAGGCCACCGAACTGACTGCCAACCAGCCGCTGATCGCCACCACATTTGGACATGCGCTGCTCGCCACCGAAGATCCGGCGCAGCTGCCAGAGGCTGAGCGGGTACTTAAGGCTGCGGTGGCGCGTGACCGGGAAAACCCGTTCGCCTGGTACGAACTCGGGGTGATCTATGGCCAGCGCGGCGATATGGCGCGCGCGCGGCTGGCATCGGCCGAGCAGCAGGTGCTCGAGCTCAATTATCCGCAAGCGCTGAACAGCGCCGAGGCAGCGCAGGCGGCGCTGCCGAAGGACTCGCCCGACTATCTGCGCGCGCAGGATATTGCAATGCAGGCCCGCGCCGCGATTGAACACAAGAAGAAACGCAAGTAGCACTCCGGCCAATGGCTGACCCGCAACCCCGCTCGCCCCTGTTCCTTCCGCTGATCGGGGGCGCCCTGCTGCTGGCAGGGGCGGGCGGCGGCTGGGCTTTGGCCGGGCGCAGTGGCAGCGCGGCACCGGGCGATTTTGACCAACGCGTGCACGATTATATCGTCGGCCACCCCGAAGTGCTGGTTGAGGCTGCCGAGCAATTGAAAGGCCAGGGCAGCGAACGGCAATTGGCCGAGATCGCTGACCGCGTGATGACACCTTTTCCGGGCGCAGTTCTGGGCAACCCCAACGGCAAAGTCACACTGGTCGAATTCACCGACTTTGCCTGCACCTATTGCCGCGGCAGCGTGGCCGATGTCGAAGCCCTGATCGCCGCCAGCCCCGATTTGCGAGTGGTGGTGCGCGAATTGCCGATCATTGCCCCGACCAGCGCCGATGCGGCGCGGTGGGGCCTCGCTGCGGCTGAGCAGGGCAAATATCCCGCATTCCACAAGGCGATGTTCGCGGCAGGACGTACCGATCCGGCCAGTGTCCAAGCTGCCGCACGCACCGCTGGACTTGATCTGGACCGGGCGCGCAAGATCATTGCTGACCCCCGCGTCAATGCCGAAATTGCTGGCAACCTTGAATTCGCGCGCAAGCTGCAGATCAGCGGTACGCCCAGCTGGGTTGCAGGCAAGCGGCTGATCATCGGTGCGGTCGGGCGCGAAGCCTTGGCGCAGGCGCTGATTGCGGCACGCAGTACCTAATCCACTCGCCCCAACCCGCCAAATTCTGCTAGAACAATATCATGGCCGTTCTGCCCTTCCGCCCGATCCCGTTCTTCGCGAATAAAAACCAGGCGTTCTGGCGGCTCCAGATGGCCGGGTGGGGCGGGGCATTGCTGCTGCGCACGATGTCAGGCCTCGCCAACGCCAAAGAGCTGTCGTTCCTGGTCCTGGTGCTGATCTCGACCGTGACGGGGCTTTCGATCACGCTAATCCTGTCGGTCGTCTACCGTGCCCTGATTCACCGGCGTCCGATGATTACCTGGGGGGTGACCACACTGGTGCTCACTCTCGCGGTTGGTCTTTATGCCTTTATCGATGCTTGGGTAAACGCGCTCTACAACGGTGATGGCGGGCTCGATTTCGGCCGGGTGATCGGTTTGTTCTACCTTGACGCGACGCTGCTGCTGGCGTGGTCTGCGCTCTACTACATGATCAATTTCTTCCTCCAGATCGAGGAACAGAACGATCAGATGATCCAGCTGGAAAATCAGGCAACTTCGGCCCAGCTGGCCATGTTGCGTTACCAGCTCAACCCGCATTTCCTGTTCAACACCCTGAATTCAATCTCGACCCTGGTCCTGCTCAAGCAGACCGAGCCCGCCAATGCGATGCTCAGCCGGCTGTCGAGCTTCCTGCGTTATACCTTGATCAACCAGCCGACCGGGCGAGTCACCGTGGCGCAAGAGATCGAGACGTTGAAGCTCTACCTCGAGATAGAGCGGATGCGGTTCGAGGAGCGGTTGCGCACCCGGTTTCACATTGATCCCGATACCGAACGCGCGTTGTTGCCATCACTATTGCTCCAGCCGCTGGTTGAAAATGCAATCAAATATGCCGTCGGCCCACAGGAGGCCGGAGCAGAAATCACCATTTCGACGCAACTCGTCGGCCAGAACCTTCGCATCACCGTCTCCGACACTGGCCCGGGATTGCAATCGGGCGCGGCGAGCAACAGGTTGAGCGGCGTGACATTCGACGGCGGCGAACCCGTATCCACCGGGGTGGGACTGGCAAACATCCGCGATCGGCTTGGCCAAGCTTACGGCGAGCACCATCGGTTTGAAACGATGGAGCCCGCCGAAGGCGGATTTACCGTGATGATCGAACTTCCTTTCGAACGCCGCGAACAACAGGGCACCACCCTGGAACCCGACAAGCGTCCGGCGCTGGCGGGTTGATTTTAGGAACAAATATATGACAATTCGCACGATCCTCGTCGACGATGAGAAACTGGCGATCCAGGGGCTGATGCTGCGGCTTGAAAAATTTCCTGATGTCGAAATCATCGACACTTGCGCCAACGGGCGCGAGGCAATCCGCAAGATCAAGACCGAAAAACCCGACCTGGTGTTCCTCGACATCCAGATGCCCGGGTTTGACGGGTTCTCGGTAGTCAAGGGCGTGATGGAGCTCGAACCGCCGCTGATCGTGTTCGTTACCGCTTACCAGGAACATGCAGTGCGGGCGTTCGAGGCCAATGCGGTCAACTACCTGATGAAGCCGGTCGACGAGGACAAGCTCGCTGACACGATGGAGCGGGTCCGCACGCGACTGGCCGAAAAGAACGCCGCCGGTGAGGCGGAGAAGCTCAAGAACGTGCTCGCCGAAGTTGCGCCCGATGCAATGGACGCGGTCTCTGACGAACCCGATCACGCCGCGCGCTATGAAAAGCTGATCAACATCAAGGATCGCGGCCAGATCTTTCGGGTCGACGTCGATTCGATTGAGCGGATCGAAGCGGCGGGCGATTACATGTGCATCTACACCGCCGATAACTCGCTGATCCTGCGCGAAACGATGAAAGACCTCGAACGCCGGCTTGATCCGCGCGTTTTCCAGCGCGTCCACCGCTCTTGGATTGTCAACCTCAACAACGTCCGCCAGGTCAAGCCGCACACCAATGGCGAGTGCTTCCTGGTGTTGGAATCAGGCGCGGATGTGAAGGTTTCTCGCTCGTACCGGGATGTAGTCGCGCGCTTCGTGCATTGACGTCGTCCCGGGCTTGACCCGGGACCGCTGGCCGCTAGGTCCGAGTTTTTCGGCCAGCGATCCCGAGACAAGCCCGGGATGACGAGGTAGCAATGACAACTTTCACCCTCCCTGGTTTCGACCTCGAACACTTCGTCAACGCCACGCTCGGCGAGGATCTCGGCCTGGGCCTGCCCGGCGGAGGGCATGATGTAACCAGCGAAAGCGTAATTCCGGCGGATATGCACTTTGCCGGAGTAATGGACAGCCGTGATGCGATCACGGTTGCCGGTTTGCCGATTGCGGCCGCGTTCTTCCGTGCGCTCGATCCGGGCATGGCGATTGAACTGGTGATCGAAGAGGGCGCGCAAGTGCCGTCTGGCACCGACTTGATGCGGATCACCGGCAATGCCCGCGCAATGCTCACTGCCGAACGCTCGGCGCTTAACACGGTCCAGCATTTGTCGGGCATCGCCACATTAACCCGCTCCTATGTGGACGCTATGCAGGGCCACGCGACCTTGCTCGATACCCGCAAGACCATCCCGGGCCTGCGCCACCTCGAGAAGTACGCGGTCCGGATGGGCGGGGCGCAGAACCACCGGATGGGGTTGTGGGACGCGGCGATGATCAAGGACAATCATGTGCTGGTCGCGGGCGGAGTGGGCGAAGCTGTGCGCCGGGCGCGCGATGCCGGGGTCAAGAACATCATTTGCGAGGTTGACCACCTCGACCAGATCGAAGCGGCACTGAGCGCCGGGGCGAGCCATTTGCTGCTCGACAATATGAGCCCCGAAGAACTGCGCGCCGCCGTAGCATTGATTGCCGGGCGCGTGCCGAGCGAAGCTTCGGGCGGGGTGCGGCTCGATACAATCGCCGAGATTGCCGCGAGCGGGGTGACCTACGTCTCGGTCGGCCGGCTGACCCAAAGCGCACCGGCTGCCGACATCGGACTGGACTTCACCCCGATATGAGACGCCTGATTTTGGCCGCAGCCGTGTTAGCGCCCAGCCCAGCCCTCGCCCAGGCCTATCAATGCCGCGCGCCGCAGAGCGTCAGCTTGCCGCCTGCGGTGCAGCCCGACGGACCGGCCTACCGCGCGCGAGTCACCGGCTATACCCTTGCGGTCAGCTGGTCGCCCGAGTTCTGCCGGGGCAAGGCGGCGCGCGATCCGGACAATTTGCAATGTAACGGCCAAATCGGGCGGTTTGGCTTCGTGCTTCATGGGTTATGGCCCGAAAGCGGCAGCGGCGAGAGCCCGCAATGGTGCGCGCTGACCCCACGCCCCAGCGTTCAGGATCTGTCCGCCAACCTGTGCATGACGCCCGTTCCATGGCTGCTCGAACACGAATGGCCAAGCACGGCAGTTGCATGAGCGCCACCCCGGCAGGCTATTTCAGAGTCAGCAACATCCTGTGGCAATCGCTGCATCTGCCCGATGCTGATCGCCTCTCGAAGCAGCCGAACCTGACCGCGGGCGAGTTGCGCAAGGCCTTTGCTGCACAGAACCCCGGATGGCCGATGAGCGCAATCGGCCTGACACTCGGCAATGGCGGTTGGCTGCGTGAAATTCACTTGTGCTACTCAGGCAAATTCATGCCGACGCGCTGTGACAAGCGGGGGTTCGGACCGAAGGACGATGTGCCGCTGAAAATCTGGCGGGGGCTATAAGCAACTAGCGGAACGATGGAGAGCGCTGTCCGTTTCGCCAGCATGACGGGAAAAGCCCAAAAATTTTCTGTCTTGGCTGCTGCGGTACTCATCGCCGTGCCGGTTTGTGCGCAAGCTCAGAAGGACGAAACCATTGGCCGCAGGGTGATGGTCGGTGCGGGCATTCAAGCAAAACCGCGTTATCCAGGAGCTGACTCAGACCGGATCACGTTCCTGCCCTTGGTCGATGTCTGGCGAAATGGTGAGCCAATGACGATCGAATCGCCGGACGAGGCAAATGGCTTTGCGCTGATCGGCAAGCGGAACGGACGGTTTGCCGCCGGACCGGCAATCGGCTTTGCCCCGACCCGTGCTGCCAGTGATCTCCCCGGATTGCCGAAAGTCGGGTTCGGCGTCGAGGTCGGTGCATTCGCCGAGGTTTGGCCGCTCAAGCCTTTGCGCCTGCGCGCCGAACTGCGGCAAGGGATCGGCGCTCATAAAGCCCTGACTGGCAATCTCGCGGCCGACCTGGTGTGGCGGCGCGGGAATGAAGGCGCGATTCTCACCGCCGGTCCCCGCCTGCGCTGGGGCAGTGCCAAATACAATCGCGCCTATTTCGGCGTCGCGTCGCCGGGCACTGCGGCGCTTGCTCCGTTCGAACCGGGCTCGGGCATCTATGCATTTGGCGCTGCTGCTGGCTTGCGCTTGCCGCTGGGCCGGGTGTTTGGGCTTTACGGCTATGCCGGATATGACCGGTTGACCGGCCGGGCAGCGCGTTCACCAATAGTTATGACTGGCAGCTCCGACCTGTTCTCAGGCGGGGTCGCGCTGACTTACCGGTTCGGAATCTAACGCCGCGCTTTGAAAAAATCCTTGAGCAGCGCTGCGGCCTCGTCCGCGCCAATGCCCGAATAAACTTCGGGTCGGTGCAAGCATTGGTCCTGTTCAAACACCCGCGCGCCATGCTCGACCGCACCGCCCTTGGGGTCTGGCGCGGCGTAGTACAGCCGGGCAATCCGCGCGTGCACAATCGCCCCGGCGCACATCGCACAGGGCTCAAGCGTGACCCACAGCTCGCAGCCATCGAGCCGGTCATTGCCAAGCACCCGGGCAGCGGCGCGAATCGCCAGGACTTCGGCATGAGCGGTGGGATCGCTCAGCTGGCGCGGGGCGTTGTGAGCCGACGCAATCACCACGCCGTCCTTGATCACCACCGCACCGATCGGTACTTCACCCACCAACGCAGCGGCTTGCGCCTGCGCCAATGCAGCTGCCATATGCGGAGGAAGCGGCCAACGGCTCATTTGCGGCGGATTGGCTGGAATACCTTGACCCGGCAAGGGCTAATCGGTATGCGCGCGCCTTCTCACCGAGCAACGGTAACGATTTTCAAGCGAGTTTAACCATGTCCCGTATTTGTGAACTGACCGGCAAAAGCCGTCAAACCGGCCACAACGTCAGCCACGCCAACAACAAGACCAAGCGCGTGTTTCTGCCCAACTTGCAGAACGTGACGCTAATGTCTGAAGGCCTCGACCGGAGCTTCAAGTTCCGCGTTTCGACCAACGGCTTGCGTTCGGTCGAACACGTTGGCGGGCTGGATAACTGGTTGCTCAAGACCGCAGACGAAAAGCTGTCGGTCACCGCAGTCAAGGTCAAGCGCGAACTCAAGAAGCTGCAGGCCGCTTAAGCGCCAGCGCTTCAAGCAACTTTCAAAAGGCGTCCGGGCAACCGGGCGCCTTTTTTAGTTTGACCGGGCCCGTTAAGCGGGGCGCGTGCCTTTGCTGATCAGCCCGCCGGTTCGAGCCCGCGCTGCACCTGCGTGCGGTTGATCATCTGCGCATCTTCCTGGCGTTGAGCGCGCCATTCGCTGCGCCGCATGCAGACCTTCCGCTTTTTAAGCCGTGAGCCCAGTTCTTCCGACGATTCGCAAACCATCGGATCCGATTTGTCGGTCGATTGAGTGGCAGGGCTAGTAGCCGGTGGCGCATTGGCAGCACTGCTGGCCAGCAGGATAAATGCGGTAACAAAGCTCATCGATCAACCTCCTCAAATGGATGCGCAACATCGAAGGCGATTGTCATGCGTTCGCCCGATTTGAACGGCAAAGTACCATGCCACAGCGTTGAGGGAAAGATGACAAGGCGGCCGGGCTTGGGCTCGATCAGGCGCAGTGGCGCCAGGTCCAGACCCAATTCGGCTGGCGAACCCCCAAGCTCAAGCTGGCCTTCGATTCCGGTCAGGCCATTCGGACCCATCACGTAGAACGCCGAACTGAACCAACCATGCGGATGGTGATGCTTGGCATGATGACCCTCGGCGTTGAGCCGAACCGACCAGCTTCCCGCAAAGCGCGGCATTTGGTTTCGCCGCGGCGCCAGCTGCGGGTGGTGCGGATCGGGTTTCGGCAGCTGCGCAATATGCTCGGCAACCGCGCCGCTTAGCAAGCCGCGGATCCGGACAATTTCCGGTTCGATCCTGGCAAAGAGCGATCCGTCGGTCTGAGTGCCCAGCCGCACCGATTGGTCGAGGAACCGCCCTGACTTTGCGTGAATGGCGCGCAGACGCGCCGCCAGATCGGCAGTTCCGATTGTATCGGCATCGAAGTCGATCTGGCTGACCAGACCCGCCTGATCCTCAAGCCACGCAGCTTGGGGGTCGCCCTTCGCACGCCAAGCGAGCGCCACATAGGGCCAAACCTGCGTCGCCGCGTCGGTCGTCAGCCAGGGTTCGGCTTCGCGCAGAGCTCTGGCATAGTTGCGGCTTCGCAAGTGGTGACGGATTCTCCGGACCGCGAGATCGACAGAACCTGGCGACCCAAGCCGTTCGAACAGTTCAGCCGCTTCACCCGCGCGCTGGAGTTCATCAAGCGCGGCAGCGCGAAACTCGGCAATTGGCGCAACATCCCCGTGCTGCTTTGCGGCCGTTGCGGTGAGCGCCAGTGCAGCCTTGTGCTGGCCCGCGGCCATAGTGAGCTCAAGCGCGAGCAGCCATGGATCGAGCGCATCAGGAAAGGCTTCGATTGTGCGGTGAAGCGGACCAAGCGCGTCATCACTGCGCCCCAGCATCGCCGAAAGCTGCGCGTATTGGCGGTGGCCGCCGTACCACCCGGGATTATGCGCCAGCGCCGCGCCAAGTTCGTCAAGCGCCTGATCACCGTGGCCTTCGGCAAAGCGCGCACCGGTCAGCCCGAGCCTGACCTCCGTGCTCGCTGGATTGATCAACAAGGCCGCCTCGAACAGCGTCACCGCCGCCAACCCCGCTTCGAGCGACGTCTGGGCAAGACTGTGCGCAATGGTGAAGTCATCGGGCGCCCGCGCAGCAGCATCGTGCAACAGCGGCAATGCCTCGGCGCGGAGATCCAGCGCCCGAAGCAACAACGCGCGCCAATGCAGCATCCGCGGGTTGGATCCGTTCACCGCCAGCCAGCGGCCAATCTCGGCCTCGACTGTGGCTTCGCGGCCATGCGTCAAGGCTTCCTGCGCGCGCTCCTCAAGTTCGTCGGAACCGGCACTCACAGCTGGTTGTCGCTGCGAACTTCACTGCCGATTACTGCCGCAATACCTGCTTGTTCCGGCGAGCTCAGATCGGGATGCCACAGGTCGAAGATGAAGACCACCCGCAGTTGCTCGCTCGGGTTGCTGGCCTCGTGTTCGATCGTATCGTCAAACACGAACGCTTCACCTTCGTTCCACGTGCGAGTCTCAGCCCCGACGCGGAACCAACAGCCGGCAGGAACTACCAGCGGCAAATGGCATACCAGCCGCGTGTTACTTACCCCGACATGCGGGGGAATGGCGGTGTGCGGGGCGAGCAAGGAGAACATCGCGTTCGGCGATGCTCCCGGAATCTGCGGTTGCGGCAGCCGCTTTAGCAGGTCCATGGTCTGCGGACAGAGCCTGGCGTTGGCGCTGACTTCTTCGCCCATCCGGATAAGGTGCAATGCAGTCCAGTCGGGATTGCGGTTAAGGTCGCGCCACTGCGCCAGCGCCTCGTGTTCTTCGTATTGCAGGTACGGCACCAGTTCCGCACGTTGCGATGCCAATGCTGCCTGCATTTCCGCGCGAATGGCATCAGTGGCGGCTTCGACTTCAATGAGCCACGGCAAGTAGCGGCGCGGATGGAATTCCCGCTCAGTGAGGCCGGGATAGTGGTAGTGCGTTGGCTTGCTGTGCCACACCTTGGTCCGGCGCAAGGCGTTGCTGCGGAACCGGCGCAGCTTCCAGGTCTCGTCTTGGCCGGCAGTAGCTTCTGCGGCAGCCATGGCAGCAACGAACTTCGCCTCACGGCCGGCTTCCCAGCTATCTCGCAACGCTTCTCCGGTGGTAACGGCAGCCGCCATCCCGAGCGGAAGATCGCCATCCGGACGCTGCGCCAGCGCCTCGGCCCACGCTTCACCAGCGCGGGCGGGATCGAGCGTCTCGAGCAGCCCGGCGCGAACCGCCAGAGCCACAAAATCGAGCGGAGCATGAACCAGTGCGGCATGGATCGCATCAAGCGCGCGGCGCGGCTGCCGGAGGGCCCGGCGCACGCCCGCAAGTTTGAGCGATGCGGCGAAATCGGCGTGCTCCGCCAGCGCCAGTTCAAGCAGCCGCGCCGCTTCGGTCAGATCGCCGCGCGCAGCTGCGGCATCGGCCTCGGCTTGATACCCGCCGCTGGTCTGCGCCGCGCTCATGTATGCGGCGCACCGGCACCGGGCCATGGCGGAATGCGTCCGTCGGTGAGCGAATAGCCGAACTTTTCGACCCACGGCGCCAACCGACCGAACACGGGTTCAAGATGGCGGCGATAGTTATGCCAGCGGCCCTTGGCGCGGGTATAGATCGGTTCGGTCACCTGCGAATAACTCGCCGTGGTCACCAGTCCGCGCGCGCGCGCGGCATCGCGGTGATCGCCCTCGTCGCCCGGCCAATCAAGGCCAAGCCACTCGAACAACGGCCGTAATTCCCTGGTGGTATCTTCAACCAGGCGTTCGTACACCACGGTGCCGACCGGCAGATCGAACACCCGACATGCCTTTTCCCAGCCGCTGAAAGTCAGATCGTAAAACGCGGCGGCATCGTCCAGATCGAGGAAATTCGACATTGCGTTGTTGATGCGGAAATTGGTCAGGTAACAACTGAGCAACACGTCGCACGGGTGCCGCAAGGCGAGCACAAACCGGGCGTCGGGGAAAAACCGTCGGACGACTGCCACCTTGTTGAGGTGCAATGGGTGCTTGTCGACGACGATGCTATCGGGCTGCAACGCGACTAACGTCTCGACCTGGCCGAAATAGAAGTCACGCCCGCGCTGGATATCGGCTTGGGTCAAGTTCGCCAGCACTTCCATCCCGCCCATCTCGGTTTCCAGTTCGGCCAGGAAATGTTCTTCCTCAAGCACCACGACGCGCGGATCGCGCATCAGCATGGTATCAAGCAAGGTCGTACCTGAACGGGGAAAGCCAACGAGGAAGATCGGCGATGGGCGGCCGTCTGTGATTGCGACCGGCGACCAGCTTTGCACCCATTCGCGCGTCACCAGTGCCGCATCGGCAGCGGTACCTTCGCAGTAAAGCGCAGCGCGAGCCTGCGGCTGGGTCGGGCTTTCCAGCCAGAACCGGTTCATCGCCTGAAACGCCTCGAACGCCTCTTCATGGCGGCCGAGGCGATCAAGCATCGTTCCGCGCAGATGAAATTTCCGGCCTTCTACAACAACGTCGCCCGCAGCTTCCAACGCGGCGAATGCAGCACCAATATCGCCGGCCCGCTTAAGCAGCAGGGCTTCGAGAAATGAGATTGTTTGGGCGTCGGTGCCATTGGCCCGTGCACGATCGATCAGCGGATCGAGTTCGTCTTCGCGATTGGTCCGTTCAAACAGCGATCCGAACCCGACATAGGATGGACCCAACTTCGGATTGATAGTCAACGCCGCTTCAAATTCGGCTTCGGCAATGGCGTAGTCGTTTCGTTTGGCCGCTTCCTGACCATAATCCGAACGAATTTCGGCCTGAGTCGGCGCGCGCTCTGCCGCCGCGCGGATCACCGCATAAGATTCGTCCTCGCGCCCAAGATCACGGTACATCGCAAACAGCGAGACTAGCGGCACCGGATCATCGGGAACATCTTCAGCGGCGGTACGCAGCACCGTTTCTGCTTCTTCGATGCGGCCGGCCTGAATCAGGGTATTGCCCAGATTTATGCGGATTGGCTGCGATGCGCTGGCCAAGGCGGCGGCCTGTTCAAGTGCCCTAATTGCCTCATCGTGGCGACCAAGCGCGCTGTATGCGTTGCCGAGGTTGTTCCAGCTCGACCAGTCATCTGCGCGGCGTGATACGATCAAACTGTAAAGATGCGCAGCTCGCTCAAAGTCTTCCGCTCCTTGCGCGAGAAAGGCGCCAAGCCCGGCAATGCGGAGGCTCAGGTCGGCTTCGGCACTAGCGCTATCGCAGAGTTGCATAGCGGCCTGCGTCTCACCGGAATGGAACAGCGCCTCAGCCAGATTGCCCCGGATAATGTGGTCGGCGGGATGATGATCGAGTGCTCGGCGAAGCAAGGGTATAGCGCGCGCGAATTGCCCGCGGCGAAATTCAATCGCGCCGCCTAACGCCGCCAGAACCGCATCGCCGGGATGAGCCAGAAGCGCCTGCCCACAAAGCAGCGCAGCATCGTCCAGCTTGCCGCTGCGCGCTGCGCCCGTAATTCGCTGCATAACAGCTGCAGGCGTCTGGTCAGGCATCGGCACAGCTGGATTGCATCGCGGGTAACGCCCAAAAAGATAGCGGCGGCTTCCCAAAGGAAACCGCCGCCTGATTAATCGACATTCACCCGGCTTAGAAGTCCAGGGTTACGCCGGTGTAGATGTACCGGCCGAGCGAGTCGTACGTGCCCGGATAGGTATTGCCGTTGCAAGTCACACTGGCGCAACCGCTGCCACCGAATGCGCCACTGCCCGAAGTTACCAGCGGCGGCTGGCGATCAAGCAGGTTGTTTACGCCGACGCGCCATTCAAAGTGATTTCCGACACGTGCGGTCATCGAAAGGTCGAAATAGCTCTGCGAAGGAATGCGTGAGCTGAAGTTGTAGAAGTTCCCGTTCAGCGAGCTGCTCGAGTTCTTGTACTCAACATCGACCGGGCCATAATAGCGCCACTGCGCCGAGAAGCCGAGACCCATCTTGGTGTTCAGCGACGCGCGCACTTTGTGCCGCCATTTGGGAGCAGGACCGCCGCAGGTTGGGCCAAAGTAGCCAGCGCAATTGTACACCTGCGTCAGGCCGTTATCGATTTCGTACTTGTCCAGCTTGGTCCCGACGAAGTTCAGCGAGAGCGTACCCAGGCCACCGATCTGGTGCGAGTAGTTGCCGTTGAATTCAAGACCACGCGTACGGAACCCACCGACATTCTGCGGGAGATCGGTCACAAAACCATCCGAGGTCAGCCACAGCGAACCAGCTGCGTTGCGGTGGATGAGACCACACGCCACCGGATTGACGGTGGTAGTGCAGGCCGCGAGAATTGCGTCAGCACCATAGCCCTGGATCGCTTTGGTGATCTTGATGTCATAGTAATCCACCGAAAGCGACAGGCCCGGGATCATACGAGGCTGGAGAACCACACCGGCAGTCTTGGTGATGGCAACTTCCGGCAGCAGGTTGGGATTGCCGCCAAGCCGACCGTTGTACTGTGCGGCCGGGTTGGCCACGACCGTTTGCCCGACGATCAAGCCTTGTGCCCGGCAACCCGCATCCGCAGCGCTGGCAGTGATGGCACGGCCCGAGCATGGATCAGTGACGCCGTCCAGTCCGATAAATTGCGCCGCGAACAGTTCCTGAATGTTCGGGGCGCGAACTGCACGGTTGTAAGCCGCACGGAACCGGATGTCACGGATCGGTGCGAAGTCTACACCAAGCTTGTACGTATCGGTATTGAACGATTTGCCGTTCGAAACCGAATAATGCGAATAGCGATAACCACCATTGAAGCTCAGGTTGTAGAAGAGGCCATCCTGCACCAGCGGAATTTCGATTTCGCTGATGAATTCGGTCACCTTGTACGAACCCTTGATCGGCAACGTCGGCGCACCCTGACCGGAAAGATCACCGGTCTGGAATGCGTTGTCGGTTAGCAGTTCAAGCGATTCCTGGCGATACTCACCGCCCAGCGAGATGCTGATGCCATCAGTCGCCCCAGGCGATTTCAGACCATATTCGCCGAGTTGGCCGGTGAAGTTAATGCTGGCGACTTGCTCGCTCACTTTGCCCTTTTGGAAGCCGGATGCTGCCAGATAAGCGAGCGAGGCTGCCGAAGGTGTACCGCCGAATACGTCATAAGGGACGCAGTTGGGATCGACGCCCGACAGCTTGACCCGGCAAATCGGCGCGCCGCCTGCTGGGTTGGCTACTGCATCAAGCGCATTGCCAAGACGCTGGATCGAGAATTCATTCTCATAAACCTGCGAATAGTTGGTCCGGCCATACTGATAATAAGTGTCGTAGGACCAAGCCTTGTCAAGCTCACCCTTCAAGCCAATTACGGTCCGGAACGAGGTATGTTCAAGGTTGCTCCGGCGCGGGCCGCCTTCGACGTTGCGGCGAAGCAATTGGAAGAATGCCTTGTTGTAGGTAGCGCCGGTGGTTGGATCGCGGAAGTTGATCGCCGGTGCGCCGGGAGTGGGGTTGTAAGCGGCTATTTGAGCAGTCGGGAACGTGCCGATGAAGCCATTGATCAGGTTGCCCGTGTTACAGATCTTCGAGCGCTGCGAAGCCGACATCAGCGGGTTGTCGCAGTTGATTGTCAGCGTGTTGCCGAAATCGCCCGATGGGGCGATCTGGGCCGCGGTCTGATCGTTCATGAACATGAATTCCATGTACGGATGCAGCGCCGGGCTGATTTCGTAATCGACAAAAGCGCCCGCCGTATAACGTTCATCCGGACGCTGGAAATAGTTCAGCGGCGCGAAATTGAAACGATTGAGCGTGCCTTGCGTAAGCGTGCCTGGGCCAAGCGCTCCGACTGTGGAGGACGATGAAGCGCCGGAGAAGTAAAACGCAGTACCCGTAGCCGAGGTGGCGGAGCCGCCGCACTGGAGCGGCGCTGCCGGATCCAGCCGCTTGGGCAGAGTTCCACTAGCCGCAAGTGAGGCTCCCGTGTTCTGGATGGTACAAGCGCTGTAGTCGCGGTTGCGCTGAATCACTGGATTGGCGCGGCGATAGCCGATGTAAGCCATCGCGTGGCCACGATCGTCATCGAAGTGCGTGCCGAATGATACCGTGGTGTCAAACTGGCCGCCATCTACCACATTGCCCTTGGGATAGGCGTAACCGCTGAAGCGCGCAGCGCGTGCATCGAGCAGCGGCGGTGTGATCTTGTTGCGGTTGCTATGCTGGTAAAATGCGTAATTGCCATCGACGCGGAAACCGGTGAAATCGGTGTCCATAATGAAGTTGACCACGCCGGCGATCGCATCGGCACCATAAGTAGCCGAGGCACCGCCGGTCAGCACATCAACGCGCTTGACGAGCGACGACGGAATGAAGTTGAGATCGGCAGCCGAGCTGCCTGGATCGCCTGGCATCAGGCGGCGGCCGTTGATCAGTACGAGAGTGCGCTTGGCGCCCAGCCCGCGAAGATCGACTGTGGCGGTGCCGGTAGCACCGTTCGACAGGGTTGACGACTGGCTGGCGAAAACCTGGGGCAGTGAATTCAGCAGGTCTTCGGTCTTGGCCGTACCGGACAGTTTGATGTCCTGGTTGGTGACCGTTGTGACAGGCGAAATCGCAGTGAGGTTGGCGGACTGAATACGCGAACCGGTGACAACGATGGCTGGCGCTTCATCGGCGGCATCGGTGGCTGCATCGGTGCTGTTGACCTGCGGATCAGCGACAGTGCTTTGTGCAAATGCCGGCGAAGCGATCAGTGCGAAACTAATTGCCAGCGGCGCTGCACCACCCCAAAGTTTGATCGTTTTTTTCACTATATTCAGTCCCTTAGCCTGGCGAGGCGCGATGCCTCGAGTTGGGTATCAGTGGCATCGGCTTGTGCGAACGCGCAACAATCTTTGCCCCGAATGGCGTTCTGTTGCCGTTTCGGACTGCATGAGTAAAGTCAAAGCAGGCGCGATTCCGCCAATTTCGTTGCGACTGTAACCTTTTTGCAACTGTGAAGAATTGGGATCGTGCTTGCATGCGGCGATTTGCCGGGCCAGTTGCAACGCCTATCGGCGACCGAGGAGATCGGCAGATGAAACTTTTACCGTTTACCGGCTTACTTGTTGTCTTGTTCACACCTGCCGCGGCCAACGCGGCAAAGCCGAATGACAGCGCGCCGCTGCCCGCGATCTATACTGCTTTGCTTGATTGCCGGAGCATCGCTGACGCGCAAGCGCGCCTTGTCTGCTTCGACGCCAAGGCTGCAACGCTCGCCGCCGCTACGGCGCAGCGCACCATCATCGTCACCGACAAGGAAGAATTACGCAAGACCCGGCGCGGGCTGTTTGGCTTTGCCATGCCATCATCGGGATTGCTTGCAACCGCCACTGGTCAAGACGAAGATATCAAGAAATTCGAAACGACCGTCACTTCGGCCCGGCGCAATCGTGACGGCGGCTGGATAGTGACGCTGGCAACCGGCGGAACCTGGGAGCAGGTCGATTCACGTGAACTCGCGCTGGCGCCCAAAGCCAGCCAGAAGGTTGAAATTACCCGCGGCGCGCTGGGCACGTTCTTTGTTTCGATCGACGGGCAGATCGCGTTGCGGATGCGCCGTATCCAGTAGCGCTGGTTACAAACCGGCAGCAGGTCCTACGAACAGCAGCGGATCAAGCCGGAAATCGCGCCACTTGATCGACCAGTGCAGGTGGGGTCCGGTGGCGCGGCCGGTTTTGCCGATCTGGGCGATGTATTGCCCTTGGCGGACCACATCGCCTTCCTGCACCGCGTGGCCCGAGCAATGCAGGAACGCGCTGTTCAGCCCCATCCCGTGATCGATCATAAGCAGCCTGCCCTCAAGGCTGAACGGACTGCTGGCAGCCAGCGTCACCACCCCGTCAGCCGGGGCCACAAACGGCGTGCCGCTGGCCCCGGTCGCGATATCGAGCCCCGAATGATAGCTGCCCGGCGTGCCGTTATAAATCCGCTGCGAGCCGAACTTGCCCGACAACCGCCCGTAAACCGGCCAAATGAACTGCTGCCGCCAGCCCTCGACCTGATGATCGACACTGCGTGCGGCATTGATCCGGGCGAGCTCGCCGCTGCGCAGCCGGGCGTAAGCTTCGCTGGGCGGAGTGCCGGGCCTAGGACCGATCGGGATCCGCTCGATCTGCCACGCGCGCGGCGCAACGGTCAGCTCTTGCGAGACGATGCGGCCATCGCCAAGCCGCGCCGAGAGCTGCAACCGGGGCGCAGAATCGCGATCGAAGGCGATAAAGAAACGCCCGTCGCGCGCCACGCCAGCCGGCTTGCCCGCCAGCGCGAGCAGCGAGGTTCCCGGCGGCGCTTGGCCGCGTGCCCAGCCGCCTTGAATCAGTGCCCCCGCCAGCCCGAAATCGGGGGCCGCGCCGTAACCCATCGCCTCGGCCGCCATTCCGCGCGCGCGCCACAGACCGAGTCCGAGCGCGAGCCCGCCCCCGGCCAGCACCATGCGCCGGTCCAGCATGGCTCAGGCGCGCGAAAGCAAGCGGTTCGTCGCAAGATCGGCGCTGGCGTAAGCTTCCTGCCGCTCCACCGACCAGTAGCGCAGCGCCTCCAGCGGCACTTCTGCGCCACTGACCGCGCAGATCACATGGCTGCCCGGGCTGAGCACGCGGAAACCGTTGGGCTGGTAGAACAGCATGGCGGGGCGACCGGAGGATGACATCAACATGGCAGCCATCCTAACCGCTACAACCGTTCAGAGCAATTTACCTTGTACGCCGGGCTCGGATGAAGGCAGCGCCTTGGGCTTGGATGCCGCGCGGATGGGCGCAGCTCCCGCCGGAACCACCGCGAGATAGCCATCGCGGAAGTGCAAGGTCAGCGCCGGCGCGCCTGCCGCCGCAGCGCGATCGACCAGCGTGCGGCCATCGCCGTCAGTGACCCGGGCATAGCCCCGGCTGAGCACGCGGTCTGGATCGAGCGAACGGAACAGCCGGACCAGCGCGGCCAACCGCTCGTTCGCCGCTCCGGCGCGGGCCTGGAGCAGCGGCGCGGACAGCCGCCCGGCCACGCGCTGCAAATCGCCGCGGGCAAGCTGGGTGCGGGCCGCCAAGGCGCGGCGCAGCCGGTCAGCGGCTTCATCGAGGCGCTGGTTGTGATTGCCCAGCAGCGCCGCCGGGGCAGGCAGCCGCTGAACCCGCGCTGCCAGCCGCTCGCGCCCGAGCTGCAAGGGCCGGACCACCGCGCGGCGCTTGCGCAGGCCCAGTTCGGCGAGTTGGATGGCAAGGTCACTGCGCACCGGGACCGCCAGCTCGGCCGCCGCAGTTGGCGTAGGCGCTCGGCGCTCGGCGGCTAAATCTGCGAGCGTGGTGTCGGTTTCATGCCCGACCGCGCTGATCAGCGGGATCGTGCATTCGGCAATCGCGCGAACGACAACTTCCTCGTTAAAAGCCCATAAGTCTTCGATCGAGCCGCCGCCGCGCGCAACGATGACCAGATCCGGGCGCGGCACTTGACCGCCTTCGGGCAGGTCTGAAAATCCGCGCACCGCCGCAGCGATCTGCTGGGCAGCGCCCGAACCTTGCACGATTACCGGCCAAACCAGCACGTGGCTGGGGAAGCGGTCAGCCAGCCGGTGCAGGATATCCTGAATGACGGCCCCGGTGGGCGATGTCACCACCCCGATCACGCTTGGCAGGTAAGGCAATGCCGCCTTCCGTTCGGGCGCGAACAGCCCCTCGGCCTCAAGCCGCGCCTTGGTCCGCGCAAGCAACGCGAGCAGTGCGCCTTCACCCGCTACCTCCATCCGCTCGATCACCAGCTGATAGTTCGAGCGGCCCGGATACGTGGTCAGCTTGCCAGTGGCGATCACCTCAAGCCCGTCTTCAGGCTGGAAATTGAGCCGCCCGGCGGTGCCGCGCCACATCACTGCATCGAGCCGCGCGGTTTCGTCCTTGAGCGAAAGGTACATATGCCCCGAAGCGGCGCGTTTGACCCCCGACAGCTCGCCGCGCACCCGCACGTAACCGAAAGTATCCTCGACCGTCCGCTTGAGCGCCGCCGATATCTCGCTGACTGACAGTGCTGCGGCGTTGTCGCCGGCGCTCTCGTTCGCTACCAGCCCGGCGGGTTGATCATCTTCTGAATAAGGCGAGACGGGCATGAATATCCTGCTGCTGGGATCGGGCGGGCGCGAACATGCGCTAGCGTGGAAGCTGGCGCAATCCCCGCGCTGCACCAAGCTGTTCGCTGCGCCCGGAAATCCCGGTATTGCCGAGCATGCCGAACTGATCACGCTTGATGCCAAGGATCACTCGGCAGTGGCGGCATTTTGCCAGGCGGAGAAAATCCGCTTGGTAGTGATCGGCCCCGAAGCGCCGCTGGTCGATGGCCTCGCCGACAGTCTGCGCGACGCTGGGATTGCCGTGTTCGGGCCAAGCAAGGCCGCCGCGCAGCTCGAAGGTTCCAAAGCCTTCACCAAGGAACTGTGCGCGCGGCACAATATCCCGACCGGCGCCTTTCACCGCGTGACCAGCGCGGCCGAGGGACTGGCGGCACTCGCCAGCTTCACCATACCGGTGGTGATCAAGGCCGATGGTCTCGCTGCGGGCAAGGGCGTGACAGTGGCGATGAGCACCGCCGACGCCGAAGAGGCCGTCAACGACATCTTCTCCGGCCGGTTCGGCGCGGCGGGAGCCGAAGCGGTGATCGAGGAATTCTTGCACGGCGAGGAAGCAAGCTTCTTTGCCATCACCGACGGCCACACGATTGTCCCGTTCGGCTCGGCGCAGGACCATAAGCGCGTCGGCGATGGCGACACTGGCCCCAACACCGGCGGCATGGGCGCCTACAGCCCGGCCCGGGTGCTCACCCCGCTGCTCGAAGGCGAGGCAATCGAGCGGATCATTGCCCCAACGGTGCGCGCGATGGCGGCCGAGGGCATGCCTTATTCAGGGGTGCTTTACGCCGGGCTGATGCTCACCCCGACGGGCGTCCAGTTGATCGAATACAACGCGCGGTTCGGCGATCCCGAATGCCAGGTGCTGATGTTGCGGCTAGAGGACGACCTTGCCGAACTGCTGCTCGCGACCGCCGAAAGCCGGTTGGCTACCCTGCCCGCGCCGCGCCTGTCAGACCATACCGCGCTGACCGTGGTGCTAGCCGCGCAGGGCTATCCGGGTACGCCCAAGGCAGGCGGTTCGATTGGCGGGATCGCGGCGGCCGAAGTGGATGGCGCAAAGGTGTTCCATGCCGGAACCGCGCTCAAGCATGGCAAGCTTGTGGCCAGCGGCGGCCGGGTGCTCAACGTCACCGCGACTGGCAAGAGCGTCAGCGAAGCGCAGACGCGGGCCTATGCCGCAGTCGATCTGCTGGACTTTCCCGATGGCTTCTGCCGCCGCGATATTGGCTGGCGCGAAGTGGAGCGCGAGCGCGGCTAGACTGCCGCTGTTTCCCGCCTGGCCCACGCCCCTGCCGCTTGGCTGATTACCCCGCCGAGCAAGCTGTCCGCAGCTTCATCGATGTCGAGATCGTCGAGCAGTGCCATCACTTCGGTCGCCGCGGCGACTTTGGTGCGGGCGAGTTCAGGAATGCGGCGCAGGTCGAGGTGCGTGAGGCCGAGCAGGAACAGTTCGCGATAAGCGACCCGTTCGAACAATCCGCTGCCGATGCGGAATTCGAGTCTTTGTGACAATTGGAGCAGTGCCCGGTCGACCCGGTCCTGATTTTTGCTGACCTCGCGCCGTTTGCGGTTCTGCAACACTAGCCAATCAAGCGCGGGCATGCCCATTTCGGTGCGGGCTGCACGCAATTCGGCGACCATCATGGCAAAGCAGCCCGGTCCTTGCAGCTTGTTGCTGACCGGATGGAATTTGCCGAGCAGATCGAGATCGACAAAACTGGAATTGACCGGCGAGACCAGCAGGTCGGCCAGTGCAATCGCGCGCCGAGCAATCGGCGAATCGTGTCCGGCGGCGTCGATCACCACAAAATCGCAGTCCCACGCGGTCCGGGCCAGCTCTTGGCACAGCCCCGCGCCCGACTGGTTCTGCAGCAACAGGTGGCGCGGTAAGGGCAGCCGCACCTTGAGCCGTTTGGCGGTGCCGCTGCGGTTGGTGAAAGCGCGGGTTAGCGACTGCTGGCGGCGATCGAGATCGAGCGCCAGCACCTTGTGTCCGGTGTCGGCGAGCGCGACGGCAAGGTGGAACGCGACGGTCGATTTGCCGACTCCGCCTTTTTCGTTGGCGACCGTGATGATCTTGGCTGGCGGACGCGGACGACTGGCAATATCGGCGAGCACCACGCGGGGATGCTCTCCCTCGGTGGCCACATCGCGGCGGCAAGCAAAATCCCCGATCGAAGTCACGACATTCATGCGTCCGGTCCCCTAAGTTTCGCCGCGGTTTGCCGCGCGCGAATCGCCCCGAGGAAAAAGCTAATGGATAAATGTGTGGAAATCGATTAAATCTATATTGACTATAAGATTCACCATATCGGGCTCGCGTCAACCAAGCCGCCTGGCCGCCAATTCGCGCAAGTCGGCTTCGGGCCGCGCGCCGTAGTGCGAGATGATTTCCGCTGCGCAGACCGCGCCCAAAGTCAGGCAATCGGTCACGCTGCGCCCCTCGACGTGGGCATGCAGGAAACCGGCCGCGAACAAGTCACCCGCGCCGGTGGTGTCGACCACCTTGGCGACCGGCTCAGCCGGGACATCGAACAGTTCGCCCCCCGTCGCCGCCACCGCACCCAGCTCGCCGCGCGTGACGACGAGCAGCGGCACTTTGGCCTTGAGCTGATCGATCCCGGCGTGGAAATCCTTGTGCCCGGTCAGCGCTGCCAGCTCGAGATGATTGGCGAACAGGATGTCGATCTCGCCTGCGGCAATCAGCGCACGGAAATCGTCGCCATGGCGCGAGATCACGAAAGCATCGGACAGCGTGAAGGCCACCTTGCGGCCGGCATTGCGCGCCGCCGAAATCGCCCGACGCATCGCTGCGCGCGGCTCTTCGGGGTCCCACAGATAGCCTTCGAGATAAAGGATTCCGGCATCGGCAATCGCCGCTTCATCAAGCGCGGCGGCAGGCAGATACTGCGAGGCGCCAAGGTAAGTGTTCATCGTGCGTTGGCCGTCGGGCGTCACAAAAATCAAACAGCGCGCCGTCGGCGGCTCGGCGCTGCGCGGTCGAGTGGCGAAGCTGATGCCGCCGGCGCGGATATCATGCGCGAAAACCTCGCCCAGCTGGTCGTCCGCGACCTGGCCGATGAAGGCGCACTTGCTGCCCAGCGCAGCAAGACCCGCCAGCGTGTTAGCCGCCGATCCGCCCGAAATCTCGCGCGCCGGACCCATCGCATCGTAGAGCTCCTGCGCGCGCGCGGTATCGACTAAGGTCATGCCGCCGCGAACCAGCCCGAGTTGTTCGATCAGGCTGTCGGCACAGGGTGCCATGACGTCGACGATAGCATTGCCGATGGCGATTACGTGAGTGCTGGGCTGGGACAAGGGAACTCTTTCGCCAAGGGAAGGGGATGCTTGGATAATTCGGGCCGCGACTAGCTGCTTTCGCGCGGAGAGGGAAGCGTTGACAGCTCGGGCTAGGTCCGCGATTTCACGGCAATGCTGAGCGCACTGGCCCTTGCTCTGATCCGGTTGTTCGACCCCCGGTTGTTGCCGATCTGGCTCAAGAGCCTGGCCGCCACGCTGCTCGCTTGCGCGGTGCTCGGGATAGGCGGCTGGTGGGGGCTGAGCGCTGGCATCCAAACCTACAGCGGCGATGGCGGGCTCGGGCAGATCGCTGCGGCGTTTGTGGTGATCCTGGCTGGCTGGCTGCTGTGGCGGGTGGTCGCGCTGGCGGTGCTGCAGTTCTTCGCCGACGAGGTGGTCGCCGCGATTGAGGCGCGCGACTATCCCGACATGGCCGCAACCGCGCGCAAGCTCGGCTGGCGCGCGGAACTGGCGCGCGGGCTTGGCGGGGCGGGCAGGGCTGTGCTGTTCAACCTGATCGCGCTTCCGTTCGCCTTGCTGCTGCTGGTCACCGGCTTCGGCGCGCCCTTGGTATTCATCGCGGTCAACGCAGTGCTGCTTGGGCGCGAGTTGCAGGACATGGTCTGGTTGCGGCACAGCACCAGCCCGCAAGAGCCGCCGCCGCTGGGTGCACTCGAGCGATTGGCGCTTGGCGGAGTGACGGCCATTCTGCTCACCGTGCCGATTGCCAACTTCGCCGCACCGTTCCTTGGCGCGGCTTGCGCGGTGCACCTGATTCATCGCAAGAAGATGCGCAATGCACCGTAATCACTTGCTCGCCCTGACCCTCGTTCCCATGCTTGCCGCTTGCGGTGCGAGCGGGGTCAAAAGTGCTTCATCTGCCCCGGCCAAGCCGCGAATGGTGGCGATCCGCGCGCCCATTCACACGCCGCCAGCGCGTCCGCGCGTGCTCGCCGCGCCTGGCCTCGAGGGCGTGATTGGCGCGGACGCAGCCGAGCTTGCCCGGAAATTCGGACCTGCCCGGCTCGACGTGTGGGAAGGCGATTCGCGCAAGCTGCAATTCACCGGGGCCGCTTGCGTGCTCGACGTATACCTTTACCCGCCTGCCCCAGGATCGCCGCCCGAGGCCACTTATGTGGACGCGCGCCGCGCCAGCGACGGCCAGGATGTTGACCGCGCATCATGCGTCTCGGCGCTCAAACGCAAGTGACCGGCCGCATCGCGGTGTATGGGTAACGCGGTCTTAAGGTTGCCCTGTCATCATCGCCGCACGTGAAATTGACGGGAACGCGCGGCGATGAGCATGGATTTTGGAGCGTTGATTGCAGATTCGGCGAGCGATGGGCGGATCTCCGCAGAGGAAATCCTTGAGTTGCGACGCTTGGGCTGGGCCGACGGCAAGATCGGTCCCGATGAGGCTGAAGAACTATTCGCCGCTAACGACTCCTGCACTTTGCCGACCAGCGAATGGTGCGACTTTTTCGTCGAGGCGCTGTCACACTTCATCGTCGAGACGGTTCCGCCAGCAGGTTATATCGACGACGAGATGGGCGATGAACTGATCGCGCGGATCGACCGCGATGGCCGCCTGGGTTCGATGGCCGAGCTCGAATTGCTCGTGCGGGTGCTCGAAGTCGCCAACAATGCACCCGACCGGCTCAAGGCCTATGCGCTGAAGCAAGTCGGCGATGCGGTGCTGCATGGCGACGGCCCGACCCGCCACGGCGAGCTGACACCCGAGGGGATCAACGAGGCCGAGTGCACCCTGCTGCGCCGCCTCATCTTCGCCCCCGCCGGTGACCGTCCTGCTGCGGTCAGCAAGTACGAGGCCGAAATGCTGTTCCGGATCAAGGACGCTGCGCTGTACGAAGTCAACGCGCCCGAATGGGAAAACCTGTTCGTCCAGGGCGTGGCCAATTACTTGCTCGGCTTCGGCGGTGACGAGCCACTCGGTGCCGAGCGCGCAGGCGAACTCGAAGCGTTCATGAATACGGAAGGCGAAGGGGTCGGTAGTTTTCTTGGCCGGGTGTTAACGTCAAAATCCGCATTCCATGGCGCTTTCGCCAGCCTCCTGGGTGGCAGCGAAGCCGATAGCGGGATCGAAGGGTACGACGACAAAGCCGCAGCCGCTGCGCAGCTCGAACCCGCCGAAGTTGCCTGGCTGAACGACCTGCTTGAAGCCGATGAAGAGCTCGACGAATTCGAAAAGGCGCTGATCGCGTTTATCGACGCGGAAACCGGCGAACAATTTGTGCCCCGGCCTGCAACAGCCTGAACCTCAGACCGTAAAGCTTTCCCCGCAGCCGCAGGCGCCTTTGGCGTTGGGATTTTCGAACACGAACCCGGCGGTAAAATCGTCGTCGGCCCAGTCCATCGTGCTGCCAACCAGGTAGAGTACCGATGCGCCGTCGATGAAGAACGTGCCGCCGGGGGTTTCGATGCACTCGTCGAACTTGTCCGCCTCGGTCACATAATCGACCGAATAAGCCAGCCCCGAACAACCGCGCCGGGGGGTCGAAAGCTTGACCCCGATTGCGCCCGCAGGCGCCTCGGCCATCAGCTTGGCAATCCGCGCTTCGGCGCCGGGCGTGAGGATTACTGCAGCAGGCAAGGGCCGGCGAGTTTTGGTTGCTGTCGTCATCACAGCATCCCAAGTTCGAGGCGGGCTTCATCGCTCATCTTGGCGGGATCCCACGGCGGATCCCACACCAGATTGACCTCGGCATCGCGCACCCCGGGGACCGCGCCGACCCGCAGCTCGACCTCGCCCGGCATCGATTCGGCGACCGGGCAATGCGGCGTGGTCAGCGTCATGGCGACCACCACGCCGCCGTCATCGGCCACATCGACCCCGTAGATCAGCCCCAGATCATAGATGTTGACCGGAATTTCGGGATCGTAAATGTCTTTGATCGCGGCGATCACCGCTTCGTAAAGGTCACCGCCGGGGGCGCCTGCCGGAACATCCTTGGGCTTCTCGGCGAGGAACCCTTCGAGATAGTCGCGCTTGCGCTCGAAGGTCTGCGCGGCAGACTCCTCAACCTTGGCACGCGGCGGTGCTGCCACCGCCTCAACCTCTTCAACGGTGAATTTGGGCTCGGTGCTCACTTGAAAATCCTTGCTGTCCGCTCGATCCCGCGCAGAAGCGCGGCAACATCGCTTTTGTCCGAATAAAGCCCGAAACTGGCGCGCGCAGTGGCCGGTACGCCCAGATACTCCATCAGCGGCTGCGCGCAGTGATGCCCGGCGCGGATCGCCACCCGGCTGCCATCGGGGCCGGCTTCATCCAATATGGTGCCGAGGTCGTGCGGATGCACCCCCTCGAGTGCGAAACTGACGATCCCCGCGCTGTGTTCGGGGCCGAACAGGGTGACGTCGTTGCGGCGGCGCAATTGTTCGCGCAGTTCGCGGACCAGTGCTGCTTCATGGCGCTCAATGCGTTCCAGCCCGATCGCCGCGACATAATCGACCGCAGCGTGCAGCCCGAGCACTTCGGCAATGGCCGGCGTTCCCGCCTCGAACCGAGTCGGCGCGGGGGCGTAAGTGGTTTGCGCAAAGCTAACCCGGTCGATCATCGAGCCGCCGCCTTGCCACGGCGGCATCCGCTCCAGCAATTCAGTCTTGCCCCAAAGCACGCCAACTCCGGTCGGGCCGTAAAACTTGTGCCCCGAGAAGGTGTAGAAATCGCAGCCCAGCGCCGCCACATCGACCGGCAGCCGCGCCGCCGCCTGGCAGCCATCGAGCAGCACCAGCGCGCCGACCTTGCGCGCAATTTCGGCCACGCGCGCGCCGTCGAGCACCGAGCCGAGGACGTTGGAGATATGCGCCAGCGCGACCAGCTTGTGCTGCGCGGTCAAGTTCGCCGCGAGCCAATCAAGGTCGATCTGGCCGTCGCCGGTCAGCGGGCAGACGTCGATCTGGTAGCCCGCGAGCTGCCACGGCACGATGTTCGAATGATGCTCAAGCTGGCTCAGCATCACCCGCGAACCCTTGGGCAAAATCGGCTGTTCGCCCGCGCACAGGCTGTAGGCGACCAGGTTGATCGCCTCGGTCGCACCGCGGGTGAAGACGATCTCGTCGCTCTTGGCCCCGATGAACGACGCAACCCGCGCTCGCGCTGCTTCGTAAGCCAAGGTCATGTCAGCCGAACGGGCATAGACCCCGCGGTGGACGGTCGCGTAGTCCGCCCCGAGCGCGCGCACCACGGCGTCGATCACGACTTGCGGTTTCTGCGCGGTCGCGGCGGTATCGAGGTAATGCCATCCGCCCGCGAGGCCGGGGAAATCGGCTTTGAAAGCGTGCGTCCCCGCGTAGGCGGGGATCTCAGTCGGCAAGGCACCGCTCTGTGGCCTGAGGCCCCCGCCTTCGCGGGGGAGCGGGCTGGGATTGCTGTTCACAGCATCGCCTCCAGCGCAGCCAAGGCAGCGGCGAGGAGTTCGTCCTCACCCTCCGCGCCGACAAACGCTTCGGCGACGAACGCTTGCAACATCAAGCGCTTGGCCGTCTCGGGCGGAAGCCCGCGTGAGGCCATGTAGAACAGCGCTTGGCTGTCAAGTTCGCCCACCGCGCAACCGTGCGCGCACTTCACGTCGTCGGCGAAGATTTCGAGCTCGGGCTTGGCATTGGCGCTCGACTGCCGGTCGAGCAGCATGGCCCGGACCGACTGCGAGCCATCGGTGCCGTCAGCCCCGCGCGCGACTTTGACCTTGCCGAGATAATTGACGCTGGCCCCGCCCCCCGCAACCGAGCGCACCACCTGGCGGCTGGTGGCATCGCGGCCCAGATGGGTGACTTCGCTCACCACTTCGAGCGTCTGTGCGCCCGAGCCGAGCTGTGCGGCACCAAGGGTGAAGCTCGCCCGGTCGGCCAATTCGGCGCGCACTGAAATACGGGCGTAGCCAGCCCCAGCGCTCAGTACGCGCAGATCGAACGAAGCACCTTTGCCCAAACTGATCGCCAGTTCACGCAGCGTGCCTGCGTCTCCGTTGGGAACGATCGACAGCGCGCGATGCTCGCCCGCAGGCACCGCAATCGCCTCGACCGCCACCGGCCACAGCGGCGCCAGCGCAGCCAAATCCGCGTAGCGGAACGCCTCATCGCGGCGCGTGGGCAGATGCTCTGCGATAGCCATCAACGCGCTCCCTCTCCGCGCCTCTGCGCCTCTGCGCGAACAGAATCAATTTCGCGCAGAGGCGCAGAGGCGCGGAGGAAATATAAGGCTGCGCCGCTCATACGACAGCCTCGTAGCCATGTTCTTCAAGCTCGTGGGCGAGTTCAGCCCCGCCGGTTTTGACGATGCGGCCATCCGCCAGCACGTGGACGAAATCGGGCCGGACATAATCGAGTAGGCGCTGGTAGTGGGTGATTAGCAGCACGCCCTTGTTGGGCCTCCGCATCACCGCGTTGATCCCTTCACCGACCACGCGCAGCGCATCGATATCGAGGCCCGAGTCGGTCTCGTCGAGCACTGCAAAGCTCGGGTCGAGGATGCCCATCTGGACCATCTCGGCGCGCTTCTTCTCGCCGCCCGAAAAGCCGACGTTTACCGGACGCTTGAGCATGTCCATGTCAAGCCGCAGCAGCGCCGCCTTCTCGCGCGCCAGCTTGAGGAACTCCCCGCCCGACAGCGGCGCTTCCCCACGCGCGCGGCGCTGGGCATTGAGGCTTTCGCGCAGGAACTGGACGAACGACACACCGGGAATTTCGACCGGGTACTGGAAGCCGAGGAACAGCCCGGCGGCGGCGCGCTCGTGGGGGGCGAGGGCAAGCAGATCAATCGCTTCGCCGTCACCCCGGCGCAGGCCGGGGCCCAGTCCCGCAAGGGACGTGTCGCCCTGCGACGCTTTATTTGTTTGGTCTGGGTCCCGGCCTTCGCCGGGATGACGGGTTGGGGTGAACGTGACACTCCCCCCCGTCACCTCATACCCGGGCCGCCCGCCCAGCACATAAGCCAGCGTCGACTTGCCCGCGCCGTTGGGCCCCATGATCGCATGGATCTCGCCCGCATTCACGGTGAGCGAAAGGCCCTTGAGGATCGGCTTGTCGCCAACCGTGGCGGAGAGGTTATTGATTTGGAGCAAGATCTTTTCTCAATTTTTGTGCAAATTGCTGGGCGGTTTCATACCGCTCGTCCAATACGGCCTCGATGTCGGTGAAGGCGGCGGAAACTTCGGTGTGCTCTTGGCCGCCGCGAGTCGTGTTATGACAAACGTGAATTCCGACCTGACCATTGGCTGGAACATCAAGCCACAATTGCACGCTTTCCGGAGGAGGGAGCGACCACCAGAGTGATCTAACATCCCAATCGCGATCCCTACGAATCCATTGAATGCCGTTACGGCTTGCCCAGCTGTCCAAGACGGGATCGAGTTCCGAGTAGTCGCAGAACTGGCTCACCCCACACTCCCCTCAAGCGAAATCCCCAGCAGCTTCTGCGCTTCGACCGCGAACTCCATCGGCAGCTGCTGCAGCACTTCCTTCGCAAACCCGTTGACGATCAGCGCGACCGCTTCCTCCTGCCCGAGCCCGCGCTGCATTGCGTAGAACAGTTGGTCGTCGGAGATCTTGCTGGTGGTGGCCTCGTGCTCGATCTGCGCGCTGGGGTTCCTGACCTCGATGTAGGGCACGGTGTGCGCGCCGCAGTCGGGGCCGAGCAGCAGCGAATCGCATTGGGTAAAATTGCGCACGCCTTCGGCAGAGGCAGCAACCCGCACCAGCCCGCGATAAGTGTTGTTGCTGCGGCCGGCCGAGATGCCCTTCGAGATGATCGTCGAGCGGCTGCCTTTGCCGTTGTGGATCATCTTGGTGCCGGTGTCGGCCTGCTGGAAATTGTTGGTCACCGCGACCGAGTAGAATTCGCCCACGCTGTCTTCGCCGTTCAAAACGCAGCTGGGATATTTCCAAGTCACCGCGCTGCCGGTTTCGACCTGAGTCCAGCTCACTTTGCTGCGCTTGCCCTGGCACAGCGCACGCTTGGTGACGAAGTTGTAAATCCCGCCCTTGCCTTGGGCATCGCCCGGGTACCAGTTCTGCACGGTGCTGTACTTGATCTCGGCGTCGTCCATCGCGACCAATTCGACCACCGCGGCGTGGAGCTGGTTTTCATCGCGCATCGGCGCGGTGCAGCCTTCGAGGTAGCTGACGTAGCTGCCCTTCTCGGCAATGATCAGCGTGCGTTCAAACTGGCCGGTGTTTTCGGCGTTGATCCGGAAATAGGTCGACAGCTCCATCGGGCAGCGCACGCCTTCGGGGATGTAAACGAACGTCCCGTCGGAAAAGACCGCGCAGTTCAATGCGGCGAAGAAATTGTCGTGCATCGGCACGATCTTGCCCAGCCACCTCTTCACCAGCTCGGGATATTCGCGCACCGCTTCCGAAATCGACAGGAAGATCACCCCGGCGCGCTTCAATTCCTCGCGGAACGTGGTGGCAACCGAAACCGAATCGAACACCGCATCGACCGCGACCTTGCGCGCGCCTTCGACCCCGGCGAGCACCTTTTGCTCCTCGAGCGGAATGCCAAGCTTTTCGTAAATCCGCAGGATTTCGGGATCGACCTCGTCAAGGCTGCCCAGCTTGGGTTTGGCGCGCGGCGCGGCGTAATAATAGGCGTCCTGATAATCGATCGGCGCGATGTTCAGCTTGGCCCAATCGGGCATCGGCATGGTCAGCCAGTGGCGAAACGCCTTGAGCCGCGCATCGAGCATCCATTCGGGCTCGCTCTTCTTGGCGCTGATGAACCGCACGGTGTCTTCATTGAGGCCCTTGGGCGCGAAATCGGTCTCGATCTCGGCCGACCAGCCGTGTTCGTAATCGGCAACTCTGGCCGCCGCATCGTGCGCGGCTTGATCCTTGAGGATGGCGTTGTCAGTCATCCGGCCGCTTTCCAGCAAGAAGGAGTTGGTTCGCGCAGAGGCGCAGAGGCGCAGAGGGGGCGTGCCTGCGGCGAAGCCGCTCGAACATTTTGACTGCCGGTTCTAGTGGAAGCTTGGAATGCTTTGCGGCCTACGGCCCAGCTCAACACCTCTGCGCCTCTGCGCCTCTGCGCGAACAAATTCATGCCGCGGTCTCCGCCAACCGGGTCAGCGGTACATCGGCCAAGGCCCCGCGCATCGCGGCGTTGACCACGCCCCAGTGCGGGCGGACGGTGCAGGAACCTTCGAGCGCGCAGTCATGCTTGCCATTGTCGACGCACGAAGTCAGCGCGATTGGGCCTTCCACCGCCTCGACAATATCGGCCAGGCTGATCGCGGCGGCCGGGCGAGCAAGTTTCAAGCCGCCGCCAGTTCCGCGCGAGCTGCGCAACAAGCCAGCGGCTGTCAGCAGGCTCACCAACTTTTGCACGGTCGGCACCGGGAGACCGGTTTCCTGAGCCAGTTGCGCGGCCGAAACGCGCACCATGCCGCAATGGCGCGCGGCGGCGCTCATTGTTACGACGGCATAGTCGGCCATGCTCGACAGACGCATTGTGACGATTCCTAAATCAGACTGATTCGTTCTGATTTGGAGATAGGTGCGGTTGCACAGTTTGACAATGCCCGCTTTGCCGCGACTTCGTCTGACAAACTGCCAAAAAAAGCGACCTTCAGGCACATGCCGAAAGGCCGCTTTGTAAGTTAAGAGCCCATAGCCAAAGCTGCGGGTCCTTCGGGTCGCATTTGCTGGATAGGGGTCTATCCGTGATTCGAATTGTATGGATGCGCCAGCTTTGCCAGCGCAATTGGGTCGATTCCGGACTAATATCGATTGCAGCCAGCTTTGGTTGTGCTGGCTCAAGCCAGTCGCTGCCCAATCGACAGATTCGCGCCGTGCTGTCATAGCCGCGCAATGCTCTATTCGCTGCTTCGACCCGCCCTGTTCCTACTCGACGCGGAGCGCGCGCATCAGCTGTCGCTGGCCGGACTCAAGATCTTGCCGAGGCGGAGGCCGGCCAAAGCTAATGGCCCGCTGGCAAGCGAAGTTGCAGGGCTGAAGTTTCCCAATCCGCTTGGCATGGCGGCAGGTTACGACAAGGACGGCGAGGCCCCCGATGCTGTGCTCGGGCTGGGGTTTGGGTTTGCCGAGGTGGGCTCGATCACGCCCTTGCCGCAATTGGGCAATCCGCGTCCAAGGCTGTTTCGGTTGGCGGAGGACCGCGCGGTGATCAACCGAATGGGGTTCAACAACTACGGGGCCGAGGCGGCAGTGGCGCGGCTGGCCGCGCGGCTGGGGCGGCCCGGGGTGGTCGGGATCAACCTGGGCGCGAACAAGGCTTCGCCTGATCGGATCAGTGATTACGCGACGATGGCGCAGCTGATGGCCCCATTGGCGAGCTATCTTGCGGTCAATGTGTCAAGCCCCAACACCCCCGGATTGCGGGCCCTGCAAGACGAAGGCGCGCTGGCTGCGCTGCTCGATGCTGTGCTCGACGCGCGCGGGAGCAGCGGGCCTCCGGTGTTCCTTAAAGTTGCGCCCGATCTGGAGCCGGCCGACATTGACGCCATTGCTCGAATTGCGCTCGATAAAGGGCTCGGTGCGCTGATCATTTCGAACACCACGGTCTCGCGTCCGCCGCTGGCTTCGCGTCATGCTGGTGAGGCCGGCGGGCTGTCGGGCGAACCATTGCGCGATCTGGCCCAGCAGCGCCTGCGGGACTTCCGCAAGGCCACCGGCGGCGCGATTCCGCTGGTCGGGGTCGGCGGGATCGCCAGCGCGGAGGACGCCTGGGCCCGGATCCGCGCTGGCGCGAGCCTGGTCCAGCTCTATTCGGCGATGGTTTACGCAGGTCCGGGGATCGCTCGCACCATCGTGCGCGAGCTTGGGGCGCTGATGAAGCGCGACGGGTTTGCCAGCATTGCCGAAGCGGTGGGAACCGAATAGCAAGGCCGGATGCTCAACCGTACCCTAACGCTCCTGCTCGCCCCGCTGGCCTTGGCCAGCTGCACCGCCACCACTCAAACCGCCTCCGCGCCGCCCCCCGTCACGCAGCTGTTCGCAAAAGGCATGGTTAGTGCGGCCGATCCGCGCGCCGCCGCCGCCGGGATCGCGATCCTTGCCCAAAACGGCAGCGCGACGGACGCTGCGATCGCGACCATGCTCGCGCTGACCGTGGTCGAGCCGCAAAGCTCGGGCATCGGCGGCGGCGGACTTTATGTGACCACCAATGCGCGCGGCGAAGTCGAGACCATCGATGGCCGCGAAAAGGCGCCTATGGCAGCGGGTCCAAAATGGTTTTTCAAGGACGGCAAGGTGATGAACTTTGCCGATGCAGTCCCCGGCGGGACCAGCGTCGGAGTGCCGGGCAACGTCGCGCTGGCGGCCAAGGCCCATGCCGCGCATGGCAAGTTGCCGTGGGCCGCGCTGTTCGCCCCGGCGATCAAGCTTGCCAAAGACGGATACGCGATCACTCCGCGTTTTTACGGCGCGCTCAAATCGAGCAGCGCCACCGCCGCCTTCACCGCGGAGGGCCGCGCTCTCTATTATGGCGCTGACGGCCTGCCGCTGCCTGCCGGGACCGTGGTCCGGAACCCGGCGCTCGCCGCCACGCTCGAAATGATCGCGCGGCAGGGGCCCAAGGCATTCTACAGCGGCGGCAATGCCTGGGCGATTGTTGCCCGGGTGACCACCGCGCCGCGCAATCCCGAACCGATGACCGAGGCAGACGTCGGAGCCTATCAGGCCAAAGACCGCACCCCGGTGTGCGCGGTTTATCGCCAGTACCGGATCTGCGGGATGGGTCCGCCCAGTTCGGGCGCGACCACCGTTCTCGCCGCGCTGGGCCAGCTCGAACGCTTTGATCTCCATGCGATGGGCCAGAGTTCTCCGACCGCATGGCACCTGATCGCGGAGAGTCAGCGGCTCGCTTATGCCGACCGCGGGCGCTATTCGGCCGATGCCGATTTCGTCTCGGTACCAGTCGCCGGGATGATCGACCCGGCCTATCTCGCCAAGCGCTCAGCCCTGATCGATCCGGCCAAGACCATGCCCGGCGTCAGCGCCGGCATCCCGCCGGGGGCCGAAGGCCTGAGCCGCGCCGATGCGCCACTCGCTCCCGAATACGGCACCTCGCACATCGCGGTGGTCGACCGGCAAGGCAACGCGGTGACTTACACTTCGACCATCGAAAGCGCGTTCGGATCAGGGCTGATGGTGGGCGGATACTACCTTAACAACGAACTGACCGATTTCGACATGCAGCCCGAAATTGCCGGGCGGATGGTCGCCAACCGGGTCGAGGGCGGCAAACGCCCGCGCAGCTCGATGTCGCCGACTTTGGTGTTCGGGCCCGACGGCAAGCTGGTGCTGGTGGTGGGCGCGGCGGGCGGAGCGACGATCCCGGCGCAAGTGATCCGCACGATCATCGGCGTGCTCGACTGGAACCTGACCGCGCAACAGGCACTGGCGCTGCCGGTGATTTTTGCACCGGGGATCGACACCGTATTTGTCGAACAAGGCAGCAGCCTGGAGGCGATGATCCCGGCGCTGCAGGCGCTTGGCCACGCCGATGTCCAGCCGCGCGGGCTGCCGCTCAAAGGCAACGCAATCCAAATTTCGGGTGACCGGCTGTTTGGCGCGGCCGATCCGCGCAGCGAGGGGGCGGCGCTCTCCGAATAAAGAGGGGCGAGTAGCGCTTGCCGCCATAGCCCCGCCGTCTTAGGCTGGCTCCGGGCAAGGGTGAGTGGCGAAAAAGGGGCACGGCGCGTGACGGATATTTCTGACCTCAAGGCCACGAAAAATGTGGTCGAGCTGTTCCTGCGACGGGCTGACGCGCGCGGCTCCGACCCGTTCCTGTGGGCCAAACAGCAAGGCAAATGGCAACCGCGCAGCTGGGCCGAGGTGACGGCGCAAGTCTGCACCCTGGCGCAGGCGCTGGTCGGGCTCGGGCTGAAAAAAGGCGACCGCGTACTGCTGGTTTCAGAAAACCGGCCCGAATGGCTGATCGCCGATTTCGCGATCATGGCAGCGGGCTGCATCACCGTCCCGGCTTACGTAACAAACACCGAACGCGATCATCTCCATGTGCTCGACAATTCGGGCGCGGCGGCGGTAATCGTCGCCAATGACAAGCTCGCCAAACCGCTGCTTCAAGCGGTGATCCGCGCCGGCAGTGTGCGTCATGTAATCGGGATCGAACCGCTGCGGATTTCGCAGGCGAGCAATTTCGACTATCACGAATGGGCCGGCTTGCTGACCGGCGATGCGGTGGCGGCGCGAACAGCGGTCGAAGCGCGCATCGCCGGCATCGCGCGGCAGGACACCGCCTGCATCATCTATACCAGCGGCACCGGCGGCTCTCCGCGCGGCGTACTTCAGCACCACGGCGCGCTGCTTTGCAACGTTGACGGCGCAGCCCGCATCCTGGCGGAGGATTTCGGGATCGGCGAGGATGAGGCATTCCTCTCATTCCTGCCGCTCAGCCATGCTTACGAGCATACCGGCGGGCAGATGCTGCCGATCGGCGTGGGGGCGCAAATCTATTATTCCGAAGGTCTCGAAAAGCTTGCCTCGAATATCGAGGAAGTGCGCCCGACCATCATGGTGGTGGTACCGCGCCTGTTCGAAGTGCTGCGCGCGCGGATCATCAAGCAGATCGAAAAGCAGGGCAAGTTGCCCAATTATCTGATGGAGCGCGCGCTGGCGATCGGCACTCTCAAGGCAGCCGGCAAACGCCGCCTGCGCGACAAGCCGGTCGAGCTGGTGATCGATAAAGCGCTGCGCCCCAAGATCCGCGCCAAGTTCGGCGGCCGGCTCAAGGCGATGGTCTCGGGCGGGGCGCCACTCAATCCTGAGATTGGGGTGTTCTTCGACGCAATGGGGCTGACCGTGCTGCAAGGCTATGGCCAGACCGAAGCCGGTCCGGTGATTGCTTGCAACCGGCCCAAGGCGGGCATCAAGATGGATACGGTCGGGCCGCCGATGTACGGGGTCGAGCTGCGGATTGCCGAGGACGGCGAAATCCTCGTGCGCGGCGAGCTGGTGATGCACGGTTATTGGCAGAATCCGGACGAGACCGCCAAGGCGCTCCAGAACGGATGGCTTCACACCGGCGATATTGGCCATCTCGATGCCAAGGGCCGGTTGCAGATCACTGACCGCAAGAAGGACATGATCATCAACGACAAGGGCGACAACGTCTCGCCGCAAAAGATCGAGGGGATGCTGACCCTGCAGAACGAGATTGCCCAGGCGATGGCCTATGGCGACCGCCGCCCGCACATCGTCGGGCTGGTCGTGCCCGATGCAGAATGGGCGCTCGATTGGGCGCGGACCAATGACGAGAAGTTTGACCTTAAGGCGTTGCAGGGTCTGCCTGCGTTCCGCAGCGCGGTGCGCAGAGCGGTCGACCGGGTCAACCAGGATTTATCGGTAGTCGAAAAGGTCCGTCAGTTCACTTTTGCCGACGAAGCTTTCACCATCGAGAACGAGGAAATGACCCCTAGCCTCAAGATCCGCCGCCACAAGCTGAAGGACCGCTACGGCGGGCGGCTCGACGGGCTCTACAAGGCGTGACTACGGGCACGACCGGGGGCCTAAGCGGACCAATGCTCGCCGGGATCAAGGTCGTCGATCTGACCAGTGTGGTGTTCGGGCCGTACTGCACGCAGATCATGGCCGATCTTGGCGCCGAGGTTATCAAGGTCGAAGCGCCTGGTGTTGGCGATGCCTTTCGCTGGTCGGGCAAAGCCCCGGCCTCGCCCAACATGGCCCCCGGGTTCATGGCGCTTAACCGGGGCAAGCGTTCGATCGCGCTCGATCTCAAGGCGGCCGACGACCTTGCGGTGTTGCACGCCTTGCTCACCGAAGCCGATTTGTTCGTGGTCAATGTGCGGGGCAAGGCGCTCGAACGGCTTGGGCTCGATTATGCGGCGCTGAGCGCTGCGCATCCACGGCTGATCTATGTCCATTGCGTGGGGTTCGGGCAGGACGGGCCCTATGCTGACCTGCAGGCTTACGATGACGTTATCCAAGCAGTGACAGGAACCGCGACACTGTTGGCCCGGGTCGATGGCGATCCGCGCCCGCGTTACTTGCCTTCGTTGATCGCTGACAAGGTTGCCGGGCTGCATGCAGCATATGCGGCGCTGGCGGCGCTGTATCACCGCGAGCGGAGCGGTACCGGCCAGCTGGTCGAAGTGCCGATGTTCGAAGCCTTCGCCAGCTTCATGATGCTCGAGCATCTGGGCGGGCAGACGTTTGACCCGCCTACCGGTCCGGTCGGATATGCCCGCCAGCTTGACCCGGTGCGTCAGCCGTTTCCCACCGCCGACGGTCATATCAGTATCGTAATATACAGCCATGACGCCTGGGACCGCGTCTTTGCGCTGCTGGGCGATCCGGAATTTATTGCGCAAGAACGCTTCAACGAACCCGGCGGACGGTCGCTTCATCAGACCGAGATGTACCGGCATCTCGCAGCGCTGACCCCGCAGCTAACTAACGCAGAATTGCTACGCCGCTGCCATGAGCAGCAGCTTCCGGCCCAAGCAGTCACGGATCTTGCTGAAGTGATCGACGACCCGCATCTGTCCGCGACCGGTTTTTTCAAGCGCCGCGTTCATCCCAGCGAAGGGCCTTATTTCGAACAAGCCGCGCCGGTGCGGTTCGGCGATTGTCCGGCTGCCGAACGCCTGATGCCGCCGCAGCTTGGGGCCGACGGAGCGGCTATTCGCGCCGAGCTGATCGCGCGCGGCAAGCTCGTTTAGGCGAAACCCAGGCACAAAAAAGCCGGGCGCGGCGATGGTCCACATCCGCCGGCCCGGCCTGATTGGCAGTTGCCTGCTGATTACATCTTCGCGCTCGAAGCGTCTTCAGCGCCATCGCTGGCGGCGGCGGTCGCGTCAACGACGGTCGTGGTCGAGGTTTCGGCAACGACCGGAGCTTCTTCAGCCTTCTTGCCGCAAGCCGAGATCGAAAGCGAGGCGGCAGTGAGAGCTGCGAACAGGACGATTTTCTTCATTTGGGATCCCCTTGAATAATTTTGATGCGTAAACTGATGCTGCGCCAACCGCGCTGCGCGCAGAGGTCTGCACGGTCACGTCGCTGCCGTCTATTTGAAAAATGCTGCCGGCCGCTAGCGTAAAGATAACGCTCGATTTTTTCTGATTCGGGTAGGCAAGAATCCGTTGATTCTTCCCAGATACAGGCCTGAACGAAGACGGGCAGGGCTCAAGATGCGCCTCAGGCTGCCTCCTTCTCCACCCATTCGGGATAGAAGCTGGGTTCGCGTGCCGACCAGCCCGGCGCAGTTGCAGCGGCTTCACTGATCGACTGGAGGAGATGCTTGCGCCGCTCAGGACGGATTTGCGGGAGTGCCGCTGCTGCGCAGAACGCAGAAGGCAGGAACGGCCGGACCTCGGCACCGAGCAGGCGCTCGTAAAGGAACCGGAACGAGGAAAAGCAAGTCAGCCGGTCTTGCGCCAGATCGAATGCTGCGATGCGCAGCAACTTGCCCATGTACGCTTCAATCGCGTCGAACCCGGTATCAGCTGGGACCGAGTTGCGCAGGCCTTTGAGTTCCTGGTAGACAAGATACTGGCTGCGGATCGAGGCGCTTTCAACCGCATTACGGGCCCATAACTTGAAGGCATCCTCCCGACCCAGCCCGATATCCAGGCTGCGCTTGATGTAGCGCTGTTCGGCCGGCGAAAAGCCGGCAAATTCACGCAGCTCGGCAATGGTCAGCGATGCGGCAGTGGTATTGGCCATGTGATGCCCCCGGTTGAATTGGAAGCACTTCACCCGAATATGGTTATGATCCCGTTAACCATCGTGGCTAAATCAATCCTGCCAAGGGGCTGGAGGGATCTGCGTATTTGCGCGTGGCCATTCGGCCCGAAAGGTACGCATGCCGGCCGGCCTCAACCGCCAGCTTCATCGCGCGAGCCATGCGGACCGGATCTTTGGCCTCGGCAATCGCGGTGTTCATCAGCACGCCGTCAACGCCAAGCTCCATCGCCACCGTTGCATCGCTCGCGGTGCCAACGCCGGCATCGACCAGCACCGGCACGCTCGCACCTTCGACAATGAGCCGGATTGTTACGCGATTCTGGATGCCAAGCCCCGATCCGATCGGCGCGCCGAGCGGCATCACCGCGACCGCGCCGCACTCTTCCAACTGCTTGGCCGCAATCGGATCGTCGGTGCAGTAAACCATCGGCAGGAAGCCCTCTTTGGCCAGCACCTCGGTAGCTTTCAGCGTCTCGCGCATATCAGGATATAGCGTGCGCGCCTCACCAAGTACTTCCAGTTTGACCAGATCCCAGCCGCCCGCCTCGCGCGCCAACCGCAATGTGCGGATCGCGTCATCGGCAGTGAAGCAGCCCGCAGTGTTGGGCAGATAAGTCACTTTTTTAGGATCGATAAAGTCGGTCAGCATCGGCGCATTGGGGTCGCTGACATTGACCCGGCGTACTGCGACAGTGACGATTTCCGCACCTGACGCTTCGAGCGCGGCGGCGTTCTCGGCGAAGTCCTTATATTTGCCGGTGCCGACGATCAGCCGCGATGTGAAGGTGCGGCCAGCGACCGTCCAGGTGTCAGCCAGACTACTGTCCGCTTGACCCCCGCCGACGAAATGGACGATTTCAAATACATCGTTATCCGCCAGCGCAACATTGCCGAGGGTCGAGCGCGGCACGATTTCACCATTGCGCTCCACCGCGACCTTGGCCGGATCGAGTTCAAGGCTGCGCACCAGGTCAGCAATTGAACCCGAAGCGGCGCGGCGCGATTCGCCGTTGACGATAATGGAAAGCGAAGCAGTCATGCCCCGCAAATAGCGATCAGAACCCGTGACGCAAGTTGCGCAGGTGCGCCCAAGCCAGCAGCGTGACGCCCAGGATGGTCAACACCGCTTCGGCGGTGCCGTGACCAACGAACAAGGCAAGGGCCATCAGACCGATCCCGGCCGCGCCAACCTGCAGTGGCACCGGATCGCCGTGGCGGATCACCCCGAGCACCAGTGTGACCGACCCGACCGCAATGGCCAGCGCGAGGCCGACCCGGTGAATCTCGGGATTGAGCAACAGGCCACCGCCCAGTCCCAACCCGGCAACCAGTAGAAGCCCGGCGAGGCAATGCAGTGCGCAAAGTCCGGAAAGAATCACGCCAACCCGGTCAAGCCGGCCGCGAATCGAGATGAATACCTGTCGCATCGAGCGGTCCATGTATGTGACAATGTAACATCGCGCAAGGGCCAGCGTAGAATTTCGCCGCAGCAGGCTTGCGCTTTGCCGCACTCGGCATCACATCGCGGTCCATGCAAATCGCGCAAAATCGTCAGCAAAGACCGAATCCTGCAGCGCCTCAGGCTTTAACACTGGCATGGTGGTTGTGGGCGGTGGCAGCGCTGGTTGTAACCATGGTCGTAGTCGGCGGCATAACCCGGCTGACCGAATCGGGCCTATCGATCACCGAATGGCGGCCAATCAGCGGCATGTTACCACCGTTGACCCAGATACAATGGGAAGCGCAGTTCGCGGCATACCAGCAAATCCCGCAGTTTACGCAGGTCAACGGGCCCGCCGGAATGACGCTGGCAGCATACAAGCACATTTTCTTCTGGGAATGGTTTCACCGGCTGCTCGGGCGCTTGGTTGGGCTTGCATATGCCCTCCCGCTGGCGTGGTTCTGGCTGCGCGGCGCGATTCCGCAGGGGTTTCATCGGCGGCTGCTGGCGTTACTTGCGCTGGGCGGCCTGCAGGGCCTGGTCGGTTGGTGGATGGTCTCGTCAGGGCTGACGCATGACGTCAAAGTCAGCCATTTGCGGCTGGCGACTCATCTGGCGCTGGCGCTGACCACGCTCGCCGCATTGGCCTGGACTGCGCTCGACCTGGCTGCGCATGCTCGGGGCGAAAGCCGGGCAAGGTTAACCCGTTGGGGCGGGCTGGCGCTGGGCACCCTGGCGCTGCAACTGGTTTATGGGGCGATGCTTGCCGGATTGCGGGCCGGTCCAGTCGCCGGGGCAGGCTGGTTGAACTGGCAGGCATGGCCGCTGATGCAAGGCAGCTTTTTTCCCGCCGGAATCGACTGGTCGCAAGGCGGCTTCCATGCGCTGCTCTACGATCCCTTCCTCGTCCACTTCGTTCACCGCTGGTGGGCATGGGTCGTGGTTGGTGTGCTGCTAATAGTAGCACGGCAGCTGCGCACGGCTCACCGCAACGCTTCGGTGGTGCTGCACAGTGCGTTTGGAACGCAGGTGCTGCTGGGCATAGCCACGGTGATGAGCGGGGTTACATTGTGGGTCGCGGCGCTGCACCAGCTCACAGGCGCTTTGCTGCTGATCGCGGCTACCTGGTGCGCACACTTGATGGGCAGCCGCAACGAGCTCGACTAGGGGCACGTAATTGCAGTTCAAGCCCGGTCGGTTGGCGTTTGGATAACCGAATGTAACCAGGTTCAGGAGAAATACTTGACGAACGCGCAGGGGCCTGCGCCAATATAGGGGTTCCGCCGTGCGTGTTGGGATTGGTTCCAATACGTAACGATGGCGGAGGGGGCAAAAGGCTTGAGCATTCCTACTTCCATTGTGCAGGGACGCGCGGCCGGTATCCGGCTCGATGCGGTGCGCGCATGAGGGTGTCTGCGCTCATCCTGGCCGGAGTTGCTGCATTAGCACCCGCCGGTTCAGTGCCCTGGAAATTCGCCGCCGCAGCTCAGGCACCGCGTGTATTTTCCCCGCCTATGGGCCCGATGGTACTCAGCCGCACTGTCATCCGCGAACTTGCGGACGGTAAGCAGATTTTAGTCAAGCGCAGCTTCCGCGTGCAGTTCATGGCCTCGGCTGACGGCTTCGTGCTGACCGGCACACCGTTTGCAGTCAGTGTGGACGTGCCCCCGGTTCTTGCGCAACTCGGCGAACTTGAACGGCGCCGCAGCGATTCAGGCCCATTCCCAATTTCTATTGACAGCCAAGGGCTAATCCAAACTCCGGCAAGCGGCGCAACGGCGGATGCAAACACACGCCAAGATGCCAAGCATACCGCGACGGGACTTATCCAAGGCACCGTCGCGCCGACCGAAACCAAGCGCGATGCGGTGGAGCTGCTCGGCAGCATGGCCGCCGATCCCCGCTCTTCGCCGTGGCCAACCGATCTGTTTGTCGCGCATGATGGCGAACGCCGTCTGCAGCGCAGCGCAGCGCAGCGTGGCCTTGGCCGATGGTAGTCTGGGTGAAATCGAAGTCCTGCTGCGGGTCGGCAAATGGCTTCCCTGCGGCATCCCAGCCCTGTTCGAGCGGATCATCACAACGAAGTTAGCCGGGACACGGCGGGTCTCGCGCGAGGTCTGGAGCCTAGAGCCAACTGATGGAACCTGAGCCTGCGTTATTCAGCAGGTATTATTTTACCTCTCAGCAAAGCCGCACCAAAGCTTGACTTCCGCTGCGCATTGAACGATTGGGCCGCCTCCACACGCACCTTGTCGATCGCGAATCAGGTATGCGTGACCCTAAGGTTTAACCCTTACAGATAAGGATGGCTGGCCATGAAGGCGCTCAGCAAGGTCACCCGGTCGATCAAACCGGCCGAGGTAGAAAAGAAATGGCATTTGATCGATGCCGAAGGTCTGGTGCTCGGACGACTCGCGGTGGTGATCGCAAATCGACTGCGCGGCAAGCATAAGCCCAGCTTCACCCCGCACGTCGATTGCGGCGACCATGTGGTCGTGATCAACGCCGGCAAGGTCAAGCTGACCGGCAACAAGCTCAAGCTGAAGACCTATTACAAGCACACCGGTTATGCCGGCGGGATCAAGGAAGTAACCGCGGGCAAAGTGCTCGACGGGCGCTTCCCTGAGCGGGTGCTTGAAAAAGCAGTCGAACGCATGGTGCCGCGCGGTCCCTTGGGCCGTGATCAGATGCGCGCGCTGCATCTTTATGCCGGGACGGAGCATCCGCACGGCGGAACCCAGCCCGAAGTGCTCGACGTTGCGGCGATGAGCCGCAAGAACAAGGTGGGTGCATAATGTCCGATACTACTGTCACCGATCTCGCCGATCTGGGCGAAATTGCCGAAGTCCCTGCCGCTCCGCCGGTATCGACGATGCCGCTGCGCGAAAAGCAGATTGACGCGCAGGGCCGCGCCTATGCCACTGGCCGCCGCAAGGACGCCGTAGCCCGCGTCTGGATCAAGCCCGGTTCGGGCAAGATAGTGATCAATGGCCGCGAGCAGGCCGTGTACTTCGCCCGGCCGACGCTGCGTCTGGTGCTTAACCAGCCGTTCCAGATCTCGGAGCGCGAAGGCCAGTACGATGTGATCGCTACCGTCAAGGGCGGCGGACTGTCGGGCCAAGCCGGCGCAGTCAAGCACGGCATCAGCCAAGCGCTGACCCGGTTCGAGCCGTCGCTGCGCGGCGTGGTCAAGGCCGCCGGGTTCCTGACCCGCGACAGCCGTGCGGTCGAGCGCAAGAAATACGGCAAGGCCAAGGCCCGCAAGAGCTTCCAGTTCTCGAAGCGCTAAGCTTCCGGATTGCTTGCAAGAAACACGAAAGGGCGGTCCTGCGGGGCCGCCTTTTTCCGTTTGGCTAATGAACCGGCGGATCAACTTTGGGGACTGCACCAATCGGCGCGACCGGATCACCGATCTGGCGCGGCGGCAGGGCGTCTTTGGGCACTGCGTCAAGCTGCATCTGATCGGTTGGAACCTCCGCAGAATTGCACACCCGGACGGTGATCGCATCGGCCGTCACGGTTATTTCGTTATAGCTCGCCGGCGTCGAACGGATGCGCTTTGACAGCGTGCCCGCACCGATCATCCGCAGCGGTCCATTGGCAGTCTCGGCAATCAGATCGAACGGATCGTGGACATGACCGGTGAGCACTGCGGAAACCCCGCGCTTCGCGAGCGCCGCCATTGCTGCAGTGCCGCCGATGGTCAACAATTGCCCGTGCGGGCCGCGTTCGATCAGCGGGTGATGCGCGGTGACCAGCACCCGGTTGCCGTTCGGGACTCGGTCGATTGCCGCGAGAGTTTCTGCCAATGCGCGCGAGGAAACCCGCCCTTCGGACCACGGCCAGCGCCACTGCGCCTTGACCGAGGTCAGCAGCGGAACCACCGAAATGCCCGGCAAGGTGAGCTGCTTTTCGAGCAATGCCTGCACCTCGAGAAAACGCCGGTACGGACTGACGCAGCGCTCAATGAGGTTGAAGTAGGGCATGTCGTGATTGCCCACCTCAACCGTCACCGGTACCTTGAGCGCACCGATCCAGTCGCGCGCGGCAGCAAATTCGCGGCGCCGTGCGCGCATGGTTAGATCACCGGTGATTAGTACCGCGGCGGGCCGCTGACGGATGATCGCCGCGCTGACCGCGCCGAGCGCGGCGCGATCTTCCAGCCCGAAATGGATGTCGCTGAGGTGGAACAGCGTAAGTGTGTCAGCCATGTCCGGTTGCAAGCAGATCAAGCGCCAACGTGGCAAGGGAAAAGCGCACCTCGCTGGCCCCGCTGGCGCGTTCGCCGTCGATCATCACATCGATTGGCGAGCCATCCGCTGAGTGACAAAGCAGTTGCGGATGCGCGCCCAGCTCATCGTGCGGCCCATCGCGAAAATCGCGCTGCAGCAGCGCCAGCCCCTGCTTGAAATAGTCGCCGAAGCTGTCGGCGCGGTACCCCGATACGGCCAAGCCAGTTTCACCGGGGACGATCCGCACCCCGGCGTAGCCTTGGTCATGCCCAAGCGCCGGTTCGGTAATCAACACCATTGCTCCACCTGCGCTTTCCTTGACCGCGTCGAGTGCAGTGCTGGCAATCGTCCCCAGATCACCTTCGCGCAGTCCTTCGCGCACATCGCTCCATCTGGCCCCGGGTCCGGCAAGAACTTCGCTCAGTGCGGTATGGCCGGGCAAGCGCACGCAGGGTCGCCGCACAATGCGCGCTTGTCCGGCAGCGAATGCGGCAATGATCGCTTCGGTATCGCATGGATCATGCAGCATTTTCGCCAACAGGTTGGTGGTCCCGCCAGGCAGGACGAGCACTTGGCCGCTCCACCCTTCGAGGCCCGGTAGCAGTGCCCCGGTGGTTCCATCGCCAGCAAACACAGCGAGCGTCCTGACCCTGCTGTGTTCAAGTTCACTGCGCGTGGGCAGAGGTTGCGTGCTGCAATCGATAACGCGCGCCGGCTGACGACCGGCGGCGCGCAGCCGTTCGATCAGAGCGGTACGCGTGTCATCGTCGTTGCTGCCGCTGGCGCTGTTCACGACCAGCCACAAGCCGGCGGGTGTTGTCATGCGAATGGATCCTTTGCGCCAAGAACGCACCTGCGCCGGATTCGATCCGCTTGAAAGGTCAGACCCGCCCGGTCAGGATCAACCAGGCCGAGACCGCATTGACCCCGGTGTAGACCGCGTAGAACAGAACCCAGCCCCACGACCCCTGCGCCACCATCAGCATCGCGCCGAGCAGCATTGCAAATTCGATATAGAGTGAAAACCGTCCGCCCAGCAGGTTGAAGAAAAATGGCACTCGGCCAAGCAGCGGGTGATCGCTTTCGAGCACGGCCTTGTGCACCGCGAAGTTGCCCATGCCGAGCAGGAAGACGAAGATAAGACCCATCCGAGGCAGCCTTAACGGCCAGCCATCGCCTTGGCACGCGAAAGATAGGTTCGCCCGATCCGCACCATCGTGCGGTCATCGAGCTCGGCCGACCATACCCCGAGGCCGTCATGACGTAGACCGACGATCCGCTCACGGCGCAGGATAGTCGAACGGTGCAGGCGGATGAAGTGACGAGGATCGAGCCGCGCTTCGAGCCCGGAAACGGTCTGGAGCAGCAAGTAACTCCGTCCGCTGACGTGGAGCCGGACATAGTCGCGCTCGGCATCGATCCGTTCGACATCGGCGGCGGCGATGCGCAACAGTTCGGAGCGATAGGGCACCCAGAATTCGCTGAGCCATTGCGGCTCGCCGCGGGCGCGGGTGCGGCGCCGGGCGATCGAGCGCGACACCGCGCGCTCAAGCCGTTCTGGCGTGACCGGCTTGAGCACATAGTCGAACGCATCGAGATCGAAGGCTTCGACGGCGAAATTCTCATGCGCGGTGACGAACACCACTGCCGGGGCATAGTCCTGCCGGGTCAAAGCGCGCGCAACTGCCAGCCCGTCCAGTTCGGGCATGGTGATGTCGAGCAGCACCAGGTCGGGTGACAATTGCGCAATTGCCGCAAGCGCTGCGGCCCCGTCGCGCGCAATGCCGACCACCCGCAGTCCGGCGATCCCCGCACAAATCAACTCCATTCGCTCAAGCGCGAGCGGCTCGTCATCAACGATCAACGTAGCAAGGTCGGCGGGCGCAGATTCAGTCATCGATTTCTAGCGGCAAGCGGATCACCGAGCGCCAGCCGCCAGCCTCGGCCGGACCCGACACCAAGCTGGCTGCATCGCCATAGCGCAACGCCAGCCGGTCGCGGACATTGGCGAGCCCGATGCCGAAGCCGTGCTCTCCATCGCCGGATCGGACCGGACCGTCATCGCCGACTTCGAGCACGAGTTGGCCTGCATCCTTGCGCACCGCAATCGCGACAGTGACCGGGCGCGCGGTCGAGGCGACAGCATACCGTACGGAATTTTCGACCAGTGGCTGCAAGATCAAGCCCGGAACACAGGCTTGTTCGAGCGCTGCGGGCAAATCGAACCGGGCCCTCAACCGCTCGGGAAAGCGCACCGCCTCGATCTCGAGATACGAGCGCTGCAGCGCAATTTCGGCCTCAAGCGCGATATCGCCGGTCGGGTCTTCGGCCAGGCTGCGGCGATAGAATGCCGAAAGCGTCTGGATCATCTTTTCAGCTGCTGCATCCTTGCCGGTCATCACCAGCGCCGAGAGCGAATTGAGCGTGTTGAACAGGAAGTGCGGATTGACCTGATAGCGCAGCGACCGCAGCTCTGCGGCCTTGGCGGCGCGGCGGTATTCGCCCTCGCGCCGCTCGGCCGCGCGGGCTTGCTCCGCATTGACCATCGCGAAATACAGCGCAGCCCATGCCAGCAGCAGGAAATAGCGCCCGATTGCAATATCGGTCAGCTGGCGCCACAGGCCTTGCTCGGCGAATTTCTGTTGCAGAGCCGCCAGTTGCTGGCGGCTCAGTTGCGGCGGATCGGGCAGGTCGACCAGCACGTTGCCAGCGGTATCGTGGCGGATCTGGACCTCGCTCGGGTTGCGCTCTTGCCGGAAGTTGCGCTGGTCGATGCCGGAAAACACTTGCGTATTGATCAAGGCCAAGGCCAGCGCGGCGGGCACCATCAGCACAGCGGCGATGGCCATTCGCGCCCCGACCCGGCGGTTGTCGAATAATCGCAGGATCGACCAGATCATCACCGTCACCGCGATCCCGGACAGCGTCACGATACTGCGCAGGCCGAGCATTTCAGCAAAATAAGTCCGGTCGATCAGCACCGAGCGCAGCGTGATCAGGCCGAGGTAGCACAGCCACAGTCCGGCAATCGAGGCGAGCACGGTGCGGGTCGGCACACGGCCGGGCTGGAGGTCGATGTCATCCATGGTCAGATTGGCGATAGCCGCAGGGTGCCTGCCAAGGCCAGCGGCTTGGTCGAGGCGACTCGCGCATTGGTCGATTGCGCGCAGCGCGGCACAACAGCGCAGAGCGGGGGCCGAACCGCTGCAACACGGTGCACGAGGCAAGCTGAGAGCAGTATCAATGGTGGCAAGACGGTGCAGAAATCGCCGGTCTAGGCCGAATTATCCTAGTTTTTTCAACATCTTGCAATGCAGGTAGCGATTTCGTGCTGCGCCTCCTGAAGGCGCTGCGCATGCATGGATCTGCCATCGCGCGAAGATGTAGGAAAGGACTTTTCGTCCGCATTACTTCGCCGAAGCACCTGTTGCATTGGCGCGCTGGGCGAGGTGCTTCGCCTTCAAAATGAAATGTTGTGTTTACACAACGAATCGTTTATCCGAAATGCATGACGCATGACATTCACAACAGAATTGCCCTGTTCCGCGCCGAGCATGCCATGTCCCGGCGCGACCTCGCCGAGGCGGTTTCGGTTAACCCGCAAACCATCGGCTACCTTGAACGCGGTGATTACAAGCCGAGCCTCGAACTGGGGATGAAGCTGGCGCGGGTGTTCGCGGTGCCGGTCGAACTGCTGTTTTCGTTCGATCCGTTTCCCCCCATGGCAGACGCGCTGCGCGCTGCAGGAGAACGACCATGATTTCCTACGATACTACTGGCGTCCGCCTGCCGATGCGGGTCCTGCGGTTCCGACGCTTGGGACAATTTGCGCTCCTAGCCTATCCGGCCGGCTTCGCGCTGACCTGCCTCGGACCAAGCGGCAGCGGGCCGTTTATCGCTGGTATGGCGCTGGTTCTCGCGGGGTTTGCCGCGACGATCGTGCTGATCGGCACGGGCATCAACCAGGTCGCGTCGGGGACCGGCGCCGGGCTCGACGAGTTCGAGCTGGCGGCCCGATTGCAGGCGCATTCGGATGCTTACCGCTGGTTCGGCGCCTTTGTCAGCGCCTCGCTCAGCGCGGCAATGATCGCGCAATTGTTCGGGGTGACGCTGGACACCGGCTCGGACCGGTTCTTCGCCTATTTCCTCTGGGTGATCGGCTACGGCGCGTTGCTACCCGGGTGGTTCCTCGCCCAGCGCTTGCGTGCGGATCCCGACCCGGCGGACTGATCCGATGTTCAGGTCGGGAGGAGATGCTCGCGCGCGATCTTTTCCTTCCACACCAGCGGGGCTAGCTGGTGGACGTTGTTGCCTTGCGAATCGACCGCAACCGTCACTGGCATATCTTCAACGGTGAATTCGTAGATCGCCTCCATGCCAAGATCTTCAAACCCCACGACCTTGGCTGCGCGGATCGCCCGGCTGACCAGGTAGGCGGCGCCGCCCACGGCCATCAGGTAAGCCACTTTGTGTTTGGCGATTTCGCCAACCGCGCCTTGCCCGCGCTCGGCTTTGCCGATCATCACCAGCAAGCCCAGCTCGAGCATCATGTCGGTGAACTTGTCCATCCGGGTCGCGGTGGTCGGCCCGGCCGGTCCCATCACTTCGCCCAGCACCGGATCGACCGGTCCGACGTAATAGATTGCGCGGCCCCTGAAATCGACCGGCAGTTCCTCACCCTTGGCGAGCATATCCTGGATCCGCTTGTGCGCAGCGTCGCGCCCGGTCAGCATCTTGCCATTCAGCAACAGCCGGTCGCCGTGCTGCCAGCTTTGCACGACTGCGGGGGTCAAGTTGTCGAGATCGACGCGGATGGCGGCCGCATCGGGCTGCCAGTTGACGTCGGGCCATTCATCGAGCTTGGGGGTTTCGAGGAACGCCGGGCCCGAGCCATCGAGCGTGAAATGCGCGTGGCGGGTGGCGGCGCAATTGGGGATCATGCCGACCGGCTTACCCGCCGCATGGCACGGCGCATCGAGGATCTTGACATCGAGGATGGTCGATAGCCCACCCAGCCCTTGTGCGCCGATGCCGAGTGCGTTGACCCGGTCGAATATCTCGATCCGCATTCGCTCGATATCGGTCGAGGCCCCGCGCTGTTTCAATTGCGCCATGTCGATCGGTTCCATCAGCGCTTGCTTGGCGAGCTGCATACAATGTTCCGCAGTGCCGCCGATGCCGATCCCGAGCATCCCCGGCGGGCACCAGCCGGCACCCATCTGGGGCAACATTTCCTCGACCCAGTCCTGCACCGAATCGCTCGGGTTCATCATTTTGAACTTCGATTTGTTCTCGCTCCCGCCGCCCTTGGCCGCGACATCGATCCCGACCGTGCGGCCTGGGACCATGGTAACGTGGACCACGCTCGGGGTATTGTCGCGGGTGTTGCGGCGCGTGAACGCGGGGTCAGCCAAGATCGATGCGCGCAACTTGTTATCAGGATTGAGGTAAGCGCGGCGCACCCCCTCATCGACCACCTCTTGCAGGCTGCGAGCCGATTCGAGCCGGCAGTGCTGGCCCCACTCGATCAACACGTTGACGATGCCGGTGTCCTGGCAGATCGGGCGGTGACCTTCGGCGCACATCCGGCTGTTAGTCAGGATTTGCGCGATCGCGTCCTTGGCGGCCGGGCCTTGCTCCGCCTTGTAGGCCTCGCCCAGTGCGCGGATGTAATCCATCGGATGGTAGTAGCTGATATACTGGAGCGCGTCGGCCACGCTCTCAATCAGGTCAGTCTCGCGAATGGTCACCATTTCGGCCACGGCCCGGCTCCTTGTGCTGGCGCTGTTTTGCGTCCCAATAGGCGCAGCTTTGCCACTCCGTCAAAGCGCTTGGCGCGGCAGAAGCCACCGGTTATGAGGCAAGCAATTGCCTAGCTGTTTTAGGTGTGTAATACAGCGCGCGAAAAGGGCCCTGAAAATGACCACCAACACTGCCGAAATGTCCCCCGTCGCTGCCGACGCCGGTGCCGCACGCCGCGCGATGATCGACAGCCAGTTGCGGGTCAGCGGGGTCAACGACGCTGGCGTTCTCGCCGCCATCGGCAAGGTCGCGCGCGAAGACTTCGTGCCGGTTGAAGCCCGCGGCTATGCTTATATCGACCGCGCGATTCCATTGGGCCAGGGCCGCGCGCTGCCTGCGCCGCTGGTCCACGGCATGATACTGAGCGAAGCACTGCCCCGGCGCGGCGAGCGGGTACTGGTAGTCACCGCCGGCAGCACTTATCTTGCGGCCTTGGTCGAGGCGATGGGGGCGTTGGTCGATAGCGTTGACGCCGCCGCCGTGGCCAAGCCTAAGCGCGGCGCGGCACCGTACGATCTGGTCCTGATCGACGGTGCAATCGAGCAATTGCCCGGCGCAGTGGCAGATGCGCTGACGGACGGCGGCCGGGTTGTGACCGGACTGGTGCTGCGTGGGGTGACCCGGCTGGCCAGCGGGCGCAAGCTGGGCGGGGCAGTGCAGTTGGTCCCGCTCGCCGAAGTTGGAATGCCGGTGCTGGGTGAATTCGCCCGTGCCAAGAGTTGGAGTTTTTAGGCGTATGATCGGATTGAAGGTTTCACGGCTGGCCCGCGCGCTGCTGTTGGCAGGCGCGGCTTCACTGGTTGCGGGGCCCGCGCTGGCTGATGAACTGCGCGATGCGCTGGCGCTGGCATATCAGACCAATCCGACCCTGCAATCGGCGCGGGCGCAGCAGCGCGCGGTCGATGAAAACGTGCCGATCGCGCGCTCGGCGGGTCTGCCTTCGTTGAACGGAACGGTGACCTACACTGAATATCTGAAGACCAGTTCCAACTCATTCACCTCGCCCAGCCGCAGCTTCGATGCCAACAGCCAGCTGGGCGTGCCGATCTACACGGGCGGGGCAGTCAAAAATTCGGTCCGTGCTGCCACAACTCGCGTCGAGGCGGGACAAGCCGACTTGCGCGGGGTTGAAAGCGGCGTGTTTAGCCAAGTGGTTGCGGCGTACATGGACGTGATCCTGGCGCAGGAGGTGGTCAAACTCAACCGCGCCAATGGTCAGCGGCTTGAGGTGAACTTGCAGGCCAGCAGGGACCGGTTCGAGATCGGCGATCTGACCCGGACCGACGTGGCGCAGTCGCAGTCGCGGCTGTCGCTCGTGCGCGGGCAGACCCGCACTGCCGAGGCTAACCTCATCGCTGCGCGCGAACGCTATATTCAGCTTGTCGGCAAGGCTCCCATCGATCTGCAAACCCCGCCGCCGCTGGCCGGACTGCCGTCCAGCGCGGGCGAAGCGGTCGGGATTGCACTCGATCACAATCCCGATCTGCTGGCTGCGCGGCAACGCTCGAAAGCGGCTGATTTCGATGTGCGGGTCGCCGGTGCAGGCAAACTGCCCAAGGTGAGCATTTTCGCAGGCGCCGGATACAGCGATTACCTGGGTACACTTGGCGGATCCGGTCCGGGCACCTTCACCCAGAATTCGACCACTGCGCAGGCCGGGGTGCGCGCCACCATTCCGATTTTCCAGGGTGGGCTCCCCGCAGCCCAGCGCCGCGCCGCGCAGGCCCGCGAAGATGCAACGATGGAAACCGAGATCGGCGTCGAGCGCGCTGTCGTAGCCAACGTTCGCTCCGCTTATGCGCAGTGGCAAGCGGCCCAGTCCGTCATTGGTTCGTCGCAGACGGCGGTCGATGCTGCCGCACTCAGCCTTGAAGGGGTGCGCGCCGAAAACACTGTCGGGAACCGTACCATTCTCGATATCCTCAATGCCGAGAATGAGCTGCTGACCGCGCAAGTGCAAGTCGCCACCGCGCGGCGCAATGCCTATGTCGCCGGGTTCAACTTGCTGGCTGCAATGGGCAAGGCCGAGGCGCGCGACCTCGGGCTCGATGGCGGCGCGCTGTATGATCCCCAAGTCAATTACGAGCGCGTCCACAACAAGATCTGGGACTGGAGCGAGGATCCCGATTCGGCGACCGAATCGACACGCACCGTTGACACGCCTGCGCAGGACGGGTCAGTAGCCCCTTAGTGATTCTTGTCCCGATTGGGGACAGCTTGGAGTTGGGGCGATGCGCCAGGCGGGTGAACCTTCGGTCGAGGAGATCCTCGAATCGATCAAGAAAGTGATCGCGCGCGACAATCGCGCCGGTGCTGCCGAAGAGCGGCGCGAGCGCGAAGAGCGCGGGCTACCGGAAGAGGCGCAGGCTGCGGTTCCCGCCGACGACGTGCTCGATCTGACCGGGATGGGCGAATATGTCGAAGCCGATGAGGCCGCCGACGATGCCGCGCATTTCGGGCAGGCCGAACCAGCCGACGCTGCGCTGGTCGGCAACGAGAGCGTCAGCTCGATCAGCGAATCGCTCGCCGCGCTGGCGCTGATGGCGCAGCCCCCCGCCGCGCCGCAGATCGTCCGCTCGGGCGAAACGTCGCTCGAAGGGATGGTCCGCGACTTGCTCCGGCCCGAGCTCGCTGCTTGGCTCGATAAGAACCTGCCAGCGCTGGTCGAAAAATTGGTCGCCGCCGAAATCGCGCGGATTGTCGGCAAGAAAAGCTAGGAAGCCCATCTGCTTGCGGCTAGCTTCACCCGCATGATCAAAACTTCAATTGCGCTTGGCGCGCTGTCTTTCGCTCTGTCCGCCGTTCCTGCTTTAAGCCAGACCGGTGCGCGGGATATGTCCCCGCAAGACCTTGTGACACTAAAACGGGTCGGCAGTCCGGCGGTTTCGCCCGATGGCACGACGGTGGTCTTTTCGCAGACCGACACGGATCCGGTGACTTACAAGCGGGTTACTGGACTATGGCGCGTACCGGTCAAAGGCGGCACCCCGCAAAAGATCGCCGACCTCGCTGATGTCAGCGAAAATTCCCCCGCGTTCAGTCCTGACGGCAAGCGATTGTACTTCATCTCAGGCAAATCGGGTAGCGATCAACTGTGGGTGCTCGACCTTGCGCAGCCAGGCAGCGCGCCGGTACAAGCCTCTGCATTCAAGACCGACGTAGCGGGCTTTGCCATTTCGCCCAGTGGCAAGCGCGTGCTGGTCTGGGGCGATGCCGCCCGCGATTGCCCGACGCTGGGCTGCGACAAAAGCGGCGATACCAGCCAGCCGGGCCCCGGCACCGGGCGGCACTATACCGACGGCAGCGGGTTCGTACGCCATTGGGATGCGTGGGAAACGCCGGGCAATTACAGCCGCACGTTCGCTTTCGGGCTTGATCAATCTGGCATGATCACCGGCAGCGGCGCGGCGGTCGATGGCCCGGTTGGCACACTGACCGGCGACACCCCGGGCAAGCCGTTCGGCGGGAACGAGGACGTGGCATGGAGCGCGGATTCAAACGGTGCCTATTTCGCCGCGCGGCAGGCCGATCGTAACGAGCCAACCTCGACCAATATCGACGTGTGGCACAGCCCGCTTGATGGCACCGCACCGCATAACCTGACTGCGGATAACAAGGGCACCGACACGCTGCCGGTGCCTTCGCCCGACGGCAAGTGGCTCGCTTATACTTCAATGGCGCGCCCCGGTTACGAGGCCGACCGGCTGGTGGTGCAGCTGCTTAACCTGGCTAGCGGCGAACGCCGCACCTTGACCGAAGGCTGGGACCGCTCGGTCGGCTCGATGGTGTGGAGCCCCGACAGCAAGGCGCTGATCGTCACCGCCGAGGACGTGCTCGACAACCCGGCATTCCGCGTCGACGTTGCAACCGGCAAGGTGACCCGGCTGAGGCTTGCGCCCAAGGGGCTGAATGAGGCGCACATCGGTTCGGTTATTCCGCTCAGGAATGGCGGCTACGTCTTCACCCGCGATGCGATTGCCAATCCGGCCGAAGTCTATGTTTCGGACAAGGGCAAGCCGGGCCATGCGCTGACTCATGCCAACGACGCGCAGCTGGCTGCGCTCGGCCGGGTGACCTCGACGCGGTTCAGCTTCAAAGGTGCGGGCGGCGATACTGTCTGGGGCCAGATCCACGAGCCCACCGAAAGTGCTGGCAATTCTGGCGGCAAACTCCTCGTCCTGCTCCTCGTCCACGGCGGGCCGCAGGGCTCGTTTAACGATAGCTGGTCGTTCCGCTGGAACCCGCGCCTGTTTGCGAGCCAGGGCTATGCGGTGGTGTCGATCGATTTCCACGGCTCGACCGGTTACGGCCAAGCCTTTACCGACAGCATCAACCGCGACTGGGGCGGCAAGCCGCTCGAGGACCAGCAGCTCGGTCTCGCCGCTGCACTCGCCGCGCATCCCGAAATTGACGGCACCAAAGCTTGCGCGCTTGGTGCATCTTATGGCGGCTACATGATGAACTGGATCGAAGGCCAATGGCCCGACCGGTTCAAGTGCCTGGTCCAGCACGACGGCGTGTTCGATGCCCGGGCGATGGCCTATGAAACCGAGGAACTGTGGTTCGACGAATGGGAGCACGGCGGGCATCCCTATTACGAAGCACCCGAGGAATACGAGAAGTGGAACCCGGTGAACCACGTCGCCAAATGGCAGACCCCGATGCTGGTGATCACCGGCGAGAAGGATTTCCGCATTCCCTATACGCAAGGCCTGGCGGCCTACACTGCGCTCCAGCGCCGCAAAGTCCCAAGCGAACTGCTGGTGTTTCCCGAAGAAAACCACTGGGTGCTTAAACCAAAGGATTCGCTCCAGTGGCACCAGACCGTGTTCGCTTGGCTCGCGCGCTATCTCAAGCCGGGGCGCTAAGTGGCGCGTCCCGATCCCGCGCTGCTCCGCCCCGAGCGCTATCCCTTCATTCACACGGTGACCACGCGGTTCGCCGATGTCGATCCCAACCAGCACCTCAACAACGTGGCACTGGCGGCGATGATGGAGGACGCGCGGGTGCGCTTCAACATGGCGATCGGGCTCAAGGTGAAGATCGGAGAGCGCCGTGCGATGGTTGCCAGCGTGGGGATGGAATACCTCGCGCAAGGCCATTTTCCCGATCCGGTCGAAGCGCGCTGCGGGATCGAGCAGGTCGGGCGCACCAGCTGGTCGATTGCCCAATTGCTGGCGCAGAACGGTGCCGTCATTGCCTTCGCGCGCTCGGTCATCGTCGCGATTGCCGATGATCGGCCAGCCCCGGTCCCGGACGATACACGCGCGCAGCTCGGGCAATGGATGCTAGGGCCATGAGCGCCAAGCAGAGCGACCTCGCCAAGGCGCGCGCGGCGCTGGCCAAAACCGGCGGCGACCAGATCCGCCGTCATATCTTCCTCTGCGCCGAGGCCGAGAAGGGCGAGTGTTGCTCGCGCGCGGTCGGGACACCTGCCTGGAAATATCTCAAGAAAGCGATCAAGCAGCGCGGGCTTGAGCAGCGCATCGCGCGAACCAAGGCGGATTGCCTGCGGATTTGCGCGGCAGGCCCAATCGCCGTCGTCTGGCCCGAGGGGGTCTGGTATCATTCCTGCACGGAAGGCGTGCTCGAGAGGATCATCGAAGAGCATCTGGTCGGCGGGGTGCCGGTTGAAGAATTCCGGCTCTATCCCGCGGCACACCCTGGGCCGGAGGCGGCCCCGGAGGACTGATTCGCCAAACGCGCCGCTTCGTGGCATCCTCATCACAAAGCCGCCTCAACCGGGAGAGCCCTTATGACGATTGCGCAATTGATCGAGGGACGCAGCGGCGATATTGTCAGCTGCGAGGCAAGCGCCAATGTCGATGCAGCGGTGCGAATTCTCGCCGAGCAACGGATCGGCGCGCTGCCAGTCTATGAAAATGGCGAGATCGTCGGGATATTTTCCGAGCGCGACGTGGTTTACCAGCTCGCCGCGCACGGCCCTGCCACGCTCGACAAGACCGTCGGCGAGGTTATGACCTCGCCCCCGATCACGGTCGAAAAGCACAGCGCGGTGCTCGATTCGCTCGCGCTGATGACTCGGCGCCGAATCCGGCATCTGCCAGTCGTCGAGGGCGGACAGGTCTGCGGCTTCGTTTCGATCGGCGATCTGGTCAAATACCGAATCGAACGGATCGAAGCCGATGCCGAGGCGATGCGCAGCTATATTCAGAGCGCCTGAGCGCCTCCTTGCCGTGAGCGCACCCAGCGCTTACATCGGGATTATGGACGCTCTCACCATGACCCTCAGCCCATCGGCGGCGGCGCGTGTCGCATTGATTGCGATTAAGCAGGGCAAGCCTGCGATTCTGCGGCTGGCGGTTGAAGGCGGCGGCTGCTCGGGCTTTCAGTACAAATTCGGCCTGGCTGATGCGCCTGAAGCTGACGACCTGGTGGTCGAGCAGGACGGAACGCGGCTGCTGGTCGATGCGGTCAGCCTCGATCTGGTCGCGGGATCAGAGGTCGATTACGTCGAATCGCTCGGCGGGTCGGCGTTCAAAGTTACCAATCCCAATGCAGCGTCGGGCTGCGGCTGCGGCTCCTCCTTCTCGATCTGATGCGGATCGCTACGTTCAATATCAACGGGATCAAGGCGCGGTTGCCGCGCTTGCTCGAATGGCTTGAGGAAACCCGGCCCAGCGTGGCCTGCCTGCAGGAAATCAAGACGCAGGACGAAGGCTTCCCGGCCAAGGAATTCGAGGCAATCGGCTATCAGGCGATCTGGCACGGCCAGAAGGGCTTCAACGGCGTGGCGATCCTGGCCGATGGTGCGGCGCCCGTTGAAGTGCAGCGCGGGCTGGACGGCGAGCCCGAGGACGACCATTCGCGCTATCTTGAGGCCGAAGTGAACGGCGTGCGGATCGCCTGCATCTACTTGCCCAACGGCAACCCGGTGCCGGGACCCAAGTTCGACTACAAGCTGCGCTGGATGGGCCGCTTGCGCACCCGCATGGCCCAGATCGCGGCGGAGGAAGTGCCCGCGATCGTGCTGGGCGATTACAACGTGATCCCGCGCGACAGCGATGTCTGGTCGCCCGCTGCGATGGCGCCCGACGCACTAATGCAGCCTGCATCGCGCGATGCCTATGCGCGGTTGCTCGCCGATGGGTGGACTGACGCGCTGGGCACGCTCAACCCGGCTGGCGGGGTGTGGACGTTCTGGGACTATCAGGCGGGCGCGTTGCAGCGTGATCACGGCTTTCGCATCGATCACGCGCTGCTCTCGCCCGAACTGGCCGATCGGCTGGTCGGTGCCGGGGTCGACAAAGATCACCGGCTACGCGAAAAAGCCAGCGATCACGCGCCGGTTTGGTTTGAATTCAGCGCGGGCTGATTAGCCGCGGCCGCGCTGGCGGTGAGAACATACAAATGAGGCCTTTTCCGGCCCCGCGCGTTTAGATCAGGCAGCACCTGCAACAAGCCTGAGGTAATCTGTATGGCCAGTTTTAAAATCGCCGTGCTCATCGGCAGTCTGCGGGCGCAAAGCTTTAACCACCAGCTAGCCACAGCAGCCATTCGGTTGGCACCGGGCCACTTCGGTTTTGACTTTGTCTCGATCGCCGACCTGCCGCTGTATAACCAGGACGATGACGACAATCCGGTCAGCGAAGTCACGCTGCTGAAGTCAGCCATCACAGCCGCAAACGGCGTGCTGTTTGTCACCCCCGAATACAACCGGTCAATCCCCGGTGTGCTCAAGAACGCAATTGATCACGCATCGCGGCCGTACGGCCAGAGCGCGTGGGCGGGTAAACCGGCTGACGTGATCGGGGCGTCGATCGGCGCGCAAGGGACCTGCATGGCACAGCAGCATCTGCGCAACGTGCTGGCCTACCTGGATATGCCGACGCTGGGTCAGCCCGAGATGTTCATCCAGGCCAAAGACGGTTTGTTCGACGCGGAAGGCAATATCGGTCCTGCCAGCAAGGACTTCGTTCAGGGCTGGATGGGCCGGTTTGTGCAGTGGGTCGAGCGACACAACCGAGCCGCGCCTTAGGCTCGGGTCGGTCGGAACCGGCCAGCCTCCAAGCTATTCAGCGATAGAACACGTGGTTCTCGATCCGGCCCACCCGCTTGAGGTGCCAGCCGGGGCTGACGTAAGCGGCGTGGAAATAGAGCGCGCCTTCGACCGGGCTGCGCCAGGTGCCGGTGTGCGCGATCTGCGCGATCGCCACGGCGTTCTTCCATTGACGCGAAGTTCTGGCGATGCCGGGCATGCCGCCGCCGCGCACGAACGAGAATTGCGAGGGCTGATAAACCACGCCGCAATACGAATTGGGGAAGCGGCCCGACTTAGACCGGGCAACGATCACCCGGCCGACCGCAAGCTGGCCAGCCAGCGATTCGCTCTTGGCTTCAAAATAGATCGCCCCGGCAAGGCAATTGATCTCACGCGGCAGGTCAATGGGTTGCGGCTGCGCGGCGACCAGAACCTGGAGCGAGACGGCGCGAAGTTGCGGGGCTTCGAGAACCGGTGCGGCGTCATCGCGCGCATTGGGGATGGTTAAAACCGGAAATGGCTGAGGAAGCGCTTGGATGGGCGCTTCGGTCGGCTGATTTACCGCCTGAACCGGAGCATCATGTGCCACGTTCTGTGCGGATGCGCCCGAACCGTTGGCGCTGAATATAATTGTACCAATCATTGCGGCCACTGCAAATGCGCTGGCCCGGTGGAGCTTCTTGCTCATCGAAAGTCATTCTTGGGCGGTTGGCGCGCCTGTCGCAGGATTGGCTGGAGCTTGCTTGTGCTGTGCCCCAGACCGGAAATCCTGCCGGCTGCCCCCCGTCTGCGTGCTTGCGTGCCAGGCCGAGTGCCCGCCGCGCCGCCCACGCATCAATAGGTGGAGGCCCTTTGATTGTGCAGCGCAGCAAAGTCAATCATTGGTTCCCGCCAATCCGATGAACCGTTCACCATCTGCGATATCCAGTTCAATGATCCACAAATCGCGGTCCTGCGTCTGGCGACGGGCCAGATAGTCATCGAATTTCTGTTTAATTTCAGTATCTTCGACTTGGACCAGAACCCATTTCCGCACGCCGTCCGGATTCGGCATGCGTTCGTAAATGCGCCGGTTTGCGCCGCTTTCGGCACATACAACGACAATTGTCCCGGCCTCGCGTTCACCTTTGGCAAGGACCATGGCGAACCCGCCGGCGGCCGCGACCGCGCGCAGCAGGCCCGATACTTCGAGGTGCGCAGGAAGCCGCGTGTCCATTCCGGCCGCGTCAACCAGATCCGTCAGGCCGCGTCGCGGTCAATGCTGTTGGCGAGCAGCGCGTAAAGCGCCTCGGCACTTGTCGCCTCGCCCAGCGCCTCGTGCATCTTGTCATCGCGCATCATCCGGCTGATCGCGGCAAGCGCGTGGAGATGCGCCGCCCCAGCGGCCTCGGGCGAGAGCAGTCCGAACACCATATCGACCGGCATTCCGTCGGCGGCATCGAAGGCGACCGGAGTATCGAGCCGCAGAAATACAGCAACCGGACGGGCAAGATCGGCAATGCGCGCGTGCGGAATCGCGACGCCGCGCCCGAAACCGGTGCTGCCAAGCTTCTCGCGTTCTTCCAGCCGTTCGAGCACCGTGATGGAATCGAGGCCGTAAACCTCGGCAAATCGCTGGGCGAGCCGGTCTAGGATGATCTGCTTGCTCTCGGCCGCGATCGTGCCGACGGCTTCAGGGAGCAGGGTGAAAAGTGCGGTCATAGCGGGCACATTACTTCAAAAATCGCATGGGTGGTCCGGGCAGAGGTCAACGCGGCAGGAAATCCCCAACGTCCGCCCCTCCCTCGCCTGGTGAAAACGTGCGCGCCTTACGTTACGCGTCAGGAAGGTTCAACCCAGCCGATCGAACCATCACCGCGGCGATAGACCATATTATGCCGTCCCGTGCCAGCATTTTTGAACAGCAGCGCGTTGGTGTTCCTTAAATCGAGCATCATCACGGCATTGGAAACGGTGGCTTCGGGGACATCGACCCGGGTCTCGGCGATCACCAGTGGCGCATCACCGGTCACTTCTTCGGCCGCATCATCGGGCTCAGCAAATACGGTATAGGCCGCTTCTTCTTCACGGATCGCGTGCGCACTCTGCTCCGAATGGTCCGACAGGCGGCGCTTGTAGCGGCGCAGCTGCTTGTCGATCTTCTCCGCCGCCTGATCAAGCGCGGCGTGCGCGTCCTGCGCAATCCCCGCGCCCTTCAACACCAGCCCGTGCATGACATGGGTGATGACATCAGCGCGAAAAGCGCCCGCTGGTGCGCGATTGAAGGTGACGGTGCTCGACAGGGCGGAACTGAAATACTTGCCAACAATCGCGGTCAGACGATCCTGCGTGTGGCTTTGCAGCGCTTCACCGGTTTCAACCTGATGACCCGATACGCGAATGTCCATGAACCGTACTCCTGTCTAGATTAAGCAAAACAGGATCAGTCCAACCATAACGGACTTTTCACTGTTTCGAGGAAAGCGGCATGCGCCGCCAGCTCAGCCTCGCTCGCCCGGTGAGGCCGCGCGGGACGGAACATGCGTTGACGCCGGGACAGCCCGGGTATCGCTGTCACTGCTCCGTCGGTATTATCAGCAGCCAGCGACAGGCCAATTTGCCGCCCGCCGGTCAGCTCGACATAGACTTGCGCCAACAGTTCGGCATCGAGCAAAGCCCCATGGCGGGAGCGATGGCTGCGATCGATCCCGTACCTGGAGCATAACGCATCGAGCGACAGTTTCGATCCCGGGTGACGCACCCGCGCGAGCTGAACCGTGTCGATCATCCGCTCGCGCCCGAGCGGCGGCAGCCCGCACATCTCCAGCTCGGAATTCACGAAGCCGAAATCGAATCCGGCATTGTGCGCGACTAGCATCGAATCGCCGAGGAATTCGAGCAGTTCATGCGCACGCTCGCCAAACCGGGGCTTGTCAGAGAGAAATGTGATCGAGAGGCCGTGGACCGCCTCGGCGGCAGCGGGCATGTCGCGGTCAGGATGGAAGTAAGCGTGAAAGGTTTCGCCAGTCGGGCAGCGATTGACCATTTCGATGCAGCCGATTTCGACCACGCGGTCGCCGCTCTTGGGATCCAGCCCGGTCGTTTCGGTGTCGAAGATAATTTCGCGCATTGCCCTTTCGATATCTGCCTAACCCGGGCGCTATACAAGGGCTTTGCGTGCTATTTTTGCATGCCCGTTAGAGTATGAACCAGCCGCTGCACCGCGTGGCGCGTTTCAGCAAGCGAAGTGCCGGTATCGAGTACATAGTCCGCGCGTGCGCGCTTTTCGGTATCCGGCACTTGCAGGGCGAGGATATGCTCGAACTTTGCCTCGGTCATCCCCGGCCGGGCCAGCACCCGGGCGCGCTGCACTTCGGCGGGCGCGGAAACGACGACCACGGCGTCAACGGATTTCTGGCCATCCTTTTCATAGAGCAGCGGGATGTCAAAAACGATCAGCGGCGCACCGGCGTTGTCGGCAAGAAAGGCATGACGCAGCACAGCAACGGCCGGGTGTACCACCTGTTCGAGCTGCGCCAGCGCCGCCGGATTGCCAAACACTGCCGCACCGAGTTTCTGCCGGTCGACCCCGCCGGGTCCGGTGGTGCCGGGAAACAGTTGCTCGATAACACCGAGACAAGCGCCGCCCGGGCCCTGCAAGAGGTGCACCGCCTTGTCGGCATCGAACACCGGCACGCCCAGCCCCTGGAGCATCGACGCGACCGCCGACTTGCCCATTCCGATTGAGCCGGTCAGGCCGAGGATAAAGGGCTTGCTCATGCCGTCAGCAGCTCGCGCAGTTCGGCGTCGAACTCGCGCGGGGCGGTTGCGCCGAAAAACATCTCGAACGCGGCGGCGGCTTGCCCGATCAGCATGGCCAGGCCGTCGATAGTCGCAAATCCGGCACTGCGCGCGGCGGCCAAAAGCGGGGTTTCGAGCGGATTGGTGACAATGTCGTACACCGTGCAGCCGGGCGGAATGTGGCTCAGGTCGAATGCCAAGGCCGGCTGCCCGGCCATGCCGAGCGGGCTGGCATTGACCACTAGGTCCAGCAGCTGGCTGCGATCGTCGAAGGCAAAGTCGGTCACTGATGCAAAGTGTTCGAGCGGCGGCGTATGATGCTCACCGCCGGGAGCGAGCTCATCGAGCAGCGCGCGAGCCTTGGCCGGATCGCGCGCGGCCAGAATCAGAGTAAATCCAGCGCCAGCAAGCGCTGCCACGATTGCTCGCGCGGCTCCCCCCGCACCGATGATCCGCGCCATCCGCCACAAATGGGTGTCACTAAGCTGTGGCTGTAGCGGTTCGAGGAACCCGGCAGCATCGGTATTAAAACCGGTCAAATGGCCGTCTTCGCCGCGCACCACGGTGTTGATCGCACCAATTCGCCCAGCCAGCGGGTCAAGCTGATCGACCAGCGCCATCGCCGCCTGCTTGTGCGGCATGGTGATGTTGCACCCGCGCCAATCGGGATCGGTCCGGCGCGCGGCAAAATAATATGCCAAACCCGCTGCCTTGACGTGACAAGCCCGGTATTCGGCCTTGATCCCCAGCTTGCTCAGCCAGAATTGGTGAATCGCCGGCGATTTGGATTGCGCGATCGGATCGCCGATCACCTCGGCGTAAATCATCGCGGCACCTCCCCGTGTTCGCGCAAAGCGGCCAGCACCGCGAGCAATGGCATTCCCAGCACGGTGAAGTGACTGCCTTCGATTTGGTCGAACAGCTGGACGCCCGGCCCTTCGATCCGGAAAACTCCGACGCAGGCCGATACTGCGGGCCATTCGGCGGCCAAATAGTCGGCGATGAAGGCGTCCGACAGCGAGCGCACCCGCAGCATTGCCGCTTCGCCATGTTGCCACACGATCAGCCCATCGCGGGCGAGCGCAGCCGCACTGTGGAGATGCATTGCTTCGCCCGAGAACAGCCGCAAATGCGCCGCGGCATCTTCGCGGCAAGCAGGTTTGTTGAACCGCCTGCCCGCAACCTCGACCAGCGAATCGCTGCCCAGCACTAGCGCGCCAGGCCGAGCCTCGCTTACCGCAAGCGCCTTTGCTGCGGCCAGCGCCAGAGCGACATCCGCCGCGCTGGCTCCAGCCAGTCCCGCTTCAAGCGCGCGCTCATCGATTGCTGCCGCTTGTGATTCATATACCACCCCGGCGGCATCCAGCATCGCCTTGCGCGATTCGCTGTTCGAAGCGAGCACCAGGGTCATCTCCCGGCACCTTGGCGCGCGGTCTGAAATTCATTGTAGAGGTTGACGATTGCCGCCGCGCTTTCCTCGATCGAGCGGCGCGTCACGTCAATCACCGGCCAATCGTTATCGGCGAACATCCGCCGGGCATATTGGACTTCGCGCGCGACTCGCTCATCATCGACATAGGCCGTTTCGGGGGCCTGCCCCAACGACAACAGCCGGTTGCGGCGCACCTGGACCAGCCGTTCGGGCGCGGTGGTCAGGCCAACCACCAGCGGGTGCCTGAGCCCGAACAGCAAAGAAGGCGGCGGGCTTTCAACCACAATCGGAATATTGGCGACCTTGTAGCCGCGATTGGCGAGGTAAATGCTGGTCGGAGTCTTCGAACTGCGCGACACGCCCGCCAGGACAATATCGGCCTCTTCCCAGTTCTCCCAGCCAACCCCGTCATCGTGCGCGATCGTGTAATGGATCGCATCGACCCGCGCGAAATACGCGTCGTCCATCGCGTGCTGGCGGCCGGGGCGGGCTTTGGGATGCTGGCCCAGCGCCGCCTCGAGCGCATCGGTTGCCGCATCGAGCACCGGCACCACCGGCAGGCCGAGTGTCCGGCAATGTTCTTCAAGCCGCATCCGTGTATCGGCATTGACCAGCGTGTAAAACACAAGGCCCGGATTGGCCGCGATCTCGGCCATGATTCGGTCAAGGTGCTGCTGCGAGCGCACCATCGGCCAGAAATGACGCACCACGTCGGCACCCTCGAACTGCGCGAGCGCAGCCTTGGCCAGCATCTCGAGCGTTTCGCCGGTCGAGTCTGACAGCAGATGAAGGTGAAGACGCGACATGCTGTGGCGGGCGGGCACCTGTGGATGGTTGCCGGCATAAACCACGGGAGAGCAGGGCTTACAAGTTCAGCAAGCGATTTGCTGCCCGCTAACCAGGTTTGCGCTGCCCGCTTGTGGACAGGTGGACAGAGCTACCCACAGGCTGGGGATAGCGGGCAAAAGCCGCGCTTGACTCGCCCGGCTCACGATTCGGATGACGGGAGGGTCTGTTCAGGCCGGGAGAATTCCGGCATGCGGCGCCAACCCCCGTTTTCCACAGGGCCAACTACTACAGTCACCTTTAATCATTCTAATTTGATTTGAATTGGAATCGCTTCGATGCCCGGTTTACTCCTCGATACCTTGCGCGGCGCAAACACTCCGCAGCGGCCAGTATGGCTGATGCGCCAGGCTGGGCGTTACTTGCCCGAATACCGCGCCTTGCGCGCCGAAAAAGGCGGTTTTCTCGCGCTGGTTTACGACAGTGAGGCGGCGGCCGAGATCACCTTGCAGCCAATCCGGCGCTACGGTCTGGATGGGGCGATCCTGTTTTCGGATATTCTGATTGTGCCTTACGCGATGGGCCAAGACCTAGAATTCCTTGTCGGAGAAGGACCGCGGCTGTCACCGCGTCTGGTCGATACCGCGCTTGAAAATCTGCACATGGTCCCCGATCGGCTCAAACCGATCTATGACACGGTCAAGCGGGTCAAAGCCATGCTGCCGACGGACAAGACCATGCTCGGTTTTGCCGGCAGTCCGTGGACTGTGGCGACCTATATGGTCGCCGGTGAAGGCAGCCGTGATCAGCACGATACCCGCGCCATGGCGTACCGCGATCCGGGGGCATTCCAGGCGATTATTGATGCGATCACCAGCGTGACGATCGAATATCTGATTGGGCAGATCGTCGCCGGTGCCGAGGCGGTGCAATTGTTCGACAGCTGGTCGGGCAGCCTCGCCCCGGCCGAGTTCGAACGCTGGGTGATCGCGCCCAATGCCAGGATCGTCGCTGCACTGAACGCGCGGTATCCGCACATTCCCGTGATCGGCTTTCCCAAGGGGGCGGGCGAGAAACTGCCCGCTTACGCGCGCGAGACCGGGGTGACCGCGCTTGGCCTGGATGAGACAATCGATCCGCTGTGGGCTGCGCAGGCTTTGCCCGCAGGCCTGCCGGTGCAAGGCAATCTTGATCCGTTGCTGTTGATCGCGGGCGGGGCTGAACTCGAAACGCAAGCGCGGCGCATTCTCGATGCGTTCGCCGATCGCCCACATATCTTCAACCTCGGCCACGGGATCGGGCAGACGACCCCGCTCGAGCACGTTGGCGAATTGCTATCGCTAGTGCGCGGCTGGCGCATTTAGGCTATGTCCCCGCAATGCTCTGGGTGCTGCAAATGACTTATCTCTGGCTCAAGGCCGGCCATATCATTTTCGTGATCTTCTGGATGGCGGGGCTGTTCATGCTGCCGCGCTATTTCGTCTATCATCAGGAGGCCGCTCCAGGATCACCAGAGGAGGCGCTGTGGCTCGATCGTGAGGCCAAGCTGCTGCGGATCATCTTGTGGCCGTCATTGGCCGTCACGTGGCTGCTGGGGCTGTCGCTAGCCTATTCAACTGGTGCCTTTGCGCAAGGTTGGTTCCACGCCAAGTTCGCGCTGGTTCTGGCGCTAAGCGCGTACCACGTCTGGCTCGCCGGGTATCATGCATCGCTGAAGCGCAGTGAGCGGCGATTAAGCGGAAAGAAACTGCGCCTGCTCAACGAAGTGCCCGGCCTGGCTGCAGCGCTGATCGTGATCCTGGTGGTCGTCAAACCGTTCTGATTGACGCGGCACGGCGCAGAGCCTATCTGCACACCCCGACCGGCAAGGCCAGCGCCCTTACGCGCGGCGCGATCCGCTTTCTCCAAGCCCCATGATCGTCCGGCCATTTCCAGACTGCAAATTCACGGACAAGACACACATGCATCTCAAAGAACTCAAGAAGAAAACCTCCGCCGAGCTGGTCGAAATGGCCGAAGAGCTGGGGGTCGAAGCCGCTTCGACGCTGCGCCGCCAGGACATCATTTTCGGCATCCTCAAGGAAGTGGCCGAAGACGGTGAGGAAATCATCGGTCAGGGCACCATCGAAGTGCTCACCGATGGTTTCGGCTTCCTCCGCAATGCCGAGGCAAATTATCTGGCCGGGCCCGACGACATTTATGTTTCCCCCAACCAGGTCCGCAAATGGGGCCTGCGCACTGGCGACACGGTCGAGGGCGAAATTCGCGCACCCAAGGACGGCGAGCGCTATTTCGCGATCATCAAGCTGATCAGTGTCAATTTCGATGATCCCGAAGCGGTCCGCCACCGGGTCAACTTCGACAACCTGACCCCGCTTTACCCGGACGAAAAGCTCAACCTCGATACGCTCGACCCGACGGTCAAGGACAAGTCGGCGCGGGTGATCGACATCATCTCGCCGCAGGGCAAAGGCCAGCGCGCACTGATCGTCGCCCCGCCGCGCACCGGCAAGACCGTGCTGCTCCAGAACATCGCCAAGGCGATCACCGACAACCACCCCGAAGTGTTCCTGATCGTCCTGCTGGTCGACGAACGCCCCGAGGAAGTTACCGACATGCAGCGCTCGGTCAAGGGTGAGGTGATCTCCTCGACCTTCGACGAACCCGCCCAACGCCACGTCCAGGTTGCCGAAATGGTGATCGAAAAAGCCAAGCGGCTGGTCGAGCACAAGCGCGACGTCGTCATCCTCCTCGATTCGATCACCCGTCTCGGCCGCGCCTACAACACCGTGGTGCCAAGCTCAGGCAAGGTGCTGACCGGCGGTGTGGATGCCAATGCCCTGCAGCGGCCCAAGCGCTTCTTCGGCGCGGCGCGTAACATCGAGGAAGGCGGCTCGCTCTCGATCATCGCCACCGCGCTGATCGACACCGGCAGCCGCATGGACGAAGTGATCTTTGAGGAGTTCAAGGGCACCGGCAACTCCGAAATCGTGCTCGACCGCAAGGTTTCGGACAAGCGCATCTTCCCCGCGCTCGATGTCGGCAAGTCGGGCACCCGCAAGGAAGAGCTGCTGGTCGCCAAGGACAAGCTCAGCAAGATGTGGGTGCTGCGCCGCATCCTGATGCAGATGGGCACGATCGACGCGATGGAATTCCTG
>JANYGB010000050.1 GCA_025359445.1 Sphingomonadaceae bacterium
CCCCTGCCCGACCACCCGTTCATGGTACCCTATGGGGTGGTCGGGCAGGGGGAGCGGGCCGGTGTTGCCAGGAAAACCCGGACGGGTTTTCCGCACCCCCGTCAGGCCGACAAGGCCGCTTTCACAAAGTCGCCCGCCCGTTCACCGATCATGATCGAGGGGGCGTTGGTGTTGCCCGATACCAGCCGCGGCATGATCGAGGCGTCGGCGACCCACAACCCGTCGATCCCGCGCACTTTGAGCGTCGGATCGACCACCGCAGCCTCGTCCGATCCCATCCGGCAAGTTCCGACCGGGTGGTAGATCGTGTCTGACACTTCGCGGATGCGCGCTTCGAGCGCCGCATCGTCGTCATAATTGACCGGGTTGCGTTCGCGCGCGCCGAGGTCCGACATTGGCGGCGTAGCGGCAATGCGGTGCATCAGCCGTGCGCCGTCGCGGAGCAGATGCAGATCGCGTTCGTCTGAAAGGAAGTTGGGGTTGATCGATGGGGCCACCGCCGGATCGGGGCTGGCGAGCCGCACCCAGCCGCGACTTTCGGGCCGCAGCACGCAGGCGTGCAGCGAGAAGCCGTGGACCTTGAGCTTGTCGCGCCCGTGATTCTGGATGATCGCGCGGATGAAGTGGTACTGGATATCGGGGGCGGGCGCGTCCGCGCGGATCGTCGCGAACCCGCCGCTCTCGGCAAAGTTGGTGGTGAGCATGCCGGTGCGGAACCGGCGGTGTTCGACAAACGCCTTGGCGAGCTGCCACATCCCGCGCAGCGTGCCGCCAAATAGCGACGGATCGTCGAGCTCGTAACCGACGAGGTAGTCGCAATGGTCCTGCAGATCGGCACCGACTGCGGCCTTGTCGAGCTTTGTTTCGATGCCGTGCCGTTGCAGCTCCGCGCCCGGGCCGATGCCCGACAGCATCAGGATCTGCGGGCTGCCAAACGCGCCTGCGCACAGCACCACGCCGCCGCGCGCACGCACCGTCTGGCTGACCCCGCCGATGCGGATGGTGACGCCAGTGGCGCGGCCGTTCTCGATCTCAATCTTTTCGACCAGCGCGCCGGTTTTGACCGCGAGGTTTTTGTGACCTGCCAACGGATCGATGAAGGCGCGCGAAGCGCTCCAGCGTTCGCCGTTATACTGGGTCACCTGATAGAGTCCGAAACCCTCTTGCTTGGTCCCGTTGAAATCGTCGTTGCGCGGCAATTGCAGCTTTGTTGCCGCCTCCACGAAGGCTTCGCTGACCGGGCTTGGCGAAATCTGATCGCTGACATGCAGGGGTCCGCCCTGGCCGTGCCAGGCGTCGGCGCCCTGCGCATTGTCTTCCTGCCGCTTGAACACGGGGAGCACATCGTCCCAGCCCCAGCCGGTGCAGCCCAGCGCCGCCCAGTTGTCATAATCCCACGCATTGCCGCGGATGTAGACCATGCCGTTGACTGCGCTCGAGCCGCCCATACCTTTGCCGCGCGGCTGGTAGCCGGTCCGCCCGTTCAGCCCGGCCATCGGCTCCGTATCGTATTTGAACATGCTCTTTTCAGGCATTAGCGCGAGCAGCCCGGGGGTGCGGGTGAACATGTGATCGTTATTGCCGCCAGCCTCGATCAGGCAAACGCTGCGTTTGCCGTCTTCGGCCAGCCGTCCGGCCGCTGCGCTGCCAGCGCTGCCGCCGCCGATCACGATTATGTCGAACTCGTCCATGCGCGCATAGTCTCCTTGGGCCGGGGCTGTTCTTAACCGCGCGGTTAATCTGACGCAAGCTAGTCGGCTTGGATTGGCGGATCGCGCTGCAAGGCCTCCCAACGCGCGCGGATCTTGTCTGATCCTTCGCGGCTGTCGTCATGGCTCCAGCCCGGTTCGCGCCACAGATAAGCGAGTTTATGCCGCCACGGTGCGCTCAACACATCGCGCGCGATGCCGATCCATTCGTGGAATACCGACCAGACCAGATTGAAGCTGCCCAGCTGCTTGACGATGCCATAGTGGATCCGGGTATCGTCGCGCTCGCCTGCGAAACTGCCGAACAGTTTGTCCCAGACGATGAACACCCCGGCATAGTTGCGATCAAGGTATTGCGGGTTGGTCGCGTGGTGGACGCGGTGGTGGCTGGGAGTATTCATCATCGCTTCGAACCAGCGCGGCATACGGCGGATCGCCTCGGTGTGAATCCAGAACTGGTAAACCAGATTGATCGCCCCGCAGGTCAGCAACATCGCCGGGTTGAAGCCCACGAACGCGGGCCAGATCCGAAATACGAACGACAGCGCGAAGAACCCGGTCCAGGTCTGGCGCAGCGCAGTCGACAGGTTGTAGTGCTGGCTCGAATGGTGGTTGACGTGGCTCGCCCAGAACCACCGCACCCGGTGCCCGGTGCGGTGTGCCCAGTAGTAGTTGAAATCGTCGAGCACGAAGCAGACGATCCAGGCCCACCAAGCGAAACCGATCGTCGCGACGCGGTGATCGTAGAGCCAGACCATCGCCGCGACGACCAAGGCGGCAGTCAGTCCGCCGACCGCCGTGCTGCCGGTGCCCAGTGCCAGCGAGGTCAGCGTATCGCGCGGTTCGTAAGCGTCAGGGCGGCGGCGCTTGGACCAGAGCATCTCGGCAATGATCGCGAGGATGAAGAAAGGGATGGCATATTCGACCGGACCGAGCTTGGGCATGTCAGTTCGCCAGCCTGCGCAAGCTTGCCGCCCAGACTTGTGCCTGGTCACCAAGGTCGAGCGTGACCGGGGCGTAAAACCGCTCGCCAGTGCCCATCGTCAGGAAATTGCGGTCAAGCCGGGTGTCAGCATGGCTGTCAAGCAACCGCGCAGCAAATTGCGCGCCGTGCCGCCGCAGCAGCATGACCCGGCCATCGGCGCCACGGACCAAGGCCGCAATCCCGGCACGGTCAAGCGCCAGTTCGCGTGGGTGGAATCCGCAGATCGCCGCCTCGGCCAATGCCCGCGCTTCGGCATCATCGCGCAGCCGCACGTCGTTGCCGAGCGCCAGCTTGTGAGCCAGCCAGGTGACCGCGAGGATCAGGCCGACCGAAGCTCCAAGCTGAATGGCAAGAAACGGTACTGCCAAATCAGCGGTCCTGCGCTGCCAACATGTCGAGCATGGCGCGGATCGGGGTGAGATCGTAGCCAGCTTGCGAAGCGGATGCGGCGAGGCTGTGCGGGCTGGTGCCGCCGCTCGCTTCGGCCAAAGCCCACAGCAAAGTGGAACGCGTGCCCGAGCGGCAATAAGCCAGAATCGGCGCGTCGGTCGATGCCAGTGCTGCGGCCATGGCGGCGATCTGCGGCTGCGAGAAACCCGCGTGCGTTACCGGGATCGCCACATAGCCCAGCCCGGCCGCCGCCGCAGCCGCCGCAATCTCGGCACCCGGGGTCTGGTCGTCGCTCTCGTCCTCTGGGCGGTTGTTGACGATCATCCCGAACCCGGCACGCGCGGCCTCCGCCACGTCAACAAGGCCGATTTGCGGGCTCGCATAGACCCGGTCGGTCAACCGGCGGAACTGCTCGCTCATGGCTTGGCCTCCCGTGCTTTTGCCCGGCGGCTGCGCTGAACGATGTTAAGCGTTTCGACGAGCGCCGCAAACGCCATCGCCATGTAGATGTAGCCCTTGGGAATATGCACCCCGAACCCGTCGGCGATCAGCACCACCCCGATCATCACCAGGAATGCCAGCGCCAGCATTACCAGCGTAGGGTTCTTCTCGATAAATTTCGCCAGCGGATCGGCAGCGAGCATCATCAGTCCGACGGTTGCCACCACGGCGGTGATCATGATCGGAACTTCGTCGGTCATGCCCACCGCAGTCAGAATCGAATCGACCGAGAAGACCAGATCGAGTGCGATTATCTGCGCAATCGCGGCTGAAAACTCGATCTGCACGATACCCCTGTCATGGTCGAGCAGTTCGCCGCTATCTTCCTCGCGGTCCATCGAGTGGTGGATTTCCTTGGTTGCTTTCCACAGCAGGAACAGCCCGCCCGCCAGCAGGATGAGGTCGCGGCCTGAAAAAGCGGTCTCGAACGTAGGTTCGCCGTGTGCGCCTGGCGCGCCGACAATCCCAAGGTCGAACAGCGGGGCTTGCAAGGTGACAATCCAGCCGATCAGCAGGAGCAGCACGATCCGCAGGCTGAGCGCGAGGATCAGCCCGATCCGCCGCGCGCGCGATTGCTGTGCAGCTGGCAACTTGCTCGAAACAATGGCGATAAATACCAGATTGTCGATCCCCAGCACCAGCTCGAGCGCGATCAGGGTGAGCAGCGCAACCCAAGCAGAGGGGTCAGTTAGCAATGCAGCAATGTCCATCCCGATGCTCTGCCGAACCCCGCGCCGACTTGCAAGCGCGGGGGAAGTTTAGTGCCGAGTCGCGCGGGAATGAAGCGGCAAATCAACAGCCCGCGGCGCAATCCGTTTTTGCCAAAATGCCACAGTTGCGCGAACTTGCGGGTCCCGCGTTGAATCCGTTCGCCATTCGGCCCCAATTGGGCTAAGTTGGAAGACGCAGAGGATGTGGCGTTTGTGCCATGCTCCCTGTCGCTCGATGTGATTCGTCCGCGCATTGAGCCGTCTGGATTGGGCGTAACGAAGGTTAGTTCGACTTTATGAGTTTTGATAGAGGGCGTCGCGGACGTGGTCGCGACAAGCGGGACGGTTTCGGCGAAGAAAGCTTTGATCCGTTCTCAGGCGGTGGCGATCGTGGCGGTTTTTCCGGCGGTGGTGGCGGCGGCGGTGATCGCTATAGCGGCGGTGGCGGCGGCGGTGGTAACCGTGGCGGCTATAGCGGCGGCGGCGGCGGCGGGTTTAGCGGCGGCGGGCAACGCTCGGGCGGCGGCGGTTTTTCCGGTGGCGGAAGCGGTGCGCCTCGCTCTGGTGGCGGCGGCGGCGCAGGCGGTATGCCGGCGCAAGTGGTCGGTGAAGGTACCGGCGTGGTCAAGTTCTTCAATGCAGCTAAGGGCTTCGGGTTTATCCAGCAGGATCAAGGCGGCGAAGACGTGTTTGTGCACATCAGCGCGGTCGAACGCGCCGGGCTTGAAGGGTTGGCTGAAGGTCAGCAGGTCAAGTTCACCCTGGTCGATCGCGGCGGCAAGGTTTCTGCCAGCGATCTGGAAGCTGTGGGCGACGTGATCGCGGTTGAAAAGAAAGAAGCCCCGCAGCGCGAGCTTACCGGCGAACGCGCCACCGGGACTGTGAAGTTCTTCAACGGGATGAAGGGCTTCGGCTTCATCACCCGTGACGACGGTCAGCCCGATGCGTTCGTGCACATCAGCGCGATCGAACGCTCGGGCATGTCGGGCCTTAACGAAGGTGACCGGCTTGAATTCGATATCGAGGTCGACCGACGAGGCAAGTACTCGGCGGTCAACCTCACGCCGCATCAGGGTTGATCAGCCGGTGACGGGTGCGGTCGGATTTGACCGCACTCTCACAGCAAACTAGATGCTCGGCAATGGCGGTCCGCAAGGGCCGCCATTTGTCGTTTGCGTTTCACGAGAATTTCAAAGGATCCATGCGATGTCGATTACCCCGCTCATGCCAGTCTATCCGCGCTGCGGGTTTCGCCCGGTACGCGGCGATCACTGCCATTTGATCGGGGAAGACGGCCACCGCTATCTCGATTTCGCGGCGGGCATCGCGGTAAATATCCTCGGTCATTCGCACGAAGGCCTGATCGGCGCGATCCAGCGCCAGGCCGCAACGCTGATGCATGTCTCGAACCTTTATGGCAGCCCCCAAGGAGAAAAGCTGGCGCAGCGGATGGTCGATTTGACTTTCGCTGACACAGTGTTTTTCACCAACTCGGGCGCCGAAGCGATGGAGTGCGCGATCAAGACCGCGCGTTCGTATCACCAGCATGTCGGCAACGATCACAAGTACGAATTGATCACCTTCAACAACGCCTTCCACGGCCGCACGATGGCGACAATCAGTGCCTCGAGCCAAGAGAAGATGCACAAGGGCTTCATGCCGCTGCTGCCCGGGTTCAAATATGTCCCGTTCGACGATCTTGAGGCGGCCAAGGCCGCGATCGGTCCGAACACTGCTGGCTTCATGGTCGAACCGGTGCAGGGCGAGGGCGGCATCCGCCCGGCGTCCGACGCTTTCATGCAAGGGCTGCGGGCCTTGTGCGACGCGCACGACCTGATGCTGGTGCTCGACGAGGTCCAATGCGGCGTCGCGCGTAGCGGCACGATGTACGCTTACGAACAGTATGGGGTCGAGCCTGACATTCTGGCGACTGCCAAAGGAATTGCCGGCGGGTTTCCACTCGGCGCCTGCCTCGCCACCGAAAAAGCAGCGCGCGGCATGGTCATCGGCGCGCATGGCTCGACCTATGGCGGCAATCCATTGGCAATGGCTGCAGGCGAAGCCGTGCTCGATGTCGTCGCTACACCCGAATTCCTCGCCGAGGTTCGCGCCAAATCAGACCGGCTGCGCGGCCGCCTCGAACAATTCATCGGCAACTATCCCGAACTGTTCGAACTCGTGCGCGGCAAGGGGCTGATGCTCGGGGTCAAGATGAAGTTCGAAGCGCGCGGCTTCGTTTGTCATCTGCGCGACAATCACCGGCTGCTCACCGTGGCAGCGGGCGACAACACGCTGCGGCTGGTCCCGCCGCTGGTGATCGACGACAGCCACATCGACGAGTTCTTCGACAAGCTCTCCGCCGGTGCGGCGAGCTTCCAGCCGCCCGAGCCGTCACAATGACCCGGCATGTCCTCGATCTCAGCGATGCCGGAACCGATGCGTTGGCCGCGATGCTGGGTGACGCGCTGACGCGTAAAAGCGCGCGGCAAGGCTGGCCTAAAGGCAAACCCGACGATGACGCGCCGCTGGCCGGGCACGTGCTGGCGATGGTGTTCGAGAAGAATTCGACCCGCACCCGCGTCTCGTTCGATGTGGCGATGCGCCAGCTCGGCGGCAGCGCGATCGTGCTCGATGCCGGAACCACCCAGCTCGGACGCGGCGAAACCGTGGCCGATACCGCGCGGGTGCTGAGCCGGATGGCCGATGCGATCATGCTGCGGACTGACGATCATGCCAAGATCGAGGAGCTGGCACACTATGCCACGGTCCCGGTGATCAACGGGCTGACCGACCGCTCGCACCCGTGCCAGATCATGGCTGACCTGCTGACCTTGCTCGAGCGTGGGAAGGCGCTGCCTGGGCTTGAGCTGGCTTGGCTCGGTGACGGCAACAATGTGCTCAACTCGCTGATCGAAGCGGCCGGGCTGTTCAAATTCAACCTGCGTGCCGGTGTGCCGCAGGGCTACGAGCCCGACGCTAGCTTCATCGAACGCGCGCGGGCGGCGGGGGCAACAATCACCTTGACCCGAGATGCTGCCGAGGCGGTGCGCGGGGCGGACGTGGTCGTCACCGACACCTGGGTCTCGATGGGACAGGACCATGCGCACAACAAAGTTGCGGCGATGGCACCGTTTCAGGTCAACGAGGCGCTGATGGCCGGCGCAGCGAGCGACGCATTGTTCCTCCACTGCCTCCCCGCACACCGCGGCGAGGAAGTTACCGACGCAGTGATCGACGGGCCGCGCTCGGCCGTATGGGATGAGGCCGAGAACCGCATTCATGCCCAGAAAAGCGTGCTGCGCTGGGTGTTCGGCCAATTGTGAGCCTCGCCGATCCCATTTCGGCTGACGAGACCGGCAACGATCAGGTGCTGAGCCTGACCATCCCCGCTCGCAACGCGCGCGGCCGGGTGGTGCGGCTCGGTCCGGTGCTCGAGACGATTCTCGCCGCGCACGCTTATCCGCCAGCGATCACCCATCTGCTCGCCGAGGCGCTGGTGGTCACGGCGCTGATCGGCTCGCTGCTCAAGGACGGTGAGGGTCAGCTGACCATGCAGGCGCAGACCGAAGGCGGGATCGTTGAGTTGCTGGTCTGCGATTACCGCTCGGGCGAGCTGCGCGGATACATCCGTCACGATGCCGACCGGCTCGCCCAACTTGGTGCCAACCCGTCATTGTACGCGCTGTTTGGCAAAGGCTACCTGGCAATTACCTTCGATCTGGCCACCACCCGGCAGCGCTATCAGGGCATTGTGCCACTCGAAGGCAGCACGCTCGCCGAGGCGTGTGAAAGTTATTTCGCCCAGTCCGAACAAGTCCCCACACTGATTCGGGTGGTGGTGCGTAGCAGCTCCACAGGCTGCGTCGCGGGCGGCCTGCTGGTGCAGCATCTGGCTGAGGGCGAGGAGGGCCGCGAGCGGCTGCATGTGCGGATGGATCATCCCGAATGGGACCACATCGCTGCGCTCGCCGGTTCGATCCGTCATGACGAGCTGGTCGATCCGAAGCTGTCCTTGGAAGCGCTAACCTGGCGCTTGTTCCACGAAGAGGATGAGGTTCGCGTCGAGCGAGGCCTGCCGCTCCAGCGCGGTTGCCGGTGCAGCCTTGAGCACTACGCCGAAGTAATCGGTCAATTCCCCGAGGAAGACCGGATTGAGATGCGCAACGATCAAGGCAAAATCCTGATCGATTGTGCGTTTTGCTCAAAAGTATTTGAACTGGCCAACTGAGCTTCGTCTCGCCTACAAAAATGCACACTTGGTCGCCTGCTGGCGCGGTGTTACAAGTTGCGTCGGCTGTCTCCTGCCAGAGCAAACAGGGTCGCGGCATTGGGGGTTTTAATCGTGGGAATAATCAAAGCCCGCATAGCGCTCGCGGCAGGCGCTGTGCTGGCCATTGCGGCTCCCGCATTCGGCGGCGGCCCGTCGCTTGTCATGCTCGATCAGCTTGAAAGCGGCCGTTGGGAACTACGCGAGCGCAGCGGCAGTGTGGCACAGAAGTTGTGTGCGGCAAGCGGCCGGCGGCTGATCCAGCTGCGTCATCCTGGGGCGCAATGCAGCACATTCGTGGTCGAGGATAGTCCCGCGCAAGTCGTGGTGCAGTACATCTGCACCGGGCACGGTTATGGTCGCACCCGGGTCCGCCGCGAAACCGACCGACTGGTCCAGATCGACACGCAGGGGATAGCCGACGGGCTGCCGTTCGATTTCTCGGCCGAAGCGCGCCGGGTCGGAGATTGTAGCGGGGGTTAGACCGGTTGCCTTGGCCGCAGCCAGCGGCTAGCCCGTTGGAATGTCAGCAGGACAATTCGGGGCAGGCCGCAAGGCCGTTGTGCTGCTTTCGGGCGGACTCGATTCGATGGTGTGCGCAGGACTGGCGCGCGAGGCCGGGTTTGCCATCCAGGCATTGACGATCGACTATAACCAGCGCCACCGCCGCGAGATCGACGCAGCAAAAGTCATCGCCGCTGAAGTCGGAGCCGAGCGGCATGTGATCTTGCCGCTCGATTTGCGGCAGTTCGGCGGCTCGGCACTGACGGCCGATCTCGATGTGCCCAAAGACGGGGTCGGACCTGACATTCCGGTTACATATGTGCCGGCGCGCAATCTGGTGTTCCTGTCGCTGACTCTGGCCTGGGCTGAAGCGCTCGGCGCGCGCGATGTCTATATCGGGGTCAATGCGCTAGATTATTCGGGCTACCCCGATTGCCGCCCGGAATTTATCGCCGGGTTTGCAGATCTGGCCGAACTGGCGACCAAGGCCGGGGCCCAAGGCGAGCGCTTCATCATCCATGCTCCGCTGCAATTCCTCGGCAAGGCCGAAATTGCGCTCGAAGCCCTGCGGCTCGGCCTCGATCCGGTCATGAGTTGGTCATGTTACGACCCGCAAGACGATGGCCAAAATGTACTCCTGGCGTGCGGACTGTGCGACAGTTGCCGTCTGCGACGCGAAGGTTTTACCCAAGCCGGGCTCAAAGACCCGGTCCGATACGCATCCGGTTGAGAGGGAAGATTGGCGATGAACGAAACCGAGACAAGCACCGGGCATCAGCCGCGGGCGAGTTCCTACAGCTGGTATGTGCTGGTGATCCTGGTGCTCGTCTATGTGCTCAATTTCATCGACCGCCAGATCCTCAGCATTCTTGCAGTCGATATCAAGCGCGACCTCGATCTGTCGGACAGTCAGCTAGGATTCCTGGGTGGCGCCGCATTTGCCGTGTTTTATGCCTTGTTCGGCATTCCGCTCGGGCGACTGGCTGACAATTGGAGCCGCGTGCGGCTACTCAGCGCGGGCCTCGCTTTGTGGTCAACGATGACCGCCTTGTCAGGCTTTGCCAGCAACAGCTGGACTTTGACCCTGGCAAGAATGGGCGTGGGGGTGGGCGAGGCTACCGCCAGCCCGACCGCCTATTCGCTGATCTCGGATCATTTCCCCAAGCGTCAGCGCGCCACCGCGTTGTCGATCTATTCGTCCGGGCTTTATCTTGGTGGCGGCGTCTCGCTGGTGATCGGGGCGTGGATCAAGCAGGCGTGGAACAACGCCTATCCAAATGATGCGCCGCTTGGCTTGGTTGGTTGGCAAGCCGCATTTCTGGCAGTAGGTCTGCCCGGCCTGTTGATGGCGCTGTGGATATCGACCCTGCGCGAGCCCCAGCGCGGGGTGATGGACGGCGAGGTGCGCGAAAGTTCATCGAAACCGTTTGAAACATTTCGCCAAGACCTCGCCGGGATCGTGCCGCCGTTTACCTTGATTGGCGCGTGGCGGCGCGGACCTGCTGCATTGCTGATCAATTTGGCAGTGGCCGGGGCGCTGGCCGCGTTTGCCTGGATGATGATCAAGGTCACCGGCAACAAGCCGCAGTGGCTGTCGGTGAGCTTCGGCTATTACGCAGTTTTCTCATGGGCCACCACATTGCGCTCGAACGATCCGGCAACCTTCCGGCTGATTTTCGGCACACCGGCGTTTGTGTGCACGGCGCTGGGTTACGGGCTGATTTCGCTGGTGGCTTATGCCCTGGCGTTCTGGGCGGCACCCTATGCCGAAACCGTGCTCAAGCTGCCCAAGCTCGAACTGGCTTTCGTGCTGGGTGCGAACGGAGCAGCGGCCGGATTTCTGGGCGTGATTATTGGAGGATGGATCGCCGACCGGCTGCGCGAGCGCAATCCCGCCGGCCGGATACTGGTGGTGATGTTCGGGGCAGTTGCGCCGATCGTGCCAATCTGGCTAGCCTATACGACCACTAACCCAGCATTGTTCTATACGATGGGATTTCTGTCGGGAATGGGCGGCGCAGCGGCGTTGGGCGCGGCGGCTGCGACCACGCAGGATCTTGTATTACCGCGGATGCGCGGCACCGCCACCGCTGCCTTCTTCCTGGGGACGACGCTGGTCGGGCTCTCGTTCGGTTCTTACTTTGTGGGGCAGATATCGGACTTTGCCGGCACGATTGTGGCGGGCAAGCCAGTGGGCAATCTGCGCGTCGGTATCCTGTCGTTGCTCGGCTTCATGCCGATTGCGTTGGGGCTACTGATTTATGCTTATCGCACGGTGCCAGCCGCCGAGGCGACCCGAAACGAACGGGCCGGTGAAGCGGGATGAGGATTAATCCGAACTAGCCGCGCTGCAACACCGCGCAGGCGATCCGCGGGCCGCTGTTGCCACTCGGGTCGGTCCGGTCGTCATCGGGATCGGCGTGAATGACGATGGCGGTGCCATCGGCATCGAACAGTTCAGCCATGGCCGCGGCGCGGCTATCGCGCAGCTTGGCGGTTACTTCCCCGGTTCCGCCGCTGCTGATGACAAGATTGGGCAAATCACCCAGATGGCTTCCAGCCGGGTTGGCAGTGCCATGCTGCATGCCATGCGGGTTGAGGTGTCCGCCGGCCGAGACAAATCCAGGCGCTTGGCAGCTACCGGCGGTGTGCAGGTGCATGCCATGGGTTCCCGGCCGCAAGCCGATTGCTGCGACATTTATGGTAATGTGATCGCCTGCTGCGCGCAGAACGACCGTGCCAGCCGCCTCGCCAGTGGCGGTCTGCAATAACCCGCTGGCAAGCCTTGCATCAGGAATCCGGCCGACCGAAGCGCAGCCGCCAAGGCTTAACGAGAGCGCAGCAATTGCGGTAAGGGTCTTGATCATTGGATAGTCCGCCTTTTTCCGCCCCCGGTAAAAGAAAAAGGGGCCGGATTGCTCCAGCCCCCTGATCTTTGTCGCATTGCTGCGAAGCTTACATGCCCGAACCTGGACCGTAGGTGATTTCCACCCGGCGGTTCTGCAGTTCGCGCACACCGTCGGCCGTGGGGACGCGGT
>JANYGB010000052.1 GCA_025359445.1 Sphingomonadaceae bacterium
GGCCAAAGGGCGCGGGAGCAAGACGCTCTACAGCACGAAAAGGGCTATGGGTCTCGCGATGGAAAAGGCCGGAATGGTCCAGCTGGCGAAGTCCGACGGCTCGGAATTCACATTGAAGTACCTGGGCGAAACGCACCGCGTGTTTTTTTCACCTGCTGCCCAAGCCGAGTACCAGTCGCAGCAGCTCGTCGGCGAGGCGCTGAGAATGTGGTTGCGTACTGCGCTGGCCAGAACGCAGCGCGAGTTGAAGGAGAGCGAGCCATTTTAGGGTCGGTAGGTCGGCCGAAATCGCTTTTTCCCTTTTTGGATCTCTTTGGTTTGGAAGAGGGGCCAGAGAGCAGAAAATAGAGAATAGGCATTTTGCGAAACCGACCGACCGACCGACCCTGCGCCGCAAGTGATGAAAATCCGAGGAAAGGAGAGCTGACCATGACTAGACAATACCAAGCTGCGCGAGACGCGCGAATTAAGAAGGCCGTGGCCATCCTCGCCCGCATGAAGGCGCGCCACCCCGCTGCTTTCACGTCCCCGCCGCGCCCGCTCAACATCGGCATGCGCGACGACTTACTAGCAGCGGGCTGGAGCGAGGAAGAGGTAAGCACCGCGCTCGTCCATTACCTTAAGACTAAGCCGTACCTTCAATGCACCTTTGCCGATGGCGCGTTCCGCATCGACCAATGGCTGCCCGACAGCGCCGGTGCAGGACCACGAGGCTGAATGGGCGCGCAGCATGGCTCGCGACTTCCCATTCTACCTGACGACAACGGGAGCGAGATAGGTGCGTACAGACCCTTTTCTCGGCCTTGCGTCCACTTGGCCCTCCTGCACCACGCAGGTCCGCCCTCTGGCACAAGCGGGGGTGGGGGCGTCAAAAGTTTTGAGCGAAGTGTCGCGAAAACCGCCCCCCAGCCCGAAACCAATGCAAACCGCCATTTCGTGAAAGGATGCCCATTGCCTGACCCTCGAAACGCTAGGCCTCGCAAGCCGCGCACCGACAGCATCAGCAACCTCGTGCGCATCGCGCAAGCGGCTCGCCAAGAGCTGGCTCCACCGGCCCATGTACCCCTGCCCGACGAGGCTTGGCCCTACTGGCACAGTCTTGTGGAGGAGCAGGCCAAGGCCGACTGGAGCCCCCACCAACTAGAGCTTGCAGCCATGTTGGCACGCACCTTGGCTGCGCTCGAAGCAGAGCAGCGCACGCTGAGCGCAGAAGGCTCGCTAGGGACCGGTTCTCGGGGTGTCGTCGTTCAGAACCCGCGCAACCGTGTCGTGAGATCACTGTCCGACCAAGTTCTAGCGATGCGGCGCACCTTGGGCCTTACGGCTCGGGCTTCCGCAGGAAGTAGCGAGGACGCTGCTCGGCAGCGCATCCAGAACCGTAGCGCCGAAATTGGCCTTCGGGAGCGCGATCCAAGCGGCTTACTAGCCTAGCTTTGACAGCCCGCGCCAAACGGATACGCAATGGCCTTTCTTAACAGGCACCAAGGATTAGAGGGCAGTTCGGCTCACGACAACTTTACCTTCGTAGCGTCCGTTGCTGATCCAGCCCAAAAGCTGCCCTTGGGCTGTTGGTTGAAGGAAGGTTCGCTTGTCGTTATTCGGTAACGGAAGCTTCCTTTCCAGACACGACACCATTGCGGACGATGGACTGTCAGCCGATGACCATAGGATTGACCGTCAATCTGGGAAAAAGAAGTGAGGCATTGGCTCTGCGCCTCATCATGGGGTAGGAGACCATAAATTCCGGGATGGCCTTTCGGTTAGCAATAAGTCACTCTGCAAGCGATTAATATAGGGGAAAGCAGCCCATTCTGCGAGTGCGAAAGTTGGACGTGTTCGACGCATACTGGCCTTCGATTTCAAGCAAGGGATCAACAAATTTATGAAGCACTTAGCGTTTTGGGCGATGCTGTTTGCGGTCGCGCACGCAGCGTCTGCCTCTCCGCCAGCTCGCCAAAAGACGCCCTTACGAAACAGCCGCACGCGCGCCGCCCCTTCAAATCCTGCCAAACCGGTTACGCCGAAAGCCGTCGAGCCAGCTTGGGGAACCTGGGTTTACCTCCAGGGCGATAAGGCAGTGCAGTACCGCGTTGCCAAGGTCGGGCAGGAGGGCGAGACAGCGTTGCTCAAGACCCAGTTCCGGGTCGAACCCGGCAATCGTACGGCCTGTTATTCGGATCGATGCGAAGGATATGTCGTTTATCTCGCGGTCATCGATCCCGACAAGCGTTCGACAATGGCCGAACACCATCTGTTTTTTCCTCGCGGCACAGGGGCAATGTGGGTGCTACCGGAGGTGCAGCGGTTCACTGCCAAGCGCACGGATTGGGGCCGCTTGTACCTCGACGACCAGAACCTGCCGTCCTTGGCGCACACCGACACACCCGACGAGCATACACGCATACGAATCTTCGACACGTCATGCGCTGATGACAGAATGGCCGGAGTGGAAACTCGGTGTTCTGATTACAAACCCGCCTTGTCCCAAACGATCGGCAACTAACGCGTGGAGTTGGTTTCAATGAAAAGAGCGTTCTCCTTAACGCGTGCATTTGTTTTGTCGCTTATAAGCCCCCTCGCGCTGGCCTCGTTCTTATGCTGCGCTACGCCGGCTCACGCGCAAAGGACACTTGCGCAAGCATTTTCTCCCGAAGTGGACGCTGTTACGGCAGCCAAGTGGGGGCTCCTTGGCCAGCTTGCCGGCAAGAACTTTGGGTTTGGGACTGAGGGCTTTGCGACATATCGATGGTTGAAACCCGGTCAAACTCTTATCGGTACCGTACGCACGTTCGCCGGAACGTATCAGACAGTTTATGTGCTGCGTTCCGACGGAACGATTGCAGGCCTACGAAAGCTGACCGAGACGGGCGAAAGCGGTGACGTCGCGGTAACAATTTCCTCCGATCGGTTCTCGGCAGCAGATGCGGGACGGCGTTATTCCTGCGTGTCTAAACGTAGCATGCTGACTTGTAATGATGAGGTCAGCCTAGACCGCAAACAATGGACGGAACGTGGGTCTCTAACGGCAGCGGAGATCAGTCCCGAACAGCTGAGGATGGCTGCAGCCGCTCTGCCATCGGGGTTCCCAGCCTTGAAGGCTGGTTACTTCGATCCGAAGCTGGGGGCATTTGAAAAGTTAGCTAAACGGATTTGGCTGGCACCGTCATTGAAGGATTGGCATGAGCTGAGGTTCAGCATTTCTGGCACAAAAGAAGAGGGATCCGTCTCTCTGGGAATGTTTAACTTAATCGGTGACTCGGTGGGATACTACTATGTTACCAGCGAAAAGGGTCAACCTTTAGGGCGATATATCAATGGGGTTGGCAACCTTAACGCGGGAAGCTTTTCGAGCGATGGTCGGTCGGAAATATATTTAGGAGGACGAACTTGGCGGTTTTCGGTGTCTCCCGACGAACACTTTGCTCTACTTGAAATATTTGATGGTAGGAATTACAAAAATTCCAAAACAGTTTTCCGGCAGATTTATCAAGCAATGGCCATCCCGCCAGCGGAGTCTAAACGGTGGGGATCTTTATCAATCCTTTTCGGAAACTTTTATCAAAAGAAAATAGATTACTATTCTTCATTCCGATGGATCGGGAGCGGCCGAATTCTCGTTAATGACTATATTGCGGCAATGGATAGCCCATACAGTATGTCATATTGCGTAGCAGAATTACCCGACAAGTATGACGGCATAAGCAAAATACCTTGTATTGGCAAATGGGCAGATGGAAGCGTTAGAAATGCCGTTTTTGCTAATTTGGGTATAAATTCTTTCGATTATGATGGAATTAAATATTTCGCGAGTGAACTCTTCGGGCGCACCTATTTTTCTACCGGTAAACCTGACGGACATCACTTTGAGTACCAAAGCTGGGAGGACGTCTCCGCCAAAAAAATGGCGTACGATACGGAGCAGACGCTGATTGCGGCGAACGAGAAACGAAGAGAACGAGAGCAACGGCAACAAGCAGATATGCAGGCCCTATACAATGGCCTGTCTCTGGCGGCCAATCGTTCAATGGCTAACGCGGGGATGACGAGCACGACATTTGACCAGACGCGAACCGATTGGACCTCATCCGGCACACCCGCTCCACTCCAATACGACGCAGGTGGAGTGTACGGTCAGGCTACCAAGGACGGTAGCTATTATGTCGGAAATGGTCTTTCATCGAAGGAGGTTGAGGCCTTTCAAATTCGAGAGCAGATTGCAGCTGAAAGATCGACAGGCCGTACGGTCGCCTCCGACGGCGTCTCGGCGGCTGGAGTATCTGTTGCTGCACCGCGTCCGGCGAAAGTGCGTGGGGGTACGCTGCGCTTCTTCCTGCAAGCCGGTATAGCAGAAAACCGGGAATATTGGGTGAAGCAATGGGGGAAAGAAAATACGCAGACGCCGATGTGTTTCTCACACATCTATGAGTTCCGAGACGTCCCAGGATATGTCGCTGGCATAGACAGAGATGATACTGTTGCGCAAAATATCATCGAGGCCCAAAAGGATGCATTCGTCTTGGCATGTGCTGCGCATCCCGTGAACGTTGCCCCCATTCACCGGGATGCGATCTCTGCCGCATGGAACGCCGATGGTGCCACGGGTTCGTCCAACTCAGACGAATCTATTGATAAGGCGTGGCACAATCTATTCGATCATCACCATGCTTTTGTGACACCTTCAACCCGGTCGGCTCCCGGTTATGATGACAGGTAACGCCCCACTTCCGGAGTGCGACAGTCACAAACTTCGTAGCGCCTCAACCATGACAATTTTCGTCAAGTTCGATTTTCTACGGGACGGCACCCGTAAGCGGACCGTCGCAAAATCACGAAAATGCAGCCATTCACCAAGTCGGCAGCGATGCCTCAAAACGGCAGTCGATCGGCCTAAAGACATCGCCTCTCTTCACCGCCTACTCGCCTTCCGAAAAGAAATCTTCGTCCAGCCGCTTGAGCTTCACCGTCCTACTCACCCTGACCCCCACGTCATGTTCGATCATCAAATCCGTGAGCTTCGCGCCGTCGATTAAGATGATCCGCTGCGGAATAGCGTGCGCGTATTGTTTCGCCCCGGTGGTGAATGTGGAGGTCGTGACGAACACACCCTTGGTCGCTCCGAACCCCACTAGGCTCCCGACGAACGCCTGCACCTCTCCGCGTTGGACAGTATTGTGCGAGGCGTAGCGCTTCGCCTGAACGTAGATGCGGTCCAGGCCGAGACGATCCTCATCGATAACCCCGTCCACGCCGTTATCCCCGCTTTTGCCGAGCTTCAGGGCGGCATTTTCGTGGCTGCCCCCGTAGCCCATGCCCACGAGCAGATCGACGATGAGGTGTTCGAAGAACGCGGGCGAGTTGTCGAGGATGCGCTGTAGCAGGTCACTGCTGAGTGCACTTTGCAGCACCACATGTGCGGCTTCGATTTGTTCTTCCGGCGTGGCAGCGGACGGTGCGACTGCGGGCTCTATCGTCCCGGCTTGCTCGGGCTGCTTGTTGGGGCCGCTTTGGTAGAAGTCCACGAATGCGGGAAATGCTTTCAGCGCATCCACATTTAATGTTGAAGGGTTGGACGCCAGCAGCTCCAGACCCTTCTGTGTAGCCCTGAATACGCCCCGTTTGGGGCTCTCGATCAACCCAGCCTTCGTCATGTAAAACTTGGCCCAATGGATACGATTGTTGAGCAAACGTTGACGCCCACTTTGTAGCAGTGCGTTGCGCTCCTCCTCGGTGAGGCCGAATTCGTTGGCGATGGTGTCCGCCGCGTCAGCAACGCGCGTTTCGCCAGCGGCGGCCACCTTTAGGACCGGCAGCATCAATGTCTGATAACTTGGTATGGCCAAGCCCATTCCCCTTTCGGCTGATAAGTTCCACACTTGCGCTTGGACGGCAAGCGCACGAACCGGAAAGGGCCAAAATGGCCGCAGCACAAGAGATTGGTATTGGTATGGCGTCGTTACTGGCCATGGACGCCGGGCCGGAGCCACTGCCTCTGTCCTTCCGCGGCCAGACGCTGGATGAAGCGGGCGAAATCGTACTGGCCATTTTAGCCGAGTGCAAAGATGCGCAAATTTCTCTCAATCGGGTTGAGGGCGATCCGCACCTATGCCGCCATATCGTGCGAGACGTCCATGTGCCTCTGCGGGCCAACCCACAGCTAGTGGGAGAGATGCTGTTCTATCGCAGGGAATGAGGAAACATAAGGCAACCGACCGTAATGTTTGCGACATGAATGGGATGCTCTAAGCGCATCCCATGAGGACCTTACTCAGCTTTTCCCGGTCGAATGCCTATTGGCGGCAATCAACTGGCGGCATAAGCTAACACGTTCACTTTGACAAGCTTTTCCCACCTATCTCGATGGTCTTGAAGCGTTTCACACTTCGGTGAAATTGGAAAGTTGACCGAGCGTTTTGCCCCTTTGCGTGTCGGCGTTTCATACCAATTAGATGCGTGCGATTGGGCAATCTGATCCGCTTCAGTTACCGTGAAAATATAAAACTCGGCATTTTGGTGGCCACCAGTGACGGACACAACTATGTCCGTCTCAATGGCGGCTTGCTTTGCATTGAATAATGTAGCGCCGTGCTGAAGGAACTTCCCCGCGTAACCTAAGAAGACGCGATCTTTCTGCGTGCCGTTGGTTTTCACCTGGATCACTACCCGGTGGCGGCCCAATATGGCGATTAGGTCCCCATTCGCTGCTTTTGCCGCTCCATCCAAACGTTCTACGTGCCAGCCTCGCGCGGTAAGTTCCAACTCAACCAGTAATTCCCCTATCTTTCCGGACAGAAGCCTTCGCACTTGTCGCTCGTCATCGGGCATATGGGATCTTTCCTGCTCTCCACAGGATGCGGGTAGCGATCCGATTTGGTCCGCCACGTCGCGCCTATGTCCTCTCGGGGCGACGGCCGGAGCCGGATGTTGGAAACACTGGCAATGCACAGCGCGCATGCGCCTTTACCGTTGCCGGCTGGACATGCGCGCATGCCACCCGGCCTCCAATGTTGGTGACCGGTTGCATTGCGAAGAGGTTTCCACGCCCCACTTCCTCGCTTTTAGAGGAAGCCTTTTTTCCGTAACACGCAGATTGCTGAGAAACAATTGTTAGAAGCTGGTTGGAGGTCCGTATCCGTTTGATCCCGTCATTTTTTGCAGTGCTTGCTTGCCTTCAGTTATATCGAACCGCGAACGTTGAAAAAATCGCTGCTGGCGTCCGGCGTAGCTTCGCGTAGCTGCAAATGGTGGGGGATTTGCCAATGAAGAATTACAACCGGGTAATGCTCGGACGAAAAAGTATTTATGCGAAGGCGTGCTTTGAAGGCGGGTTTGCGGGCACCGACTTCGACTTGCATGAAGACCTGACCGGTAAGTTCACGGAGACGTGGCGACCGTTCAATGCGGCATACATACCCGTTTATCTCAAAATCCATCCTGACAAGAGCAGGGTGGCTGCCGGACTGGCCTGCGGCGCGATCTGGACGGTTTCCAAGATGCTACGACCGGGCGATGTGATCCTCTCACCCGATGGCACAGGCCGCTACCGGGTCGGCGAGATTGAGGGGGAGTATTCGTATGCGCACGGCGAAATCCTTCCCCACCGCCGCACCGTTTGCTGGCATGATGCCTATATAGACCGGGCAACAATGAGCGAGGCGTTGCGGAACTCGACCGGATCAATCGGCACGGTCTCGAATATCAATGGTCACGCGGAGGAAATCGAGGCGCTGATTGCTGGGATGCCCATACCTGCCGCCGCGGCGGTGATGACGAGCGAAGGGTTAATTGAAGACCCTGTCGCTTTTGGCATGGAAAAGCACCTTGAGGACTTTCTGGTCGCTAACTGGAGCCAAACGGAGCTGGGCCGCGACTATGATATTTTCACGGACGATGGCGAGATCGTCGGGCAGCAATACCTGACTGATACTGGCGCGCTGGATATTCTGGCGATCAGCAAAGATCGCAAGCGCCTGCTTGTTGTGGAGCTGAAAAAGGGCCGCGCCAGCGACGCGGTTGTCGGACAAATCCTGCGCTACATGGGTTTTGTGCAAGAGGAACTGGCGGAAGAGGGGCAAATCGTGGAAGGTGCGGTGATCGCGCTGGATGATGACCACCGCATCCGTCGGGCGCTGGCAATGGTGCCGAGCGTCAGCTTCTTTCGATACAAGGTATCTTTCCAACTTCTTCGCGCCTGATCATTTGAGATATGGGGCTTAATCAGAATTAGTCTGTTTCGTCATCCTTCACTTCACCCCTGATGCGCTCGTAAACTTCTCGGGCGAGATGATCCTGTGCTGCGGTTCGGAAGTGCCTGTCGCTCATCACGCGATTGAAAATATCGTCATTGCCTTCCATTCGCTGGATAAACAGGTCATCTAGAACGCGCCCGAAATATGCCGAGAAGTTAGACAGGCTGTTTGCTTGGGCTGCCTCTACGATCCTTTCATTGTTCTCGGCGGTGGCGCGGACCTGATCGAAGAAGAGCTGGTCGGCTTCGGTGAAATCGGTACCGAAACGCTCGTTGAGGTTATCCACCAAGGTTGAGAGTGCGACTTTGGTGTCCTTCTCGCGTGCAGTTCCTACGTCGGTGGGACCTTTGAGTGGATCGGCTTCGCCGTCTGACAGGTCGATGGTGCCTTCGCCGACCTGCTGTAATCGGAAGAACTTGAGAGCCACGTCATCGGCGAGTGTGAACCTTGTGCCGTCACCGGGCCGGGGTAACTTGGGCGCCAGATTGCGCAGAAAGGCATACAGCTGTTCTAGCCCATCGTCGAAGTAAGGCATGATTTGTGACAGGAAGGAATAGAGGTTGCAGAAGGCCGTCAGCCGTCCACGAAATTCTTCCCGCAGCGGCTCGTCAAGGTTATTGAAGTGGTCGACAGACCGGTCGAGCACCGCATTCATCATCTGGTGATCGTGACCGCTAGGCTCACGTCTTTTCTTGAACCAGACTTCGGAAAAGTCGGTCACTTCGGCGGGCGTGAAAACGGCAGCTTGCAACAGCTTGTTGTGCAGCTCGTTCAGCTTGTGCGGGTCGGCATTCTCGCCAACCGGCGTCGCCTCGTAATAGGGCTTGAACGCCTTGAAGATTTCCGCTTCCTCGTTCTTGAAATCGAGGACGAAGGTTTTCGTTTTGCCGGGCGCAGTGCGGTTGAGCCGCGAGAGGGTTTGCACCGCCTGGACACCGGCTAGCTTCTTCACTACATACATGGTCTGAAGAAGTGGCTGGTCGAACCCGGTCTGATATTTCTCTGCCACGATCAGCACGCGGTAATCATCGCCGCCGAACCGTTCGGGCAGTTCCCGCTCCGACAGGCCATCATTCATGCCGACTTCGGTGAACGACGTTCCGGGCGCGGCAGGGTCTTCCACCGTGCCGGAGAACGCCACCAGCGCCCGGATGCCGTGATACCCGCGCTCGCGGATATAGGCGTCGAACGCTTGCTTGTATTTCACGGCGGACAGGCGAGAGCCGGTCACGACCATCGCTTTGGCGCGGCCTCCCAGCTCGTGCATCACCTTCAAGCGGAAGTGCTCCACGATCACCGCGACGATCTGCCCGACATTGACCGGGTGCAGTTCCAGATACTGGCCCAGCGCCTTGGCCGCCGCCTTCTTGGGCACATTCGGATCGCCCTCGATCTGCTTCACCAGCCCGAAGAACCGCTTGTAGGTGGTGTAGTTCTCCAGCACGTCGAGGATGAAGCCTTCCTCGATAGCCTGCCGCATCGTATATTCGTGGAACGGTGACGCGCCACTTGGCCCCGGCTCGTCAAACACCGCCTTGGTTTTGAACTTGGGCGTCGCTGTGAAGGCGAAGAAGCTCAAGTTGGGCTGGCGGGCGCGCTGTAGCACTTCCTGCCTGATAGTCGCTTTGGCGGCGTCAGAGAGGTCATCGTCTTCCACCTCGTCGATCTGGTTGGCGATGGCGTCGGCAATGCCATCCTTGTTCAGGATGCCTTTCAGCGCCTTCACAGTCTCGCCGGACTGGCTGCTATGCGCTTCGTCCACGATTACGGCGAAACGCCGGTTGCGCGTTTCCAGCGCCAGCGTTTCGCCCTTGCCCTCCATCGTCTTGATGGCTTGGCTGATGAAGGGGAACTTCTGGATGGTCGAGATGATCACCGGCGTGCCGTTCGACAGAGCGCGGGCAAGCTGCTGCGTATTTTCGTCGATCTTCTCGACCACGCCGGTCTTGTGCTCGAACTGATAGATGGTGTTCTGCAACTGCTGATCGAGAACGCGACGGTCGGTGATGACGATGACTGAGTGGAACACCTTTTCGTCATTGGCGTCATGAAGCGAGGCCAGCCGGTGTGCCAGCCATGCGATGCTGTTCGATTTGCCGGAACCCGCCGAATGTTGGATCAAATAGTTGTGCCCGGACCCATGGCGGCGCGTGTGATCGACCAGCCGCCGCACGGCATCAAGCTGGTGGTAGCGCGGGAAGATCATGGTTTCTCGCCGGATGACGCGAGAGCCACTTGGCGTTTGCACCGTTCTTTCGGTGATCTCCAGATGCATGAACCGCTGGAGAATATCGAGCAGGCTGTCAGCCGCCAGCACCTCATCCCACAGGTAGTGCGTTTTCCAGTTGCCCTCAACGGGCGGGTTGCCCGGGCCAGAGTTGTGGCCCCGGTTGAACGGCAGGAACAAGGTTTCGTTGCCCTTCAGCTCCGTGGCCATCCACACTTCGTCGGGATCGACCGCGAAATGAACCAGCGCGCGTTCCTTGAAGCGGAATAGCAGGTCACGCCCGTCGCGGTCGGTCTTGTATTGCTTGCAGGCATCCTCGGCCCGCTGATGGGTCAGCGGATTTTTCAGCTCCGCCGTCACCACTGGCAGGCCGTTGATGGCGATCACCACATCGATGACGCACTTGCGCTTGCCGCCGTCCGGGCGCTTGAGCACCTCGGAGATAAACTCGACCTGCCGGGTGATAGTGAGGCGGTTGGTAGCATACCGGGCAGCCGCCTCGGGGTTCATGCCCGAGTTGGGCCGGAAATAGGCCAGACGCAGCGTCTTGCCATAGCACTTGAAGCCATGGCGCAGGACACCGAGTGCACCCTTGCTGGTCAGCTCCTTGGTCAGACTGTCGAGCACCGTGGCGGCAGTGCGGTCCTGGAGCATGGCCTCAAGGCTGTCCCATCTCGCAGGTTGGCTTGCCCTGATGAACGCGATCACCTCATCGGGGAACAGTGCCAGAGCCGCGTCATAGGTCTTGGGATCGCCCTTGGCGTAGCATTTAGTTTGAAGCAGCCCATATTCGATGGCGCGCTCAAAATCTGCTTCGGTGTGCCCGGCCATTCGTCAAACATCCTGCACAGAGCTATTTTGAAGTTCCGTTAAGGAACGACCCTGCACTTCATCAAAATGGTAATAGCGGATTGATGGGTCAGCAAGAAGCTGTCGATTGGCATCGATATAGGCATCTGGCGTCGCGTTGTCTGCGAAAACGAACTTCCGCAGCTTTATTCGCTGCTTGTCACCAGTATATTGCTCAACCGTTTTTTTCAGGGCGCTGACCCAACATGCGCCAGCCTTCAGTTGCGGAACGATTTTTTCGGCGGTCAAACCCTTTGATTTGAACTCGATGCAGTCAGCGTGAAAAGTCCTGTGGTTCACATAGAACACAACGAAGTCACACCTTTTTGACCATGGTTTCGACGTATCGTCGAGAAAGTGAAAGAGTGCAGGTTTGCTTTTTTTATTTTTCTTGTCTTTGTCAGGAGCTTCTTGCTGCTTTTCAAAATCGTCGCTGTCCAGTTTGAAGGCCATCCCCACGCCCGGAATGAGTAGCTCGATCTTGCGTGTTTGCGGCCTTACGTCCTCGGGCCTGAAATACTTTTCGGACAGGATGACTTTCCCGTCCGCTCCATCGTGAACGACATATTCGCCGTTCACGTAGGCTTTGAGGTGCTGAAAATACGTGGCGGCAGCCAAGCTCACTGCAAGCCTTCAATCTGGCCTGTCACCGCTGCGGTAATCAGCGCCGAGCGATATTCGGTCAGCCTGTTTATTGATTGGGAAACGGCTCGTTCCAAATGGTCGCACCGGGTTCGTGCAGCATTGATATGTGGGACAATGCTTCGTTGCTCATCAAGCGGGGGCAGTGCGACGATAACATTATCGACCTGCTCAAAGCCGAGGCCCTGCTTTGTGCCGCCTTGTCCGCTCAGCTCGAACTGCGCTTTGGTGACATCTGACCAAAGGAAGTCGACGAGAAAATCAGGATCGACCTGCGAATTATCAGGCCGGAAAAGTGCAAGGTGCTGATTGATAAATGCACCCGTGTAGTTGTCACGAACAATCGCCACGGACCCAAGCTCGGCAGTGATCGTGATGAGTATATCCCCGGCTTGTGTTGACGTGCGCTTGCCCTCGTTCACGCCATCGAGTTGCACAAAGCGGAGATCGCTATCGTCGATTTCAACTCCACCTTTGGTGACGTTTGTCATGCGAAGGAACACGTCGCCATCGTCAGCGTAGTAGTCGCCCCAGCCACGGGAGCCACTTGTCAAAAAGAGCTTGAGCCGCTTGAGCGGCATAACCTCCCAATGGGTGGGGATTTGGCCGAGCCAATCAATGCCGCTGTCCTTCATGGGCGCGGCGGGGTTCAGGCCCTTGGTGACGGCCTGCGTGATGACCGCCTGCCGCTTCTCGGCCAGCCGCTCCAGCAGCGCCAGCTTGCGGGCAATCAACCCGTCAATCTGCGCCAACCTCTCATCCAGAAACCCAGCGATCCGACGCTGGATGTCGATTGCAGGCAACGGCGTTTGCCAGTCTTTGAGAAATCGTTCCGGCACACGCTTTTGGCCGCCGGCACCAAGCATTTCCGCCGATCCGTAACTGCGAAAATCATCGGCCATCGTCACATAAAACAAAAACCGGGTATCGAGATTTGGGTTGGCCCGAATGACGTGCAGTTCCGTGGTGCCGAAGGCGACCTCATTGTGCAGGCCGGTCGCATAGGCACCTTTACCGTTTTCAAAGCACGGGGTGATTTTGGCGACGACCACGTCATCATCGCAAAAATAGGTGTAGCCGGTGTAGACTTCATCAACGGTTCGGATCTCATCCAGACGCAAGCCGCCTAGCTCTCCGACAGCATCCATCGGAACAAATGAAACCTCGTCGTCATCGTGAAGCCTGATTTCCGATTTGACGGGGTTCAACCGGGCGTCGAAGCGCAATCGCCGGTTGGACCAACCTTCGGGCAACATTGCAGTTATCACGCCACTAGCCCTTGCAGCATATCGGCAATCTCGCCTTCAAGCTTGGTGATTTCGGTTTCGATTTCGGCTAGCGGGCGCGGCGGTTTGTAGACGTAGAAATGCCGGTTCATGGGGATTTCATAGCCCACCTTGGTCTTGGAATAATCGACCCAAGCATCGGGCACATGCAGCAGCACCTCGGCACGAATATAGTCTTCGATCACGCCGCGCATGGTGGCAACCAGATCGTCATTCGGGCTGTCCGGCCCAAAGAATAAGGGCAGCCTGGCGCCGCGCTGGGCGGCGTTTTGCGGTTCGTTGATGGCACGGGCAAACGCATCCGGCAGATCCGGGTAGGCAGGCAACGGGATATTCTCGGTATCACGCAACTCGCTATCCGGCTCGGGACGGCCCTTACTATCACGGCAAATTTCGGCCTGTGGATCACGCTCGCCCAGCGCGGCGAAGATTGCCTTTTTGAGCGGGCCGGGCACCTTGCGCCCGAACCGCTTGGCGGCGCGGTCAAGGTCAGCCTCGAAGGCGTCCCGGTCCATGTAGCGACCCTTGCCCTCCAGCGAGGCAACGATCTCACGGATCACCTGTTGTTCCTCGCGGCCTTCTGCTTCCTCCCGCGCTGCCGCAGCTTCATCCTTGCGCTTCTTGGAAACGGAAAGGCTGGCAAAAGCCGACTGATCGTCGAGGAGGGCGATGCGGTCTGGCGTGGCCTCGAAGTTCAGGCGAAGCGGACGTTCGACCGTGACCTTGAGGAAGCCAAACTCGTGATTGTGGAAAATCCTGCTGACAATGCGCTCTTCCGGTTGGCCGTCGACGGTGACAACGGCGGTCTCGCCATCCTTGTTGTTACCATAGAGCCGGGTCAGCTCGGCAATCTGATCATCGCCCGGCGCGTCGCTGATCTCGTTGCGCTTGTTGTTCAGGCTCTTCTTCATCTTGCGGAAGAAGCGCGTGCCGTCGATCAACTGCACTTTGCCCCTGCGCTCGGGAGCCTTCCGGTTGGTGACCAACCATATGTAGGTGAAGATGCCAGTGTTGTAGAAAAGCTGGTCGGGCATGGCGACGATGGCGTCGAGCCAATCGTTTTCGATGATCCAGCGCCGGATATTGGACGGGCCGGAGGCGGCGTCACCACTGAACAGCGGCGAGCCGTTGAAGATGATCGCGATCTTCGATCCTTCGCCGCCCTGATCCGGAGCAGCGTGCATCTTGGAAATCATATGCTGGAGGAATAGCAGCGATCCATCGTTGATGGCGGGCAGGCCCGCGCCGAAGCGACCCGAGAAGCCCAGCTCGGCATGTTCCTTGCCGACAACCTTTTGTTGGTCTTTCCATTCCACGCCGAACGGCGGGTTGGCCAGCATGTAGTGGAACTGCCGGTCGGCAAAGCCGTCGCCGGTCTTGCCGTCGCCCAACGTGTCGCCCAGCACGATGTGGTCGGTTTCTTCGTCCTTTATGAGCATGTCCGAGCAGCATATTGCCCAGCTCTCATCGTTGTATTCCTGGCCGAACAGCGCGAGGTTGGCCGAGCCATTCCCGCGCAGGATCGCCTCTTCCGAGACAGACAGCATCCCGCCTGTACCGCAGGTGGGATCGTAGATTTCTTTATAGACGCCGGGTTTGTAGACATCTTCCTCGCCAGTGTAGATCAGGCTGGTCATTAGCCGGATCACCTCACGCGGTGTGAAGTGGTCTCCAGCTTCCTCGTTCGCCTGCTCATTGAAACGCATGACAAGGTGCTCGAACACATATCCCATTTGGATGTTGTCGATCTTGCCCGGATGCAAGTCGATGTCGGCCATCGCCTTTACAATGTTGAACAGCCGGTTGCTGGCATCCAGCTTCTCGATCTGCTCGCCGAACTTGAACTTCTCGAAAATGCGGTGCGCCGTGGCGGAGAAGCCGTTGATGTAGGACACGAGGTTCGGGGCGATATTCTCGCTATCGCCCAACAGCTTGGCGAAGGTGAACGGGCTGACATTGTAAAGCGGCTGCTTGCGGTCAGGATCGACGATTTTGGTCAGTAGTTTGGGAATGGCTTTTTCCGACGTGCCAGCAGCAATCAGGCGCTTGTGCTCTTTGACTACTGCATCCTTAGTCGGCTCCAGCACGCAATCGAGCCGTCGCAGCACGATCATAGGCAGCATCACCAGCCGGTATTGAGGCGGGCGATAAGGACCGCGCAGCCGGTTGGCGATTTCCCAGATCTTCCCAGCGATCTCTTTGTGCTGTTCAGTAAGCAAGATGTTCCCCAATCCGCAGTGTATGCCGCTACATGCCAAGGCGATGTGAACAAGTCACTGGTGCAGTTTGGCTGCATCGACGATTACGCTCGAATTTGCTGCAATTGGAGGGAAGTAACCTGCGTGGCGCCGCTGCCTGACTGCACAGAAGGAAAGATTTTTGCCACAACGTCCCGAAGAGCGAAGCAAAAGACCCCTTAAAAGGCCCCTTTTTGGATCTTCTGCGGAAGTGGACACAAACTTTTTTGACCTAAGTCATTGAAAGTATGGTGGGCGCGGCAGGGATTGAACCTGCGACCCCACCCGTGTGAAGGGTGTGCTCTACCACTGAGCTACGCGCCCGCTTGCGCGGTGACGCGGGCCATTAGAGGCGCGGGGGTGAATTGACAAGCCGGGAAAGCGCTTTAGGTGCCGCTGCCATGAGTGACGAGACCCCCCCGCAAGACAGCCCCGCAGCGCCTGCTCCGGCCAGCGCTCCGGACCTGCCGCCTAACCGCATCGCGGCCGATCCGCGCAGCGAGTTTTTCGATTCCGAAAAGTTGCAGCGCGGGATCGGGATCCGCTTCAAGGGCAGCGTGCGGCGCGATGTCGAGGAATATTGCATCAGCGAGGGTTGGGTGAAGGTTCAGGCCGGAAAAACCATGGACCGTCATGGCCGCCCCTTGTTGCTCAAGCTCAACGGCCCGGTCGAAGCCTGGTTCGAAGATCTGGGCGAAAATCCGCCGCTGGCCCACGCCTGATCGCGCACAGACGGGGTTTCAAACCCCTCAAAATGCAAATTGTGTTGCAGTGCAGCAACAGAAATTCGTTATTTGCCGAGTGATGCATCTGAATCGATTTGCGGTTCGTTAGGGAAAATACCGACCCCTTTTAAACGAACGGAACAATTTCCATGACGCATCGCACCTATCCAGCCCTGGTGGCTTTGGTCCTCGCCGGACTTGCCTCACCCGCGCTCGCCGACCAAAATGCCGGTGACTACACCGGCCCTTACATTGCCGTATCAGGCGGCCTCTCCACGCACGATAACCACGGTGCCGACACCGTGGTGTTCGACACCAACCGCGACGGCAAGTTCGACAACAACGTGCTGACTTCAACCGGTGCCAATGCTTTCAGCCCAGGCTTCTGCAACGGCAGCTCTACGCTCAATGCGCAGACCACGACCCCGTGCACCACCGACCATGAAGCCGCCGAATACGCAGTGCGGCTCGGCTACGATGCCCGTTATGGCGATATTGTCGCAGGCGTGCTGATTGAAGGATCGAAGAGCGATTCGACCGATTCGGTTACGGCCTTCAGCTCCACTCCAGCCGGTTACAGCTTTACCCGCGGGATCGACTATGCAGTTTCGGCGCGCGCCCGGCTTGGTTATGCTCCCGGTAACCGGGGCCTGATGTATGTCACCGGTGGTCCAAGCTATGCCCGGATCAAGCATGATTTCGTCACCACCAACACGGCGAACAGCTTCACGCAGGTCAATCCTGACAAGATGGTATTGGGCTGGCAGGCTGGCGGCGGCGCCGAAGTGGTGATTGGCGGCGGGCTCACGCTCGGTATGGAATATCTGTACAACCGCTATTACGATGACAAGTATTACGTCGCAATCGGCAATGGTACGGCTGGCCCGACCAACCCGTTCGTGCTTGCTGGCGGCGTCAACGCCGGACCGCAGGACATCCGCTATGATTTCCATAGCTTCCGCGCGGTGCTCGGCTTCCGGTTCTAACCTAAACCATTTCGTCATTGCGAGTGAAGCGAAGCAATCCAGTGTCAACTGCGTGACGCCCTGGATTGCTTCGTCGCTTTGCGCTTCGCACTGACGAGTTGCTGGCTACCAACCCATCTTCTTGGCGATGATGTCCCCGATCGGGCTTCGCGTGGCTTTGGCAGCGCGGGACTTGACCGGGGCATCGTCGTATTGGTTTGGCAAAAGCATGGCCGGGCCACCATAAGCCAATCTGGCCTTGTCGATCCTCGGGACGATTTTGGGCGGTTTGCCCGAATAGATAAATCCCTGCACCGGCCAAACCGATCCGCCGATTGCCTGGATCGGCGCATACCACACCCTGACTTCGCTCCAGTCGTTAGCGGGCGAGACGTCGATCACTTTGACGTTGTCTTCGATCTGGCCGCGGCGGCCGTTGATCGGGCTCCAGTTCGCGTGGCGGATCAGGATTGTCCGGTCGTCGATGATCCGGCTGACTGCGGCAACATGGCCGAGGTGCGAATTGCCGTGCGGCCGCAATGCCATCACCGCGCCAACCTTGGGCCAGAACCCGCGGGCATAACGGCCATCGGCCTGACCCCACCAGGTGTAAGCGTCGCCGCGAATCTGAATGCCGGTGACCTGGCGGGCATAGGGCACGCATTGCAGATAAGGCGGCAGACTTGCGCTGCCGCCGCCATCGACGACATTGTCGTCGGGAACTGCAATGGCCGCGCCAAGCGGCACCGCGCCAAGCGCAACCAGTCCGCAACCGATGAGAAGTCCCCGTAGTCCCATGCAGCGGGAAATGGCATAGGGATGGTTAGCTGGTGACTGCGAAGTATGGTTAACAGCGAAGTAAGGAATGCCGCACCGCTTGCAAAAATGCGCCGCTGCGCCCAGTTGGCGGCCATGGCGCTCCCCCAAGTCATCATTATCGGCCGTCCCAACGTGGGCAAATCGACGCTGTGGAACCGGCTGGTCGGCAAGAAACTCGCGCTGGTCGACGATCAGCCCGGGGTCACGCGTGACCGGCGGATGGGCGATGCCACACTGCTCGGGCTTGATTTCACGCTGGTCGATACCGCCGGGTGGGAAGACGAAGACAGCGCGACTTTGCCGGGGCGGATGCGTGCACAGACCGAAGCTTCGCTGGTCGGCGCGGATGTGGCGCTGTTCGTGATCGATGCCCGGGCGGGGCTCACCCCGATGGATGAGGAAATCGGGCGATACCTGCGCGAAAGCTCGGTCCCGGTGGTGCTGGTCGCCAACAAGGCCGAAGGCCGCTCGGGCGATCACGGGCTGTATGAAAGCTACTCGCTCGGCTTCGGCGATCCGGTGCCGTTTTCGGCCGAACATGGCGAAGGGCTGGGCGATCTGTTCGAGGCGCTGCTGCCCTTGCTCGATGCGGGTCAGCGCGAGCGCGATGAATTTGTACCCGACGAAATCGACGAGGAAGACGAGGAAGCGCTTAACCGCGCGCCCTTGAAGCTCGCCATTGTCGGCCGGCCCAACGCCGGCAAATCGACGCTGATCAACGCGTTCCTCGGCGAAGACCGCCTACTGACCGGGCCTGAAGCGGGGATCACCCGCGATTCGATTGCGGTCGACTGGATCTGGCACGATCCCGATCTGGACGAGGACCGCGTGGTCCGGCTGATCGACACCGCCGGGATGCGCAAGAAGGCGCTGGTGGTCGACAAGCTGGAAAAGCTCGCAGTGGCAGACGCGCGCCATGCGGTGGACTTTGCCGAAGTGGTCGTGCTGCTGCTCGATGCCACCCGCGGCCTTGAACATCAGGATCTCAAGATCGCCAGCCTGGTGCTTGAAGAAGGCCGCGCGCTGATCATCGCGATCAACAAGTGGGATGTGGCGCAGGATGCCAGCGGCCTGTTCAACGGGATCCGCGCCGCGCTCGATGAAGGGCTGTCGCAGGTCAAAGGCCTACCGGTGCTGACGGTCTCGGCGCGCACCGGCAAGGGGCTCGACACGCTGCTCAAAGCCGCGTTCGAAATCCGCGCCGCCTGGTCAAAACGCGTGCCAACTTCGGCGCTCAACCGCTGGTTCGAGGACGCTGTCAACCGCAACCCGCCGCCGGCGCCCGGCGGCAAGCGGATCAAGCTGCGCTACATCACCCAGGCCAAGACCCGCCCGCCGGGCTTCGCGATTTTCGGCACCCGGCTGGATGACTTACCGGTCAGTTACCAGCGCTACCTGATCAACAGCCTGCGCCGCGATCTGGGGTTTGATGCGGTGCCGGTCAGGTTGATGCTGCGCAGTTCGAAGAACCCGTTCGGGACGGGGTGAGGGCACCCGTTTCAGTCCCCGCTCGATTTGTGAGGCAGAAAATTGATCAGTAGGTCCGACTGACCAACGTCAATTTGAACTTCTAAGATAGAACTTCGGGTATCCATTCGACGATCGGCTTCATGGCCAAATACCGGGCTTGGCCCCGCAATTCGGGTTGCGCGGATGGGTCAGTCATCAATTCATAAGAGCCAGATTTGCAGATCATTACCGCTAGCCCAGGCATAAAAGACGAGAATAGCTTGGCGATGCCTCTCAAATTTCTTTTGTTCCAAGCAATGATAACTTCTTCATCCCCGCCTACTCCACGGCCAATATATGCGTTCCAAAGGTTCGCGAAATCGACTTTATGTGCAATCGAGCCAATTGCGTCCTGGCCTATGGTTGAGCATTCAAAAGCGACCAACGCATATGGCGTGGCTTTATTGATCGCAACAATCTTTCCATTATCAATTGTAGCAAGCTGTGTGAACCTAGTTACTTTACACACTTGACCATCAAAGGCGGCCCAATCACGGTCTCTTGCTAGAACATCGCTCATTTTTTCGCGTAAGCCTCCGTCTATCGAAAAGTTGCACAATTCCATCGCAACAGCAAATCATTGCAATCCTCAAAAATCACCGCCGAAACCCCAACACCCGCCACTCGGTCAAACTGCGCCAGAGCCACTCCATCGGGCCCTGTCGGTAGCGCGTCAGCCACGGCTGGCTCCATGCCAGGATCAGCGCCCAGACCAGCAGCACCAGCGTCCAGCGCTGCGCCGCGCCGAACTGACCGAACAGGCCCAGGCCCCAGCCGTAGCACAGCGCGGCCATCACCAGGCTGGTGCCGAGGTAGTTGCTGAACGCCATCCGCCCGGCGGCTTCGAGCATTTGGCCCGGCACCCAGCGCAACAGGTGCGGCGCGGCGAGGACCAAGAGCGCGGCGTAGCCTAGCGCCATGCCGAGGTGGGGCAGGGCGAGGCCGAAGCTGGTGGCGAAGTGTATTGTCACTTCGGGATAGTGAGCGCGGCTGGCCCATCGCGCGAAGGCGATGGTAACCGCGCCGCCGAGGCCGATCCCCGCGCTTGCCAGCCAGACCATGCGCCGCCTCGGCCACGCCCCGGCGAAGAATCCGCTGCGGAGCAGGGCCATGCCGAGCAACATCCACGGCAGCGTCTCGCCCCAGTTGTAGGCAATCAGATTGACTGGATCGTCGCCCCGGTTGGTCCACTTGGCCTGAACCTGCGCGGGCCACGACAGCTTGGCCTCGGCCAAGTCCTTGGCATCCTCGGCGCGGTATTCGGCGAGGTCGGCGGCGTGCTGCGTCAGTACTTTCGGCGAGGTCGAACCGCTCTCCACGGCAAGTTCGGTCGCCACGCTGGGCAGCCACATCGCCGCGCCCCACACCTGCCACGTTGCCAAAATCAAAGCCGCTGCGACCACCAACTGGCTGGTTCGCCAGTTCCGCAGCGCGAGCGCTGCGAACCCGATTGCGGCGTAAAGGAACAGGATATCACCGTCCCACACCAACGCGAAATGCAGATACCCAAACAGCATGAGCCACACGAGCCGCCGCGCCTGCAGCCGCGCGCCGTCGCGTCCGGCCTGGTTGGCGCGCTCGACGAACAGCAGCAGGCTCGCCCCGAACAGCACCGAGAACAGCGCGCGCATCTTGCCTTCGAACAGCACGAAGGTGAGCAGCCACACAGCGTGATCCTGCCAAACCCCAAGGCGCGGCATGTCGGGCGAATAGACGGCACTGTCGGGCGCGGCGAACCCGGCGACATTGACCGCCAGGATGCCGAGCACCGCGACCCCGCGGATCAGATCGAGCGTGCGGATGCGGTCAGTAGGATTCGATGGAAGCAACTCAACGCCCGCCTGCTCGCTTCCCCCTTGATGGGGGAAGGATACGAAGCCTTAGCCGCTTTGGCGGCTTAGGCGAAGTTGGATGGGGGTGAGTTTGCCCCATGCGCCAGTTTTGGCGGTGAAATCACCCTCTCCCAGCCTGCGCTAATTCACTTCGCTCACAAGCTTCGGCATCCCTCCCCCATCAAGGGGGAGGTGATGCGGTTCACCCCGGCACCGCGGCGCACGTAATCCCCGCCGCCTTGAGCTTGGCACAAGCCGCCTGCGCCCCGGCCTGGCTATACCCGCCGGCCTGAAGCTTGATCACCGCCCCGGCCTTGACGTTGAGCCGGGCGTGTCCCGCCAGTTCGGGACGGGCTTTGACTTTGGCCCACATCGCATCGGCGTTGCTGGCGACGCCGAACGCGCCAAGCTGGACGCGCCAGGTTCCGCCTGATGCTGCCGGGGCAGAAACAGGGACGGGAACAGGGGCGGGAGGTGCCTTGATTACCGGACGCGGGGTCGGAGCGGCGACGGCCACGCTTGGCGGCGGGGCCGGGCGCACTGCCACCGGGCGCGGCGCTGGTGCTGCTGGCCGGGCATAATCGGCGCCCGCCGTGGCCGGGCTGTCACGCCCGGCAACGCGCTGCGCCTCGGTCACCGCGTTGCCGGCCGATGCAACGGTAGGTCCCTTGGTGGTGCCGATCGGTCCGGTTGTGCCGCCTGGTACCTGACTGCCCAGATCGACCGCCGCCAGTTGCCGCGCGCGGGTTGCATCAGCTTCGCTGCCCAGCTCAACCGCCATTTGCACGCCTTGCTGGCGCTGCTCGAGCGGGATGTACTGGTCCATCTGCGCCAGCGCGCCCGCAGCTTGGGGCAAGCCCTGCTGCTGCGCCAGCGTAACCAGCGCATAGGCCCTGACCCAGTCTTTGGGGACCATGTCGCCATTAAAGTGAGCGATGCCGATAAGATACTGCGCGCGCGGATCGCCGCGATCGGCGGCGGCGCGCAGATACGGCAGCGCCTTGGCCCGTTCGCCGCGCTGGAACAGCAGCAGCCCGTAATTGTCCGCAGCTTGCAAATGCCCCATTCCGGCCGCCTGCCCGAACAGCTGTTCGGCGCGCACCAGATCCTGCGGCACGCCTTTGCCCAGCCGGTAAGCTTGCCCCAGGTTGAAGATCGCATCGCCGTCACCTTTGGTTGCTCCGGCCTGCCATTCCCTTACTGCTGCGGCAAAATCGCCGCGAGTCCAGGCGTCTACTCCGGTCTTGGTATCGGCCACGGCGGGCTGGCCGAACGACAATCCGGCCCCGAGCGCCAATGCGGCAAGCAAAACGTAGCGACCCATAGAATTATTCCCGTGTCCTGATGGCGGTTTACCTTTGGGTTCGGCTTGCCCCCCGGCATGCCAGCCCACCGCGCTGTGTTGTCGCTAACTGACATAGTAAACGCACCCTTAGCAAAGGGTTTATGAACGCCTGGCACCGCACTCCGCCGCGCTTCCCGCGCCCGCGTTAACTCAAAATTAGGAACGTTCTGCGATCCCCACCGCAAGTCTTTTTGGGTTTGCGGCATTTTCTTAGGGGATAGACTTTGCGGGTACTGGCATTGGCATCACAAAAGGGTGGTTCGGGCAAGACAACCTTGTCCGGGCATCTCGCCGTGCAGGCGCAGCGCGCGGGCGCTGGCCCGGTCGTGCTGATCGACATCGATCCGCAAGGTTCGCTGTCCGATTGGTGGAACGAACGCGAGGCTGAGTTCCCGGCCTTTGCCCAAACCACCGTGGCCCGGCTTGCCGCCGATCTGGCGGTGCTGCGCCAGCAAGGCTTTCGCCTGGCGGTGATCGATACCCCGCCGGCGATCACGATGGCGATCCAGTCGGTCATCAATGTGGCCGAGCTGATCGTGGTGCCAACCCGCCCGAGCCCGCACGATCTGCGCGCCGTGGGGGCCACGGTCGATCTGTGCGAACGCGCCGGCAAGCCGCTGATCTTCGTGATCAACGCCGCCACCCCCAAGGCCAAGATCACTTCGGAAGCCGCTGTGGCACTGTCGCAGCACGGCACTGTCGCGCCGATTACGCTGCATCACCGCACCGATTTTGCCGCCTCGATGATCGATGGCCGCACGGTGATGGAAGTCGATCCCAACGGGCGCAGCTCGGCCGAAGTAACCGCGCTGTGGAGCTACATCTCCGATCGGCTCGAAAAGAATTTCCGCCGGACCGTGTTCGCCGCGCCGACTGCCGTATCGTCGGTGCAGGGCATGCATCGTCCGGCTGGCGGCTTTGGCCGCCGCGTGGCCGGCTCGTAAGCGAAGGACGCCCCGGCATGGCCGATCACAAACCCATCGCTTCGCTGACCCCGCGCCTGCTTGCGCGCAAGGGCGGCGCCAAGCCGGCGATGCGCCCGCAGGCCAGTTCTCTGGCGATCAGTCATGAAGAGTTCGGTCACGAGGATCTGGGCTGGAACGACATGGGCGATAATGAAGGTGCCGAAGAATACGGCCAGGTCGTCTCGATCGATTCGGCGAGCCGCACCCAGCAGATCCCCGAAGTGTTGCACCAGCAGCGTAGCCTTGGCCGCGAGCTGCGCGCCGAACGCCGTTCGGCCTTGGCCGAAGGCCGCCGCGCCGCGTTTACTTTGCGGCTCGACGCCGCGCGCCACCTCCAGTTGCGGCTGGCCTGCACTGTCAACGGCCGCAGCGCCCAGCAATTGATGACTGAAGCGCTCGACCGGCTGCTCGCCGATCAACCCGATATCGCCCAACTCGCCGCGCAAGTGGCCCAGAGTCGCACATGAATTTTCTCGAGGAAGGGACCACTCCCATGCAGACCCGCAACTTTCGTCGTTCAATCCTGCCGCTCGGTTTAGCTGGAGCCGTTGCGCTGGCCATGGCTGCCGGGGCCGGGTTCAGCTCCGGCGCGGTCGCTAAATCAAGCACCGACAAGGCCGCTGCCGAAGCGCAGAAGGCGCTGAGCAAGGGCAATGTCGAGAAGGCCATTGGTCTTGCCGAAGGGCTGGTCGCGGCCAATCCAAAGAACGCTTCATACCGTGCGTTGCTCGGTCAGGCTTATTTGCGGGCCGGGCGGTTCGAGAGCGCGGCGACCACGTTTAATGATGCGATGAAGCTGGGCGATAACTCGGCCAAAACTGCGCTGTCGCTGGCGCTGTCCGATGTCGGCGCGGGCCGCAATGGGGAAGCAGTGGCGATCCTCAACGATTGGCGCGATGCCATTCCGGCGGCCGACCTGGGCCTCGCCTATGCTCTCGCCGGCGAAAGCGGCCGGGGCGTCGCGATCTTGTCCGATACGCTGCGCGGCGGCGACGCCTCACCCAAGGTGCGCCAAAACCTTGCATATGCTTACGCGCTCGACGGACGCTGGCGCGAAGCCCGGATGATGGCCTCGCAAGACATTCCGCCCGAACAGCTCGATGGCCGGATCAGCGGCTGGGTAATGCAGGCCCGCCCCGAGGATGCCAAGCTGCGCGTTGCCTCGCTGCTGCGCGTACCGATGGTGGCCGATAGCGGCCAGCCAGCTGCGCTCGCGCTCAATGCCAGCGGCGACCAGGAACAGCTCGCCGCCGAAACTGGTGCTGTCAAGACCGATGCTCCGGTGGTTGCAGCGGCGGGTGAACTACCCGCAGCCGATGCGCCTCCGGTGAACCTGGCGCAGTACGCACCGGTTGATGCCCCGGCAGCCGTGACAGCGCCAGTTGTGACCGAACAGACCCCCGAAGCCTTCTCGCAGGCCTTCAATTCGGCCCCTGCCGTCCAGCCGCTCCCACAAAGCGGGCCTGAAGCGATGACCCCGCCGCCTGCCGTTCGCATGGCTGTCGCCGCCCGGCCCAAGACGATTGCGCATCGCCCCGGACTGCGTCCACGCCATGCGCTGGCCAAGGTCGCAGGTCGCGGTTCGTCGCATCTGGTCCAGCTCGGCTCGTTCGCCAGCGAACAGGGCGCGCGCCGTGCCTGGGGCCACTATGCCTCGCGCAATCCCGAACTGCGCAATTTCAAGATGACGGTCACGCAGGCCACGGTCAAAGGCAAGCGCTTCTGGCGCGTTGCTGCCGCTGGTCTCGACGGGCGCGGGGCCAACGGTCTTTGCTCGGCGGTCAAGAACCGGGGCGGGGTGTGCTTTGCTTATGCCGTCAGCCGCCAGCTGCCGGGCCGGGTTGCCAATGCTCCGGCAATGGCGAAGGTTGCGATCAAGCCCAAGGTGAAGCTGGCAATGAAGCCGGTCGCCGCAGTGGGCCCAGCCAACGCGCGCCGCCACTAGTTTCGTAGGATACCAGTAACGCGATCGCAGCTCCCTTCCGCCTCGGCGGGAGGGGGTTTCTCGTTGTGTGGTTGTGAAACAAATCTGGCCAAAATACGCATCGTCATCCCGGCCTGCGCCGGGATGACGGTATGAATTAACCCACCGCGCTGCCGCCCTTGAACAGCGCCATGACGCGGCCTTCGACGCCTTGCTTGTCGAACGGGGTGTTGCCCGCGCTCGCTGACATCTTGTCCGAATTGACGATCCACGGCCGCGCCGGGTCGATCAATGCAATGTCCGCCTCGCGTCCGACTCCGAGCACGCCTGCGGGCACTCCCAGCAAGGCGGCGGGATTGGCCGCGAGCAAGGCAAAGGCGCGGGCGAGGTCAATCACCCCGTCGCGCACCAGCCCCAGCGTCAACGCCAGCAGCGTCTCCGCCCCGGCCATACCCGGCTCGGCGTCGGCGAACGGCAGGCGCTTGTCTTCGGGCCCGCGCGGATCGTGGCCTGACGCGACGACGTCGATCGTTCCGTCAGCCAACGCCTCGCGCACCGCTTGCCGGTCTGCCTCGCTGCGCAACGGCGGCGAGAGCTTCGTAAAGGTGCGGAAATCACCGATCGCCGTGTCCGACAGCATGAAGTGCGCGGGGGTCACACCAGCCGTCACTGCCAGACCGCGCGCCTTGGCCGTGCGCACCAGATTGAGCGCCGCACGGGTCGTGACCTGGCGGAAATGGAGCCGCGCCCCGGTTAGCTCGGCCAGCGCAATATCGCGCGCCACCGCAAGCGCTTCGGCTTCGGCGGGGGCTGCGGGAAGCCCATACCGCGTCGCCATTTCGCCCGCCGTCGCCACCGCCGCGCCGGTCAGCCCCGCATCCTCGGCATGGGTAATGACCGTCAGCTCGAGCATCGCGCAGTAGGACAGCAACCGGTGCATCGTCCCCGAATCGCCGATCCAGCGCCGCCCGGTCGCAACGGCTTTCGCCCCGGCATCGCGCATCAGCGCCAATTCGGCGAGCTCGCTGCCCTCCAGCCCGCGCGTTGCGGCGGCGAGCGGGTGGACCCACAGGTCGGGCTTGCCCGAGAGCGCGGCGAACCGCACCCGCGCCGGATGGTCGAGCGGCGGGTTCTGGTCCGGCATCAGCGCCGCACGGGTGATCCCGCCGAAGTGAAACGCGGCCTTGTCGATCGCGAACACACCCAGATCGACCAGTCCCGGTGCAATCAATTTGCCCTTGGCATCGACCACGGTGTCGCCGGGCTGGGCGGTGACCGCGCCCAGTGCTGTGATCAGCCCGCCTGCGCAGCGGATTCCGCCCAACTGCGGTTCGCCGAACGGCAGGACCAGCCGACCGCCTGTAATCGTTAGCGGAGCCGCCGCGCTCATGCCCAGCCCTCCAGCCCACGCGCCTTGCGGGTCAGCACATCGAGGCAGGCCATGCGGATCGCCACTCCCATCTCGACCTGGCGGTTGATCACCGAACGTCCGGGCAAATCGGCAACATTGCTGTCAATTTCGACCCCGCGGTTCATCGGACCGGGATGCATCACCAGCGCATCGGGTTTGGCTTTCGCCAGCCGCTCGAGCGTCAGCCCGTAAAGATGGCGATATTCGCGCGGGGAGGGGATGAACTGGCCCGACATGCGTTCTTGCTGAAGCCGCAGCATCATCACCACGTCGGCGCCATCCAGCGCCGCATCGAAATTGTGAAAAGGCGTCACCTTCATCTGCTCGATCCCGGCGGGCATCAAAGCCGGCGGAGCGCAGACGCGGACTTGCGCGCCGAGTGTAGTCAGACAATGGATGTTCGACCGCGCGACCCGACTGTGCAGGATATCGCCGCAGATCACCACGATCAGCCCGGCAATCTCGTCCCCCATGCCCTTGGTTCGCAGGACCGAACGGATCGTCAGGGCATCGAGCAGCCCTTGGGTGGGGTGCTCGTGCTGGCCGTCACCGGCGTTGAGCACCGGGCAATCGACCTTGTCCGCGATCAGCTGCACCGCACCCGAGCTTTGGTGGCGGATGACAATCGCATCGGCGTGCATCGCGTTCAGCGTCATCGCCGTATCGATCAGCGTTTCGCCTTTCTTTACCGAGCTTTGCGCGACGTGCATATTGACCACGTCAGCGCCAAGCCGCTTCCCCGCAAGTTCGAACGAAAGCAGCGTGCGGGTGCTGTTCTCAAAGAAGGCGTTGATGATAGTCAGGCCGCTCAGCCGTTCATCGCGCTTATGGGCGGAGCGCCCCAAAGTGACCCACTGCTCGGCCTCGTCGATCAGGAACAGCAGCTCCCACGGGGCCAGCCCGCCCAGTCCGATCAAGTCGCGGTACGGGAAAGCGGCGGAGCCGGCTGGGTAGCGGTCCGAGGTGCGTGCGTCTGGCGATGTCATTAAAGTCGGTGCCATAACGACCGCAAAGGCTTGCGGCAAGTACGCTGTCGGCAAGTGTGTGTCGGCGGTTGGTCGAACCGGCGCTGGCATTTGTCCGCGGCGCTGCTTAAGGGCGGTTTGAAGTCACTGGACAGGACACCCGCATGCAATTCGCCCGTAAGGTCTGGCATCTGCTCGTCGCGATCAAAGATGGCCTGGTGCTGCTGCTCATGCTGCTGTTCTTTGCCGGGCTTTACGGCGCGCTTACCGCGCGGCCCAGCCAGGCGGCGCTCAAGGATGGGGCGTTGCTGCTCAAGCTCGATGGCGCGGTGGTGGAAGAACCAGCCGATCAGGACCCGCTTAACCTGCTGATCGGGACCGGCGCGCCGCTTAAGCAGTACCGGGTCCGCGACGTGGTGCGTTCGCTTCAGCTGGCCGCCACCGACGATCACATCAAGGTGGTAGTGCTCGACTTGTCGAAGTTCACCGGCGGCGGGCTGGTCCACATGGAAGAAATCGGCGCAGCGATGGACCAGGTCCGCGCCGCCAAGAAGCCGGTGCTGACTTATGCCACGGCTTATATCGATGACGGGGTGATGCTCGCCGCGCATGCCACCGAGGTCTGGGCGCACCCGATGGGCGGGGCGTTCGTAATGGGCCCGGGCGGAACCATGCCGTATTATGGCAAGCTGCTGCAGAACTACGGGATCAAGGTCCACGTCTATAAGGTCGGGACCTTCAAGGACTTTGTTGAACCTTATGAGCGCAACGATGCTTCCGCCCCATCGAAGGAAGCCCGCACCGCGCTGTATGCAGCGATGTGGGAAGACTGGAAGGCAAATGTCCTGAAAGCCCGGCCCAAGGCGCAAATCGAACAGATCACTAAGGATCCTGTCGGCTGGTTCACCGCTGCCAAGGGTGACGGCGCGCAGGCGGCGCTCAATGCCGGGCTGATCGATAAAATCGGCGACGATGTGGCATTTGGAGAGCGGGTTAAACAGCTGGCTGGTGCGGGCGACAACAAAGACCGCCCGGGCAGCTACGCCTACAGCAAACCCGACGCATTGCTCGCAGCGCATCCGCTCAGCACCAATGGAAAAGCGGTGGCAGTGGTCACCGTTGCGGGCGAGATCGTCGATGGCAAGGCCGGGCCGGGAACCGCCGGAGGAGACCGGATCGCCAGGTTAATCGATCGGGCCAATGCCGACGACGCCCCGGCGCTGGTGCTGCGGGTCGATTCGCCCGGCGGATCGGTGCTCGCGTCCGAACAAATCCGCGGTGCGCTTAACCGGTTCAAGGCCCCCAAGGACGGCAAGGTGCGCCCGGTGGTGGTTTCGATGGCCAACCTTGCGGCGAGCGGCGGCTATTGGGTTTCAACCCCGGCGCAGCGGATTTTCGCCGAACCGGGCACTGTCACCGGCTCGATCGGAATCTTCGCGGTCATGCCCAGTTTTGAAGACACGCTGGCGCGCTACGGGGTGAACAGCGACGGGGTGCGGACCACGCCGCTGTCAGGCCAGCCCGATCTGCTCGGCGGGCTGACGCCCGAGGTTGAGAAACTGCTTCAGGCCAATATCGAACAGGGCTATTCCCGCTTCATCGGGCTGGTCGGCCAATCGCGCGGCAAGACCCCGCAAGAGGTCGATGCCATGGCCCAAGGCCGCGTGTGGGACGGCGGAACTGCGCGGCAAAAAGGGCTGGTCGATGAATTTGGCGGACTGCCCGAGGCGCTTAAATACGCCGCCAGCGCGGCCAAACTCGATACTTGGCACCCCAAGTATTACGGGGCCGAGGCCAAGGGCTATGGCGGCATGATCGCCAAGCTGCTTGGCAGTGACGATGATGCTGACAGCGGCTCGCAAGGGCGCGATCTGGCCGGGCTGATGGCGCTGCAGCAGCAGGATAGCCTGACCCGCGCCGCCGCTGGACTGCTCCGGCTCGGTTCCGTGCAGGGGACGCAGGCTTACTGCCTGGATTGCGCTATCGCCGCGCCCGCGCCGCAGATCGCAACCCGCGGTAATTGGCTAACCAGTCTGGCAACCGTTCTTGGCTTGCGTTGAGTTTGGCCTTCCTTGCTTGCCCTTTGTCCAAGGGGTCACTAAGGGCCACGCCTTGATTTAACACTTCGTCGGGCCGCGGGCGTGGCGGAATTGGTAGACGCGCTGGTTTTAGGTACCAGTATCGTAAGATGTGGGGGTTCGAGTCCCTTCGCCCGCACCAGTTCCAGCCCGACCAGCGCAGCATAACGTATCAGAAGGTTTCATTTGTCATGCAGATTGTCGAGACCACCAACGAAGGTTTGAAGCGCAGCTACAGCGTCAAGATCGCGGCCAAGGACATTGCCGCGCGGATTGATGGCGAAGTGGCCAAGATCGCTCCCGACGTGCGCATGCCCGGCTTCCGTCCCGGCAAGGTGCCTGCCAACCTAGTCAAAAAGATGCACGGCCCCCAGCTTCACCAGGAAGCGCTCAACACCACGGTGCGCGAAGCGGTCGACAAGGTCATCGGCGACAACCAGCTGCGCCCCGCGATGCAACCGCAGATCGCGCTTGGCGAAGGCTACGAGCAGGGCAAGGACGCCGAACTGACGGTTGAGCTCGAAGTGCTGCCGAGCATTCCGGCCCCGCAGATCGACGGGCTCAAGCTCGACAAGCTCGTGGTTCCGGTGAGCGATGATCAGGTTGCCGAGCAGCTGGCGCAGCTCGCCTCGAACGCCAAGTCGTTCGTCGATGCCAAAAAGGGCAAGAAGGCCGAAACCGGCGATCAGCTGATCATCGATTTTCTCGGCAAGGTCGCTGGCGTACCGTTCGATGGCGGCAAGGCTGAAGATACCGCGCTCGAAATCGGTTCGGGCCGGTTCATTCCGGGCTTCGAAGAGCAGCTGGTCGGCGCCAAGGCAGGCGATGAAACGACCATCACCGTAACCTTCCCGGCCGATTATCAGGCCGCCGAGCTCAAGGGCAAGCAAGCCACCTTCGACGTCACCGTCAAGTCGGTGAAGGTTCCAGGCGAAAGCAAGATTGACGACGATTTCGCCAAGGGCCTTGGCCTCACCAGCCTTGAGCAACTGCAAGGCCTGCTGCGCGGCCAGCTCGAGCAGGAAACTGCCGGCCAGACCCGCACCCAGATGAAGCGCGCGCTGCTTGACCTGCTTGCCGCCGGGCATGATTTCGACGTGCCGCCGACGATGGTCGAGGCCGAGTTCGAACAAATCTGGGCGCAGCTCAACCAGGAAGCGCAGCAGGAAGAAGATCCCGCTGCCGCGCTCGCCGAGATCGAAGCCGAGAAGGACGATTACCGCGCGATTGCCGTGCGCCGGGTGCGCCTTGGCCTGCTGCTGTCGGAAATCGGCCAGGCCAACGGCGTGGAAGTCAGCGCGCAGGAAATGAACATGCTGATGCAGCAAGCGGCACAGCAATACCGCGCCGAAGACCGCCAGCGGTTCATGGAATATATCCAGCAGGACGCGCTCGCCGCCGCCCAGCTGCGCGCGCCCTTGTATGAGGACAAGGTCGTCGACTTCCTGTTCGACAAGGCCGAAGTCACCGAAAAGACCGTGACCAAGGAAGAACTTCAAGCCGCGATCGAGGCTGAGGATGCCGCGCCCGCTCCAGCCAAGCCCGCCAAGAAGGCCGCGCCGAAGAAGGCTGCGGCCAAGGCTGAGGCCGAACCCGAAGCCAAGGCCGAGACCAAGGCTGCCGCTCCCAAGAAGGATGCCGCACCAAAGACCGAAAAGCCGGCTGCTGAAAAACCCGCCGCCGAAAAGAAGGCTCCGGCCAAGAAGGCTGCGCCCAAGAAATAGGCCGGATTACCGGTTCGGGAATGCAAGGGCGTTGCCGCAAGGCAGCGCGCTTTGCGTTTGGGGCGAGGGGCCAAAATCTAGTCAAACCCGTTCGTCCTGAGGAGGCATTGAAGTCTGTAGCTTGCGAAGGATTGAAAGGCCGTCTCGAAGGATCAAGCGCGGCGCGCGATGGTTTGAGACGGGCCTTCGCTACGCTCTGTCCCTCCTCACCACGAACGGAGGTGGGTTCAAGAATTGTACGCCTTGTCCTAAAGCCTACTCCCCCCACCGCTTGAACTTCGGCTTCTCCAGCACGGCCGTTCGCGCCCGCTCATAAGCCGCACCCAGATCGAGCACACCCTTGTCGCCCCATTGCGGGCCGATAAAACTCAGCCCCACCGGCATCCCCTCAACTTGCCCCATCGGCACCGTCAAGTGCGGATAGCCGGCCACCGCCGCGAGGCTCCCCGCGCCGACCGAGAGGAAGTGATCACCGGTGACGAGGTCGATCATCCCAGCGGGGCCCTCGGTGGGCGCAATCAGCACGACGACGTTGTGCTTGGCGAGCAGCGCGTCGATCCCTTCGGGTCCGGCGAGCTTGAACGAATTGGCGCGCGCCTTGTCATGCGCGGTGCGGTCGGTGTTCTTTTCGGCACGTTCAAAGCTGTCCTGCCCGAACCAGCGCAGCTCAGTCGCGGCATTGGCCTGGTTGAACGCGATCACGTCGGCGAGCGATTTGGACGGAATGGTGCCGGGCAGGGCGCTGAGATACTTGCCCATGTCCTCGCGCAGCTCGAAATAGAGCACGGTGCTCTCATCGTCGCCCATCGCATCGGGAAAATCGTAGTCGATCGGCACCAGGATCGCTCCGGCGGCGGTCAGATCGGCCTGGGCCTGGTCGAACAACCGGTTGACCCCGGGATGCCGACCTGCCTGCTTGCGCATCACCCCTATGCGTACGCCCTTGAGGCTGCTGGTACCCAGTCCCAAAGTATAATCCTGCTTGTGCATGTCAGCTTCGGCGGTGGCGGAATCCATCGGGTCGCTCCCGGCAATCACGGTCAGCAGCAAAGCCGCATCGGCAACACTGGTGGTCATTGGCCCCGGCGTATCCTGGCTGTGGCTGATCGGGACCACAAAGGTCCGGCTGACCAGACCTACGGTGGGCTTGAACCCGACGATCCCGTTCATGCTCGCGGGGCAGGTGATCGATCCGTCGGTCTCGGTGCCTATGGCGGCCCAAGCCATCCCCGCCGCAATCGCCGCGCCGCTGCCCGACGATGAGCCGCACGGGCTGCGGTCGGTGGCGTAGGGGTTCTTGGTCTGCCCGCCCACCCCCGACCATCCCGACGAGCTCGCCGAAGAGCGGATGTTGGCCCATTCGCTGAGGTTGGTCTTGCCCAGGATCACCCCGCCATCGCCGCGCAGCCGCGCCACCAGCGGCGCATCTCGCCCGGTCCTGTTGTCTTTCAGCGCGAGGCTGCCCGCAGTGGTGGCAAATTCGCGCGTCTCGATGTTATCCTTGATCAACACCGTGCGGCCCTTGAGTCGTCCGGTATCGGCCAGCTTGGCGGCATCGGCTGCGGCCTGCGGGCTGACCACGATCACCGCATTGAGCAGCGGCCCGGTAGGATCATCGTCAAGCCGCTGGATTACGCCAAGCTGTGCCGCCACCGCGGCTGCCGCTGCGGCTTGCTGCTCAGCGGAGGGCTTGGCCTGTTTGGCCAGCGCGGGCTGGGCGAGCAGCACGGCGGGCAGGATGGCAAGTGTGACGAGACGCATGGCGGTTGGCTTCCCCTGGGATTACAGGGCTTATGCTGGCTGTTTGCAGCGCCTCTGGCAATGGGCCTTTCAGCTTCCTGGCTTGTGGTAATGTGCCTCGCATTGATCACCGGTGGGATTGAACCCGTTGTAGCAGCTCGCCTTCATCATCTGCGTCACCGGATGATCGGGGCCGCAATAGCGCGGCGCTTTCGCGATCGAATAGGCGGTATCACCCCAGGTATTGCGGTGCGTGACGCTGGCTCCCGCCTCAAGCAAAGTGCGCACCGTCAGAATCAGTTTTTGCCGATCGTGCTGCGGGTTCCATTCACAAATCGCCAACACGATATCGAGCGCGTTGTTGTCCTGTTCGTCGAACGGCGCGTTCGGGCTCCAACCGCGTGCGATGAGTGCATTGAGCCGGTTCACATCGAGTTCGCGCAGTGCAATGCGGGCTTCCTGCATGCTCGCTTGCGGGGTCGCGACAGCGGGTTTGGGAAGAGCGCTCGACAGCAGGTAACCCGCCGCCGCCAGGCCTGCGAGCGCAGCGAGGCCCATGGCCCAGCGCCGCAACCCGCGCAGCCGGGGGGAGTGTGGCAGCGCGGGTGAGGGCTGCCCGGCCAGAGCGGCCGCCAACCAATCGAGCGCAGCGTCGCCCCGGCTGCCGTATTCGGTCCACTGCTTGAGCGACAGGTAATAATCGAACCCCGGGGCCAGCGCCCCGGCTTCCAGCCTCAGCGGATAGATCGCCTTGCCACCATTGCTGGCCAGTTCCAGCTCTCGCAGCACCGCGTCGCTGGCTTGTGAGGCTTTGCTGATGACAGCGACAAACCCGTCGCAGTGCGCCACGGCATCGGCGATCGCCTTGGCGAAGATCGCGGCGGGGGGAATATCGCGCGCGGCATACCAACAGGTTAACCCGCGTGCTTCGAGCCGCGTGACGATCCGTTCCACCGCCGCGAGATCGCGGGTTGAATAACTGACGAACAGCATCGTGTGCGCGAAGCCCCTGCCTGGCGCGACCCGGGTGATAGGCTATCAGCAGGAGCATTTGCCCGCAATCGCCCAGCAGCTAATTTGTGTAGGCTGTCACACAGTCAGGTTAACGCCCTTGAACATCGCGCTGCCAAAGCCGACATAAAATTACGGTTTCAGGTGCGAAAACCCCTAAATAGCTTACGCCCTTTCCTACATCCGCGCGATTTGCCACAATCCAGCAAGCTCCGACCCAAGAGATGACCCGCATTCAGGATTTCTCGCGCAACGGCAGTGTTCCGATCACCGGACCCCCTCGTCTGAACGGTCGAGGCGGTCCGCCGCGAACGCGTTTGGGTGTGACGTTCGTGTGACCTTCCGCCGCCAATGTCGTTCCGCAGCGTTGGGCGGGGACACCGAATACGGTGCCCCCGGGCGTTGAACCGGTTAACGCCCTTGAACATCGCCGCAGCAGGGCCGACATAGGCTCACCAACCAGACGAGGACCTTCATGCGCGACGTTTACGGCACGGCGACTAACCACGACAGCTTCCACCGCGATCCCATCACCGGCGCGCTGATTCCAGTCGTGGTCGAACAATCGAGCCGCGGCGAGCGCAGCTTCGACATTTATTCGCGGCTGCTGCGCGAGCGGATCATCTTTGTGACGGGCGAGGTCGAGGATCACATGGCCTCGGTCATCGTGGCGCAGCTGCTGTTCCTAGAAAGCGAGAATCCATCGAAAGACATCTCGATGTACATCAATTCGCCCGGCGGCGTGGTGACGGCGGGCATGGCGATCCACGATACCATGCAGTACATCAAGCCCAAGGTCTCGACCGTGTGCATCGGCCAGGCTTGTTCGATGGGCAGCTTCCTGCTCGCCGCAGGTGAACCGGGGATGCGGGTGGCGCTGCCGCAGGCGCGGATCATGATCCACCAGCCTTCGGGCGGGGCGCGCGGCATGGCCAGCGACATCGAAATCCAGGCGCGCGAAATCCTGCGGCTCAAGGAAACGATGCACGAGCTTTATTCCAAATACACCGGCAAGTCGGTCAAAGCGGTGGCCGATGCAATGGACCGCGACACCTGGATGAGCGCCAATGAGGCCAAGGACTTCGGGCTGGTCGACAAGGTCTTCGAAAGTCGCCCCGAAGGTGAAACCGATGGTAGCGGCAGCGGCGGTGCGCCGACCTGACTCGGGCAGTGCACTACCAATAAGTAACCTTGCCGCTTCAGGCGCGGGCAATATGCCTATGCTATGGCAGGATTGATAACTATGATTGCCGGGCTAGAGTCGGGCGATTCCCGCGGGCAAGCGGGGTAACGGACGGAAGCATGACGAAACTGAGCGGATCTGACACCAAAAGCACCCTGTACTGCAGCTTCTGCGGGAAATCGCAGCACGAGGTGCGCAAGCTGATTGCCGGGCCGACCGTGTTCATCTGCGATGAATGCGTCGAGCTGTGCAACGACATCATCCGCGAAGAAACCAAGGCCGGGATCGCCGGCAAAAAGGGCAGCGACGTCCCGACCCCGCGCGATATTTTCGAAACGCTCAACGATTACGTAATCGGCCAGGACCGCGCCAAGCGGGTGCTGTCGGTCGCGGTGCACAACCACTACAAGCGGCTCAAGCACAGCGGCAAGGGCGGCGAGGTTGAGCTGTCGAAATCGAACATCTTGCTCGTCGGCCCGACCGGCTGCGGCAAGACGCTGCTCGCGCAGACGCTGGCGAAGACCTTCGACGTGCCGTTCACGATGGCTGACGCGACCACGCTGACCGAAGCCGGCTATGTGGGTGAGGATGTTGAGAACATCATCCTCAAGCTGCTCCAGTCGAGCGACTACAACGTCGAGAAGGCGCAGCATGGGATCGTCTACATCGATGAGATCGACAAGATCAGCCGCAAGGCCGAAAACCCCTCGATAACCCGCGACGTTTCGGGCGAAGGCGTGCAGCAGGCGCTGCTCAAGCTGATGGAAGGCACCACTGCCAGCGTGCCGCCGCAAGGCGGCCGTAAGCATCCGCAGCAGGAATTCCTTCAGGTCGACACCACCAACATTCTGTTCATTTGCGGCGGGGCGTTTGCCGGGCTCGACAAGATCATTGCCGACCGCCTGCAAAAGCGCTCGATCGGGTTTGGCGCGCATGTCGCCGATCCGGACAAGCGGCGGGTGGGTGAACTGCTCCAGAAGGCCGAGCCGGAAGATCTGCTCAAGTTCGGGCTGATCCCCGAATTCGTCGGCCGCCTGCCGGTGATCGCAACGCTCGAAGACCTCGACATCGAAGCTCTGGTCAAGATCCTCAGCGAACCCAAAAACGCGCTGATCAAGCAATATGCTCGGCTGTTCGACCTCGAAGATGTGGCGCTGACCTTCACCGACGATGCGCTCGAGGCAATCGCCAAGCGCGCGATCGAACGCAAGACCGGCGCGCGCGGGCTGCGCTCGATCGTCGAAGGGCTGCTGCTCGACACGATGTTCGACATTCCGACTGAACAAGGCATCGCTGAAGTGGTCATCGACCGCGATGTGGTCGAAGGCCGCAAGGAACCGATCCGCGTGCTCAAGGGCAAGGAACAGGCGGCTTAGGACAGCGGCTGAAATCCTCCCCTTCTGGGGGAGGCGGCTCACCGCGGCCTGGCCGGAGGGGGCCTGCGCAAGCCCGCAATGCCCCCACCGTCAGCGCTATGCGCCGCACTTCCCCAGAAGGGGAGAATTGAGGGGGCGCTGCTCTTACCTGGTCAAATTATTTCGCCTGGTGGAACACCACGTCGCCGTCCTTGGCTACCGAGACGTCCCTTTGGTCGCTCGATCGAAGCAGCCAGGCTCCGCCGCTCTGGACCCAGTTGTCATCGGTCAGCACGGTAACGTCGAGCTTCATCGGGGTGCCGTCGGGACCGGGCCGATCCATGTGAATTTCGGTCTGCTGTTCGACTTTCGCGGTGGTACCGCTGATTTGCGCAGAAACGATCGTGACCTTGGGCACTGCGCCCGGTCCGCCGGGGCGCTTGTCCATCGCCGCTTGCATCTCGGCCGCATTATGATCGGTGCCCTGAATGTCGGTCATCACGAAATCGGGGGCCAACAGTTTGGTCACCGCAGCCATATCCTTGGCCTGCATCGCGGTGGACATTTCGGCGTAGCGCGCTTCGAACACCGCTTTGGCATCCTGTGCATAAGCGGAGCTTGCTAAGCTCACTGCGATTGCGGCGCCGGCCAGCCACGGACGCATGCTCGAAAATGCCATGATATGTCTCCCTGTTGCTCCGACCCCGGAGCGAATAATACCGGGCCGGGTATAGCGCGCCAGCCTGACCACGGCTGAATGGATCGATCAATGCGCGTGCTGACTCTGCAAGCTGCATTCGGCGCTGCCGGTTTCGATCTGGATCGTGGCGTGGTGGATGCGAAAGCGCTTTTCCAGCGCCTGCCCGATCTCGCGCAGGAACGCGTCGCCGGTGACCCCGCCCGGGACCACCAGATGCGCGGTCAGCGCGCATTCGGTGGTGCTCATCCCCCAGATGTGGAGGTCGTGCACAGCGGTAACCCCGGTTTGCTCGCCAAGAAACGCCCTGACTGCCGTTTCATCGACATGCCGCGGCACCGCCAGTAGGCCCATCTTGACCGCTTCCTTGAGCAGGTCCCAGCTCGCCCAGGCCAGCCCGATGGTGATCGCCAGGCTGGCCAGCGGGTCAATCCAGTTCTGGCCGGTAAGCAGCACCATCAGACCGACGAACACCACGCTGGCCGAGACCACCGCATCGGCCATCAAGTGCTGGAACGCCGCGCGCAGGTTAAGATCGTCCTTGCTGCCTTTTGCAAACAGCAGCGCCGAGGCGAGGTTGATTGCAATCCCCACCGCCGCGACGATCATCACCTGCTTGCCGTTAACCTCGCCCGGTTGCCACAGCCGCTGCACCGTCTCGAGCATGACTGCGCCCAGCGCGATCCACAGCAGTGCAGCATTGGCGATCGCGGCAAGGATTGAGCTCGATTTCAATCCGTAGGTATAACCCGGCCCAGCCGGCCGCGCGGCCAGTACGCTGGCCCCCCAGGCGAGCAGCAACGACAGCACATCGCCCAGGTTGTGCCCGGCATCGGCGAGCAGCGCGGTCGATCCGGAGATGAAGCTGGCGACAGTTTCCACGACTACGAACAGCGCATTGAGCGTCACTGCCAGCGCAAACGCCTTGCCGTGGCTGCTCGGCGGGGGATGGTGGTGATGCCCATGCCCATGCCCATGCGAGTGGCCATGATCGTGCTCCGCGCGCTCCTGCGAATGATCGTGCTGCGTGGCCATGGCTTCACCTTCTCCCCATGCGTTGCACAAATGCCGCAGTGCAGCAATAATCGTGCGAAACTTTTGACGAGTTTGGAAGGCTGGTCACCATCAAACTCCCCAATATCGCACGATCGTTACGCCGAATGGACCTTCTTTGGTACTTACTTGCGGATTCTGCGAAAGTGCTGGTTTGCCGTGTCACAGGTAGCCACAAGTTTGTCATCAAAGCATGTTTAGCGGGTCTCGCCGCGCCTGTAAGAGCAGGCGCAATTGTCGGGACACAGCGATTCGCTTGCCGCTCATGAAACTACGGGGATACACCACGATGCAAATCAAGTTCTTTCTGGCTGCCAGCGCTGCCAGCCTGTCTCTCGCATGCGGCCTGGCAACGCCGGCCTATGCGCAGGAAACCACTTCTACCATTCGCGGTAACGTGACCGCTGCGGGTGTTCCGGTCGGCGGTGCGACGGTTGAAATTCTGGACAATTCGACGGGTTCAACCTCGACCGCGACAACTGCTCCATCAGGTGCCTTCAGTGTTTCAGGTCTGCGCGCGGGAGACAGCTATTCGGTATCGGTGAGCGCTGCCGGTTACAAAGGCACCCAAGTTACCGATATCGTAACGCTTGCAGCACAGGCTTACGAGCTGCCCATCGACTTGGGGTCGCAAAGCGATGGTGACGTAATCGTCGTTACCGCGACCCGCGTCCGCGGTGCCGGCAACGTCTCGCAGGGCCCCGCGACCGTGCTCAACAGCGCGCAGATCGCAAACGTAGCATCGGTCAACCGCGATATTCGCGATTTGTCGCGCCGCGATCCGTTCGCACGCCTCGACGATACCCCGGGCGGCGGGCGCGCGATTTCGTTCGCTGGCCAGAACCCGCGTTACAACAAGTTCTCGGTCGACGGTGTCGCGATTACCGACAGCTTCGGCCTCAACCCCGACGGCCTGCCCAGCCGCCGCTCGCCAATCCCGTTTGATGCAATCGGTCAGTTTCAGGCCAAAGTGGCACCGTTCGACGTGCGCGAAGGTAATTTCCAAGGCGGATCGATCAACATCGTGCTGCGCTCGGGCACCAACACGTTCCAGGGCACTGGTTTCTACGCCTATTCGGCCGATGAGCTGGCCGGGACGAAAACCAAGGCTGGTCCTGGCATCCCGACCGGTCAGATTACGCTCCCGAACTATACCTATCAGAACTACGGGGTTGAGCTGTCGGGTCCGATTATCAAGGACAAGCTGTTTTTCATGATTGCCGGCGAACGGCTGCGCGCCGACTTGCCGATTGCCGAAGGGCCGATCGACAACAACTCCGGAACGCAGATTCCGACGCTGGTCCAGGCGCAGGTCGACAACATTACCGCGATCGCCAAATCGAAGTACAATTACGATACTGGCCCGGTGATCAAGACCAATGGCGACAAGGACGACCGCCTGGTTGCCCGGCTCGACGCGAACCTGTCGGATACACAGCGCGCATCCTTGACCTACACCTACGCCAAGGATTCGATCAATCTGGTGCAGAATGCGTTCACCACCGCGCCGTTCGGGCTTGGGCTGACGTCGAACGCCTATACCCAGTCTAACCGGCTGCATACCGGGGTGTTCCAGCTCAACTCGGATTGGTCAGAAGTATTTTCGACCGAATTCCGAGCGTTCTACAAGGATTACGTCCGCGGCCAGGATCCGGTTCTGGGGCGCGGTTTCGCGCAATTCCAGGTTTGCACCGCGCCGACTTCGGATCGTCCGGCGGTACTGACTTCGGGCAACACCACCTCGATCAACTGCCCTTCGACCAATGCGGTTGTCAGCTTTGGCCCCGATATCTCGCGTCAGACCAATGCGCTGAACGTCAAGAGCTTTGGCGGGTTGTTGCAGGGCCGACTCAAGGCTGGCGACCATGATATCCGGCTGTTCGCCGAATTCAGCCAGGCCAAGACGTTCAACTCGTTCCTCCAACGCTCGGCGGGCGATTATTACTTCGATTCAATCGCCGATTTTCAGGCCGGCAATGCGCAACGACTGCGCTACCAGAATGATATCCTGACCCTTAATCCCAACGACGCGGCGGCAAACTTTACCTACCAATCCTACACATTCGGGATTCAGGATAACTGGCGCGTCAACGAAATGCTGACGGTAAATTATGGCATGCGGTACGACCTCTACGGGGGTAACAGCCGCGCCGTGCTCAACCCGAATTTCGTTGCCCGTTACGGGTTCGCGAACAACAAGTTCCTGTCGGGGCTGGGTGTTTTCCAGCCGCGCCTCGGCTTTACGTTCAAGCCGTCCAGCGACCTTGCGTTCCGCGGCGGCATTGGCATCTTCTCGGGCGGTACGCCTGACGTTTATGTGTCGAACAGCTTCTCGAACACGGGCGTCCTGACCAACTCGATCGACATTCAGCAGACCAGCAACAGCAGCTATAACAATGCCGCCGGTGCCGGGATCCTGACCAATGTAAATGGCGCCTCGATCCCCACTGCTGCAAACACGGCACTGCAGAGCGCAGCGCTTTCAGGCAACGCACCCACGAACGCACTGGCACCCGATTTCAAGATTCCTTCGCAGCTGCGTACAACGTTTTCTGCCGATTGGACGCCATCAGGTCTGCTTGGCGGAGGATGGAATTTTGGAGCCGATTTCCTTTATTCGCGCGTCCGCCAGCAAGTCGACTTCAAGGATATCCGGATCCAGCCCAACGGATTGCTCACACCTGATGGCCGGGTGCGCTATACACCAATCACCGGGTTCACCGACAACAACTCGGATCTGGTGCTGACCAATTCGAACCAAGGCCGCAGCATTATCGAGGTGGTAAGGGTTCGTAAGACATTTGATTTCGGTCTTGATCTTGGCTTGAGCTATACTCACTCGAACATCAGGGACAAGAATCCAGCGACTTCGTCGGTTGCTTCGTCGAACTACGCCGCTGGTGTGGCGCTTGATGCCAACGGCCCGGCATACGGCATCTCGAACGACGAGGTGAAGCACAACATCAAGGCCACGCTGAACTTCAACCATGCCTTCTTCGGTGATTACAAAACCAACTTTTCGTTGTTCGGCGAAAGCCGCAGCGGCCATCCCTACAGCTTCACGTTCCGCGACCCTGCGACGCGCTCGATTGCGTTTGGGACCATTGGTTCGGGTAGCCGCTACTTGTTGTACGTTCCGACCGGTTTGACCGATCCGAAGGTATCTTACGCCAATGCTACCGTCGCTTCGCAGATTGACGCCTACATCAACACAACGGGGCTTTCGAAGTACCGCGGCACGATCGCGCCGCGCAATGCGTTCTCGTCGGGCTGGATCACCAAGCTCGACCTGCACTTCTCGCAGGAACTGCCGACTTTTGTGGGCAATTCGCGGTTCACCTTGTTCGGCGACATCGAAAACTTCACGAACCTGCTCAACAAGAATTGGGGTCAAATTCGCGAATACGGCTTCCCCTATACCGTTGCGCCAGTGACCGTTGGCTGTCTGACCGCGCCTGTGGCAACTGGTGCTTCGACCACCGGTTTGACCGCTGCCAACGCTGGACAGCCATGCGTCCAGTATCGCTACGATGCGAACACAAAGGACTCATTGGGCAACTTCGTGGCTCCAACCGATACGATTTATCCCAAGCAATCGCTCTACACGATCCGGATCGGCGCGCGGATCAGCTTCTAAAGACCTGTGGGTCCCGATGGGGCCGCAGTGACATCAGCGGGGGGTGGCATCACAATGCCGCCCCCCGTTTCGTTTCAACTCACTCGTAAACGCAGGCGTCCATCGCCTCGTTGCGCACCACTCCGCTGCGCGCGGCGATTGCGTTGCCGTGGCGGCGGATGAAGCCTGAGGGATCGGCCACTTCGCGGCGCTTGGGGGCGGGCAGGGCTGCGGCGATCCGTGCCGCTTCGACCTGACCCAAATGCGCGGCGGAATGGCGGAAATAGCGCTGCGCTCCGGCCTCAACCCCGTAAGTTCCGACGCCGGTTTCAGCAACGTTGAGGTAAACCTCCATGATCCGCCGCTTGCCCCAGATGGTCTCGATCAGGAATGTGAACCACACTTCCAGCCCCTTGCGGGCGTAGCGGGTCCAGCCTGTGCCTTGCCACAGGAACACGTTCTTGGCGGTCTGCTGACTGATCGTCGAGCCGCCGCGTAGTCGCGCGCTATTGGCGTTGCGCTGCATCGCCTGTTCGATCGCAGCGGTATCGAACCCGCTGTGGCTGCAGAACTTGGCATCCTCGCCCGCGATGACGGCATCGACCATGGTCTGATCGATCCGGCTGAGCGGCGCCCAGTCTTTGTCGAAGCCATTGCGATCGAGCACCATGGTCAATGTTACCGGCACCGGGACCCATTTGTACAGCAAGGTCATGCCGACACTGATCACCACGAACCAGATCACCAAACGCCCGATCCACCAGCCGGCACTATAGATGAGCCCGCGCTGAGCGGTGGGTCGGCTGGGGCGCAGGAAACGGAACATTGCATCGCTGTTTAACCACGCGCGCTGGCTCTGCAAGCAGCGTGCTGCTAGATTACCTCAATGCGCCGTATCCTGCTTGCCTTGCCCGCGGCTATGCTGGCCTCACCCGCGCTGGCCCAGGCCACCGATTTCTGCGCCGACCGCCCAGGGCTCGGCACCCCGGGCTGCACCATGCCGCCCGGCCAAGTGATGATCGAGTTGGGAGTGGCCGGTTGGGATCACTTGGCCGATCCAGCGAGCACTGAAGACGACCTGACTCATGGCGACCTGCTCGTTCGGGCCGGGCTCGATGACAGGACTGAGCTTCAAATCGGGCTTGGCGGCTATACCACCACCCGCAGCCGCGACCGACTGAACGGCGTAATTACCCGCTGGGCTGGTTTAGGCGATCTCTCGCTCGGTCTGCGCCGCAGCTTATCCGGGCCGGGTGGACCGGTTGCGGTGCAGGTCACTGTAACTTTGCCAACCGGTCATAGCGGTATCGGGGCCGGCGATTGGAGCGCGGCGGTGCAAGTCCCGATCGCCGTCAAGCTGCCCGCAGGATTTGAACTCGATCTGACGCCGGAAGCAGATGCGGCGGCCAACTCCAGCGGCAAGAGGCGACATCTGGTGTGGGGCGGGGTCGCCGGGCTCAGCCATGCGGCGGGATCGAATGTCACTGTCGAAGCCGAGATCGGCGCATGGCGCGACGGTGATCCGGCCGGGCATGCCACCGATGCACGCGGCGCAATCTCGCTCGCGTGGCATGCTAGTAAAGACTGGCAGCTCGACCTTGAAGGCGATGCGGGATTGACTGCTGCTGCTCCGCGTCGTTCGCTGATGTTCGGGCTGGCGCGGCGCTTTTAGGCAAGCGCGATGATCAAAGAAAAAGGGGCCGGATTGCTCCAGCCCCCTGATCTTTGTCGCATTGCTGCGAAGCTTACATGCCCGAACCTGGACCGTAGGTGATTTCCACCCGGCGGTTCTGCAGTTCGCGCACACCGTCGGCCGTGGGGACGCGGT
>JANYGB010000020.1 GCA_025359445.1 Sphingomonadaceae bacterium
GTTTGCTGAAGAGAAAGCTGGAATTCGACTCGCGCTTGCGCCAAATGGCCAGCGCGCGTGCGGGGGCTTCGGGGGAAGTTCCTGCCAAACCAATGGCGGAATAATGGACGAAGACGAAAACACCGGCGGCAATGAAGGCAGTGATGCTCCGCTGATCGATCTCAATGAAGCCTCGATCAAGAAGTTGATCGCGCGCGCCAAACGGCGCGGCGTGATCACGATGGACGAGCTGAACGAGGCGTTGCCGCAGGACCAGATGAGCACTGACCAGATCGAGGACATCATGTCCGCGATCAGCGAGATGGGTGTCAACATCGTCGAATCCGACGAAGACGCGATTGATCCTGAAGAGAAAGAAGTCGACGAGGTCGACGAGCCCGATCAGGGTGCCGAGCGGCCTGACCTGATTAAAAAGAAAGAAATCATCGAGCGCACCGACGATCCGGTGCGGATGTACCTGCGCGAAATGGGCGCGGTCGAATTGCTCAGCCGCGAGGGCGAAATTGCCATCGCCAAGCGGATCGAAGCCGGTCGCGATACGATGATCCTGGGATTGTGCGAAAGCCCGATCACCTTCCACGCGATCATCCAGTGGTCGAACGCGCTTAACGCAGGCGAGATGCAGCTACGCGAAATCCTCGATCTCGACGCGATGCTGTCCAAGGAACCGCCGCCCGAAAAGCTCGCCGAAGGGGCCGAAGACGAAGAAGCTGACGGCGAGATCACCGAAGCCAGCGCCGGACCTTCCTACAAAGAAGAGGAAGAGGTCGAAGAAGAACCCGCCGCTGAAGAGGAAGAAGACGAGGACGGCGAGCCCCGGACCCGCCGCGCGGTCGAAGAAGAGGAAGAAGACAACACCCTCAGCCTCGCGCAGATGGAAGCGCAGCTCAAGCCCGAAGCGCTGGAGAAATTCGCTCACATCACCGCGCTGTTCAAGAAGTTCGAGAAGATCCAGAACGACCGCCTCAATGTGATGAGCGGCGGCGGAGCGTTCACGAACACCAAGGAAAAGAACTATCAGGCGCTGCGCGAGGAACTCACCGCACAGGTCGAGAGCGTGCAGTTCCACGCGACCAAGATCGAATACCTGGTCGACAACCTCTATGCCTTCAACCGCCGCCTGACCGCACTGGGCGGCCAGATGCTGCGTCTGGCAGAACGCCACAAGGTTAACCGCAAGGACTTCCTCGACAGCTACGTCGGGCACGAGCTCGACGATGGCTGGCTGGCCGGCCAAGCGGGCAAGGACAAGAAGTGGGCCGCCTTTGCCGAGAACGAGCTCGACGCGGTCGAGCGAATTCGTGCCGAAGTGTCGGACATCGCCTCGGCCACCGGCATGGCGCTCACCGAGTTCCGCCGGATCGTCAACATGGTCCAGAAGGGCGAACGCGAAGCGCGCATCGCCAAGAAGGAAATGGTCGAGGCTAACCTGCGGCTGGTGATCTCGATCGCGAAAAAATACACCAATCGCGGCCTGCAATTCCTCGATCTGATCCAGGAAGGCAACATCGGGCTGATGAAGGCGGTCGACAAGTTTGAATACCGCCGCGGCTACAAGTTCAGCACTTATGCCACCTGGTGGATCCGTCAGGCGATCACCCGTTCGATCGCCGATCAGGCCCGCACGATCCGCATCCCGGTCCACATGATCGAGACGATCAACAAGCTGGTCCGCACCAGCCGCCAGTTCCTTCACGAGCAGGGCCGCGAGCCCACGCCCGAGGAAATGGCCGAGCGCCTGTCGATGCCGCTCGAAAAGGTCCGCAAGGTGATGAAGATCGCCAAGGAACCGATCAGCCTTGAAACGCCGATCGGCGACGAGGAAGATTCGCATCTGGGTGATTTCATCGAGGACAAGAACGCGGTTATTCCGGTCGATGCCGCGATCCAGGCGAACTTGAAGGAAACGGTCACGCGTGTGTTGGCATCGCTAACCCCGCGCGAAGAACGCGTGCTGCGCATGCGCTTCGGGATCGGGATGAACACCGATCACACCCTCGAGGAAGTCGGCCAGCAGTTCTCGGTCACGCGCGAACGCATCCGTCAGATCGAAGCCAAAGCGCTGCGCAAGCTCAAGCACCCGAGCCGGTCGCGGAAGATGCGTTCGTTCCTCGATCAATAAGCGCTCGCGTCGATGCAGCTCGATTTCTCGTCCTTCGTCAAATCCGTTGCCCGGCTTGACGAAGGGCTGGAGCGCTACAATCGGGATACCACCGATTTGCAAATTCGCGATGGCCTGGTCCAGCGATTCGAATTCACATACGATCTGGCGCACAAGATGTTGCGCCGCCAGCTTGAGGCGGTTTCAGCTAACCCGGATCAGGTTGACCGGTTGAGTTTCGCAGATTTGATCCGCAGCGTGAGCGAACAGGGCCTGGTCAAGAGCGATTGGTCGGCGTGGCGCACCTGGCGCGAAATGCGCAGCACAACATCGCACACTTACGATAACGCCAAAGCGCTTCAGGTCGTCGAAGGCATCCCCGGCTTTCTCGCCGAAGCGCAAGATCTGGCTGAACGATCTTATCAGGTTAGGTTCGTTTGAAGCCCTTGCTTGCGCTCAGCGGCGAAGAATTGTCGGTCGTAAAGGCAATCTTGCGAGCGCACCTGCCAAACAGTGTGACGGTGCATGTTTTCGGCAGCAGGGCGGTCGGCCAACCAAAAGCGTGGTCCGATCTCGACCTGCTGCTTGAAGCCGCCGCGCCTGTGCCGCTGTCGACTATCGCCACTTTGACCGAAGCGTTCGAGGAATCCGAACTGCCGTGGAAGGTCGATATTGTGGACCGCAGAACCATTAGCGAAGGATTTGGCCGCCTGATCGACCAATCGAAGGTTGCACTGCCATAGTTTCTCGCGACACTGCCTTGCTTGATGGAGAAGTTAGAGCATCTAGGCCGGACGGGGCAAATGCGAAGTTTTCTGGATCAGTGAAACCGAACGCTTCGGTTTTGCATTGTTGATGCTGCAAAATCGCCCTAAACTTCCGGCGCGACCGCGAGGTAGATGGTGGGGTTTCAATGCGTTCAGCTGCTATAGTTTTCTCAACTTTGAGTATGATAATCGCTGCTCCGGCTGCGGCGGAAACCGCAAATCTAGGCAGCGAATGTGCCGAAAGTCAGGGAAATGCCGAAAGTCTCGCTTTGGCGCGCGGCATAGTTGACTCGATCCTTCCGCCTGATCAGCAAGATCAGATGATGCATCAGTTCATGACTGGGTTCAACGGTCAGTTGCAGGCCGGTCTGATGCAAAAAGTAGATGCAGCCGATCCGAAGATGCAGGCAATTCTCGACAAGTTCGCAGCGTCTGTGCCCGATCGCGCGATGCCGGTTGTGAGCAAGCACTTGCCAGCGATCAAGCAGGCGATGGCTTGCGCTTACACGCACAAATTTTCGATTGAAGAACTTCGCTCCATAAATCAATTTGCGCTGTCGCCTGCTGGCAAACATTATTTCGGCGCAAGCATGTCGATGATGACCGACCCGGCTGTCGCCGCAGAGAACGGCCTTTATTTCCAGGACGTCAAAATCTTGATGGAGGAAATGAAGGGCGAACTGTTGCACGACATAGCGGTTTATTACGACAGCAAGCCCAGACCCGCCCGCAGCAAAAAGAAATCAGGCCACTGAGGCCGTAGCCTGGTCAACCTGCCGCAAATCGATCCCCCGCGTCTCGCGGCAGCACAGCAGAGTCAGCACCACCGCCACCAGCGCGGGCACAACCACAAACCCGGCCGCGACACCCAGCGGCGGCACCAGCGCGGCGATGCTCAAGGCTTGCGCGCCGAGGCCGCCGGCCTTGGTGCAAGCGGCGATCCACCCCGTCGCGCGGCCTCTGATATGCAGCGGATAACTCTCGGCGGCGTAAGGCAAGATGATCGCCAGCATCCCGTTGGTGCCAACGATCAACAGCGCGAGCAGCAGCGTTGGAGACAGCGCGGCGTTGGCCTTCATCGCGATCACCCCTAGCAGCCCGGCGACTGCGACCAGCGTAACAGCGACCAGCGAAAGCTTGGTGCTCCACCGGCTGTAAATGATCGCCACCACCGCCACCGTCGGTACCGCGATCAGCGCCGAACGGGCAATCAGCCCCGAGGCCGCCGCAAGCTTCACTCCGTTCGCGACCAGATCGGCGGGGAGCCATAGCAGCACGCCAAAATTGATGAACCCCCAGCACAGCGCGAGCAGGCTCAGCGCCAGCGTCGTACCGGCCATCCCGTGCGACCACAGTCCGCGCACTTGTTCGGGCCCGCTTGCATGAACCACGGTGAAGTCGACATCTTCTTCCGCGCTGCCATGCTCATGGCTCTGTGTGCCGAACTGTTGCATCACCTTTTGCGCCTCGGCCCGGCGACCGCGCGCCAGCAGGTACTTGGCCGATTCGGGAATTTGCGTTGCAAGCAGCAGCAGGAACAGGCCGGTCGGCAGGTTAAGCAGCCACAGGATCCGCCACGACCACACCGGCTCAAGCCAGGCCGAGAAGCCGCTGGCGGCGAAATAACCGCCCGATGCGCCCAGCCCGCCCACCAGCACCAGGGCCCACCCGCGGTGGCGGCTCGGCATGGTCTCGGCGAGCAAGGCGTAAGTCACCGGCAGCATGCCCCCGGCAGCCGCGCCCATCAGGAAACACATCACGATATTCCAGCCAAGGCTGGGCATCGCTCCGCAAATCGAGGTGCCGACGAACATGATCGCCGAGAGCAGGACCGAGGCCTTGCGCCCGTAAATGTCCGAGGCCACCCCCCACAGGATCGAGCCCACAACGGTTCCGGTCAGCGCCGCGAACGGCACCAGCGCACCGACCGCTTTGCTAACGCCGTATTCGGCAGTCAGTCCGGGCATGACAAAGCCGAGCGAGGCCGGTTTCATGACGTCGATCACCAGGGCCACCACCAGCACCAGCATCAACCGGAAATGCGCGGGCGACAGCGGCGCATCTTCAGGCGCGGCGACGCTGATATGCCGTGATGCGTGGATTTGCTGCGCCAGGTTTTTGGGCAACATACCGTAACAGGCCATTGCGATCCCGGCGACGATCAGCCCCATTCCAGCGAGCATCCCGCTGTCCATCGCCATCCCTGCCAGCCGGAAATGATCCATCCGCGCCATCCAGAACATCGGCAGGTGAAGCACCACGCCAAGCGTCACGGCGGCGGCACCGGCCACAAAAATCCAGGTGTTCGAGCGATCGCGGAGCAGCTGATTCATGGTCCGGCGTGGTATCATCGGGGCGGCGCAGGGCAAGCGGCAATCGAATGCGCATGCCCTAAGGGGAAAAGCCCGCGCGGAAGGCTGGCACGAATCGCGCCATGCGCCTACAGGCTCCGCCATGCACATCGCCATCGCCTCGGATCATGCCGGTTTCGACCTCAAGGCCGAACTGCGCGACTACCTCATCGGATTGGGTCACGAGGTGGCCGATCTTGGCCCCGCCACTGCCGACCGGGTTGATTATCCCGATTACGGCTACAAACTGGCCGACGTTGTCGCCGCTGGCACCGCCGAATTCGGGGTTGCCTTGTGCGGCTCAGGCATCGGCATCGCGATCGCGGTCAACCGCCACCCCGCGCTGCGCTGCGCTCAGGTGGCCGAACCTTATTCGGCTACTCTGGCGCGCGAGCACAACAATGCCAATGCCATCGCGCTAGGCGCCCGCCTGATGGGCGTGGACATGGCCAAAGCCTGCCTCGACGCGTTTCTGGCCGGTCAGTTCCAGGGCGGGCGTCATACCGGCCGCGTTGATAAATTGACTTACCCGACCTGCTGAGGAGCACGATCACGTGACCGATACTCTTGAAAAGCTGCCCGCCATCCGCCCGGCCGGGTTCTTCTCGGCCAAGCTCGAGCAGGCCGATCCTGAAGTCTATGCGGCCGTGCGCGGCGAACTGGGCCGCCAGCAGCATAAGATCGAACTGATCGCGAGCGAGAACATCGCCAGCCGCGCCACTCTTGAGGCGACCGGCTCGGTCTTCACCAACAAATATGCCGAAGGCTATCCGGGCAAGCGCTATTACGGCGGCTGCGAATATGCCGACGTGGTCGAAACCCTGGCAATCGAGCGGGCCAAGGCGCTGTTCGGGTGCGAATTCGCCAACGTCCAGCCCAATTCGGGCAGCCAGATGAACCAGGCGGTGTTCCTCGCGCTGCTCAATCCCGGTGACAGCTTCATGGGGCTCGATCTCAATTCGGGCGGGCACCTGACGCACGGCTCGCCGGTCAACATGAGCGGCAAGTGGTTCCACCCGATCCCTTACGGCGTGCGCAAGGACGACGAACTGCTCGACATGGAGCAAGTTGCCAGCCTCGCCCGCGAGCATAAGCCCAAGCTGATTATTGCCGGCGGCACTGCCTACTCGCGGATTTGGGACTTTGCCGCGTTCCGCGCCATTGCCGACGAGATCGGTGCGATCCTGATGGTAGATATGAGCCATTTCTCCGGCCTCGTCGCAGGCGGCGCGCACCCCTCGCCCTTCCCGCACGCGCATGTCGTCACCACCACCACGCACAAGTCATTGCGGGGCCCGCGTTCGGGCGTGATCCTGACCAACGACGAAGCGCTCGCCAAGAAGTTCAATTCGGCGGTGTTCCCGGGCATGCAGGGCGGGCCATTGTTGCACGTGATCGCGGCCAAGGCGGTTGCCTTTGGTGAGGCGTTGCAGCCCGAGTTCAAGGCTTACGCCGCGCAGATCGTCGCCAACGCCCGCGCGCTTGCCGCCAGCCTCAGCCAGCACGGCCTGCGGATCGTTTCGGGCGGGACCGACAACCACCTGATGCTGGTCGATCTGACCGCGAAGAACGTCACCGGCAAATCGGCTGAAAAGGGGCTCGACCGGGCCTGGCTCACTTGCAACAAGAACGGCGTCCCATTCGACACCCGCTCGCCATTTGTCACCTCGGGCATCCGCCTCGGCACGCCGGCAGGCACTACCCGCGGGTTCCGCGAGGCGGAGTTCGTTCACATCGGGCAGCTCATCGCCGAAGTGGTTGACGGTCTCTCGCACAATGGCGAGGAAGGCGATGCGCAGGTCGAAGCCCGCGTCCGCGCCCAGGTCGAAGATCTGTGCGCGCGATTCCCGATCTATCAGGAGCTTTGAGCCATGAGCGATAACATTATGGACGACGCAAAGGCCGAACTGTCCGGCATGGCCAAGCAGGGCGTTCGCCACCCTTCGACCAAGCCGGTATTGGCTGCTGCGGCTGCGGGCGCTGTCGCAGGTCTTGTCCTGCCGTTGCTCAGCATTCCGGCCGGAATTATCATCGGTGCGGGCGCGATGTTTTACAAGCGCCTGCGCCCGTAAATGCGTTGCCCGTTCTGTGCGCATGACGATAGCCAGGTAAAAGACTCGCGGCCCACCGAGGATAACACCGCGATCCGCCGCCGCCGCCAGTGCGACAGCTGCGGGGCGCGCTTCACCACCTTTGAGCGCGTGCAGCTGCGCGAAGTGACCGTGGTCAAATCGAGCGGCACGCGCGAGAATTTCGACCGCGCCAAACTCGACCAGTCGGTCGCACTGGCGTGCCGCAAGCGCGGGATTGCACAGGAACGGCTCGATCAGCTGGTCTCGGGCGTCCAGCGCCAGATCGAGACTTTGGGTGATACCGAAGTGTCCGCCAGCACCATCGGCGAGATGGTCATGGACGGCCTGCGCGCGCTTGATACCGTCGCTTACATTCGCTTCGCATCGGTCTATCGCGATTTCACCGAGGCCAAGGACTTCGAGGAGTTTGCGAGCACGGTGCGGGATGTGGGGCAGGAATAGTCCGAAAATGGCACCTCCCTTCGTCACCTACATGCTCCGCTGCGGCGATGGATCCTATTACGTCGGCCATACCGACGAGCTTGAACTCAAACTCGCCCAGCATCAGGCCGGGACGTGCGATGCGTACACCACTACGCGCCAACCGGTGGAGCTGGCGTGGTCGGCGCCGTTTGCCGACCGCGATACTGCTTTTGCCGCAGAACGCCGCCTGAAAGGCTGGTCCCGCGCCAAGCGGGAGGCATTGATTGCTGGCGATGAGACTTTGTCCGCACAGCTGATGACCCGGGCGCCGATCTCCCGCATGGCTGCGCAACCGGCGGCGAGCCAGGCGCAGGTCAACCAACCGGTCATCGTCCTCGTCCGCCCGCAATTGGGCGAGAATATCGGCAAGGCGGCGCGGGCGATGCTCAATTTCGGGCTGAGCGAAATGCGGCTGGTTGCGCCGCGCGATGGCTGGCCGAACCCCAGAGCGGGGCCGGCAGCGGCAGGGGCCAATGTCGTGTTGGAGCAAGCCCAGGTGTTCGAGACCCTGGCCGAAGCCGTCGCCGACTGCGCTCAAGTCTATGCCACCACTGTGCGCAAGCGCGGGGTGACCAAGCCGGTGGTTACTCCGGAACAGGCCGCACAAGCTATCCACAGGGGCCCGGGACGTTCGGCGCTGGTCTTCGGCCCGGAGCGAAGCGGCTTGGATAGCGACGATGTCGCCTTGGCCCGCGCGATCCTGACGGTTCCGATCAATCCCGAATTCGCCTCGCTGAACCTCGCCCAAGCGGTAATCCTGTGCGCTTATGAATGGTCGAAAGGTGTAAAGCTCGCCCAGCCTACCGCCGAAGAAATCCTCCCCCCTGCCCCGCAAGAGGAGCTTGAAGGGATGATCGGCCAGTTGGTGACCATGCTCGAGCCAAGCGAATACTTCATGCCCAACAGCCGGTCGGACGTAACCCGGCGAACCTTGCGCGCCATCCTGACCAAACCGGGCTGGAATCATCTTGAGATACGCACCTTGCGCGGAGTGTTGTCTGCGCTGCGGCGCGGCCCGCGCAAGGGCTAGTAATGCTGCGCGCCACCTGATAATTGCGAGCAAATTCAATTCAAGGAGTGCCCGATGCGGCTTGTTCTGATTTCCCTGTTTGCTGCCACCATGCTTGCCTCCCCAACGCTTGCCGAAGATTCTGCTGCGCCCAAGAAAGAGCGTCCGATCTGCCGTACCTCGCAATCGGCGACCGGTAGCCACCGGCCCGGCAAGCGCATCTGCCTGACTGCGGCCGAATGGAAAACGCGCGATGGCGGCACGGACGAATATGCTCTGCCCGATCAGCGCATTCGGGTGTCGGGCATTCATAGCAATTGAGGCCAGCAGGCCACCACTCGTGACTTGATCTTTGCGCCTTGCCGGGCTAGTGGCGCGCCTTCGCAATTGAGCGGGCACTCCGGTGAAGCCTGTCTCGCATCCGGTTTTTGGCTGGGTGGTGCGGTTCCGGACTAGGAGCGACGGCACTAATGCCGCGCATGCAAATTGAAGGATGACGCGCCATGTCTAAGCGCAAGACGTCGAAGTATAAACTCGATCGCCGGATGGGCGAGAATATCTGGGGCCGTCCCAAGAGCGCGGTCAACCGCCGCTCGTATGGTCCGGGCCAGCACGGTCAACGCCGCAAGAGCAAGGTGTCCGACTTCGGGATCCAGCTCCGCGCCAAGCAGAAGCTCAAGGGCTACTACGGCGACGTTACCGAAAAGCAGTTCAAGCGCACCTATCAGGAAGCGTCGCAGATGAAGGGCGATACCGGTCAGAACCTGATCGGTCTGCTCGAACAGCGGCTCGACATGGTGGTGTACCGCGCCAAGTTCGCGCCGACCATTTTCTCGGCCCGCCAGATCGTTTCGCACGGCCACATCTATGTGAACGGCGTAAAGTGCAATATTGCCAGCCGCCGGGTGTTCCCGGGCGACGTCATGACGCTGGGCGCCAAGGCCAAGGACATGGCCCTGATTGCCGAAGCGCAAGGCCTGGCCGAGCGGGAAGTGCCCGAATATGTCGCGCCCGATGGCACCGACAAGGTCAGCTTTGTGCGCGTACCGACGCTCGATGAAGTGCCTTATCCGGTGAAGATGGAACCCAACCTGGTGGTCGAATTCTATTCGCGCTGATCCAGCGGCGAGTGAAAATTTCAAAGGGCGGTCCTGCGGGGCCGCCCTTTTTGTTTGCGCGGCTTAACCGGGCGGTTAACAAGGATGCAAAGCAGCCACCGGTGAGGAAACACATGAAATTCGACGACGTGATAATGGGCCGACGCTCGATCCGCGGTTACCTGGACAAGCCGGTGCCGCGCGAATTGATCGAAGAAATTCTAGGCCTTGCAATCCGCGCGCCTAGCTCGATGAACACCCAGCCCTGGAATTTCCACGTCATTACCGGCGAACCGCTCGCGAAAATCCGCGCCGGCAACACCGAACGGATCCTCGCTGGCGAGCCTGACAGCCGAGAATTCCGCAAGGGCGTACCCTTCGCGGGCGTTCACCGCGAGCGTCAGATCGGCGTCGCCAAGCAGCTGTTCACCGCGATGGGCATCGCGCGCGACGATCCCGCTGCCCGGCAGGACTGGGTGCTGCGCGGCTTTCGCCAGTTCGATGCGCCCGTCTGTGTGATTATCACCTATGATCGCGCGGTCGATGGCAGCGACGACAGCCCGTTCGATTGCGGCGCGGTGGCGACGGCGCTGGTCAATGCCGCGTGGTCGCGCGGACTCGGCTGCGTGATCAATAGCCAAGGCATCATGCAAAGTCCGGTGGTGCGCGAACACGCAAACATCCCGGAAGATCAGGTGATCATGAAAAGCATCGCGCTGGGCTGGCCCGACGAGACGTTCCCCGCCAACGCGGTCGTTTCGGAACGCAAGACAGTTGATGAAGCGGCGGTGTTTGTAGGCTTCGCGGACTAGAGCATGGTGCAAGCAAAGCGCGCCAAGAAATTCCCAGATCATCTTGCCAAACCGGGTGCGCTTGTTCCGGCACTAACCGCGTTGATTCTTGGATTTGGTCCTCGTACTCTGTGCTGTATCGGGAATCGGGCGGATGAGCGGCAATCGCAATTCGCCCGAAACGGGTCTGGTGAGTCACCAATTCGGGGCGGCAGTATCGATGTCTTTTGCCAATAGTTTTACCGAATTTGAGCGGCTGCGGCTGCTGGTGGACGGATTGGACGCCGGGTTTGGGCTGCTCGCGCCGGATTACACGATCTTGGAACTCAACGACGAAGCAATGCGCATTGACGGCCGCAGCCGCGATGCGGTGATCGGCCAGACGCACTGGATCGCTTATCCGGGGACCGAGCACAGCGAAGTCGGCAAATTGTACAAAGCCGTAATGAGCAGCCGCGAGGCGGCATCGGTAAAGCATACCTACCATTGGGACGATGGGCGCATTTCCGGCTACGAGACCCGCGCATTTCCGGTAACCGGTGGCTGCATCGGGGTATACTTTCGCGACATCAGCGAGCAGCATCATGCCGAACAGCAAAGCCTGCGCAGCGAACAGCGTTTCAAGGCTGCGGTCGCAGCAGTGGATGGCGTTGTCTGGACCAATAATGCCAAAGGCGAAATGATTGGGTTGCAGCCGGCATGGAGTGAACTGACTGGTCAGACGTTTGAGCAATATCAGGGCTCCGGATGGGCCGATGCGGTCCATCCAGACGACGCGCAGCCCACAATCGATGCCTGGCAGATTGCTGTCGATACCAAGCAGCCCTTCACTTTCGAACACCGGGTGCGGCACCGCGACGGTAAGTGGCGGCTGTTTGCAATCCGGGCGGTTCCGGTGCTCGACGATGACGGCGGTATTCGTGAATGGGTCGGCATTCACCGGGACGTTACGGAACAGCGCGCCAGTGAATTGCGTCTGCGCCAAGTCGCCGAGATGGTCGACGCGGTGTTTTACGTTTATCAGTTTGAAACTGGCCAAACGTTTTATGTCAGCCCGGCTTTTGAAAAGATCTGGCGGCAACCGCCCAGCGCAGCGTACAACAATCCCAGACAATTTATGCAAGCTATCCATCCTGATGACAGGGATCGCATCAGGGCGGAAACCGAAGCATTGCGCAACGGCGAGAGCCGCACGCTGGAGTTCCGGCTGTTATTTCCCGGTGATGATGAACGGATAATCCGCGATCAAACCTCGATGATGATCGATACGGAGACTGGTGCGCGGATATTGGTAGGCTTTGCCACAGACATCACCGACTTTCGCCGGGCACAGGATCAATTGGCGCGCAACGCCGAAACCTTCAGCAATCTGGTCACCACCAATCCGTTTGGAATCTATGTAATTGATGCCGACTTCAAACTGTCTGAAGTCAGTCTCGGCGCGGTAAAGGCATTCGCTAATATCGACCCGCTGATTGGCCGGGACTTCGCTGAAATTATGCAAATAATTTGGGCCGAGCCATTTGCCAGTGAAGCGATAGGTCGTTTCCGCCACACGCTTGAGACAGGCGAGCCATATGTGAGCAAAGAAACCGTCGAGCAGCGTGCTGACACTGCTGAAATCGAATCCTACGACTGGCGCATCGAGCGGATCATCATGCCTGACGGCCGTTATGGCGTGGTCTGCTATTTCTACGATTTGTCTGAACGCGCGAGCTACGAACAGCAGCTCAAGGCACTGATTGCCGATAAGGAATTGCTCGCGCGCGAGATTGACCACCGGGTCAAGAACAGCCTGACGATCGTCGGCGCACTGCTGTCGATGCAGCTTGGCGCGACCAAAAACGATGAAACGCGCGCTGCGTTGACCGAAGCCAAAAGCCGCGTGATCGCGGTGGCCCGCGTGCATGAGCAGCTGCACAAAAGTCACCAGGTCGGAATTGTCGCCTTTGCCGACTATCTGCGGCAGCTGTGCCATGATCTGGAGTATTCATTACGCCGCAGCGGGGTCGAGCTCGACTTTGCGGCTGATCCGGTCGATCTTCCCGCCGAGCAAGCGATGACGCTGGCCATTGTGGTCAACGAGCTGGTGACCAACGCTTACAAGCATGGCGGCGCTGCCGGGGCGAAAAAGATTGCAGTGCAACTCAAGCTGCACCGCAAGGAACTGCATCTGACGGTGGCGGATGATGGCGCAGGATTGCCTGGCAGTTTCGTTGCCAAATCGGCGGGACTGGGTTTCCGTTTGATCGAGAATCTGAGCAAGCAGCTCGGCGCGAAGCTGACGATGCCCAGGCCCGGCGGCCCGGCGGAGTTCAGCCTGATCCTGCCTTATGATCCCGCGCCATCCCTAATGGACTGACCAACCGTTGGCAGTTCACTGCGCAAATATTCGCGGCGAAAATCTGTTGCGAAGGCATTGAAAGTCCCCGCCGCAATTGCATCACGCATCGCCGCCATCAACTGCTGGTAGAATGTCAGATTATGCTCGGTCAGCAGCATCGCGCCGAGGATTTCGTTACTTTTTATCAAGTGATGGAGATAGGCGCGGCTGTATTTGGTGCAGCCATCGCAGGGACAGCGCTCGTCCAGCGGCGCGGGATCTTCGGCATGGCGGGCGTTGCGCAGGTTGACCGGGCCGAACCAGGTGAAGCCCTGCCCGTTGCGGCCCGAGCGGCTGGGCAGCACGCAATCGAACATATCCACCCCGCGCTCCACCGCGCCAACCAGATCGTCGGGTTTGCCCACCCCCATCAGATAGCGCGGCTTATCGGCGGGAAGCTGACCCGGCGCGAAATCGAGCACCGCGAACATTGCCTCCTGCCCTTCGCCCACTGCGAGCCCGCCGATCGCGTAGCCATCGAAGCCGATCTCCTGCAGCGCGGCGGCACTCTCTCCGCGCAGGCTTTCGTCAAGCGCACCCTGCTGGATCCCGAACAAGGCCGAACGCTCGGCATGGTCCTCGCCGCCATCGAACCCGGCGCGGCTTCGTGCGGCCCAGCGCATCGACCTCTGCATCGACTTTTCAATCACTTCGCGCGGGGCATCGGCGCGCGGACATTCGTCGAACGCCATGACAATGTCCGAACCTAGCAGCCGCTGGGTTTCCATGCTGCGCTCGGGCGTGAGCAAGTGCTTGCTGCCATCGAGGTGGCTGGCAAAGGTCACCCCGTCCTCGGTGATCTTGCGCAGATCGGACAAGCTCATCACCTGATATCCGCCGCTGTCGGTCAGGATCGGACGATCCCAGTTCATGAATTTGTGCAAGCCGCCAAGCCGCGCAACGCGTTCTGCGCCGGGGCGGAGCATCAGGTGATAAGTGTTGCCAAGCAGGATGTCGGCACCGGTGCCGCGCACGCTCTCGGGTTTCATCGCCTTGACGGTGGCGGCGGTGCCAACCGGCATGAAGGCGGGCGTGCGGATTTCTCCGCGGCGCATCCGGATCGTGCCGGTGCGGGCCTTGCCGTCGGTGGCGGCGATATCGAACTGGAAGCGCGGGGCGGACATGGTGTGCCCGCCCCTAGCGCCGTGTGTACGGTTAGTCGAGATCGGGCAGCCAGTTGCCGTGGAACCCCGGCGGAACGCGGTGCGGGATATGCACGCTGGCCACCGGCGGCTTGGCGATATCCGCCGCATCCAGGATCACCAGATCGGTGGTCTCGTTTGCCGTATCGATCACGTAACCCATCACCCAACCCTCGCCTTCTGGCGCATCGTCGGCGCGCGGGACGAACACGAATTCGCCGGGAATTCGGTCTGGCCCGAAATCGTGAACCTGACGGGTGCCGGTCTTGAGATCGTGGCGGTACAGCGGCTGCGCGTTGAGGAAGGCCGGGTCGCCGCCCTCGGGCAGTCCGATCGTCCAGGCATAGCGATAATCCTGCCCGAAAAAGCGTTCATCCGGGCGAGGGAATTCCTGCTCGGTGGCGTCGATAGTGACGCGCATCACGGTGCGTTCAGCAGGGTCGATGGTCCAGCGTTCAAGCCCCAGTGGCTTGCCGTTGGGTCCTTCGGGGCCTTCGGAAAACATCGTTTCATGCACCGCGCTGTCGCAGATCACCTTGCCGCCAGCATCCTCGTACGAATTGGCGACGTGGAAGACGTAACACGGATCGACATCGCACCAGATCACGTCCTCGGCACTGCCATTACGCGGCAACAGCCCGACGCGCGCCTTGTGCTCGGGGTTCCAGCGATAGGGGAAGCCCTGCCCCGCAATCAGCGAGGCCATCGAAAACGTCACCGGCAGATCGAAGATCAGCACGTAATTCTTGGTGATGGTGCATTCGTGGATCGATGGCCCGTGCGCGACCGGCACTTCGACCTGGCGCAGCACCTTGCCCTCGGGCGACATCTGTACATACCAGACCTTGTCCGGAGTCGTCCCGTCATAGGTGATTGCGTGAAACTCGCCGGTCAGCGGATCGAGGTGCGGGTGCGCGGTGAACGGCGCGGTCAAAGTGCCGCCAAAATCGGTGTACGCAACCGTTTCGAGATTATCGTCGAGGATAACGGGACTGGATCCCGCCTCGACAATCGCGGTGATCTTGCCGGCGATCTGGACGATGTTGGTGTTGACCCCGTCACGCTGGGTGCGGCGCGGCCCCGGCGCAGCCTTGGGGCCGCCAGCGGCTTCGAGCACCTGGCTGCGGATGTAGCGGTTGCGGTACCATTCGGCCTTGCCGCCGTTGAGGCGAATGCCATGGACCATGCCGTCGCCGATGAACCAGTGATGCCCGCGCGGATCGGGTTTGAACGGGTTGGGCCCGATGCGGACGTACCGCCCGGCGAGCTGCGCGGGAATTGCGCCGGTGACTTTGAGATCGGTCAAAGTCAGTTCGGCGTTCATCGGCGTATGGACGCCGGTGAGGAACGGATGATCGGCCGCTTTGGCCATCCGCGCGCGGTTAAACGTCGCGACGCCCTGAATGCCTTTGGTCACGACCGAACGGATTACGGTTTCGACTGCGCTTGCCATGGTGCGAATCATCCTTTAATGTTTGTGCCGTAAACATAGGGTCCATGCTAACAGTGTCAACATCAAAAATCGCACCCCGCGCCTACCACCATGGCGATTTGCGCGCGGCCTTGATCGAGGCGGGCCTGGCCGTGCTGGCGGGCTCCGATGCCGAAGCGATTTCGCTACGTGAGTTGGCCCGCACCGCCGGGGTTTCGCCGACCGCAGTGTACCGCCATTTCCCTGACAAAAAGGCGCTTCTTGCAGCGCTCGCGGACGCCGGGGTGGCGCGGCTGGGCGAAGCGCAGCGATTGGCTTCCGAAGCGGCAGGCGGCGGCGCGGCGGGTTTTGCCGCGACCGGCCGGGCCTACGTGCGGTTCGCGCTGGCTAACCCGGCGCTGTTCCGGCTGTCATTCACCCACGGCGGATTTGCGGCCGCTCCAACCCAGAGCAGCGACACGGCATCGCTGATGCTGCGCGGTTATGCCGAACAATTCGGCGGCGCCGATGCGGAGCGGCTGACCTTGCAAGCCTGGTCGGTCGCGCACGGTCTGGCGATGCTGATGCTCGATGGCCGGCTGCCGCCCGACGATGCGCTGATCGACCGGGTGCTGGATACGAAGACGCTGTTTCCGGCTCAAAACCACACCTAGTTTAGGACCGTAACCCCGCCCGTTCGCATCGAGCGAAGTCGAGATTCCCCGTGAGGTGTCTCGACTTCGCTCGACACGAGCGGAGGCTGGTGATCAGTTATCCGGCAAAAGCAGGCTCGCATCGCCGTAGCTGTAAAACCGGTACACCCCGGCGATCGCATGCGCATATGCCGCTTGCATTCGCTCCAGCCCCATCAGCGCGCTGACCAGCATGAACAGCGTCGATTTGGGCAAGTGAAAGTTGGTCATCAGCCCATCGACCGCTCTGAAGCGATAGCCGGGGGTGATAAAAATGGCGGTATCGCCCGCAAATTGGCCGATTGTGCCGTCTGCGCGGGCGGCGCTTTCAAGCAGGCGGAGACTGGTTGTGCCCACCGCAATCACTTTGTTGCCGTTTTTTCGCACCGCGTTGAGCCGCGCTGCCACGTCAGCCGAAATCGTCCCCCATTCGGCGTGCATCCGGTGCGCTTCGGTGTCGTCCACCTTGACCGGCAGAAATGTTCCCGCGCCCACATGCAGCGTCAGCGTTTCGTGGCCGATGCCCGCCGCCTCCAGCGCGCCGAGCAATTCCGGGGTAAAATGCAACGCAGCGGTCGGCGCAGCGACAGCGCCGTCCTTGGCCGCGAACATGGTCTGGTAATCGGCTTCGTCCTGTGCATCGGTCGGTCGTTTGCCGGCGATGTACGGTGGCAGCGGCATTTGCCCAGCGCGTTCGAGCAGGACTTCGACCGGTTCCTCGCCGAGGAATGCCAAGGTCACGCTGCCGTCCTCTGCCCGGGCTTCGACCAGGGCTTGCACCCCGGCGGCGAAGTCCACTGTATCGCCCAAACGCAGCCGTTTGGCGTTGCGGATGAAAGCGTGCCAGCGGCGCAGGTCGATCCGCTTGTGCAACGTCGCGCCGATTTTCGCTTCGCCGCGGCGGCCTTCGAGCTGGGCGGGTATGACGCGGGTGTCGTTGAACACCAATACGTCGCCAGCCTGCAGCATGCTTGGCAGATCGCGGACTGACAAATCCTGCAAGGGGTCCGATCCGGCAACGAGCAACAGCCGCGCCGAATCACGCGGGCGCGCCGGACGCAAGGCTATCCGTTCTGGTGGAAGCTCGAAATCGAACAGGTTAACGCGCATGGACTGGACCTCAATTCAGGGACTGTCCCTAAATTAAGGTTTGCGCTTAACCTTGAGCTTCGGCGCGACCGGAACAACCACCGGGACCGGTACCGGTTCTGCCACCAGCGTCGGCGGGGCAACCAAGACCGGTGCGACATAAGCGGGCTTGGCCTTGCCTTCGGACAGCAGCGATGCTTGCACGACCTTCGTCGGGTTCGCAGGCGGTTCGCCGCGCTCGATCGTATCAACCACGTCCATGCCCGAGATTACCCGGCCGAAATTGGTATAGCGATTGTCGAGCGCAAAGCGTGGATAGAAGACGATAAAAAACTGGCTGTTGGCCGAATCGGGCGCTTCAGTTCGGGCCATCGATACCGTCCCGCGCACGTGCGGCATGCGGTTAAATTCGGCCTTGAGGTCGGGCAGTGGCGAGCCGCCGGTGCCGGTCCCCGTCGGATCGCCGGTTTGCGCCATGAACCCTTCGATCACGCGGTGAAAAATCACCCCGTTGTAAAACCCTTGCTTGGTCAACGTCTTGATCCGCTCAATATGGCCGGGCGCCCATTGCGGCATCAGCCGGATCAGCACGCGTCCACCGTTCGACAGATCGAGCACCAGCACATTGTCAGGATCGTGGCTGGCATCGGGATCAACAAAAGCGCTCATCTGCACCGGCGGCGGGGCCACCGGCTGCTTCGGCTTGGCTATCGCCGGCGCGGCGACAAGCGAGAGGGCAGCAAAAAAGCCTGAGGTCAGGGCAACAAAAGTCCGGCGGTTCATGAAGGTTAATTCTCGCTAGTTGCAAAGCTTGGCGGCGGGATAGCGCCGCAAGCCTGTCATGGCAATGAACGGAAATGCATCCATCCCCTGCGCTTATTTCCGGTCGATGCGCGCCATCACATCGGCGCGAACCGCACCGCTGACAAATTTGCTGATCTCACCGCCGTAAATTGCGATTTCCTTGACCAAACGCGAAGAAATCGGCTGCAGCGCTACGTCGGCCATCAGAAATACCGTTTCTACCCGGTCGTTAAGCTGGCGGTTCATCCCGGTCAGCTGATATTCGTATTCGAAGTCAGTCACCCCGCGGATGCCGCGGATCACCACTTGCGCGTTGTGCGCATCAGCAAAGTCCATTAACAGCGAATTGAACCCAACCACCCGGATCTTGGCGTTGCCGATCCCGGTAACTTCGCGTTCAACCATCGCGATGCGTTCATCATCATTGAACATCGGGGTCTTGGCGATGTTGGTGGTGACCCCGATGATCAGTTCATCAACCAGCTTGGCACCGCGCTCGATGATGTCCATGTGGCCCAGGGTGATCGGGTCAAAAGTTCCCGGATAAACGCCGATCCGCTTGGCCATTCAGTGGTCCCTTTCGACGATGTACCGCGCCACGCTGCGCAGCACGTCGGCTTCCTGCCCGTGCTGGGCAAGATGCGCAATGGCTTGCTCGGTTAGCAGGCGGGCCTGTTCGCGCGCACGATCCGCACCCAGCAGACCCACAAACGTCTGCTTGCCCGCCGCCGCATCCTTGCGAAGAGCTTTGCCGGCGGCGGCCTCATCGCCTTCATGATCGAGCAGGTCATCGGCGATCTGGAAGGCCAGCCCGACATCGCGCGCATAACGGCGCAGGTGCGTGCGTCCCTCGGGGGCGACCTTGCCAAGTACCGCGCCCATCTCCACCGCTGCGGCGAGCAACGCGCCGGTCTTGAGCTGCTGTAACCGGGTGATCGCGTGCAGATCAAGCGCCTGCCCTTCCCCGGCAATGTCCATCACTTGGCCGCCAACCATGCCCCCGGCCCCGGCGGCCGAAGCGAGTACCTGGACGAGTTCGCCCCGCACAAACGGATCGCCGCTAGTTGCTGGATCGGACAGCACTTCGAAGGCGAAGGCCTGCAACGCATCGCCCGCAAGCACGGCGGTCGCCTCATCGAAGGCCACGTGCACGCTCGGCTTGCCGTGGCGCATGGCGTCATCGTCCATACACGGCAAATCGTCATGCACCAGCGAGTAGCCATGAATGGCCTCGATCGCGATCGCGGCGCGCATTGCCTGGGTGCGATCGACCTGAAACATCGCTGCGGTGGTCACCAGCAGCAGAGGGCGCAGCCGCTTGCCACCGCCAATGGTCGCATGACGCATTGCCGCAATCAGCGCGTCGCGGCTGTCCCCCGGCGGCGTAAGCAGCGCATCGAACATCGCGTCAACATCGCGGGCGATCCCCGTAAGGGCGCCGGAAAGTTGTGGATCGGGCGCGCTCGTCCCATCCTTGGTCACCATTAACGCCCCGGTTCTGAAGGGAACGGCTGAGTGCCGGTGGCTTGCCCGGCGGCATTGGCTACAACCTGTTCGATTCGCGCCTGCGCCGCATCGAGCCGGGCCTGGCAATGCGCGCGCAAGTGTTCACCGCGCTCGTACAGGCTAATCGTCGCATCGAGCGGAACTTCGCCGCTTTCAAGGCCGCGCACAACCTCTTCCAGGCCGCGCAAGGCGTCTTCGAAGCTCATGGCGGCAATATCGGGGCCAAGGGCAGGTTCGGGCTGGCTCATACCCAAGAGCATTGACCGCGCGGCGGACAGCGGTCAAGTGTAGGACCACAGCGGCACCGGCCGCCTGGGGAGTTTTATGTACGCAAAAATTGTTATGGCCTATGTCGCAACGGCGCTGGTCTTCGGGATGCTCGATGCGGTGTGGCTGCGCAATGCCGGTCCGCTGCTGTACCGGCCCGCGCTGGGCGAGCTGCTGGCGGACAAACCGCGGCTTGCCCCGGCGATCATCTTTTACGCGATCTATATTGCCGGGCTGACTTACTTCGCCGTGGTGCCGGGCCTCCTCAGCAACAGCGCCGCTGGCGCGACTGCCTTTGCCGGAGTGCCGTTGGCGGTCTTGCACGGTGCGCTGATCGGGCTGCTCGCTTATGCCACCTATGACCTGACTAACCAGGCAACGATGAAAATCTGGCCGAGCCACGTCACTTTGATCGACATGGCCTGGGGCGCGGTTGCCAGCGGGTTTGCGGCCGGCGTTGCAACCTTCGTCGTGACCCGGTTCGGCGGCGGACCGGCCTGAAATGTTCATCGGGCACTGGGCTCCTGCGCTGGCGATTGCTGCCCGGCGCAAGCGGCCCGGGCTCGGGACATTGTTCATTGCCGCGCAATTGGTTGACTGGGTGTTCTTTCTGTTCGTGCTGCTCGGTGTAGAGAAAATGCGGCTGGATCCCGCGATCAGCGCGGTAAGCCCGCTCGATCTATACTACATGCCCTACACCCACAGCCTGCTCGGCGCGCTGGTGTGGAGTGCGGCGTTTGCTTTTCTGATCCTGCTGATCTCGCGCGATCGCACCGCTGCGCTGTTTACGGGCGCGGTCGTGCTGTCGCACTGGCTGCTCGATTTGCTGGTGCATGTTCCCGACCTGACGATTGCCGGGAGCCCGCCCAAACTGGGCTTTGGCCTGTGGAATTATCCGGCAATCGAAATGCCGCTGGAGCTGGCGATAACTTTCGGCGCGCTATGGCTGTATGTCCGCGCGCGCCAGCCGCTGCCGGGCCGTGCCTTGGTGCTCGGTGCGTTGCTGTTGGCCCTGCAACTGTTCAACTGGTTTGGTCCCGTCGCGTCTGAGGTTAGCCCCAGCACCACTTACCTTGCCTTCGTCGCTTACGGTCTGGTCACAGTGGCGGCATGGTGGATGGGGAAAAGCGCCGCGCAAAGCTCTCAAGCACACTAGCCCAAAACCGCACATCCGGCTATGCGCCCGCGCATGCCCAGCACCGCTTCCGAGATCACGCCCGACGTCGTTGCCGCTCATGGCTTGTCCGAAGAAGAATATGTCCGCGTGCTCAACGCGCTCGGGCGTGAGCCGAATCTGGTCGAGCTCGGCATTTTTTCGGTGATGTGGTCGGAGCATTGCTCGTACAAATCGAGCCGGTTGCATCTCAAGAAACTCCCAGTTGAAGCTCCGTGGGTGATCTGCGGCCCGGGCGAAAATGCCGGGGTGATCGACATTGGCGACAACCAAGCCTGCATCTTCAAGATGGAGTCGCACAACCACCCCAGCTACATCGAGCCGTACCAAGGCGCGGCGACGGGTGTTGGCGGGATCCTGCGCGATGTTTTCACGATGGGCGCGCGGCCGGTGGCGAACCTCAACGCGCTGCGCTTCGGTGATCCCAAGCATCCCAAGATGAAGGCGCTGACCAAGGGCGTAGTCGCGGGCATAGGCGGTTATGGCAACTGCGTCGGCGTGCCCACCGTCGGGGGCGAGACCAACTTCCACAGCGCGTATGATGGCAACATCCTGGTCAACGCGATGACCGTCGGCGTCGCCGATCAGGACAAGATCTTCTATTCCGCCGCCACCGGGCTCGGCAACCCGATTGTCTACGTCGGCTCCAAAACCGGGCGCGACGGGATCCACGGCGCGACCATGGCCAGCGCCGACTTTGGCGATGATATCGATGCGAAACGCCCGACGGTGCAAGTCGGCGATCCCTTCGTCGAAAAGCTGCTGATCGAGGCCTGCCTTGAACTGATGGCGACCGACGCGATCGTCGCGATCCAGGATATGGGCGCGGCCGGGCTGACCTCGTCGAGCGTCGAGATGGCAACCAACGGCAAGGCCGGGATCATCCTGAACATGGACAAGGTGCCGTGCCGCGAAGAGGGCATGACGCCTTACGAAATGATGCTGAGCGAAAGCCAGGAGCGGATGCTGATGGTGCTCAAGCCCGGCAAGGAGCCGATGGCCGAGGCGATCTTCAAGAAGTGGGAACTGGATTTCGCGGTGATCGGCGAAGTCACCAATACGGGGCACATGGTGCTGACCTTCAAGGGCGAAGTGGTCTGCGATATCCCGCTCGGACCATTGGCCGAAGACGCGCCGCTGTACGACCGGCCGCACCTGAGCCTTGAAGAATACAAGGTCTGGGCCAATGTCGCGCCGCTTGGCGATGTGCCCGAAAGCACCGATATCGGCGCGGACTTGCTCAAGCTAATGGCCTGCCCCGACCTCGCCAGTCGGCGCTGGATCTGGGAGCAGTATGACAGCCAGGTCGGCGCGGACACGATGCAGAAGAGCGGCGGCGACGCGGCGGTGGTGCGGCTCCACGGCAGCAAGAAAGCGCTCGCCATGACCACCGACTGCACCCCGCGCTATTGTTACGCCGACCCTTACGAGGGCGGCAAGCAAGCGGTGGCGGAAACCTACCGCAATTTGTCAGCAGTCGGTGCGACGCCCTTGGCGATCACCAATTGCCTCAATTTCGCCAACCCCCAGCGGCCCGAAATCATGGCCCAGATCGTTGAGTGCCTGCGCGGTATGGGCGACGCCTGCCGGGCTTTGGACTATCCCATCGTGAGCGGGAATGTGAGCCTGTATAACGAGAGCAAGGCGACCGGGGGTGGCAGCGCGATTTTGCCGACGCCCGCGATTGGCGGCGTGGGTCTGCTGGACGACCATGAAAAGATGGCAACGATTGGGTTCAAGGCGGAGGGGGACCGGCTGTGGCTCGTCGGCGGCATTACGAGTCACCTCGGCCAGTCACTTTGGCTACGCGAAGTGCATGGTCGCGAGGATGGCTCGCCGCCGCCAGTTGATCTTGGTTTAGAACGCCGGACTGGTGAATTTATTCGTTCAGCAATCGAAAGCGGTTTCCTCAATGCAGTGCACGATGTGTCAGACGGCGGCATCCTGGTCGCAGTTTCTGAGATGGCGCTTGCTGGGAACATTGGTGTGGACGTCGAAGTTGACTGGGTCGTTCGCGAGCTAAACCCAAATGCCGTCGAGGGCCTTATTCCGGAAACTCAACAGACTTTGGCATTGCGATTCTTCGGCGAAGATCAAAGCCGCTATCTGGTGAGCACAATTGATCCTGAAGCAGTGGAATTGATCGCACTTGCAGAGAAATGCGACGTTGCCATTCGTTACCTCGGATTTGTCGGCGGTGAGTCGATCTCGATTGGAGACATGCCCGGCACCAGCGGAAATCTCGCCGATGTCCCCCTCACCGCCCTGCGCGAAGCCAGCGACAGCTTCTTCCGCGACTGGATGGAGGACTGATGACTGAGGGCTATTCGGGCAAACCCCTGGCGATGAAGCTGGGGCTGCACGATGGCCAACGGGTGTGGTTCGATCTGATGCCCGACAGCGTTGCGGAGGAGATCGGCGACTATGCGCTCGACCTGATCCCGGTTGCCGACCCAGCCGTAGGCATCGATGCAGCGCACATCTTCGTCACCGAACGCGCCGCGCTGGAACAACACCTAACCGCGCTGCGCCACCAGATCGCGCCCGCCGGGCAAGTCTGGATCAGCTGGCCCAAACAGGCCTCAAAAGTGCCGACCGACATCACCGAAGACACCATTCGCGAGGTCGCGCTGCCGCTGGGTTTTGTTGACACCAAGGTTTGCGCGGTCGACGAGGTCTGGTCGGGGCTCAAACTGGTGATCCGCAAAGAACTGCGCTGAACTCCCCAAACGGAAAGCAGAAACCAATGGCCGACCTTTACCTCAAGGCACTCGAAAGCGAGCGCAAGAGCCTGTGGGCGGCGTGCCGGCTCAAGGGTCTACCCAAGGGCACCCCCGAACGGCTGCGGATCGAGGCGCTCGATGCGATGATCAGCGCTCACAAGGGTAAGGCGAAGAAGTAGCCGTCGTCCCCGGCTCGACCAGTGACCACTGGCCGGATCAACCAAGTTAGCGCCAAGATACCAGCGGTCCCCGGTCGAGCCGGGGACGACGTGACTATTACGCCGCCTTCTGCTCCGGGGGCAGCAAATTGTAAGGATCGATCCCCGCCGCGCGCCACTTGGCATGCGCCTGGTGGTAATAATGCGGCGGCACAATTCCCAGCTCGGCGCGAAGTTCATTGAGCGGCTTGGCGAGCAGTTCGAGGATCGGCTGTTCGATGAGCCGCGGGCAAGCCTTGCCCATTCGCTGCGCTTCGCGCACCGCGCGTAAAACCGGCACTTTGACGGGGTCACGCCTGGCAATTTCCAGCGCTCCGGCATAGCCCAGAAACAAGTGCGCAAGCGCTGGTTGCTGGCTGTACGTGAACGCCAGCACGCACTGCTCGCCCAGCGCATCGCGGCCGAATCCGCTGATGATGTGCATCAGATCGTGGGTGTCGCGCACGCGCTGAAAATACCAGTCGGCCTGATCGTTGAAGTATTGATCGGGGCGGCGGTACTTGTCGAGTTCTTCGACCAGGCCCTGCGCCGACAGCCCTTCGCGCTCCATGAAGTCGCAATAGGCATGGGCCAGCGAGCCGGCGGGCAATTTGCGCAGCGCCGCGTGATCATCGAGGATTGCCACCAGCGACGGTTCGCTGGCCCGAATGGCCTGAGCGCGCTCGGTTGACAGGAACGCCACCGCAGCTTCGTAAGCACCGCGCCAAGGCAGCGATTCGAAGATCGGCGATACCTCGGCGGTGTTTTCCTTGTCCTTGATCAAGTTCTTGAAATGATGCCAGGCCTTGGGAAAATTGTACCGCGGGCGCGGACGCTCCGGCAGGATAATCGGCAAATCGGCGGCCGCAGGGACCGGGGCGAGCGAGGCGGTCATCATGTTCATCGGACGCAATTACTTTCTACTGACATTGATGTCAATATTGATCTAGCACAGTAATTGCTAACAGATTGTCCACTCCGCCTCGGGGATACCCAGCAGGCGCAGCACGTCAGTCAAGTCGCCGAGATCAATCCAGCCGTGCGCGGCAGCGCGGGCCCTGGGCTTGGCATGATAGGCGATGCCATAGCAGGCCGCATCGATCATCGGGATGTCATTGGCGCCATCACCGGTGGCGAGGCTGGCGCGACCAGAGTCCCGGCCCAGCCCGAGGCGGGCACTCTCCTCCTCCAGCACCGCGCGCTTGACGCTGCTGTCAACAATGCCACCGACCAGTTCGCCTGTGAGTTTGCCGCCCTGCACTTCGAGCCGGTTGCCGATCACGCGTTCGAACCCCAGATCCAGCGCGACCGAATCTGCGAACTGATGAAAGCCGCCAGTGACCAGCACGGTGTTGCATCCCTTTGCCTTTAGCGTCGCGACGAGCGTTTTCGCACCGGCCATCGGGCGAATGCGGGTATCCAAACACTGCGCAATAGTCCCTTCGTCAAGCCCAGCCAGCAGCCCAACCCGCTCGCGCAGCGCCGCTTCGAAATCGAGCTCACCATGCATCGCGCGTTCGGTTATCGCGGCAATTTGCGGCTTGAGTCCGGCGAAATCAGCCAGCTCGTCGATGCATTCCTGACCGATCATGGTCGAATCCATGTCCGACACGAACAGCCCCGGGAGCAGCGGGACGTGGTCCGCAATCAGCACGTCTGCGGGCGGCAGGTGCGCCTCGAGTGCGGCACGAAACTTCGGCCAATCGCTGGCATTGGCAGCCTCGCAGACGATCTCATCCGCACCAGCAGCATGGCGTGAATGCACTGCGGCCAAGCCTTGCCCCGCCAACGCAATCAACAGTCCATCAAGGCTTGCGGACATGGCTGCTTGATCTGCTATCACCCGGGCAATGAGCACGTTTGAACCCCTAGAAGCGCGGCGCGAATTGCCGCCGTTGGCGCTCATCGCAGGGCCGACCGCGAGCGGCAAGAGCGATCTGGCGGTGCAGTTGGCGCTGGCGTTGATCGCACGCGGGCGCGAGGCGGTGGTGATCAATGCCGATAGTGCGCAGGTTTATGGCGATTTATCAGTCCTGTCTGCGCGGCCATCGAGCGAAGAGATGCGCGGCATCGAGCACCGCCTGTTCGGCACCTGGGACGGTGCCGATGCGTGCTCGGCAGCCTATTGGGCCGCTGCAGCGCGCGAGGTGATCGCCGAAGTTCATGCCCGCAATGCCGTGCCGATCCTCGTCGGCGGAACCGGGCTGTACTTGCGCACGCTTCTCGATGGGATTGCTCCGGTCCCGCCGATCGCACCGGAAGTCCGCGCTACGGTGCGCGCCCTGCCTACGGCAAATGCCTACGCCGCGCTCCAAACCGAAGACCCGGCTCGGGCAACTGTGCTGGCCCCTGGCGACCGCACCCGCATCGCTCGCGCGCTTGAAGTGGTTCGTTCAAGCGGGAGGCCGCTTGCCGCATGGCAAACCGAACTGGTCGGCGGGATTGGCGATACGGTCACACTCCATCCCGCCGTCTTGCTACCCTCGCGCGACTGGCTCTATGCCCGCTGCGATGGGCGGTTCGCCCATATGTTGGGTGCTGGCGCAATCGCTGAAGTGCAGGCTCTGCTCGCGCGCCAACTCGACCCCGATCTGCCTGTCATGCGCGCAATTGGTGTGGCCGAGATTGCCGATATGCTCGGCGGAACGCTGAACTGCGGACAAGCAATTGCGCGCGGTGCACAGGCCACCCGGAACTATGCCAAGCGGCAATTCACTTGGCTGCGCAACCAGTCACCATCTGGTTGGCCACGCATCGAAGCGCAAAGTTTCGATGCGGAGGTCATATTTGTTTCTTTATTGCGCATTGATGCCTTGACATGACATATCCTGTTACTTAGTGGCACCGACAAGATCGGGACTTGCTTGATGACCCTAGTTTGGAGAGGGAGACCCGGCGCGGGTGACTGCGCCGGGTCTATCCATTAAGGAGGCCCAGCATGGTGAACGGAAGGTAGCGAAGTGAGCGAGGAGCGCAGCGGCGCCAGTATCCTGGTTGAAAGCCTGGTCCGGCAGGGGGTTGAATTCGTGTTCGGCTATCCCGGCGGCGCGGTGCTGCCCATTTACGATGCGCTGTTTGGCGATGCCCGCATTCGCCACATCCTGGTGCGTCACGAAGCCGGCGCGGCCCATGCTGCAGAGGGCTATGCCCGCTCGACCGGCAAGCCCGGCGTGGTGCTGGTTACCTCTGGCCCGGGCGCAACCAATGCCGTTACCGGGATCGCCGATGCGTTCATGGATTCTATTCCGCTGGTTGTCATAACCGGGCAGGTTTCGACCGCGCTGATCGGGTCGGACGCGTTCCAGGAAGCCGATACCGTCGGCATCACCCGCCACTGCACCAAGCACAATTACCTCGTCAAAGACCCGGCGGAGCTCGCCGCAACGATCGACGAAGCGTTCCAGATCGCGACCACCGGCCGCCCCGGACCGGTGGTGATCGATATTCCCAAGGACGTGCAGATCGCCTCGGCCCGGCTGAGCGATGGCCCGCCGCAGCGCCCGCAGCGTTACAACCCGCCCACCACCGGGAGCGAGCGCGATATTGCAAAGGCGATCGAGCTGCTCGCCAATGCCAAGGCGCCGATCTTCTATACCGGCGGCGGGGTGATCAACTCGGGACCACGCGCCAGCGAACTGCTGCGCGAGTTGCAGACGTTGACCGGCGCACCGGTAACTTCGACCCTGATGGGCCTTGGCGCCTTCCCCGCAGACAGCGAGGACTGGCTCGGGATGCTGGGGATGCACGGCACGTTCGAGGCCAATATGGCGATGAACCGGGCCGATCTAATGGTCTGCATTGGCGCGCGGTTCGATGACCGGGTAACCGGCCGCCTTGACGCGTTTGCGCCCAATTCGACCAAGATCCACATCGACATCGACCGTTCCTCGATCAACAAAGTGGTCGCGGTCGATTTGCCGATCCTGGGCGATTGCGGCCTGGTGCTTGAACAATTGATCGCCGCCTGGGGCAGCCGCAAAAGCCAGGACCTCACCGAATGGAAGGCCCGTATCAATGGCTGGCGGGCTCGGCAAAGTCTTGCATACCCCAGCAACAAAGATGCCATCATGCCGCAACTCGCGGTCGAGCGGCTGTATGAGCTGACCAAGCATCGCGACCCGATCATCGCTACCGAAGTCGGCCAGCACCAGATGTGGGCGGCGCAGTATTTCCACTTTTTCGGACCCAACAAGTGGCTCACCTCTGGCGGGCTGGGAACGATGGGTTACGGGCTGCCAGCGGCGATTGGTGCGCAATGCGGCAATCCCGAAGCCCTCGTGATCGACATCGCCGGAGATGCCTCGATCCAGATGAACATTCAGGAGCTTGGCACCGCGAGCCAGTTTCGCCTACCGGTCAAGGTCTTCATCCTCAATAACGAATGGATGGGCATGGTCCGCCAGTGGCAGGAGCTGACTTACGAAAGCCGCTATTCGGAAAGCTATAGCGATTCATTGCCCGACTTCGTCAAACTGGCTGAAGCATACGGCTGGAAGGGTATCCGCATCGCTGAGCAGGCCGGGCTCGATGCCGGGATCCAGGCGATGATCGATCATGACGGCCCGGTGATCGTCGATTGCCGCGTCGCCAAAGAAGCCAACTGCTACCCGATGATCCCCTCGGGCGCGGCGCATACCGACATGATCCTCTACGGCGACCGCGTCGCCGGGACGATGGATGATGCGGCCAAGGCGCTGGTCTGAGCCCATGATGAAAATCAAGAAAGAAGCGGCCGAGCGCCATGTGCTGACGGTAATCGTCGATAACGAGGCGGGGATTCTCGCCAAGATCGCCGGACTGTTCACTGCGCGCGGTTACAACATCGACAGCCTGACCGTGGCCGATATTACCGAGAACCATACCGTCAGCCGGATCACCATCGTCACTCACGGCCCGCCAGCGGTGATCGACCAGATCCATGCCCAGCTTGAGCGCTTGGTCCCAGTCCACAAGGTGATCGACCTGACCGAAGCAGGCGACCACGTTGAGCGCGAGCTGGCCTTGGTCAAGGTGGCCGGAGTGGGCGACGCGCGGGTCGAGGCACTGCGCCTCGCCGAGGTATTCCGCGCCAGCGTAATCGATACCACCACCAGCAGCTTCGTGTTCGAACTGACCGGATCGCCCGACAAGATCGACCGCTTTATCGCCTTGATGCGCGAACTGGGGCTGGTCGAAGTTGGCCGCACCGGCGTGGTCGGATTGATGCGCGGGGCTGAAGCGGCCTGACCCTTTCACACATCGAATTGCACAAGGACTTGAAATGAAGGTTTATTACGACGCCGACGCTGATCTCAATCTGATCACCGGCAAGAAGATCGCGATCGTCGGCTACGGCAGCCAAGGCCACGCGCACGCGCAGAACCTGCGCGATTCAGGCGTCAAGGATGTCGCCATCGCACTGCGCGCCGGTTCGGCCACCGCGAAAAAGGCCGAAGCTGCGGGCTTCACCGTGATGTCCAACCAGGACGCAGCCAAGTGGGCCGACATCGTGATGATCCTCGCGCCCGACGAACTTCAGGCCGCGATCTGGGAGAACGACCTCAAGGACAATATGAAGCCCGGCGCGGCACTGGCCTTCGCGCATGGCCTCAACGTCCACTTCGGGCTGATTGAGCCGGGCGCAGACCTCGACGTGATCATGATTGCGCCCAAGGGCCCGGGCCACACCGTGCGCAGCGAATATGTCAAGGGCGGCGGCGTGCCGTGCCTGATCGCGGTGCATCAGGACGCTAGCGGCAACGCGCACGACATCGGCCTGGCCTATGCCAGCGGCGTCGGCGGCGGACGATCCGGGATCATCGAAACCAACTTCAAGGAAGAGTGCGAAACCGACCTGTTCGGCGAGCAAGCGGTGCTGTGCGGCGGGATCACCCACCTGATCCAGGCCGGGTTCGAAACGCTGGTCGAGGCCGGTTATGCCCCCGAAATGGCCTATTTCGAATGTCTCCATGAAACCAAGCTGATCGTCGACCTGCTCTATGAAGGCGGCATCGCCAACATGCGCTATTCGATCAGCAACACCGCCGAATACGGCGATATCACCACTGGTCCTCGCATCATCACCGCCGAAACCAAGGCCGAAATGAAGCGCGTGCTGGCTGATATCCAGTCGGGCCGTTTTGTGAAGAACTTCGTGCTCGATAACCGCGCCGGGCAGCCCGAATTGAAGGCAGCGCGCAAGGCCGCCGAGGCGCATCCGATCGAAAAGACCGGCGCCCAGCTGCGAGCGATGATGCCATGGATCGGCGCGAACAAGCTGGTCGATCAGGCCAAGAACTGAGCCTATCGTTCAACGCCGAAATCCAACCAGGGAAACCGACCATGCGGGCAGTAGTTCTCAGGCAGTTCGGCACCTTGGTGAAGGTCGAAGAAGTGCCCGAGCCGGTCATGGGTACCGGCGAAGTTATCGTCGACGTGGTAGCCGCTGCTGTCCAGAGCTACGCTGGAGAAGTGCTCAGTGGAGAGCGGCAGTATATGCTTGGCCTGCCGATCGTGCCGGGCGGCGGCGCGATCGGACGGGTCCGCGATGTCGGCCCAGATGCGACCCGGCTTCAGCCCGGCGACTGGGTTTATTGCGACCCTACAGTCAGGTCCCGAGATGAGCCGATCAACCCCGACATCACCCTTCAAGGGATCAGTGCCCGCGGCGCAGGCGGCATGAAGCTTCAGGCGCATTTCCATGACGGTTCTTGGGCTGAGCAAATGCGTGTGCCGACCGAGAATGCCGTACCCATCGGCACAATTTCTGCCGACGACGCGAATAAATGGTTGTTGCTGGGCAGTTACCTTGTCCCTTATGGCGGTTTGAGTGCGGCTGGCGTCAAGCCTGGCGAAGTTGTGCTGATCAGCGGCGCCACTGGCAATTTCGGCTGTGCTGCGGTCGCCGTCGCTTTGGCGATGGGCGCAGGTTGCGTCATTGCGGCCGGCCGCAACGAATCTTCGCTTGCGGAAATCTCCAAGCGGTTTGGCGCTAGGGTCAGAACCGTAGCCATGACCGGCAATGAGCAGACTGACACTGCAGCCATGCTTGGCATAGCGCCCGTGCCGATTGATTGCGTGTTTGACATTCTGCCGCCGCACGCACTGGCAGTGCAAGCGCGGGCCGCGATCATGACAGTGCGTCCCTATCGCCGGGTCGTGTTGATGGGCGGCATCAACATGCTGGGAGGTCCTGGCCTGGAACTCCCGTACAGCTGGATCATGCGCAATTGCGTGACGATCCACGGCGTATGGATGTACCCGCAAACTGCGCCGCATGAACTGGTCAGAATGATCCGCACCGGACTGCTCAGCATTGACCAAGCTGACATCACGACGTTTGCGCTAGACGAAGTAGCTCAGGCAGTATCCCATGCGGCGCGCCACGCCGGTCCGTTCGAACGGACGGTACTTGCGCCGTCGAGTACTCACCCCGCCCCAGCGGTATTGACCGCTGCGGCTTAAGCGGCGCATGCTGGCCCGTGAACGCTTCCGGGAGAATGCCATGTCTGCTCGCCGCCTGCTCGCCGTTGCTGGATTGCTTTACGCTGCCGGGCTGAACGCCGCCCCGGCGCAGGCACCCGGCCAGCCCGATCCCGCGCGCGTCACGGCGGGAACCTACACCACCGACCCGGCGCACACGATGGTCGAGTTTCGGATCAATCACATGGGCTTTGCCGACACCTTCGGTTTGTTCGGCAGCATCACCGGCACGCTTGTGCTCGATCCTCCGCATCTGGACCAGGCCCAGGTTGCGGTGCGGATTCCGGTGCGCAAGATTTTGACGACCAGTCAGGGCCTCACCGAACATTTGCTCATGCCGAGCGGCGCGGTCAAGCCCGACTATTTCGGACCCAAGCCGGCCGATGCGCTGTTCAATTCAACCAAGGTGACGCCGGCCGCCGACGGCAAGAGCGCGGTCATTGACGGGCAACTAACACTCAATGGCGTCACCAAGCCGGTAACCATTGCGGCGCGCTTTACCGGCGCCGGTAAAGGCCTGCTTAGCAGCGCGCTCAATGTCGGCTTTGAAGGTACCGCGCAGATCAAGCGCAGCGATTTTGGGTTGGTCGCGGATTTCCCGCTGGTCGGCGATCAGGTCGATCTGACGATCAGCGCCACCTTTGTGCACAAGTGATCAGGCCATGAGCGCAAACGCGGTCCTGAGCTCCTGCACAAACGCTTCGGGCTGTTCCCACGCGGCGAAGTGCCCGCCCTGCTCCATCTCGCCCCAGTGGACGAGCTTGGGGTAGTTGCGCTCGGCCCATTTGCGCGGCGTCGGCAGGATTTCTTTGGGGTAGGCACTGACCGACACAGGCAAGTCAATCTGCTGCGGCGAAAAACTGCCAAAGCTCTCCCAATAAAGCCGCGCCGATGAGGCACCGGTCGCGGGCAGCCAGTACAGCATGAGGTTGTCGAGAATGGTATCGCGGCTCAACGCATCGAACGGCGATCCACGGTTGTCGGTCCACGCCCACATCTTCTCGAAAATCCACCCCGCCAGCCCCGCCGGGCTATCGACCAGACCGTAGCCTACTGTCTGCGGCCGGGTGCGCTGCTGGGTCGAATAGCCCGAATCCGAGTCCTGATAGTATTTGAGCGCGGTCAGCGCTTTAAGCTCGGGCGCAGTCGGACTGGCCAGATCTTCGGGCAAGGGCCGCCCGATCGGCATGTTGAGGTGAATGCCGGCGCAACCCGGCAGCTGCTGCACCCCGATCGCGGTGGTCACTGCAGAGCCCCAGTCACCGCCCTGCGCGACCCAGCGAGTGTAACCGAGCCGCGTCATCAGCTCACCCCAAGCGCGGGCGATTTTCTCGACCCCCCAGCCGGAGCCGCTCGGCTTGCCCGAGAACCCGAACCCCGGCAGCGACGGCGCGACAACGTGGAACGCCAATCCGCCGCCTTGCGGGTTGGCGAGCGCCTCGATCACCCCCAAGAATTCGATCACCGAGCCGGGCCAGCCGTGAGTCATCACCAGCGGCAGCGCATCGGTGTGCGGCGAGCGGACGTGGAGGAAGTGGATGTCTAGCCCGTCGATCTCGGTGGTGTACTGGCCCAGCGCGTTGAGCTTTGCCTCGCATTTGCGCCAATCGTAGCCGTCACGCCAATAGTCACACAGCGCCTGCAGCTCGGCAAGCGGGGTGCCCTGACTCCAGTCGGCCACCGTCTCGCGTTCAGGCCAGCGGGTTCGCTCAAGCCGCATGCGCAAATCATCGAGCGCGGCTTCGGGTATTGCGAGGGTAAAAGGCCGGATCTCGGTCATGCTCCCAACGCCGCCCGCGCCGCAGCTTCAACCTTGGTGCGGTTGGCCATGGTGATGGTCGAACTGGCCTTGGCCAGCAGCGTTCCGACCGCGTCCTTGAGCGTGCCTTCGACAAAGGCAGTGCGTCGTCCGCCCTGCACCAACCACGCCTCGGCCACCACCAGTCCGGGCCGGGTCGGCGCGAAAAAGCTGACCTTGATTTCAAGCGTCATCGGCACCATTTCATCGCCCGGGATGGCCATTACCGCATGCGCCATCGCCGCGTCGATCCAGCCGGTGACAAAGCCGCCCTGCACCACACCGCCCGAATGGCATTGCGCCTGGGTGGCGCGGTATTCGAGCACGGCGCGGCCGGTCGGCTCAACCGAGACGATCCGTTCCAGTCCCATCGTTTGATACAAATCGACCGGCGGCGCGCTCTCGCTCATACCAGCGCCGAGTAGATCAGGGTCTTCAGCTCGCGGCGGATCGGATAGACCGAACTTGGCGATAGCTGAGTCATGAACACCATAGTGACCTGCTCGACCGGATCGACGAAGAACGCGGTTGAGAACATCCCGCCCCAGTAAAACTCACCAGCCGAACCCATCACCATGCTGCGCGCCGGATCGAGATTGACCGCAAAGCCCAGCCCGAACCCGGTTCCGGCATTGGCCGCCTCGCTGAACAGCGATCGCGACATGGCCGACAAGTCAGACCCACCGGGCAAGTGGTTCATCGTCATCAGTTCGAGCGTTTTGCGCCCGACAATGCGCACCCCGTCCAGCTCGCCGTGGTTCAGCAGCATCCGGCAGAAGCGGTGGTAATCGAGCGCGGTTGAAACCAGCCCGCCCCCGCCCGAAAGCAGCTTGGGCATCCGGCTCCAGGCGCTTTCCGCGCCGCGATCGTACATCACTTTGCCCTTGCCAGGCACGAAGGTGTAGCAATCGGTCAGCCGGTCGGTCTTGCCCTCGGGCACCGCAAAGAAGGTGTCGTCCATCCCCAGCGGCCCGAAAATACGGTCGGCAAAGACCTGGTCGAGCGTCTTGCCCTCAAGCCGCTGAACCACCGCGCCGAGCACGTCGGTCGAGACCGAATAGTTCCACTCGTCGCCCGGCGAGAACTCCAGCGGCAACTTGCCCAGTGCAGCAATGAAGCCATCGAGATCGAGGTTGCCGTGCCAATTCTCAAATTTGCCCTCGCGCATTGCCGCGTCGATGTTGCTGCGGTTCTGAAAGCCGTAAGTCAGCCCCGAAGTGTGGCGCAGCAGGTCGAGCATCAGCATCGGGCGGTTGAGCGGCTTGGTCGCAAACGGCACCCCGCCGCCGCCGCCGTTGTAAACGCCCAGCTCACGAAATTCGGGCAGCACCCGGTGCACCGGGGTGTCGAGCGCGACCTTGCCTTCCTCCAGCAGCATCATGAAGGCGATCGAGGTGACCGGCTTGGTCATGCTGGCGATGCGGAACAGCGAGCCTTCGTCGATCGGTTTGCCGCCTTCTCTCGCCGGACCCTGCGAGGAGAAATGCGCAATCTCACCGCGATGCGCGACCAGCACTTGCGCATTGGGAAGCTTGCCGTTGTCGAGGTAATTTTCTTTCACAAACGGCTCGATCCGCGCGAGGCGTGCGGTATCGAAGCCGGTCGAGGGTCGCGAATAGTCGGCCATGGGTGAAGTCCTGCTGTAAATCGGTTGCCAGCTGCAACTTGTGCCGGGCCGCGCGGCGCTGCGCAAGTGCCACTTTACAAGCCCCGCCCTCGGCGGCATAGGCTGGTCTCCATGAAGACCCTGCTTGGCCTTACCCTGCGACTTATCCGCCCTTGGGCGTGAGCTGGTGTGCACTTGGGCGGCACCTGGCGGCACCCAAGGGAGAGTAACCTCCACCCTGTTAGTCGAAGTGCCAGACCAGAGACCAAAACCATGACCATGCTGAAGAACCCTGCGGCCAAGTACCGCGCATTCCCGCCAATCAACCTGCCCGACCGAACGTGGCCGTCAAAGGTCATCACCCATGCCCCGCGCTGGCTCTCGACCGACTTGCGCGATGGCAATCAGGCGCTGATCGATCCGATGGGCGCGGAAAAGAAGATGCGTTTCTTCGACCTGCTGTTGAAGGTCGGCTGCAAGGAAATCGAAGTCGGCTTCCCCGCTTCGGGCGCGACCGATTTTGATTTCATCTCGGGGCTGGTCAAGAACGGCAAGGTCCCGGATGACGTCTTGATCCAGGTGCTGACCCAGTCGCGCCGCGATTTGATCGAGACCAGCTTTGCCAGCCTCGAAGGTTCGGACAAGGCGATCGTCCATCTCTACAACGCGGTTTCCCCGGCGTGGCGGCGCATCGTGTTCGGGATGAGCAAAGAAGAAATCAAGCAAATCGCCATCGACGGCGCGAAAGTGCTGCGCGATCAGGCGGCCAAGTATCACTCCACCGACTGGACTTTTGAGTACAGCCCGGAAACCTTCTCGACCGCCGAAGTTGAATATTCGGTCGAGGTCTGCGCCGCAGTCATGGAAGTGCTCCAGCCCACGCCCGATAAGCCGATTATCTTCAACCTGCCCGCCACGGTCGAATGCGCCACCGCCAATATCTACGCCGACCAGATCGAGTTGTTCGGACGGATGATCCCCAACCGCGACGCCGTCGTGATCAGCCTGCATACCCACAATGATCGCGGCACCGGGATTGCGGCCTGCGAGCTGGGGCTGATGGCCGGGGCAGACCGGGTCGAGGGCTGCCTGTTCGGCAATGGCGAGCGCACCGGCAACTGCGATCTGGTTACAGTCGCGCTTAACATGTACACGCAAGGCGTTGATCCGGGGCTCGATTTTTCGAACATCGATGAGATCGCGGCGACTGTGGCCTATTGCAACCAGCTGCCTATCCACCCGCGCCACCCTTATGTGGGCGAGCTGGTTTACACCTCGTTTTCGGGCAGCCATCAGGACGCCATCAAGAAAGGCTTCGCCGCGCGCGAACAGCAAAACGACGAGACCTGGGAAATGCCTTATCTGCCAATCGACCCCGCCGATCTTGGCCGCGATTACGAAGCAGTGATCCGGGTCAATTCGCAAAGCGGCAAAGGTGGGTTCGCCTGGGTGCTTGAGCAGGACCAGGGGCTCAAACTGCCCAAGAAGATGCAGGCGCATTTTTCGGGCCATGTTCAGGAACTGGCCGACCGGGCCGGGCGCGAACTGTTTGCCGAGGATATCTGGCAGGTATTCCAGCGGGTCTATCACGTTGGCACGCCGCAGCACTTCCAGCTGGTCGATTACGAGGAAACCAAAGCCTCCGACGGCACCCGGGTGTTCGCCGGCAAGATCGCGGTCGATGATCAGGAGCAGTCGGTTTCAGGGCGCGGTAACGGGCTGATCAGCTCGGTCGTGGCGACGCTTGCCGGGACCTTCGGGGTGCAGCTCGACGTCAAAGACTATACCGAGCACGCGATGACTGCTGGATCCGAAGCGCGCGCAGCAGCCTATGTCGAATGTATCGGCGCGGACGGCAAGACTGTCTGGGGCGTGGGGATCGACGAGGACGTTGCCACGGCCAGCGTGCGCGCCGTGGTCAGCGCGGCGAACGCCAGCGTTTAAATTGAAAGGTTGAACCCCGCCGGCGATGGAGGGGGGGGGCACAATCACCGGCAGGGCTCGTCCTGGCGCGCGCGGCGTCCGTCCGCGCGCGCCAAGCACTTTACGGCAGCAGTACGCGATCAATCACGTGGATCACGCCGTTCGATTGCATGACGTTGGCGATGGTGACCGTCGCCATGCCGCCCTTGGCATCGACCAGCATGATCTTGCTTCCCATTTTCTTGGCGATCAGCTTCTCGCCGTTAACTGTGGTGAGGACGGCTTTGCCGTGACCGGCATTGATCATCTTGACCAACTGGCCGCTGTTCACGCGGCCGGCGACGACGTGGTAGGTCAGCACCGCGGTCAGCGTGCCCTTGTTTTCAGGCTTGAGCAGGTTGTCGACCGTTCCGGCCGGCAGCCGTGCGAACGCGGCGTTAGTCGGCGCGAACACGGTGAACGGTCCTGCGCTTGACAGCGTATCGACCAAATCTGCGGCCTTGACCGCAGCAACCAGCGTGGTGTGGTCCTTGGAATTAACAGCATTTTCGACGATGTTCTTGGTCGGGTACATCGCGGCACCGCCAACCATCGGGTAATGCATCATCGGCTTTGAAATGGCCGGGCTAACGGCCAGCGCTAACGCGGTGGTGGCCAGAATTAGTTTGAGCTTCATGGGGGTATCCTCCTTGGATGCCGGGCGTACAATCGCTCCAGCATTCAAGTTACGCGGGGGCTCCGCGCATGGATGCATCCCCCGGCAAAAAAATCAGATTTCGACCAGTTTTCCGCTGGCGACGATCGGCCCGGTGGTGTGGCCGGTGGGCGAACCGCCGGTGGGTTCAAGCGAAATCGCGAAGGTTGCGCCCGTTGCCACCAAACGCGCCTGCGCCGGGTTAAGCTGATGCGAACTGGGCTTGTGCGCATCGATCACGCCGAGCGATATCGCATCCTTGGAACCGACCGGGATCACCCACAGCTCGGCATCGCCCTTGCCCGGATCAAGTAGAACCGGCGCGATGGTCAGGCGCCGCGCCGAACTGTCGTAACTGATCGCAAGAGCACTGCCCTTCTCGCCCGACAAGCTCGCGATTGCGGGCGCGCCAGGCTGCGGCGGCAGTTCGATCTGTGGGCGCTGGGCGAGCATGAACAACGCGATTGCGGATACCGCTGCGAGACCGCCGCTGATCACTTTCCACCGCAGCAAGCCGCCAGTGTTGTCGTTGACCGGCAACCGCGCGGCAATGCGCTGCCACAGCTCGCCTGAAGGTTCGTTGCCCAGCGGCGCGGTCAGACCGGCAAAACGGTCTTCCCACCACGTGACGCGATCGGCAAAAGCCGGGTCGGCTGCGCGGCGTGCCATCGCCGCAGGATCGGCGGCAAGTCCCAGCGCCAGTTCGGCGGCGGTCAGGTCGTCGTCGTCGGTCATGCTCAGATCGGTCATGCGAGGCACTCCCGCAATTTGAGCAAGGCGCGGCGGATGCGGCTCTTGACCGTACCCAGCGGCAGCGCAATGCGCGTCGCGAGATCGGCGTAAGTCGTGCCTTCGAAAAAGGCGGTGCGGATCATCGTCGCGTCACTCTTGGCCAGGGTTTCGATACAAGTCCCGATCCGCGCGTCATCGCCCAGCCCAATCAGTACCGCCTCGGCATCGGGAGTGTCGTCCGCGATATTGTCCGCAAGTTCAATCGGCGCAGTCGGCCGGCGGCCCGACGCGCGCAGGATATCGATCGCGCGGTTGCGAGTCAGCGTGGCCAGCCAGGTGATCGGGTTGCCGCGCGCAGGATCAAAGCTGCCCGCGCGGTGCCAAATCGTCAGATAAACTTCCTGCATGGCATCCTCTGCATCGGCGCGTTCACCGAAGATACGCAGACAAATGCCGAAAAGCTTCCGCGAGGTGCGCCGATAGACCTCTTGCAGCGCTGCGCGATCCTGTTTGGCAACGCGGACCAGCGCCGCGGACAAGGCGGCGCGTTCAATCGAGACTGGGGATTGAGAAGATTCGATGGACATGCGCAACCCGGATAGCAGCGCAAATACGCGCTGACTATGCCTTAACCGGGAACCAACACCATCTTCAGCGCACCCGCTTCTCGCGCTTCGAACAACCGGTAGGCTTCGGCGCCCTCGCTCAGCGGCATACGGTGGCTGATATACTTTTCGGGCTTGAGCCTGCCTGACTGGACCAGCGGGAACAGCATTGGCAATTCTTCGGGCACCGAGCAGGTCCCGGCGCGGAAGGTCAGCCCGGCGGCGAACGCCCGTTCAAGCGGGAAGGCATAACGCTTGGATTGCTGCACCCCGATCACCGAAACCGTGCCGCGCCGCGCGACCAGCCGCAGCGCCAGATCGACTGTGGCGTCGCTGCCGACGACCTCGATCACACATTCGGCCTTGCGGCCCCCAGTTGCCTCGCGGATTGCCTCGATCGCGTCCTGCGGGTGCAGCACAATCGCCCCCGCCTCGGCCGCCAGCGCACGGCGTTCGGCAATCGGATCAATCGCATAAACGACGTGCGCGCCCATGACGTAGGCGGCTTCCACCGCCATCAACCCGATTGGCCCCAGCCCGATCACCGCGACGCTGCTGCCGGGTTTGATCTCGGCCCGGCGTGCGCCGTACCAGGCGGTGGCCAGCGCATCGGTCATCATCAGCGCCTGATCTTCCCTAATCCCCTCGGGAATCTTGACCGCATTCATGTCTGCCGCCGGCACCCGCACCGCTTCAGCTTGCGACCCCTGCAACCCAGCCGACAAGCCGTAGCAGGCCCCAGCGTTGAACTCACAATTCGCCACGTTGCCGGCGAGGCACGACCGGCACGCGCCGCAGCCCACTGCGGCGGGCAGCATGACTTTGTCGCCCACTTTGACCCGGCTCACGCCGCTGCCAACCTCGACCACCTCGCCCACCGCCTCGTGCCCGACGCAGAAGCCCATATCCTCGGAAAAGCCGTGACCGTGGTAGATGTGCAGGTCCGACCCGCAGATCGAGCAGGCGCTGACCTGGACAATCGCGTCGCGGTTCGATTGCGGCGCAGGATCGTCCATCGCTTCGTACCGCACATCGCGAGGCCCATGGTATCTGAGGGCTTTCATGGCTTGTCCTCTTTCAAAGATCTTTCGCTTCTGTCTTGTCTTGAGCGGTTGCATGCCCGGCCAAGCCTGCCAGATCTTGGTGTGGTCACTTCATAGCGACAGTCCGCCATCGACCACGACGGTGTGGCCGGTGACGTAAGATGCCAGCGGGGAAGCCAGGAACAGCGCGGTTCCGGCCATGTCTGCCGGGGTCCCCATGCGGCCTTCAGGGATCCGCGCGAGTGCGCCTGCAAGCCGGTCTGGCCGGTCGGTCGTCACTTTGGTGAGCTTGGTCGCGACCAGCCCGGGAGCGAGCCCATTGACCCTGATTCCTTCGCTCGCCCAGGCCTGCCCGAGCGACTTGACCAGACTGACCGCGCCGGCTTTCGATGCGGCGTAAGCCGGGTTGCCGATATTCGCTTTGAAGCCGGCGACCGAACTGACGATGATCACGCTGCCTCGCCTTTCGGCAAGCTGGCCGCGAAATTTGCCCGCGCAATGCATCAGGCTGTCGAGGTTGACGCTCATCACATGGTCCCACCCGGCGCGCTCGAACTCGCCGCGGCCATAAACCACCACGCCTTGGCACAGCACCAGCACATCAAGCTGGCCGAATGGTGTTGGCGCGGCTTCGATCGCATCGGGATCGCCGACATCGACGCTGGTGTAGCCTAACCCTGTCAGGTCGGATCCTTCGTCGGCGCTGTAATCGGCGGCATTGGCGCGGGTGCCCCAGACGTGAACCTGAGCGCCGCGGGCCATGAAAGCGTGAGCAATGCCGTTGCCGATCCCGCTCGATCCGCCCACCACCAGTACGCATTTCCCAGTAAAATCGGTGTCGCTGTGCATTGTCCGCTCCACTTTTTTAATCGAACGGTTAATGCGGAGCCGATCAGCGCTTGTCAAACGCCGAGGCGGTCATAAGCTGCCAATCAAAATGTGGAGAGACCTGACATGAGCGAGACGATCCTTGAGCCCGAAGCCATACTTGAACCAGATTTGGCGATCATCGATCCCCATCATCACTTGTGGGACCTGCGCCCGCTGATGGCCGCCTTCGCAGAGCCGCGCCACCCGTTCATCGCCAGCATCGCGCTGTCGCCCTATTACACTTTCAACGAAATTCAGGCCGAGATCGACTGCGGCCACAACGTGGTCGGCACGGTCTTCATGGAATGCGGCGCGTTCTACAACGTCGGCGCGGCGGATGAGATGAAACCGGTGGGCGAGGTTGAATTCGTGAACGGAGTCGCAGCGCAAAGCGCCAGCGGGCTCTATGGTCCGGCGCGGTTGTGCGCGGCGATCATCGGTCATGCCGACTTGAGCCGCGGCGATGCGGCCCTTCCGGTGCTTGAGGCGCTGATGGCGGCCAGTCCGCGCTTCAAGGGTATCCGCCATGCGGCTGCCCATGATGCCGATGCGCAAGTGCTCGGCCCGCCGTTCCATGGGGCACCGGGGCTTTATCTCGACGCCAAGTTCCGTGAGGGGTTCAAGCATCTGGGCGCGCTGGGGCTGACTTTCGATGCCTGGCTGCTCGAGCCGCAACTGGGCGATGTGCTCTCGCTCGCGCGGGCCTTCCCTGATCAACCGATCGTGCTCGATCATTGCGGCACGCCGCTCGGCATGGCGAGCTATCACGGCAAGCTGCCCGAACGGTTCGATACCTGGCGCAGCATGATCAAGGAACTGGGCACTTGTCCCAATGTGTCGGTCAAACTGGGCGGGCTCGCGATGTCTTTCGCCGGGATGCCCGATCATGGCCCCGCCGCAGGACTTTCTTCGGAAGTGCTGGCAGCGATGTGGCGGCCCTATATCGAAACCTGCATCGAAGCCTTCGGTCCGCAGCGCGGCATGTTCGAAAGCAATTATCCGGTCGACAAGTGGGGCGCGAGTTATGGCGTGCTGTGGAACGCGTTCAAGCACCTCACCCGAAGCGCCTCGGCGCAGGACAAGGCCGCGCTCTATGCCGGGAATGCCGCGCGGTTCTATGGCATCGAGCATTTGCTCGGCTGATGGCTGCGATCCACTTGCCGCGCACGATCCGCATTGGCGGCGGGGTGCTGGACGAACTACCCGAGGTGCTGGCAGCGGCGGGCTTGTCGCGTCCGCTGATCGTGACCGACGCGTGGATGCAAAGCTCGGGCTTGCTCGCGCGGGTCGAGGCTTTGCTGAGTGTCCCCGGGGTTGCGGCGCGGTCGTTTACCGGCGTCGTGCCCGATCCGACTGTCGCCTCAATCGATGCGGGCTGCGCGTTCCTTGGCGGCGGCGACCACGATTGTGTGATCGGTCTCGGCGGCGGCAGTCCGATCGACAGCGCCAAGATGATCGCTGTGCGGCGTGACCGGACCATTCCCGAGTTGAAGGCGCCGCATCAGGAGGATGCACCGGGGCTGCCGATCATCGCCATCCCGACCACCGCCGGCACCGGCTCGGAAGCAACGCGTTTCACCGTCATCACCAATTCTGAAACCGACGAGAAGATGCTCTGCGCGGGGCTCGCGTATCTGCCGCTGATCGCGCTGGTCGATTACGAACTAACGCTGAGCAAGCCCCGGCGGCTGACCGCCGATACCGGGATCGACAGCCTCGTTCACGCGGTCGAAGCTTACGTCTCGAAGCGCGCCAATCCGTTTGCCGACAGCATGGCATTATCGGCAATGCGACTCATCTGGCCCAACCTCCCGCGCGCTTGCGCGGATCCGCAGGACCGCCCCGCACGCGCGGCGTTGATGCTCGGCGCGTTGCAGGCCGGGATTGCCTTTTCGAACAGCTCGGTCGCGCTGGTGCATGGAATGAGCCGGCCGATCGGGGCACATTTCCACGTCTCGCACGGGCTGTCGAACGCAATGCTGATGCCTTTGGTGACGCAGTGGTCTGCGCCCGCAGCCCTGCCCCGATATGCCCAGTGCGCCCGCGCGATGGGCTTGGCCGATGATGCCGAGGCCGATCAATCCGCGGTCGGCGCGTTGGTTGAGGCATTGCACCGGATCAACGCCGACCTCGCCGTGCCCTCGCCGCGCGCTTACGGGATCGAGCGCGAAAAATGGGAGGCGCTGATTCCGCTAATGGCGCAGCAGGCACTGAGTTCCGGCTCGCCCGCCAACAACCCACGCGTGCCATCGGTTGACGAGATCGAGGCGCTATACCGGCAGGCCTGGCATTAAGCTGCCTGCATGACGGCAACTTAACTTTACATTCGGTGCACATGCTGTTGATGGGCCGAACGCATGACCTCACCGATCTTCTTTGACAGTACGGGCCGCCGCCGACGGCTGGTCGGCCGCGTGGCGTTCGCCTTGCTGACGCTGATCGTGGTCGCTGCATTCGGGTTTGCCGCGACACTGGTCGAGGTGCCTGCGTCCACTGCGCTGGCGTTCGACCGCGAGCGGGAGCAACCGCTGCCGTTCATCACCCACATCGCCCGCATCCGCCACAAGCTGCCGCGGTTGGCACCGGCCAACAACGGCAGTGTGCCGCAACGGATCGGGTTCTACGTGCCGTGGGACGAGGAAAGCGCGACTTCGCTGCACGATCACTGGGACGAGCTTGACCAGGTGGTCGCCGCCGACGGGCTGATTGATACGGCGCACAACGATCTCAAGCTCGATCCCGACGTGCGGTTGCACAGCCAGCTTGGCAGCTCGCTGCACCACCCGCAAATGCTGTTGATGGTCCAGAACATCGAGAATGACGCCTTCTCCGGCGCGGGGATGGCCGCGTTGCTGGCCAGCCCGTCGCGCGCCGATGCGTTGGCAACTTCGGTCATCGTGCAGGCCAAACAAGGCGGCTGGAATGGCGCGGTGTTCGATATCGAGAATCTGCCCACCGCAAGCGTGCCCGCCTATCAAGCGATGCTGGCGCGCAATCACAGTCGTTTCCAGCAAGCTGGTCTGCGGGTCGGGCTGACTGTTCCTGCGGGCGATCCGGATTGGGACCTGACGCGCTTCGCCGCCGCCGTCGATTCGGTGTTCGTAATGGATTACGACCAGCACTGGCAAGGCGGCGAAGCCGGGCCGATTGCTGCCAACGCCTGGTTTGCCGACCGCCTCGCCAATGCCCGCGCCAAAATTCCGGCGGTCAAGCTGGTCATCGCGGTTGGCAGCTATGGCTATGACTGGCACGGCGGCAAGGCGGATTCGATGACCATCGATGAAGCCTGGCTCGCTGCACACGATAGCCAGGCAGTACCGCAGTTCGATCCGCAGAGCGGCAACAGCGGGTTTGCATACGAAGAAGACGGGGTGAAGCACACCGTCTGGATGCTCGATGCGGCGGCGAGCTGGAACCAGCTTTCGCAGCTCCGCGGTGTCGCCGGTGTGGCACTGTGGCGGCTCGGCAGCGAAGACCCGGGATACTGGGAAGCTCTTTCGGCCAGCCGTGCCGGCCGCCTGCCCGATCTGGCGACGATTGCCCCGGCCGCAGGCGCAGACGTGGCGGGCAATGGCGAAGTGTTGCGGATCGCCGCAAGCCCGGCGAGCGGCACCCGGCGGATCGGCTATTCCGGTCGATTGATCACCGAAGAAACGTACACCAAATTACCGATGCCGTTCGAGATCGAACGTTCGGGTGCACAAAACAGCCGTAATATCGTGCTGACCTTCGACGACGGCCCAGACCCCGATGTCACCCCGCGCATTCTCGATATCCTTGAAGCCAAGCATGCCCCCGCCGCCTTCTTCGTCATCGGCGAGAACGGATTGGGGCACCCCGGCATTCTGCGCCGCATCGCTGCCGACGGGTTTGAGATCGGCAACCACAGCTACACTCACCCCAATCTGGCGCAGGTCACCCCGTTCGGCACCGAGCTTGAGCTGAACGCCACGCAGCGCCTGATCGAAGCTTACACCGGGCGCTCGACCCGGCTGTTCCGTGCGCCTTACTTCGGTGATGCCGAGCCCACCACGTCGGACGAATTGGTACCTGCCGCGATCGCCCAGCGGCTGGGCTATACGATCGTCGGGCTGCACGTCGATCCGGGCGACTGGCGGCGGCCCGGAGCGCAGGCGATTGTCGATGCGACGCTGGCGCAGGTCCACGGGGCCACTGCCGAATTCAGCGCCAACATCGTTTTGCTGCATGATGGCGGTGGCGACCGCGAGCAGACCATCGCGGCATTGCCGCAAATCATCGACCGGCTCCGCGCCGAGGGCTATCATCTGGTCTCGCTCGCCGATCTGCTCGGCACCCGGCACGATACGCTGATGCCCCACGTCGCGCGCGGCGACCGGGTAGCGGTCGCAGCGGACGTCGGCATCTTCGCTGCATTAGCCGGCATCGGCTTCACGATCCGCTGGTTGTTCTTCTTCGCCATTGCGCTGGGCATCGCCCGTGCGGTGGTGATGACCGTGTTGGCGCTGCTCGACCGCACTTCGCGTGCGCCGGACAGCAGCGAGCATTATCAACCGGCCGTGTCTGTGATCGTCCCCGCCTATAACGAGGAGCGCGTGATCATCGGTTCGCTCGAACGGGTGCTGGCGAGCAGTTATCCGGCACTGCAGGTAATTGTCGCCGACGACGGATCGAAAGACGCGACCAGCGAACTGGTCGGGCAGCACTTTGGCGGCGATCCGCGGGTCACCCTGCTGACCATGGCCAACGGCGGCAAAGCCAGCGCGCTTAATCGCGCCCTGCTCCAGGCGCGCGGCGAGATCATCATCGCGCTCGATGCCGATACGCAGTTCCTCGAAGATACCATTCCCAAGCTGGTGCGCTGGTTTGTCGATCCGTTGATCGGTGCAGTTGCGGGCAATGCCCGGGTCGGCAACCGGATCAACCTGATCACCCGGTGGCAGGCGATCGAATATGTCACCGCGCAGAACGTCGAACGCCGCGCGCTCGATGCGCTGCGGGCGATCACCGTGGTCCCCGGCGCGGTCGGCGCGTGGCGGCGTGAGGCGCTTGATGCGGTGGGCGGCTATCCCGAAGATACCCTCGCCGAGGATCAGGACCTGACCATCGCGATCCAGCGCCTCGGCTGGCGGGTGGCCTACGATGTCGAGGCGGTGGCGCTAACCGAGGCGCCCGAGACTTTCGCTGCGCTGGGCAAGCAGCGCTACCGCTGGTCGTTCGGAACCCTGCAATGCCTGTGGAAGCACCGCGCGGTGCTGGGCAGCGGCAATCCGCGCGGGCTCGCGTGGTTCGGCATGCCGCAGGCGTGGCTGTTCCAGATTGTGTTCGCAGCAATCTCGCCGATGATCGATCTTGCGCTGCTGATTTCCATTCTCGGCACCGTACTCAGGGTTCAGCAGCACGGCTGGGACCAGACCCAAAGCGACGTCCTGCGCCTTGGCGTGTACTGGGCCGCGTTCGTTTCGATCGACCTCATCGCCGGATGGATCGCTTACCGGCTCGAGCCTACCCGCCAACGCTTCCCGGCCCTGCTGATGCTGGCGCAGCGGTTCGTCTATCGGCAGCTGATGTATGGAGTGGTGATCCGCTCAATCGTCTCGGCGCTGCGCGGCAAGATGGTCGGCTGGGGCAAGCTGGAGCGAAGTGGGAGTGTGAGTGTGGAGGCTGGTGGTTAGCGGCAACTCCGATGGGGCCATATGTCCGCTATTCGAGATTCTCAGGCAAAAGCGGATTGTCCGGTTACGACCCGAAAGCGGACTTTGCTCGTCCTCTGCGGGGACGCAGAATCGCTTGAACCTCGCCCTACATCTCACCAAATTGCGCTGCAAAACTACCTGACGGCTGGTCTTGAGAGTTATTCGCGGCAGGCCTAAACGGCAACAATGAAAGCACTTCCGGTCATCGTTGACACGGGTCAAGGTGGCGGATATCCAGAACGTTGGAAAAAAGTGAACATATCCTCGGCTTGATTCGCAGTCGCAATTTATTGCTAGACTCGAAGGGAATCAAGCCGATGATTTGCGTTCAGAATTCTGTTCTTCGCGCCGACTGGATGCCGCAAAGCCAGAAAAAAGTCGCGCATAAGAAGACCTTGCGTTCCCAGGCGAGTCGGCTCGTGCTGCGATCTGCGGTAGGCCTCGCGGTCGCTGCGGGGGGAAGTCTGCTCGCTCCGGGTGAAGCTTGGGCAAATTGCCTCGTCGGCGTCGTTACCGTTCAATGCGGCACTACTGCCACCACCGACACGACTTTTCCTGCCAACCCGCCTGTAGATCGCAACTATCAGGGTGTGTTGTCCTCGCCGATCATCGTCACTGTCGATCCGGGAGCGACGGTCAGCGGGTATGGCCTTGCTTTTGTCAACTCGGGCACCGGCGGCGTCACAGTCACCAACAATGGCACGATCAGCGTCAATCTCGGCAACACGCCAACTGCAGGCGGCACGGCCGCCCTGTCAGTCTCCGCAGCCGGCGGCCCGATCACCTACACGGGCGGAAGCATCATCAACAACGGTACCGGTGATGCGTTCAATGCGGTCCAGACGGGCGGCGTTGGTTCTGTCAACATCAATGTTACCGGCAATGTCATCGCGGCAAGCGGCGAGGGCATTACTGTCCGCGATGTGGCGACCAGTACCGGTGTCTCAGTCACCACCGGCAGTGTCACCGCGCTGACCGCGGGCAAGGACGCGATCGACGTTCAGAGCCAGTCGCTGACCGGCAACATCACCGAGGTTGCCAACGGCAACCTCCAGGCCGGCAACGCTGCGATGGTGGCAGCGATCCTCAATGGCGCGGCCACCGGCAACATCAGCGTCACCGCCAACGGCTCGATCGACGCCCGGTTCGGGATCGATGCCGAGAACTTCGGCTCGGGCTCGACCAGCGTGACCACGGTCGGCCCGGTCAATGCGACCAGCGGCAACGGCATCTTCGCGCTG
>JANYGB010000028.1 GCA_025359445.1 Sphingomonadaceae bacterium
GTGTCGCTCCATTCCGCCGCGCGCTCATCAATGTCATCCTTGGTTGTCAGAATTTCACCGTCGCGGCTTTCGATCTCCACGTGACCCTTGCGCCCGATATAGTCGAGATGGGCTTTGACATGGGTGCCACCCCGCTGGCGACCCGTGACCTTGACCACCACCTCGGGCGCCCTGCGCACGATCCTCGCAAGTTTGGCCCGTGCGGTCGGGCCGGTGGCGAAGCCGTAACTGGCATAGAGCGGCACGCGCGGCGTATTGGTGGGGTCATGGATATAACGCACCCGGAAGGCGGGACGGGTGGCTTCCCACAAGGCCGATTCCAGACCCATCAATCCGCCACCGTCCAATAGCTCGCATCGCCGCGCATGGCATCGCCAACGGCTGTCACCTGCTCGGAAATTTCCATCCGCATGTCGACGATCCGTCGCAGCTCGGGTTCGATCTGCTTATCGCCGGTTTCGAGCATAGCCGCATTTGCGGCCTTCATCGCCTGATTGAGATTGCGGCCGATACGAAGCAACTGCATCCTGATCGGAGCGAGCTCGGCGAGTAGCCCGTCATCGACCCGCGATTTCAAAGCCAGGTGGCGGCGCACCAATGCCTTGATCCACCCCGCGCGATCGGTCGATCGCCGCGCCGCCCGGACCTCGATCACGGCGATCTCGACATCGGTGAACCGCAGCGAAATGCGATTGCGCGCCACTCCCTCGGGTCGGTCGATATGGGGGCGGCCACCGCCCTCTTGCAGCGCCCGTTCGATCATCTGCCGCAACACTGCGCTTCGTCCACCTCGCCCGACCGCCACCCTGTCGAACGCCGCGAGCGCATCGGCGTCGAGCCGAATGCTGAGCATCGCGGTGTTCGGAAGATGATTTGTCGCCATCAGACATGCCCGTGTAAAACAAGGGCAATGTATGACAACACGCGCCGCTAGGCATATCCTGCATTTAAGACAAATCAGCCAAACCCCCTAAGACAAGCGCACCCAAAGCGGGTTTTTACTTCGGACAATAAGGGGCTTCGGGTGCGCTTGGGGGTTTGAGTTTTCAGGCTGGATGGGAAGCCCTGCTTCCCATGCGGGCCGAAGATCGCCGGACGATTTCATGCTGACGGCTGGCGGTCGCGCGTCCCCATTCGGCGATCTCGCCAATGGTGCGGCCGCAGCCGGTGCAGACGCTGGAACTGGTGACCAGCGTGCAAATCTCGTTACAGGGGGATGGCGGGCGCTCGATCATTCACTCCCACAGCCAGTCTGCGTTCCATCTGGCAAGGTGGCGGCGTTGTTGACCAATTCCTGTGCAGTGGTGGTGACTTCAGATAAGCTCAGCCGATGACAGAGCTGAGAGCAGGATTGCCAATCATCGGCTTTGCGGACGCGAGTGAGTTTGAAGCATGGATCGAGGCGCAACCCAATGATGCGTCGGGTCTCTGGCTCAAGCTCGCCAAAAAGGACTCCTGGATCGCCAGCCTGTCGAAAGCGGAAGCCATCGACGCGGCGCTGTGCCACGGCTGGATCGACGGGCAGCTCGACAAATATGACGACGCATGCTGGCTCATTCGCTTCACCCCGAGAAAGCTCCGCAGCAAATGGTTGGAGGTTAATCGCACCCGCGCATTGCAACTCATCGAAGCGGGGCGAATGCAGTCGGCGGGATTGGCTCAAATCGAAGCGGCAAAAAAACGATGGTCGGTGGGAGGTGGCGTATGCCCCTGCAAGCCGGGCGGAGGTGCCGCCCGATTTGCAAGCGGAGCTCGATCGAAATCCCAAAGCAATGACTTTCTTTGCGACACTGACCGGCGCGAATCGCTACGCCATCCTGTATCGCATCGGCGCGGTGAAACGGCCCGATACCCGAGCGCGCAAGATCGCATCGTTTGTTGCAATGCTGGAACGCGGCGAAACGGTGCATGGGTGACTGCGTGAACACCACAAAGCCCCGCCCGGCAGAGCCGGACGGGGCTTGGGTGCGATGGTCAGTGGCCGTTCGAGGTGCGGGCGCGTGACCAAATCAGGTTGAAGGTCTTGCCATCTTCGTCGGCGAACAGGCTGGCGAAGATCGGGGCGGTGAAGCTGGGATCGTCGAGCTTGATCGAGAGATAGTCGCGGCCTTCCTTGGAGGTTTTCTGCCAGCAGGCGCCGATCTCGGCC
>JANYGB010000037.1 GCA_025359445.1 Sphingomonadaceae bacterium
TCGGCCCGGTCAATGCGACCAGCGGCAACGGCATCTTCGCGCTGTCGACCGGCGGCAATGTCACGGTCAATGCGGGCAATGTCACTTCGACCGGCAACACCGCGATCATCGCCCAGCAGACCAAGCTCACCGGCACCGGCACGATCGATGTAGCCGCAGGTAATGTCTCGGGTACCACCGGCATTATAGTGAACAACAGCGGTACCGGCGCGGTCACGATCGTCTCCAATGGTACGGTAATCGGCACCGCCGCCGAGGGCATCTTGGTCACTGCCCCAACTGGTGGATTGGTCAACATTACGGCCACCAAGAGCGTGACCGGTGCAACGGTTGGCATCAAGGCAACTGGTAACGGCAATACACTGGCGACAATCAACGGCGGCACGACATCTGGCACGGTGGGTGCTGCGCTTACGTCCAATTCGGGCAATGCTGTGCTGACACTTGCCACTGGAACCGCGGTAGCTGGCACTGCCGGGAACGGTGCAACTCTGATCGCCGCCAACGGCGCGTCCGTGGTCAATGCCGGTGCGATCAAGGGCTCGTCCTCGGGACTTGTCGCGACTGCAGCTGGCGTCAATGGCATCAGCGTCACAGGTGCCGGTAGTTTCACCGGTCAGGCCGGTGATGCGATCAACGTTTCGAGCACCGGCTCGGGTCCCATCGCGATATCACTCACCGGTGCCGTGACGGCGACTAACGGATCGGGCATCGTCACAACATCGCTCGGTGGCGCGACCACGGTCACCGTGGCCGGCAAGGTCACGGCTGTGGGTGCTGGATCGACCGGCATCAAGGGCACCTCGACCACTGGCAACATTACCGTCAATGTCGCGGCGACGGGCAACATCGACCCGGTCATCGGTGTCGATCTGACTACGGTTAGCGGCGCGCTTGCAGTGAACAACCTCGGCCTGATCACCGGCACCACTACTGGCGTCAAGCTGGTCGCCACTGGTTCCGGTACCGCAACGATCACCAACTCGGGAACGATCACCGGAGGCACCAATGCGGTGATCGGCACGCTGGCTGGCGGGGCCTTCAACATCTTCAACACGGGTACGATGAACGGTGCGGTTGTCGTCTCCGGATCGAATTTGGCCACCTCGGTGCTCAGCAACGCGGGTACCTGGAACGCCATCGGCGCATCGAGCTTCAATGGTTCGTGGACCAACAGCGGGACGACCAACGTCGCCAATACGGCCTCGATCACCATTTTCGGGCCGAGCACCAACACCGCTTCGGGGGTTATCCGCTTTGCCGGCAATGGTACGCTGGTCACCAACCTCACCAATTCGGGCCTGCTCGATGCCCGCAATGGCACCGCTGGCCAAGTCATAACACTTACGGGTAATTATATCGGCGGCGGCACGGTCGGGCTCGACGCGGCCATCGCGACCAACAGCGCCGATCGACTGGCGATCAGCGGCACGGCCACTGGCACTACGAACGTGCTTATCAACGTGCTCAGTCAGGGGGTGCTGCCTACCGGTTTCTTGCCGATGGTGACAGTCGGAGGCGGAACACCCGCGCTGACCACATTCACTTCGGCACCGCTATCCACCATAGGGGTTTTCACCGAGGTGTTCGGCGTAAATCCTTTGAATGCAAACCAGTTCGGCATCGTCCAGACCCTTAACCCAAGCTCCACCCAACTTGCCCAGCTATCGACGGTTGCCGGTTCCGTCTCGATGCTGCTCGATGGTCCGGCAAGCGTGCTGGTGAGCGACCGGACCGACCGCGCCATCCAGTTCGGCGTGTGGGGCCGCGGCTCGGCGGGCGACCTGAATCAGGATATGTCGACCAGTTTTGGCGCGTCCGGGTTCGCTACGACGGTCACCCAGCGCGTCCACACCAGCTACTACACCCTGCAAACCGGGTTCGACTTCGGGTTGATGGGAATCGGCGGCAGCCTCAACTTGCATGTTGGGGTAACTGGCGGCCGCTACGGAGCGTCGTCGAAGGTTCCGGGCGGAACGACCCAGATCACTGCGGATTTCCTCGGTGGCTACGTCGCCATTACCGGCGGAGGGTTGCAGATCGACGGTACCTATCGGCGCGAATGGCGTGACTACACGATCCAAAACAGCTCGTTGATCTCGGTCGGACAAGTGACGACCAAGGGCACGGCCTGGGCCGGATCTGTCAATGCTGCTTACAAGCTGAGCGTCGGTAGCTTCTTCATCAAGCCTGCGGTCGGTTATTCGTTCGGGTCGAGCAAGATCGATCCATTTGCGATCAACGCACTGACCACGGTGACGCCGCGTGACGACAAGACCGGGATGCTGCGCTTTGGCGGCACGCTCGGCTGGGAAGGAGAGGTTTCTCCGAATTTGATCATGGCACCTTATGTCGGGGTATTCGGTCTCCACAGCACCTCCAACACCGAGGCGACCGACCTGGTGTTTGGCACCTCGGCCCTGACCTCCGAAACGACAAGTTTCAAGAACACTATGCAGGTCGTCGCCGGGCTCGACATGCACGATCCGGAGAACAAGATCGGTGTCTTCACACGTGCCAGCTTCTACACCTCCCACGGGGTGACTGGTGCAAGCTTCAGCGTAGGAGGAAGGATCAACTTCTGACGCTTGAGGGGCGCGTGGTGGTTTAGTGTCGAGCCGCTGGAATGGCGGCTTGACACTAAACCGGGCTCGACATCTGCCATTCTGGGCCCAGCCCAAAATTTCTGCTCGGACACTTCCTGAATGGGCATTGTCAAAGCAAATGCACCGCCATTTGCCAGATTGGTTAGCCGGATCTGCGACGACACCTCGATCTGTTTACTGACCTGTTTTGTTCTTAGATTGTATCGGCAGAATGCTAGCGCCCACTCAACGATGTGAGGCAAAAATCTCGGCCGCGAACCAAATGCTGGTTAGTTTGACAGTACCCTATCGACGAGTAGATCACCCGATCGCGTTTTGGCTCTGGATGGCTTTCAACGCGTTGATTGGAATCTCTGCGCTGTATTGGGCTGCGGTAGGGTACAAAAATAACCCGATAGATTGATGTCTGGTTACCACCCCAATTGCGCCTTAGCGGTACGTCGCCGAACGACTCGATTGCGGAAGTAGGGACGCACTGGCAGGATAGAGCCATGAGCGAAGAGCCACTATCAATCCCACCTTGCTGCTTTTGCGGCAGTCCAGATTATTCGGGGGTTGATCCAACTTACATGCAAGTCGGGACGCGTAGCGAAGTCACAAAATCGTGGTGGTGCCACACCGCGTGTTTCGAGCGACGGCTCCCTGAACTTCCTGCACCGTGGAACGTCTACGACTACGAACAAGACACTGGTCGACCGTTCGACTAGATGTCCGCTTTCCACCCCTAATCAGTCATGCAGAACGTCGAGCGGGCGGCTCTGTAGCGGCCGATCGTTCGGGTCCGAATTTGTCCGCGCGGCCTAGACCGGGCCGAGCGGCTCGTGGACCAGCGGAACCGATTCAAGCGTGATTACGTCTCCGACAACGATCTCCCCACCAGTGACAACTACCGCCATAACTCCGGCCTTGCGGACCAGTTCGCCGTTCGCGTCACGGTCAAGCGTCGCAGCCATCAGCCCCGGAGCCAGTCCATTAAGCTGGCGGCACGGATTGCGCAGGCCGGTGATCTCGATCACCGCTTCTCCGCCAAGCCGCAGCCGTGTTCCCGCGGACAAGCCGAGCAGGTTGATGCCCCGTGTCGTCACGTTCTCGCCCATTTGTCCAGGCGCGATCGCGAAGGCCCGTCCCGCCAGTTCGTCGAACAACTCGGCGTGGATCAGGTGGACCTGCCGCAGGTTGGGCTGGTTCGGGTTCTGCTCCATGCGTGAGAGATGCTGCACCGTGCGTCCGGCGTGCGCATCGCCTGCGACGCCCAGCCCGGCAAATAGCGTGAGCGAGCGCGCCGGCTGCTTTGAGAAGCGGTGGGTGGCATCGCGGGCGAGGCCGATGATGGTGGCAGACATGGGCGGGGCTTTAGCATTGTTCAAAGATGCCGACCATGGCTCCCCTCCCCGCGGGGAGGGGTTGGGTGGGGGAGTGAGGCGAAGGCGAGCGTCTACGTTGGTGTGGTACCCCCATCCCAAACCCTTCCCCACGGGGAAGGGCTTTTGAGGACGTGCGATTTTCCTACTCTCCGCGCGCCTGTTAATCTCCGCATATGGCAAGCCTTCTCGTACTTCCGCGCTTCATCAAACACCCTCAATCGCCATCAAACTTTTTTCGACCAGGACTGTGGTCCAAGCGGTCCACGCCGCTGCAAAAGCAGCGACACCGCGCGCTCCCCCTCGACAGGGCAAAGTGGGTCTCATAGAGAAACCGAAACCATATATGGGGGATTCTAAGACAATGACGCTGCCCGCTCCGTTTGATCGCTTGCGCCTGCCCGTGATTGGATCGCCGCTGTTCATCATCTCCACGCCGGATTTGGTGATCGCGCAATGCAAGGCCGGGATCATTGGCAGCTTCCCCGCGCTTAACGCACGGCCTTCGGGGGTGCTTGACGAATGGCTGCACCGGATCACCCAGGAACTGGCGGCGCACAACCGCGACAATCCGGATCGCCCGGCCGCGCCATTTTCGGTCAACCAGATCGTTCACAAATCGAACAACCGGCTGGAAGAAGACTATGAGGTGTGCGCCAAGTGGCAGGTGCCGCTGGTGATCACCTCACTCGGCGCGCGCGAAGACCTTAACCAGGCGGTGCACAAATGGGGCGGGATCGTGCTGCACGATGTGATCAACGACCGGTTCGCGCGCAAGGCGATCGAGAAGGGTGCGGACGGCTTGATCCCGGTCGCCGCCGGCGCTGGCGGACATGCCGGGGTGCTTTCGCCTTTCGCCTTGATGCAGGAAATTCGTCAGTGGTTCACCGGTCTGGTCGCGCTGTCAGGTTCGATCGCGAACGGCCATGCGATCCTTGCCGCGCAGGCAATGGGTGCGGACTTTGCCTATATCGGCAGCCCGTGGATCGCGACGAAGGAAGCCAATGCGCAGGAAGGCTACAAGCAGGCGATTGTCGATGGGCGTTCGCAGGACATCGTCTATTCGAACCTGTTCACTGGCGTTCACGGCAATTACCTGCGGCCCTCGATCGTCAATGCCGGGCTCGATCCTGACAACCTGCCGGTCAGCGATCCCTCCGCGATGAATTTCGGTTCGGGCGGCAACACCGAGGCCAAGGCGTGGAAAGACATCTGGGGATCGGGCCAGGGGATCGGCGCGGTCGATGCGATCGACAGCGTGGCCGAACGCGTGGACAAGCTTGAGGATGAATACAACCAGGCGCGCAGCGAGCTGGCCGCCAAGGCGGGGATGAGCCTGACCTGACCATCCGCGCGGTCAATCGTTGCCAGGCAGCTGGGTCGCAGGCCACAGAACTGCGGCCATCGCATCAAGCTCGCTGAAATCGATTCCGCTGCCCAGCGGATCGTGGCGATTGAGCCGGAGCCGCCGGTGCTGGTCAAGCAGCCTGCGGCGCAGCGCCCGTTAGAGCAGTTCTAGCCGCTCATAAGCGACTTGCAGAGCGCATTCCGGGGCACGCAGCCGCGTCGCTGCCCACACCGCTTCGATCTGGCCGACCCGTTCGATGACCATTGCGTTGTAGTTGCGGTGCGGTCCGCGATGCAGCGGCAGGCCGATCTTGAGCACCGCACGGTCGTTTGCTGGAAGCAGCAGCCCGTTGCGCCGGAAATCCTCGAAATCGACCTTGCTGCGCCCCAGTGCGTCAAACAGCGGCGTAAACGCCCGGCTGGTCAAAAGCTGGCGTGGAAGCAAATGATGGCGCTGCAACCCGGGATCGAAATCGGGGGAATCGGGGCGATTGACTGCGCGAAACGAAAGCGGCTGGCGGTCGGCCGCAATAAGACCAAGCCCTGAACGGGTCAGGTCTGACAAACGACTCTCAAGCACAGGCTACCCAATCCGTTGCGACCTCAACGCTCGATCGTAACGTCAAGTTGAGTGCCGCGCAGGTTGGGCATGACCCGCAAGGCTTCCCGATCCGGGCCAACGAAGGTGTGCGGACCGGTCAGCGGCTCGCTTTCGATCAGGGCGTGGATCAACCGCACGGCAATCCGCGCGATATCTGCCGTGACCAGCTTGGGATCAGGCAGGAAACGCAATTCCTGTCCGGTCAGCAGGGCCAGCCCGACCGAAACGATCGATCCATCGCTCGTCCGTTCAAGTCAGGTCAGCCCAAGCGCGGGAAACGCCCCGTCAGCCAGCCAGTTACCCACCACCTTGCCGAAATAGGCGGGCGGCATCCAGCACCGCGCCGGGTTCCAGATCACCGCAACAGCTCCGGGCAAGGCGGCGAGCTGTGCCCCCAGCCCGGCAAGCACTCGGACTACCGGCAGCATGCCCATCGCATCAGCCAGATGCGGCCCGGGACTAAGCGAGATTGCCTCGCCCTCAGGCGCTTTTTCCAGGCCGAGCAATGCCCCGCCGACGGGCATCGGCACAGGTGCCGCCGGAGCAAGACCGGCGCAATCAAAAGTCAGGCCGGCCGACAGGAGTTCGGCCCAGCCTTCGGCCGGATCGGGTACATGGCTGAGTGCAAACCGCACCTTATCGCCGCCATTCGTTTGCGCCGCTGCCAGAGCTTGCAAGGCAGCGACATCCGGCCGCCGCCCGTCCGCATATACTAGCGAAAGCACGGCGCTGTAATCCGCCTTTGAACTGTCCATTGCAGCGCCGATGCCCAATTCCCTTATACCATCGGATTGTCGATTTTTGACCTGTCGCACTTTTGCCGGGCGTTAGTCCAGTCCTCCAGCGCTAAATCGCTCGACTTCGGAGCATTCGGCACAATTACGGCTAGAAAATACCTTGTTCCAGCCCGCGGCCCATCGCTGCGCCAAGTTCACGGGCTTGCGCCAGTATTTTACGGGGCACATCTTTGGGGGCCATGATTTCTTCGGCTGACTGCGCGTGGAGGTTTACGATCATCGGCTCTGCCATCCGGCGCAGACGCCAGCCGGTGGCAATCCGGTCCAACTGGGCCTGCGCGCCATGGCCGTCGCTGCCCGCGGCGATCATGCTGGCGTAGGCCCGTCCTTCGATCCTCCCGAGTAGCGGATAATAGCAACGGTCGAACATTTCCTTCATCGCCCCGCTCATCGCCGCAAGGTTTTCAGGGCAAACGAACAGATAACCCTGCGCCGCCAATAAGTCGTCAGGCTCCACAGCGGCAGCGGCAAGCAGTCGCGCATGATCGCCCGCCCCCGCCGCAGCAGCCTCAGCCAGGGCGCGGCTCGCCCCGGTGCGGCTGTGCCACACGATCAGCAGCACGGCGGGGTTCAGCTTAACACCCCGCGCCGACCGCCGCGCCAATCAGTCCGCCAAGGCCTTTGGGTTTGCATTTTTTGGGAGCCTGCTGCTGCTCGGCTTCATTGGGCATGCCCGGCAGGTCCATCCAGCTGGTGGTCGAACGGTGCCGCACCCGCGCAGTCCACAGCAGGTTCCACGGCTCTTTGGCATTGGCGGGACGCGCCGGGTAAGAGAAATCCTCTTCGGGCCCGAATGCGGTCATCATACCCATGCGGAAATCGGCTCCGGCGCTGCGCACCTCTGCCGGAATCGTGCAGCTGGTCGTGGTCGGTGCCATCACGGTTCGATCCCTGACCAGCCCCGCGACTTGCGCCGGGGTGAGCCAATCGCTCAGCCCGCCGCCGAACTGGCGCGATGCGCTGCTGGTCCACATCACCATATCGCCCATCTGCCCGCCTTGCGCCATCTTGCCGCCGAACAGGAAGGCGAGGTAACCCGTCGCCGCCGGGACTGTATTCCAGGTCAGCAAGCTCGATCCGCTGGGGTTCTGGGTGGAGAAGGTTTTGAGCGGAGCCATGAAGTCCTGCGCGAGGTTGAACGAGATTTCGGGCGAATAATTGCCCGCAATCCGGTGCGCGCCAATCAGCGAGCTTTCAGCCTTGACCATTTTGCCATCTTCGGCTGGCCACCGCCCGAAAGTCTTGCTGTTCTGGAGCGTTGGGCCCCAATCGCGCAGCACCGTGCTGGACCACATGCCCGGCGGCATCTGGCCCGCGCCCAGCTTGGCAAAATCGATGATCACCGGCTGACCCTTCGGCGCATGTTCGCCGCAGCCCCAGAAGATCAGCATGCGCCCGGTCGGCCTCTGGCCCTCGCGCTGACCAGGAAGCTGATCGGCCGGGCCGCGCTCCTGCACCGGGGTGACCAAGGCGACCGATTTGCCAAGTTTGGCACCTGGCGGCATGAAATGATCGGCTTTCGGACTTCCGTTCGGGGCCTGGCTCGATCCGAGCCGCAGCGACAGTTCGTGCTGAACCTTGTTGCCGCCGCCGCCGAACGCCATGCTCATCGCCCCGCCCATGCCGCCGCCCATCGCCGCAAAGCCCGAAACGGTGCCCGCGCGCATATCATAACGAGCAACCGGTCCGCTGGTCGGCGCGCGCTGCGCCAAAACCGGAATTGCTGCCAGAGCAACTATGCCGCCCGCCGCGCTCAGTCCTGCTGCGATTGCCAGTCTGCGATTGAAAGCCATGATCTCACCCCTGTTCTTTGACCCCACCAACATAACCGACGCCTGATCCAGAAAGTTGTCAATTGCTGCCAACTATTGCGCAGCGCTTTTGTTGTCGGCTGGCCTCGGCTAGGCAATGGCCATGACCGCAACCTCGCCTTCGATCCTTGGCCTCGACCGCTCAATCTCGGGCCGCACCTGGCGCTGGCGCGGCGGCAACATGGACATGGGCAGCGGTGCCAGCCTCGATCATGATCTGGTGACGCAATTGCTGCTGTCGCGCGGGGTTGCGGCTGACGATGTCGAGCGCCACCGCAGCCCGTCGCTGCGCGCCTTCCTGCCCGATCCATCGGCGCTGCGCGATATGGACGCCGCTGCGGAGCGACTCGCGCAGGCAGTGCTGACCGGCGAGACCATGACGGTCTATGGCGATTACGACGTCGACGGTGCAACCAGCGCGGCGTTGCTGATCCGCCTGCTGCGCGCGCTCGGACTGGAAGCCCATTATTACATCCCTGACCGCCTGCTCGAAGGATACGGCCCCTCGGGTGCGGCGCTGGTCAAGCTGGCCGAGCAAGGCTCGAGCCTGATCGTCACGGTTGATTGCGGCGCGATGGCGCACGAGGCGCTCGCAATGGCGCACGATGCCGGGGTCGATGTGATCGTGGTCGATCACCACAAGTGCTCCGCGCAGCTGCCGATCGCCGCCGCACTGGTCAATCCCAACCGTCTGGATGAAAGCGACATCGGCGCGGCGCACGGGCATCTCGCGGCAGTGGGCGTCGCCTTCCTGCTCGCAATCGCCACGGTGCGCTTATTGCGCCAACGCGGCTTCTTTGAAAGCCGCGCCGAACCCGATCTGTTTGCCCTGCTCGATCTGGTTGCGCTTGGCACGGTCGCCGATGTTGCAGCGCTGCACGGGCTTAACCGCGCGTTCGTCGCGCAGGGCCTCAAGGTGATGGCCAAACGCGAGGGGGTTGGCATGGCGGCCTTGATCGACGCCAGCCGATTGAGCCGCGCGCCGAGCTGTTCGGACCTCGGTTTTGCGCTCGGCCCGCGGATCAACGCCGGTGGGCGCGTCGGCGAATCCACGCTGGGGGTGCGCCTGCTCACCACCGAGGACCCCGACGAGGCCCGCGAGATCGCCGCCCAGCTTTCGCAGCTTAACGAGGAGCGGCGCGGGATCGAAGCGGTGGTGCAAGAGCAGGCCGAAGCGCAGATCGCCAGCCAGCACAACCGCAGTGTCCTGGTGCTCGCCGGACGCGGCTGGCACCCCGGGGTGATCGGGATCGTCGCCGGACGGATCAAGGAAAAGACCGGTAAGCCGGCGCTGGTGATTGCGCTGGACGCCGACGAACACGGTAATGGCAAAGGTTCGGGCCGTTCAATCACGGGCGTGGATCTTGGCTCGGCGATCATGGCGGCGCGCGAAGCCGGCCTGCTGATCGCGGGCGGCGGTCATGCCATGGCAGCCGGGCTGACGATTGCTCCGGGCGCGCTCGATGCGCTGGGCGATTGGCTCGATGCACGGCTCGGCAGCGCGGTGACCGGCGCGATGGCGAGCCAGTCGATGCAGCTCGATCTTGCGCTGGCTCCTGGCGGACTGACCCCGGCTCTCGTCGAGATGCTTGAAAGCGCCGGGCCTTACGGCATGGGCTGGCCCGGTCCGCGCATTGCGGTTGGGCCGGTGCGGATGGTCAAGGCCGATCTGGTTGGCACCGACCACGTGCGGCTGATTGTGCGCGGCGAGGACGGCACAAACTTCAAGGCAATCGCGTTCCGCGCCGCCAGCACCGAGCTTGGCCAGACGTTGCTCCACGCCACGCACCATCGCCGCCTGTGGCTCGCCGGGCGCGCCCGGATCGATGATTGGTCAAGCCGCCCGCAAGCCGAGCTGCATGTCGATGACGCTGCGTTTGCCGATTGAACGGGGACGCCCGCCCGCAGCCTGCCGCTGCGCCAACGGATAGCACGAAGCATTGTGCCCCTTTGCACTTGACCCCCTCACCGGCCTTGCCTATTGGCGCGGCCTGCTTTCGGCGCAGCCGGTATGGCCCCTTCGTCCAGCGGTTAGGACGCGGCCCTTTCACGGCTGAAACACGGGTTCGATTCCCGTAGGGGTCACCAACCTTGCTGCGCCGGAGCAGTATCTGGCCCGATCACAGCTCGATCCATCAGGCCCCTTCGTCCAGCGGTTAGGACGCGGCCCTCTCACGGCTGAAACACGGGTTCGATTCCCGTAGGGGTCACCAGGCCGGGACGTTTTCTGCCGCTTCGCGCTATTGTAATGATTGGCAGATAGTCTGCTGGCTTCTATGCAGCGCACGCCGATGCTGACCAAACGCCCCCTTCCCCTTGCCGGCATCGTGTTGGCGCTGATTGCCGGCGCGTCGATGCTGGCGGCCGGCAGCAATTTCTGGCTCTCGCTGGCAGTAGTGGCGCTGTGGCTGGGTTCGCTGTGGCTGACCACGCCCGAGCCGCAAGTGTCCGGCGCGCGGATCGACATCCGCGAGGCTTCGCGCGACGCCATTCACGAAACGATCGAGCCGGTCGCCCTGCCGCTTCTGCTGCTCGAGGGCACCCGGATCGTCGAGGCGAACGCCGCTGCTCGCGCAGCGCTTGGGCATCACATCCTGGGGCAAGACGCGCGGATCGCGCTGCGCCATCCTGATGCGATGCGGCTGATCGACATGCCCGACGGCGCTTCGGTGTCTATCTCCGGTTTCACCGGCGCGCGCAGCTTGTGGCAATTGACCCGGCGGGCGATTGGCGGCGATCGCTGGATGATCGAGCTCGCCGACCGCACTGCGGAATCCGACGTCAGCCGCGCGCACACCGATTTCGTCGCCAATGCCAGCCATGAACTGCGCACGCCGCTGGCGGCGGTGATTGGCTATGCCGAGACGCTGGGCGACGCCGATGCCCCGACCGATCCCGCAACCCGCAACCGCTTTGTCGGAATTATCGACCGGGAAGCCCGGCGCATGTTGTCGCTGGTCGAAGACTTGATGACGCTCAGCCATGTCGAGGCGGAAAAGCACGACCGGCCCAGCGAAACGATCGACTTGTCACAGCTCGCCGCGCGAGTGGTTGCCGAAGTGTCCTCACTCAAGGGTAAGGAACGTGTGATGCTGGCCGAGGCCGAGCCCGGTGCGATCATTCTCGCCGACCCCGGGCAGCTGGAGCAATTGCTGCGCAATCTGATCGATAACGCGCTCAAATACGGAGCCGACGATCAACCGGTAACGGTTTCGGTCGCGCGGGACGGCATTAGTCAGGCGCGGCTTTCGGTGAGGGATCGCGGCCCGGGGATCGCGCCGCACCACTTGCCTCATCTGACCCGGCGGTTTTACCGGACTGACCCCGGCCGCAGCCGCGCCTCGGGCGGGACCGGACTGGGCCTCGCAATCGTCAAACACATAGTCGAGCGGCACGGCGGCACGCTCGAAATCACTAGTACCGTCGGCCAAGGCACCGACGCGGCGGTGCTGCTACCGCTGATGCTGCGCGGTTAAAACGAGGCGGATAGCCCGGCGGTCAGCACATTGTCGCTATTATCCGGGCCGTTCCGCACAAAGCTGTGCTGGTTCAAATAGCCGACGTCGATGCCGATTTTCCTGCTCAGCGGGAATGTGATAAAAATCGCATTGCGCATCCGCTCGAACCCGTCGACGGTCTGGAAGCTGCTGTTGTTGAGGTCGATGAAGTCCTCGTTGGTTACTGACAGTGTCACTTTGCCCGCCAGAGGCACCACTGCCTTGATTTGCGGGCGCAGACGCCAGCCGGTTCCAGCTTGACCTTCGCGCCAACGCTCTTCCAGCCGCACCCGGCCGCTCAGCTTGACCTTGCCCAGCACCGCGAAGTTGTCAAAATTGACCTGCTGGCGAAAGCGGTGCTCGCGAAACCTGAAGGTGCCGTGATTGTATTGGGGATCAAAGGTATAGCCAAGCCACAGCGTAACAACCTTGTTCACCTTCTTGCCCACCATAAAGTTGTTCTCGATTTCGTAAAACCCCTTGGCCTCGCTTGTGCGCAGCACCGTCTCGTTCGAAATTCTGAAATTGCCGGGTAACGCGACGCCAACGTTGAGCGTCTGCCAGTACTGCGTATCCTCGCTCGCTGCGGCCGGCGTGGCGACAATTGCTGCGGCCAAGGCCAACGGAAGAAGCATTGTACGCATGTGGTCGGATCCCCTGACTAACGGCTGATGTCGCGCTTGTTATGAAGGTTTTGTGACACATTCGTGACTGACTGTGTCAAATTTTCGACCGTTTGGTGACATTCGTTCTGTGCCGCCTTAATGTCATCTATCTGTCACACTAGCAGACCAGAGCGCGGCTTAGATAACGCCAAGGGAGCGATTCGCATGACTAGAAAATCTGTCCTCGCCTTTAGCGCAGCCGTATCGGCTGCCGCTTTGCTTTCTGCTTGTGGCGGCGGCCAGGGCGGATCGCGCGATCAAGTCCGTGCGGTCGGCTCCTCCACCGTATTCCCGTTCGCCAAGGCGGTTGCGGATTCGCTGGCCAAATCGAACTCGGCAATCAAGTCACCGATTGTCGAAGGCACCGGCACTGGCGCTGGCATGAAACTGTTTTGCGCCGGTGTAGGCGTGCAGTATCCCGATATCGAAGACGCCTCACGCCGCATGAAAAAAAGCGAGTACGAGGAATGCGCCAAGAACAAGGTCGACAAGATCGTCGAGATCCAGGTCGGGCTTGATGGCGTTGCCTTCGCCGAAGCAAAGGGCGGTCTCGGTCTTAAATTGACCCCCGAAGACGTTTACAAGGCGCTCGCCGCCAATCCTTACGGCAAGCCCAACACGGCCAAGACCTGGCACGACGTTAACGCAGCATTCCCGGCCGAGCCGATCCTGGTTTACGGTCCGCCCAGCACTTCGGGCACGCGCGACGCGCTCAAGGAGCTGATCCTGACCAAAGGCTGCGACGCCAATCCCGCAATGAAGGCCTTGAAGGACAGCAACAAAGACCAGCACGACAAGGTCTGCACCGAAGTGCGCAGCGACGGCGCATATGTTGATTCAGGCGAAAACGACAACCTGATCGTGCAGAAACTCGAAGCCAACTCCAAGGCGGTCGGCATCTTCGGGTATTCGTACCTCGAAGAGAATTCGGACAAGCTGGTCGGACTGACGATGAACGGTATTGCGCCGACTTATGCGAGCATTTCCGACTTCACCTATCCCGGCGCGCGGCCGCTCTACATCTACGTCAAGGCGGCTCACCTTGATGCGATCAAGGGACTGCGCGAATATGTTGCCGAATGGGCCAAGAGCTGGGGCAAGGACGGCCTGCTCGCCAAGCAAGGCATGGTCGTAGCGCCCGATTCGGTGCTGGCGACCAGCGCCGCAACGGCAACGGCAATGACCCTTCTTGACCCCAGCAGCCTGAAGTAAAGCAAGCCCGCAACACGCAATGACGCCCGCCATTCCTGTACTCCTGGCCCTGGCCCTGGCCCTGGGGCTTGCAGGATGGCTGGCGGCGCGTGCCCGTGCTTGGACGATGCGCAGTTCGGCGCGTGCCGGCGGCGGTGAGCTCCATTCACTGCCGGTGTACCACGCCTGGTACGTCGCCTTGTGGGCCGCGCTCCCTGCAGTGCTGTTTGCCGCCGTATGGTCCGCAGTCAGCCCCGGACTGGTACTGACCCAAGTCCTGACCGATCCCGCCGCCGCGCAAATCCCCGCGTTTGGCATTGAGCGCGATGCGATCCTCGCCGAGGCACAGTCACTGGCCAGCGGGCAAAGCGGTGCGGTGTTTAACCAGCAGGCGCGCACGTTGGTCGAGCCGTTTCGGGCGGCGCTGAGTTATTTTTCGACGATCGGGATAATTGTCACATTGTTGCTTGGGATTGCAGGCGGAGTATTTGCCTACACCCGGCTCCAGCCCAAATTCGCGGCGCGCGCCAAAGTCGAGCGGTTCGTGATGGCGGTGCTGCTGCTGGCCTCGCTGGTGGCAATCTTCACAACCTTTGGCATAGTTGCCTCACTACTATTTGAAACTATTCGATTTTTCCATGCAGTTAATCCGGTCGACTTTCTGTTCGGAACGCATTGGAACCCGGATTCCATGGCTGACCCGTCATCCGTTCGCAGCGACAGCTATGGCGCGGTGCCGCTATTCTGGGGCACGGTCTTTATCGGCGCGATCATCGCAATGATCGTGGCGCTACCGCTCGGCCTGATGAGCGCGATTTACCTCACCCAATATGCCAGCGCGGCGGTACGGCGGTGGATGAAGCCGCTGCTCGAAATTCTCGCAGGGGTGCCAACCGTCGTTTATGGCTATTTCGCCGCGCTGACCGTGGCGCCGTTTATCCGCGATGTCGGTCAGGCTCTTGGTATCGCCAGCGCATCGAGCGAAAGCGCGCTTGCGGCAGGGGTCGTGATGGGAATCATGATTATCCCGTTCGTCTCCTCAATGGCCGACGATTCGATCACGGCGGTCCCGCAGGCAATGCGCGACGGCAGCCTAGCGATGGGCGCGACCACTTCGGAAACGATCCGCCGCGTGCTCATCCCCGCCGCGTTGCCCGGGATCGTAGCTGGGGTGATGCTGGCCGTCAGCCGCGCCATTGGTGAAACGATGATCGTGGTGATGGCCGCCGGCGCAACCGCACGGCTCACCGCCAACCCGTTTGAGAGCATGACCACGGTGACCTTCCAGATTGTCGCCTTGCTGACCGGCGAAGGCAGCTTCGATCACCCCGCTACGCTCGCTGCGTTTGCACTTGGCATGGTGCTGTTCCTCGTCACCCTGGCACTCAATTTCATCGCACTGCGCGTGGTCAAGCGGTACCGCGAAGCTTATGAGTAGTCCCGCTTCCGCCCGCCTCAAGGCCCGCTATGCGGCCGAACGCCGGTTCAAGGCGTTCGGGCTGGGCGCAGTGGTTTTCTCCGCGCTGGTGCTCGCTTTCCTGCTGATCAGCATGACCAGCAATGCCGTCGGCGGCTTCACCCGCGCCGAACTCCGCTTCGACCTCGACCTTTCGAGCGGAGTGCTGACGATCGATCCCGCACAGCTTCAGGGCCCCGGAGCGATGGACGCGCTGAAAGGTGCGGGACTGCCTGACGTGGTCAAATTTGCCGCGAGCAAGGCGCTGGGCGCTGCTGCGGCAGATCAGCTTGCCGACGATGCCTGGAAAGATGCCGGCAAATTGTTGATCAAAGATCCATCCCGGCTGACCGCCCGGTTCCCGATTTCGCTCCCGGTCAGCGACAGTCTCGCCTCGGCTATGCGCGGCGACGGAACCGACGGCGATAAGGCGCTCGCCGCGCAGCTTCAAGCCAAGCGCAACCTGGTTCGCGCGGCCGACTGGGGCTTCCTCAGCCGCGGCGATGCCACCGGGCCCCAAGCCGTGGGGATCTGGGGGGCACTCAAGGGCTCAATGCTGACTATGCTGGTGACCTTGCTGCTGGCTTTTCCGGTCGGAGTGTTTGCCGCAGTCTATCTTGAAGAGTTCGCCCCCAAACACCGCTTTACGGAATTGATCGAAGTGTCGATCAACAACCTTGCCGCCGTGCCTTCGATCATTTTCGGGTTGCTCGGGCTCGCGGTGTTCCTTGGGCTGTTCCCTAACTGGCGCTCGGCCCCGTTGATTGGCGGCATGACGCTGGCGCTGATGACCATGCCGGTGATCGTGATTTCGGGCCGTAATGCGATCAAGGCTGTGCCGCCATCAATCCGCGATGCCGCGCTGGCGATCGGCGCGAGCCGGGTTCAAACCGTGTTCCACCACGTCCTGCCGCTTGCCCTGCCCGGCATCCTGACCGGGACGATTATCGGCATGGCCCGTGCGCTGGGTGAAACGGCACCACTGCTGATGATCGGGATGAAAGCTTTTGTCGCCTCACCGCCTGACAGCTTTACCTCGCCTTCGAGCGTGCTGCCGGTACAGATCTTCTTGTGGTCCGACGAAATCGACCGCGGCTTTGTCGAACGTACTTCCGCCGCCATTATCGTCCTGCTGGCCTTCTTGCTGGTGATGAACGGCATGGCCATCTACCTTCGTAACCGTTTCGAGAACCGATGGTGACCCAGTCCAGTACCCTTGACCCTACCCCCAAACCCCGGCTCGCCGCGCGCGACGTCTCGGTATTCTATGGCGAGAAGCGCGCGATCGATAATGTCTCGATCGACATCAGCGATGAATACGTCACCGCGTTCATCGGCCCGTCAGGCTGCGGCAAATCGACCTTCCTGCGCACTTTCAACCGGATGAATGACACCATCCCCGGGGCCCGGGTCGAAGGCGATATCTCGCTCGATGGAGAAGACATCTACAAGTCGGGCATGGACGTGGTGCAGCTGCGCGCCCGGGTCGGCATGGTGTTTCAAAAGCCCAACCCTTTCCCCAAGACAATTTATGAGAACGTCGCCTATGGACCGCGCATCCACGGGCTCTCATCCAGCAAGTCCGAGCTTGATGAAGTGGTCGAACGCAGCCTGCAACGTGCCGGGCTGTGGGACGAAGTCAAAGACCGGCTGACCGAAAGCGGCACCGCGCTGTCGGGCGGGCAGCAGCAACGGCTGTGCATCGCGCGGGCAATCGCGGTGGATCCCGAGGTTATTCTGATGGACGAGCCGTGCTCGGCGCTCGATCCGATTGCCACTGCACGGATCGAAGAACTGATATCAGACCTGCGCGGAAAATATGCGATCGTGATCGTTACGCATTCTATGCAGCAAGCCGCGCGCGTCTCACAGCGCACCGCGTTTTTCCACCTCGGCAAAATTGTCGAGTACGGCAAGACTTCAGAGATCTTCACCAACCCACGTGAAGAGCGAACAAAAGATTATATTACCGGACGTTACGGTTAGGAATTAAGATGGCTCAGGAACACACTGTCAAGGCATTTGACGAGGACATCACCAAGCTGCGCGGGTTGATCGCAGAGATGGGCGGCCTGGCCGAAGTGTCGATGGCCGAAGCGATGGAAGCCCTGATCAAAGGCAACATGGACCTAGCTGCGAGCGTCATTGCGCGCGACAAACGGATCGATTCGCTCGAAGCGGAAATCGACCGGCTGGCAGTGCGGACGATCGCTCTGCGCGCGCCGCTGGCCGACGACCTGCGCGAGGTAATCGCGGCCCTAAAAATCGCCGGGGTGGTGGAGCGGATCGGTGACTATTCGAAAAATATCGCCAAGAGTGCAGGAAAAATCGCCGGCCGCAAGCGCTTCGAACCGCTGACGCTGATTCCGGCGATGGCCGATGTGGCGCGCGAAATGGTCCACGACGTGATGACCGCCTATGCCGCGCGCGATCCGGTCATGGCCCAGCAAGTGGTTGAACGCGATGAGAAAGTCGATGCCTTTTACGAATCGCTGTTCCGCAACCTGGTCAGCTACATGATCGAAAACCCCTCGACGATCAGCGATTGCGCACAATTGCTGTTCGTCGCGCGCAATATCGAACGGATCGGCGATCATGCGACCAACGTGGCCGAGATGGTTTATTACGCTGCGACCGGCGCGCATCTGACCGACAAAGAAGACCGGGGCGGAGCCTGATCATGAACGCCCCGCGCCTGCTTTTGGTAGAAGATGATCCCGCGTTGGCCGAACTGCTCGAGTTCCGGTTCCGCCAGCAGGGCTACGCCGTCACTTCAACCCCAGACGGCGACGAAGCGCTGTTGCTGGCGGCGGAAGAAGTCCCCGATCTGGTGGTGCTCGACTGGATGATCGAAGGCACCAGCGGGCTCGAAGTGTGCCGCCGTTTGCGCAAGGGCAAGGCCACCGCCCACGTCCCGATAGTCATGCTCACTGCGCGCGGTGCAGAGGATGACAAGATCCGCGGGCTGGAAACCGGCGCGGATGACTATGTGACCAAGCCGTTTTCCCCGCGCGAACTGATCGCCCGGGTCGGTGCAATCATGCGGCGGATTCGCCCGGCTTTGGCCGGTGAGGTGGTCGAAGTCGGCGACCTGTCGCTCGATGCGACCGCGCACAAGGTTACCCGGCGGGGCCAGACAATTGTGCTTGGCCCAACCGAATTTCGCCTGCTCAAGCATTTCATGGAGCACCCCGGCCGGGTCTTTTCACGCGGGCAATTGCTCGATGCGGTGTGGGGCAGCGAAACCGAAATCGAACTGCGCACGGTAGACGTCCACATCCGCCGCTTGCGCAAGGGGATCGAACTGGACGGCGCGCCCGACCCTGTGCGCACGGTCCGTTCGGCAGGATATGCGCTCGAGGCTTTCTAGGGGCACTCTCCCGCGAGCAGCCCGTTAAGCCAGGTGATCACCTGTGCTTCAAGGAATATCCGGTGATCCGACCAGCTGTGATCGGTCGCGGCGTGGACTGCGGTGATCCGCGTCCCGCCGGCTTTGCGCACCGCCGCGATCAGTGCATCGGTCTGCGGGGCGAGGCCGTCGTCGCTGCTCAGCACCAGCAGCGGGTGCAACGCCAGGCCGGGCGCTGTGCGCATGAAATCGAAATCCGAACGTCTGGCGATCAATTCATCCGTCATGATTTCGGGCGAAGTCCCGGCCAGCGTTTCGGTGTTCTCGCTGGCTTCTTTGATGATGCCGGGCCGGTCGAGCCCGGTCATTTCGCCCATGTTGACGGCCGAAATCAGCCCGACTCCGATCAGACCTTCGTCCTCGCTGCCCACCAGTGTCGATACCCATCCGCCCATCGAATGGCCCATCAGCACCATGCGCTTGGTATCGACCCCTAGTTTGGCCGCGTTGGCAGGCATCCGCAGGTAAGCGAGCACGGCTGCTGCATCCTGCGGGTTCTGGGCAAAGTGAAAGGTGCCCGGGCTGCCCCATGAGCCGCGGTAGTTGAAAGTCACCACGTTCCACCCGGCGCGGCGCACTGCTTGCGCAAGATCGAGGTTCTTCTCGTTGCCGGGCCAGCCGTGGCACAGCACCAGCGTGGGGTGCAGGCCGGGACCGGCAGCGAGGTACGCGAGACCGTTGATTTCGACCCCGCCGCTGGGGATATGGAGCACTTCTGAGCGCGGCGGATGTGCCTTGTCGGGCAGCGGGTCAGTATAGATCGCGGTGGGAATCGCGGCCCGCCGTGCGGGCTTGGCGGAGAGCTGCGGGCCGAGCAGCGCAAGTGCGGCGGTTGCTAGGATGGCGAGTGTGCGGCGCATGGTAAGTCCCCTTTGTTTGTCGCACGCTATCGCCGCAGCTAGTGGAAATCACGCGATTTCGGTATGACCCGCACATCGCGCGGATGGCCATGGCGGCTGCTTGGCAAGGGGCGCTCGATATGATCGGCGCGATCGACATGATGCGGCAGCAGGTCATCGGACAAGCCGTGCAGCGCCTCGGTCGCATCGGTCAGGTGGGTGGCGATCACGTGCACCACCTCGTCATCGTATTCCACCCGCCCGCGCACTTCCATCAGCCGCGCGCCCATGATTACCTTGCGCTGCTTTTCCATCAGGTCAGGCCAGATCACGATGTTGGCGACCCCGGTCTCGTCTTCGAGCGTGATAAAGCACACCCCTTTGGCCGAACCGGGTCGCTGACGGATCAGCACTACGCCAGCCACCTGCACCCCGGCGCGGTATTTGCGTGCGCGCAGGTCAGCGGCGCGGATAAAGCCGCGTTCGGCCAGGTCGGCGCGCAGGAAGTCGAGCGGATGGGCTTTGAGGGAAAGCCGCTGGGTCTGGTAATCAGCCACCACTTCCTCGGACAGCGGCATTACCGGCAGCTGGGTGGCGGCGCGCTCGGCCCCCTGATCGCGCGCGGCGGCGGCGGCGAACAGCGGCAAGTCGGGCGCGGCGATCAGGCTGCGCGCATCCCACAGCGCCTGGCGGCGCGTGAGCCCGAGCGAACCCATGCAATCGGCGCTGGCGAGCCGCTCGATCAACGCGGGGCTAAGCCCGGCGCGCTCCTTCAATTCGCGCACATCGCGAAAAGCCCCCGCCTCGCGCGCCGCGACAATCCGCGCGGCGGCCGCTTCAGGAAACCCATCGACCTGGCGCAGGCCAAGGCGCAGCGCCGGTTTGTCCTCTCGCAAAGGCGCGGAGGCGCAGAGGGAAGAGTGAGAAGATTTGGTTCGCGCAGAGACCGCAGAGTTCGCAGTCTCTCTGCGCCCTTTGCGGTCTCTGCGCGAACCAACTTCTTCTTCCTTCCGCGCCTCCGTGCCTCCGGGTAAATTAATCTCCTCCAGCGTATTATCCCACTCTGAAAAATTCACATCGACGCCGCGCACCTCCACGCCATGCTCCCGCGCATCACGCACAATCTGCGCCGGAGCATAAAACCCCATCGGCTGCGAATTGAGCAAGGCCGCGCCGAACGCTGCCGGGTAATGGCATTTGAGCCATGACGAGACATAGACCAGCAGCGCAAAGCTCGCCGCGTGGCTTTCGGGGAAGCCGTATTCGCCAAAGCCCTTGATCTGGTTGAAGCAGCGTTCGGCGAAATCGGGATCGTAGCCGCGCTCGATCATCCGCCCGACCATCATGTCCTGCAATTCATCGACCATCCCGCGGCTGCGAAAAGTCGCCATCGCCTTGCGCAGCCGGTTGGCCTCGGCGCCGGAAAACTTCGCCGCATCCAGCGCGATCTTCATCGCCTGCTCCTGAAAGATCGGCACCCCCAGCGTGCGGCCTAGGATCGAGGTCAGCTCGTCGGGCGGGCCGTGGCTTGGCCCGGGCGCGGGGATTTCCACCGGCTCGGCCCCGCGCCGGCGCTTCAGGTAAGGGTGGACCATGTCGCCCTGGATCGGCCCGGGGCGGACAATCGCCACCTCGATCACCAGGTCATAGAACTGGCGCGGGCGCAGCCGGGGGAGCATGTTCATCTGCGCGCGGCTTTCAACCTGAAACACCCCCAATGAATCCCCCTTGCACAGCATGTCGTAAACCGCCGGGTCTTCCTTCGGGACCGTGGCGAGCGTCAGGTCCTGCCCGTGATGCGCTCCCAGCAGCGTCAGGCATTTGCGGATGCAGGTCAGCATCCCCAGCGCCAGCACATCGACCTTGAGTATCCCCAGCGCGTCGATATCGTCCTTGTCCCACTCGATAAAACTGCGCTCGGGCATCGCGCCGTTGCCGATCGGCACGGTCTCGCTGAGCAGGCCCTGCGTCAGGATAAACCCGCCGACGTGCTGCGACAGGTGGCGCGGCATCCCGATCATCTGCTCGGTCAGCGCGAGCACGCGGCGCAAGTGCGGATCGGCCATATCGACCCCGGTCTCCCGCTCCACATGCGCTTCCTTGATCGAATGGCCGTGCCCACCCCACACCGTTTTGGCGAGCGCGGTGGTGATATCCTCGCTCAGCCCCATCGCCTTGCCGACCTCGCGGATCGCCATGCGCGGGCGGTAATGGATCACCGTGGCACAGAGCCCCGCGCGGTGGCGGCCATAGCGGGCGTAGATGTACTGGATCACCTCCTCGCGCCGTTCATGCTCAAAATCGACGTCGATATCGGGCGGCTCGTTGCGGTCTTCGGAGATGAACCGGTCGAACAGCAAGGCATGACGCGCGGGATCGACCGCAGTGATCTCAAGGCAATAGCACACCGCCGAATTGGCCGCAGAGCCGCGCCCCTGGCACAGGATCGGCGGATCGCACCGCCGCGCGAAATCGACGATGTCCTTGATGGTGAGGAAATAGCGCGCGAGGGCGAGTTTGCCGATCAGCGCCAGTTCGCGCGCCAGCGTATCGCGCACACTTTCCGGAACTCCTGCAGGGTAGCGGCCCGCCGCCCCTTGCCAGGTCAGGTTTTCCAGATGCTGCTGCGGCTCAAGCCCATCGGGGCAAGTCTCCTCGGGGTATTCATAGCGCAGTTCGTCAAGGCTGAAATTGCACGCATCAGCCACCTCGCGCGCCGCCGCCAAGGCATGCGGCCAACGCCGGAACATCCGCGCCATTTCGGCCGGGCGTTTAAGGTGCCGCTCGGCGTTGGGCTGGAGTAGCTGACCCGCAGCGGCAACGGTAGTCTTGTGGCGGATCGCGGTCATCACATCGTGCAGCGGGCGGCGCTGCGCAGCATGGTACAGCACATCGTTCGTGGCCAGGATCGACCAGCCTTCCGCGCGCGCCAGCCCGTCCAGCCGGGCGATCCGCGCGAGGTCGTCCCCAGTGTACAGGTAGCTCGCGGCAATGTGGCGCAGCGCGGGGAACTGCTGGGCCAAGTGGGGGAGGAGTTGCGCGAACGGGGCAGTCAGAAAAGTCGGTTCGCGCAGAGGCGCAGAGGCGCAAAGAGGTTCTGCATCGGGCGAAGCCCCTTCAAAATTCGAGGTTGCAGCAAAGGGCATACCTGAGATTGATTCAAAAGCCTGCGGCGCAGCGCAACCCCTTTGCGCCTCTGCGCCTCTGCGCGAATCTAAATTCACTACATTGCTTTCCACTCCAATGGTGAACTCCGCATCCAGATCCGCCGGCGGGACCAGCACCAGCTGCACCCCCTCGCTATGCGCCCCGAGCATCGCCAGCGAAATGTCGCACGCCCCCTTGTCCTGCCAGCCGCCATCAAGCGTACCCATCCGCCCGGCCGAGATCAGCGCGCAGAGCCGGCCATAGGCGGCGCGGGTTGTGGGGTAGGCGAGGAAGGTCAGCCCTTCGGTGATTTCGATCCGGGCCCCGATCACCGGGCGCAGTTTGAGCGCCTGCGCTTCGCCATGCAGCCGCACCACTCCGGCCATGGTGTTGGCATCGGCAATCCCGATCGCGTCATAACCCAGGGCATAAGCCTGCGTGACGAGGTCAACCGCATCCGAGGCCCCGCGCAGGAACGAGAAGCACGTCGCCAGCCCCAGCTCGACGAACGCTGCGCGCGGCGGCGCATTGGTCGCTTCATCGGTAATACGGCGGCGTTCGGGGGTCAGGGCGGCTTCGGGCATTGCTTTCGAATCTAAATGTTCCTTGTATGTTCTTTTGCATTGGCAAGCGAGTCTCTTGCTGCCGCATAATGCCACCGGCTGAACGAAGGTACGGAACGCATGTCTTTCGTCTTCGTTATCCGGGCACCCCCTGAAGACGGAGAATTTCAATGCCGATGATCAAGACCAAGGACGGAACCAGCCTGTACGTGAAGAGCTGGGGGACCGGTAAACCGGTGGTACTGATCCACGGCTGGCCGCTATCCGGCGACAGTTGGGATCCGATCAGCAACGTTTTGGCCGACAATGGCTATCAGGCGATTGCCTATGATCGCCGCGGATTTGGCCGGTCTGACCAGCCGTCGGAAGGCTATGATTATGATACCTTTGCCGACGATCTGGCGGCAGTGATCGACAGCCAGGGCGGCGGGCAGGATGTCGCGCTGGTCGGCTTCTCGATGGGCGGCGGCGAGGTCGCCCGCTATCTGTCACGCCATCACGGCAAGGGTGTCAGCAAAGTTGCGCTGATCAGCTCGGTTGTGCCGTACCTGCTTCAGACCGACGACAATCCCGAAGGCGTGCCGCAAGCCACCTTCGACCAGATGACTGAAGGTATGAAGGCCGACCGCGCCAAGTTCTTCCGCGGCTTTTTCAAGGACTTTTTCGGGGTCGGCATGCTGACCAGCCCGGTCAGCGACGAGACGCTCGACCTCGCCTGGGCAACCGCGATGCAGGCCGGGCTACGGCCCACGCTGGCTTCGGCCAAGGCTTTCGCCACCACCGACTTCCGGCCCGATCTGGCGAGCTTCACCGTGCCCACGCTGATCATCCACGGCGCCGCTGACGTGACCGTGCCGATCGACCCGACCGGGCGTGCTCTGGCCAAGGCGGTGCCCGCCGCACATTTGATCGAATACGACGGCGAGCCCCACGGGATATTCGCTACTCAAACCGAGCGACTGACCAACGACCTGCTGTCGTTCCTGGGTGGTAACGGCGAGCATGGTGCGTTCAACTTCGATGCAGCGCAGGCCGATGATCGGCAGGACGTGCTCGATCAGGTTACCGCCGGATCGATGTCCACCATCCCGGTGTAAAGGTCAGGAACACAATCCCTGCAAGTACCATTCGGGCGTTCCCCCACGCCCATCGGCGGCGTGGCCGTGGCGGTAGATCCAGTATCTCCGCCCGGCCGCGTCCTCGATCCGGTAGTAATCGCGCAGCCGCGCCGCGCCGCGCTCGCGCCACCATTCCGGCGCAATCCGCTCAGGCCCTTCGGCGCGCACAATTTCGTGCAAGCTCCCGCGCCAGCGAAACCGGCGCGGCAATCCGTCGGGACTGGCGTGGATCACCGCGATGAGTTCAGGCCGGTCCAGCAACTTGAGTGGACGGGCGTGGAAGGCGAGGCTTTCCTGCGCTGCGCGCCCCTGATCGAGCGGGGCGAGCCAGCGCTGGGCGCGTTCGGGCCAGTGACCTGCGACCGGCTCGGGGCGGCGTATCGCCCCTGCCCCCAATCGCACGCTCAGCCGGTCGATGCAGGCCGCCAAGCTGGTCCCATGCGCTTCGGCGGCAGCTTCGAAATCGCGCTGGCTAAGCGCGAGCGGCTCGCACCACGACGCGGTTAGCCGGGCAAGTTCGATCCCGAACCCGGCGTCGATATCATCCAGCTTGGCCGCGAACAGCCGCGTGATGTGCGCCGCCGCGCGGGTGGCTGCGGCGAGTTCAAGCCGCCGCTGGATTACCTCGCCATCGACCTTCCACAGCGCCAGATCCAAGCGCCGCGCGCCCAGCGCCTGCCCTTCGAGCACGCGGACCATGTCATCGGCCAGATCGCCCAGTACCTGATCGAGCAAGGGGCGGTGGCGGATCGGCTCGAGCAAGCGGCGCTGGACCAGCGGCGGGGGCTGCGCGAGCACCGGCAGCAGCGGCTCGGGCACTTTGCCGGTCAACTGGTCGAGCCGCACCAAGGGATTTGCGGCGGGCGCGCGGACCGAGCGGAACCGCCGCGCCAAAGCCTCGCGCGCCACCCCCGACAGCTCGCCAATCCGCTTGAGCCCGAGCCGGCGCAGCACCAGCAAGGTTGCGGGATCGAGCCGCAGGGCGGCGACGGGGAGTTCGTGAAGCGCGCCAAGATCCTCCCCCTCTGGGGGAGGTGGGCCGCCGAAGGCGGGTCGGTGGGGGCCTGTTTGCCGCCCCAGTCCCTCTCCGTCAGCCGCTGCGCGTCTGCCACCTCCCCCAAGGGGGGAGGCTCTTGAGAGCACCGCCCGCTCCGGCCCGTAATGCGCCAAGGCCCAGGCCGCGCCGGCGGTGGGGGCAATCGCCAGCCGTGCGGCGAAGCCCCGCGCCCCCAGCCGCTCAGCCGCATCGGCCAGCAGCATCTGCTCGCCGCCGAACAGGTGCGCCACCCCGGTCACATCGACCAGCAATCCGTCAGGCGGATCGAGCGCCGACCACGGCCCCCAGCGCTGCGCCCACAGCGCAAGGCTTTCCAGCAGCGCCAGGTCGCCCGCCGGGTCGGCTGGAGCAGCGGCCAGATCGGGACACAGCGCGCGGGCATCGGTCAGCATCGTGCCGGGGCGCACCCCGGCATCGCGGGCAGCCGCGTTGACCGCAGTGATCCGCGGGCCGTGCGCGCTTTCCGAAATCAGCGCGACCGGATCGGCGCGCGGGCCTTCAGCCAGCTGCCAGCGATCGATCGCCAACCGCGCGCACCAGATCGCCATGATGCGGCGGGCTGGCCCATTCTGCGACAAGATGGGACTGTCCGTCATCGCGCAAAATCCATTCTCCGGGAGGGTGACTGCGCGCGCGGAACAGGTCCGCGTGCCACGCGGGCGCACCGGGCGCGGCGGGGTTCCAGCGCGGCGGGAGTGAGGGCGCAGCGGCTATCTGCCAGCGCTGGCGCGCCGAAGACAGATCGCGCGCGGCATCGAGCCGGACCAGCCACAGCGGCACCCCATGCACTTCGGCGACCAGGCTGAGCCGGCGCGAGGCGGTGAATGACAGCGCCTTGGGATTGCCTGCCACCTCGCCAATCACGAACGCGAGGTCGCGGCAGCGCAGCCCTTCCTCCAGCGCAAACAGCGCGTCTTCCGGGCTCTTCGCGGCGACATGAAGCAAGCGGTGGCGCAAAGACGCAGGCAGACCCGGGCGATAGGGCCGCCCGCTCAGCCGCAGCGCCGCCGCATCCTGCACCCACAGCCACGGGCGCTGATCGTCCTGCCCGGCTTGATCCAGCGCAAAGGCCAGCGCCAACCCCGCTCCGCTTGCCTCACGCGAGGAGGCGAACAGTTCGGCGTGGCGTACTTCCCCGGCGCCCGGACGCGGCAGCGGCTTGCTGCCGGACGCAGGGGTTCTTTTGGCTGAGGCAAGCCCGCTCCACCACGCCGTTTCACGGCCCGGTTTTTGTTCCAAAGGTGCCAGGTCCATCTGCAGAATCACTCCAATGTTCTATTTATGTTCTCATAACGCTCGATCTGCAATCTGGTTTCGCGATTCCTCCCCGGCTGAATTGCCAAGGCCCGCCGCAATCGCGGAACCGGGCGCTTCGCCGAACGTTGACCGGGTACCCATTCAGGAGTCAGATCATGAAGTACGACCAAGGCCACCCCGAGGAACTGAAGGAAAAATTCTGGAAGACGCTGAGCGATTCACCGATCGTGATGCTCCAGCTCGATGCCGATGCTGACAGCGCAGCGCCGATGACCGCACAGCTCGACAAGGATGCCCATCACGCGATCTGGTTCTTCACCGGCCACGACAACCGCTTTGCCGCGCAGGGCCCGGCCACCGTCACTTACAGCAGCAAGGGCCACGATTTGTTTGCACGGTTTGCCGGTACCCTCACCGAGGAAACCGATACGGCATGCAAGGACGCGCTGTGGAACAACTTCGTCGCGGCGTGGTTCCCCGAAGGCAAGGCCAGCGCGCTGTTGCTGCGGATGGACCTGGGCGAGGCATCAATCTGGTCCAGCGAAATGGGCACGATCAACACTGCCAAGATGATGCTCGGCATGAACGTGCGCGATGACATGAAGGGCGGCTATGCCGAAGTGACGCTGTAAGCTGACGCCAATCCGCTCCAAACAAAACGGGCCGCCCCGGCAGGGACGGCCCGTTTTTGTTACGCCATTAGCCCAGCGGCTTAATTGACACCCTGCGCTGGCGGCAGATCGTCATCGGCCTCATGCACCTCGACCAGGCCGCGCCCGACATGGCTGGTCCGGTAGCCATAGAGGTAATAGATCGCGAGCCCGATCCCGCCCCAGATCGGCAACACCAGCATAGCGGCAGTCGGCAAGTTGAAGAACAGGAACACGCAGCCGGCAATCGTCGCCGGGCCGATCAGCCACAAAACCGGAGTGCGAAACGTGCGCGGGAAATTCGGCGCGGTCTTGCGCAGCATCATCACCGCGATTGCCACCATCATGAACGCATAGAGCGTCCCGGCATTGGCAATATCGGCCAGCTGCCCAACCGGCAGGAACGCCGCCGCCACCGCCGTGGCGATCCCGGTCAGGAACGTAACGACATACGGCGTCTTCCACTTGGGATGGACCTTGGCGAGGACTTCGGGCAGCAAGCCGTCACGCGCCATCACGAAGAAGATGCGGGTCTGGCCGAACAGCAGGATCAGGATCACCGAAGGCAATGCGATGAACGCGGCATAGCCCAGCATATTGCCAACGGTGCCAAACCCGATCTGGCGGAGCACATGCGCCAGCGCCTCTTTCGAACAGACCAGCATATCCGCATATTGCGGCAGCGCACATTGCCGCGCGAGCTCTTCCGAACCAGCTGGGAACGGCACGCCGCCTGGCCCCATGATCGGCTGACCGCCAATCGTGCCGACCGCACCGGCGGCCACCAGCATGTAAAACACGGTGCAGAACAGCAGGCTGCCGATCAGCCCGATCGGCACGTTGCGCTGCGGATTCTTGGTTTCCTCGGCGGCGGTCGAAACCGCATCGAAGCCCACGTAAGCAAAGAAAATCGTCGCCGCTGCGCCTACTGCGCCAACCCCGGTGCCAAAGCCGCCGAACACCCCGGCCGGCAGGAACGGATTGAAGTTGGCGGTATCGACCTTGGGCAACGTCAGGAACATGAACGCCGTCAGCGCGGTAACCTTGATCAGCACCAACGCGGCGTTGACCCGGGCACTTTCGGTGGTGCCGATCATCAGCAGCCAAGTCACCAGCAGCGCAATCACGGCGGCGGGCAAATTGATCACCCCGCCGGGCGATCCGCCCAGCGCCAGCGGCCCGGCCACCATCCACGCGGGCAGATGTATCCCGAAGGTATGTTCAAGGATGGTTCCGGTAAAATAGCCCGACCAGCCAACCGACACCGCCGAGGCCGCGACCGCATATTCGAGCACCAGCGCCCAGCCGACCGTCCAGGCCAGTAGCTCGCCCATCGTCGCATAAGTGTAGGTATAAGCCGACCCAGCGACCGGGATCATCGAGGCAATCTCGGAATAGCACAGCGCGGCGACGATGCAGATCGCCCCGGCAATCGCGAAGGCCAGCATCAGCCCCGGTCCAGCCTTTTGCGCGCCAGCGGCGGTCAGCACGAAAATGCCGGTCCCGATTACGCAGCCGATCCCGAACAGGGTCAACTGGAAGGCACCAAGCGTGCGATGAAGCGATTTCTTTTCCGCGGTTGCCATAATGGCTTCCAGCGATTTGACCCGACCGAACATACGTACCCCTAAACTTCTGACTGGCACGCAAGGCGTGCCCGAATGGTTGCTGGCGGGGAAGCTAACGCCAAGCCGCGCATTGGCAAGGGCAAATCCCCGCCCTTCCCCAGCCGCGCACGCTCGGCTAAGGCGCGAGGATGTCCACGACCTTTCAGCTCGACACCGCGACCAGCCGGTCCCACCCCACGCCCACCCCGCTGCGCCGCGTCACCATCCCGGCGATCCGCCAGCGCAAGGTGGACGGGGTCACTGCCGAACCGCTGGTGATGCTGACCGCGTACACCGCCCGGCAAGCGCAGCTGCTTGATGAGCATTGCGATCTGATCCTGTGCGGGGATTCGCTCGGCCAAGTGATCTATGGCTTGCCCTCCAGCCTGCAAGTCACGCTCGAGATGATGATCGCGCATGGCGGGGCCGTGGTGCGCGGTTCGTATCATGCCGCCGTTGTCATCGACCTACCCTTCGGCAGTTATGAAGCATCGCCGCAGCAGGCGTTCACCAACGCTGCGCGAGTTATGGCGGAAACCGGCGCCAGTTCGGTCAAGCTCGAAGGCGGCGCAGCGATGGCCGAGACGGTCGCCTTCCTGACCCAACGCGGGATCCCGGTGATGGGCCACGTCGGGCTGACCCCGCAGGCGGTCAACGTGCTGGGCGGGTACAACGCGCGCGGGCGCAGCGATGTGGAAGCCAAGAAGATCGTCGCCGATGCGCAAGCGCTGTCCGATGCCGGGGCCTATGCCATCGTGATCGAAGGCGTGGTCGAACCGATCGCGATTGCGGCGACCAAGGCGGTTTCATGCCTGACCATCGGGATCGGTGCTTCGGCGCAATGTGATGGGCAAGTACTGGTGACCGAAGACATGATGGGAATGTTCGAACGTGTCCCCCGCTTCGTCAAACGCTATGGTGAGATGGCGGAGACCATCTCGGCGGCGGTCGCGCAGTATGCTGCCGAAGTACGGGATCGCAGCTTCCCCGGCACCGAACAAACCTACCAGCCGAAATAACGGAACCCGTCATGCTGCGCTATTTCAGAGGTTCGTTCATATTTACGGCTGTGTGCCTGGTGCTTGCCGCCTGGCTCGGCTGGAGCCGTACGGGCACAATCGGTGGCGCGCTTGAGGTCTTGTGGATCGTTGCAATACTTGCCGTGCTCGAAATCTCGCTGTCCTTCGATAACGCGGTGGTCAACGCCTCGGTGCTCGAAGGCCAGGAAGAGATTTGGCGCAAACGCTTCCTCACCTGGGGCATGATTATCGCGGTGTTCGGGATGCGGATCGTGTTTCCGCTCGCAATCGTGGCCGTAGCCGCGGGCATCGGACCGATCGATGCGCTGCGGTTGTCGCTCCAGCAACCCGAAGAATACGAACGCATCGTCAGCAGCGCGCACCTCTCCATCGCCGGGTTCGGCGGTACCTTCCTGGCAATGGTCGGGATCAAGTTCTTCTTCGACAGCGACAAGCACGTCCACTGGATCGGTACGATCGAAAAACGGCTCGCCCGGTTTGGCGAGATTGACGCTTTCGGGCTGGCGTTGTTGCTGCTGGTGCTGCTGGGCTTTGCCCGCTTGCTCGATGATGGCGCGGCGCGGCAATTTATCCAGGCGGGCATCCTGGGCGTTGCAGCCTTCGTCACGGTCGAGGCGATTGGCCACTGGCTCGAGCGGAGTAATATCGGCGGCGGGCGTAGCGGACTTGGCGGGTTCATCTACCTCAACGTGCTCGATGCTTCGTTCAGTTTCGATGGCGTGATCGGTGCCTTCGCGCTGTCCAACAATATGCTGGTGATTGCGCTGGGCCTGTCGATCGGGGCGATGTTTGTCCGGTCGTTGACGATCATGCTGGTTGAGAAAGGTTCGCTCGCCGAATACCGCTATCTGGAGCACGGCGCGTTCTGGGCGATCCTTGCGCTGGCCGGCATCTTGCTGGCATCGTCGAGCTATCAGATTTCCGAGACCGTCACCGGCCTTATTGGCGGGGTGATGATTGCGGCGTCGCTGTTGTGGTCGATCCGCCGCAACCGTAAATTGGCGACCCAGCACCGATCCGAGGCGGCGAAGCAAGCCGCCAAAACCCGCGCTACCAACACGTCAGCGCGCTGAGGCTAGCCGCGCGGCCAACGGCGCGGCGAGCACCAGCTGGGCGAGGTGATACAGCAGGATCGGCAGCAGCACGACCCCGGCCACGGCTGGCGGAAACAGCACCGATGCGAGCGACGCGCCCATCGCGATACTTTTTTGCGCCCCGGCAAACAGCATCGTTATCCGGTTGGGCCGATCAAGTTTGAGCATCCCGCCCAGCAGCCACGCCCCGCCGTGGGCAATCGCCAGCAGCACCGCAGTGCCGCCCGCCAGCCACAGCCAGCCGGGGCCATCAACCTTGGTCCAGAACCGCTGCTCGACCGCGCCCGAAAAGGCGACATAGACCGCAATTGCAATCGAAGCGCGATCAAACCAGGTCGCGAGCTGGCGATGGTCGCGCACCCATCCACCGAGCCATCCTTGTGCGATCTGTCCCAACACGAATGGGACCAGCAGGATGCCCACCACTTTGAGTAATCCGTCGGTATGGAGCCCCCCGCCCTGCCCTCCGGCGAGCCACGAAAACAGCGGCGCAGTGATGAACACCCCCAGCACGTTGAGCAAAGCCGCCGCGACTACCGAACTCGCCACGTTGCCGCCCGCCAGCGAGGAATAGGCAGTCGCCGATTGCACGGTTGAGGGCAGAAAACCAAGATAGAGGAACCCCAGCGCAAGCAAGGGCGGCATCCATCCGCTGCCCAGTTGCCAGACCAGCCACCCTGCCAACGCCATTGCCCCAAAGGACCACGCAATCAACGGGTAGAGCAGCCGGTGATTGGTTAGCCCGGCCATGACTTCGTGGCGGGGCAAGCGCAGACCATTGAGGAAGAACAGCAGAAACACCGCCGCGTTGGAGACATACTGCGCGATCTCGCGCCATGCCCCCTGCACCGGCAGCACGAAGGCCAGCAGGATCGCGACCACCAGCAGCCGCACCATCGGATCTATCTTCGATAGCACCGCGTTCCCCCTATTCGCCTACCTTGAGCCTGTCGAAGCCTGTCCTGAGCGCCTAGTCGAAGGAGGCTGTCCTTTGCTTCGTGCCGCATTCGTAACCTCAAAGACAAGGACAATCCTTCGACAAGCTCAGGATGAGCGGATTGGAGACGATATGGCCACAACTCGACGTTCGATTTTCCTACACTCACGGCTTTTGATATGACCTGCGCATGCAGTCAGAAAAGCGCCTCTTTCGTCCCGATCCCCGCTCGTCCGAGCTGGTCGAAGCACCATCGTGCGGACGCCAAACAATCGCAGCATGCAGAGGCTTCGACAGGCTCAGCCTGAGCGAATTTTTTTAAAGCGTTTCGCAAAAATCGAAACCGCCCAGCACGCGTTAAGTGTGACCTTAGTGTGACCTTAGGCCCGCGCAATTACCGCCCGGTCAGACTAACTGGCGGCGCGGGCGTCGCGGAAAAGCGCGGCGCCGGCGCGGGCTGGACCATGCCGCCTTCTTCGACAAATGTGCCGCGCGCCACGTTATGCGGGTGCTTCGGCGCCTCGCGCAGGCTGAGCACCGGGGCGAAGCAGATGTCGGTATCGTCCATGATCGCGCACCATTCGTCGCGGGTCTTGGTCAGGATCAGCGCGGTCATCCGCTCTTTTAGCGGACCCCACTGTGCGGGGTTCATCTGCTGCGCGAAATCGGGGTCGCCGGTGAGCCCGGTCTTCTCGACCAGCAGCGCATAGAACTGCGGTTCGATCGAGCCGAGCGAGATCCATTTGCCGTCGCTGGTTTCGTACGTGTCATAGAAATGCGTGCCGCTGTCGAGCAGGTTGACCCCGCGTTCGTCCTTCCACTGGCCGTTGCCGAGGAAGGTATAAGTCATCGCCGAGAGCACCGCCGCGCCATCGACCATTGCCGCATCAACCACTTGTCCGGTCCCGCCCCCGCGCGCATGCAGCACCGCGGCGACCACACCGAACGCGAGCAACATCCCGCCGCCCCCAAAATCGCCCACAGCGTTGACCGGGAAGCTCGGCTTTTCGCCCGCACGGCCATAGGAATGCAGCGCGCCCGACAGCGCGATGTAGTTGATGTCATGCCCAGCCAGCGGGGCCATAGGGCCATCTTGGCCCCAGCCGGTCATCCGCCCGATCACCAGCTTGGGATTGATCCCGAGCAGCACGTCAGGCCCTAGCCCGAGCCGTTCGAGCACGCCAGGCCGGTAGCCTTCGATCAGCGCATCGGCAGTGCCGACCAAGTCCCTGAGCTGGGCAATTGCGGCGGGGTCCTTGAGGTCAAGTTCGATCCGTTCACGGTTGCGGTTAAGGATATCGCGGTTGCCGGTATCGCCAAACCGCCCGGTCGTGCCCGGCCGCTCGACCCGGATCACCCGCGCCCCATGATCGGCCAGCATCATCCCGCAGAACGGCCCCGGACCGATCCCCGCCAGTTCGATTACAGTAACCCCGTCCAGTACCCCGGCCATCGCAATCCCTTGTCAGTTTAATCGATCGATGAAATTGACTTTGGGCAAGGCGCAGGCGGTTGTCGAGAGGTTAGTGAAGACTGGCGAGCGCTTGTTGCAGCAGCGGGTTGTCTCCGCTCATCCCGCGTGCCTGCAACAGCAGTTGCCGCGCGCCGCCTGCATCGCTTCCAGCGGCCGCCATCGCCATGCCCAGCGCCTGCGCCGTCACCGGACTGTTCGGCTGGAGCTGCCAGGCGGTTTCGGCGCTGATCACGGCGGCGGCAGCATCCCCGCTGCGCAGTTGTGCCAAACTCAGATCGGCCAGCAGCCGTACGTCGCGGTGGCCGCCCCGCACGCGCAGATTCTCAAGCAAAGCGGCAGCAGTCTGCCAGTCACCCGCCAAAGCCGCCATGTTGGCCGCCATCCGCATGGCCAGCCGGCTGCCCGGAAAAGCTGCGAGATACCGCGCGACGACTGGTTGTGCGGCGCCCGGCTGACCCGCTCCGGCAAAAGCCTCGCCCATCCGCAGCAGCATCAAATCGGGGAACCGCACGCGCGCTGCCAGATCGTAATGCTGAAGCGCAGCTCCGGGCGCGCCGCCAATCAGTTCGACATCGCCCAGCAACGCCAGCGCATCGTCCGATCCTGGGCGGGCGTGCAGATACTGGCTCGCCGCCTGCCCTGCTGCCGCCGGATTTCCCGCGGCCAGCAGACTGCGCACATAGGGTACCGCCGCGCCGAGCGCCGAAGGCTCGGCAGCAAAGCGCGAGCCGAGCACGGCGGGGCTGTCGGGCTCGAAAATCGGCTGGAGTACGGGCAGAGTTGGCGCGGCAGCCCGATCGAGCAATCCTGCCGCCGCAGCGCGATTGCCCTGATTTTCGTAAGCGCGGCCCAGCAAGATCAACAGATACGGTGCGGTGTCGCTACGTTGCGCCAGTCCGCCGAACCGGGCAAACAGCTGGTTGTAATCCCCTGAATCATAGAGCGCGCGCGCCAGCAGCAGCTGCACGCGCTGGTTGGCTGGTTGCCGATCGGCGAGCACTGCCAGTTCGTCGGCCGCAACATTGGCATTGCCCGCTTCCAGATCGAGCAACCCTTGCAGCAACATCCCGGCCGGATCGGTTGCCAGTTTGCCCTTGGTGCGGGCCAGCAATGTCCGCGCCAGATCGATCTGTCCGGCCCGGGCAGCGAGCACCGCCTGAAGGAAAAACGCCCGCGGGCTGTGCGGGGCGATTTCCAGAATATGGCGGGTTACAGCCAGCATTTCGCTCGCCCGGCCAGCTTCACCCAGTGCGGCAGCGTAACCGCCAAGCAGGGCAAGATCATTGCCATTGGCTTCGAGCGCGCGCTTATAGAATGGAATGGCGGCTTCATAGCCTTGTGCATCGCGAACCAGTTCGGCCTTGAATTCGAGCACACGCGGGTTGCTCGGAGCTGCGGTCACGGCGCGATCGGCAGCATCGATCGCCTGCAATTGCTCGCCGCCGCTATAGCGCATCCGGCCGATCTCGACCCACAATTGCGGATCGTTCGGCGATGTTTTCAAAGCCTGATCGAACGCCTTGCCGGCTGCACCAAGATTGCCCGACAAGCGCTCCAGCCGGCCCAGCATCAGCCAGCCATGACCCGCTTCGGCGTGCGCAAACTGCCCGGGCGCGAGCCAATCACGCGCCTTGTCCAGCGCGCCCTGATCGATCAGCGCTTCGCCCATCGCGGCGGCAACTTCGGGCTTACTGGCTCCGGCTTGCAGCGCGCGCTGGAGGTCCGCCTCGGCGGCGATCCCGTCGCCGCGCGCCAAGGCTTTGGTCGCCGAGGCAACGCTTTGCTGCGCCGCGGCCGGCAGCGCTTGGCCGGGCGCGCCAAGCACCAGCAAGGTGGCCGCTGCGGCCAGCAAGAGCACACGCCGGGTCATTCAGGTCAGGCCTGCATGTCGTACTGCTTGAGCAAGTCATAGAGCGTCGGCCGGCTGATCCCGAGAATTTTTGCAGTGTTCGAGATGTTGCCTTCGCTGCGCGCCAGTGCGTGGCGGATCACTCTCCGGTCGGCAGTTTCGCGTGCCGATTTGAGGTTGAGCACTTGCGCCCCGCTGCTGTCAGGCGCGGCGAGGTCAAGATCCACGGCGCTGATAAGTTTCGCCTCGGTCATGATCACCGCACGCTTGACCCGGTTCTCCAGCTCGCGGACGTTGCCGGGCCAGCCCCATTCATCGATTGCAGCCAGCGCATCGGGCGCGAACCCCTTGACCGCCGGGTTCATCTCCTTGGCAAACCGCGCGAGGAACGCTTTGGCCAGCAAGGCAGGATCCCCGGCTCGTTCGGCCAGTCCCGGAATGCGTACGACAATCTCCGCGAGCCGGTAGAACAGGTCTTCGCGAAAGCTCCCCGCCGCGATCATCGCCTCAAGGTCCTGGTGCGTTGCGCAAACGATCCGGGTATCCACGGCGATCGATTTGCGGGACCCGATCCGCTCGATCACGCGTTCTTGCAAGAAGCGCAGCAGCTTGACCTGCAGCGGCAAGGGAATGTCGCCGACTTCGTCAAGGAACAGCGTGCCGCCGCCGGCCATTTCGATCTTGCCTTCGGTGGTCTTGACTGCCCCGGTGAAGGCGCCTTTCTCATGCCCGAACAGCTCACTCTCGAGCAGGTTTTCGGGGATCGCCGCGCAGTTGATGGCGACGAATGCCCCGCCCGCGCGGTCGCTCGCATCGTGCAGTCCGCGCGCGAGCAACTCTTTACCGGTCCCGCTTGCGCCGAGCAGCATGACCGACACATTGGTATTGGCAACCCGCTCGATCGTGCGGGCGACCTTAATCATCTCGGGTGCGGCGGTAATCATCCGGCCGAGCACGCGGTTGTCCTCGCTGCCGCGCGCCGCGAGCTGGCGGTTCTCACTTTCGATCAAATGCAGTTGCAAGGCGCGGCGCACAATCAGCCCCAAAGCTTCAATATCGAGCGGCTTTTGGTAGAAATCATAAGCGCCTTTGGCGATTGCCTGCAACGCCGAACCGCGTGCACCGTGGCCCGAGGCCACGATCACCTTAGTATCGGGTTTCAGCGCCATGATCGCATCGAGCACCGCGAAGCCTTCGCTGGTGCCATCCTGATCAGGCGGCAGGCCAAGGTCGAGTGTAACGACGGGCGGCGCCTCGCTGCGCAGTGCGGCAATTGCGCTGGCCCGGTCACCGACAATTATCACCTCGAAGTCGGGCCATGCCCATTTCAATTGCGCTTGCAGGCCCGGATCGTCTTCAACGATCAGCAGCTTTGGTTTGCTATCCGGCATCAGGCGACCCTTTTTTCATACCCGGCATCTGCGGCCAGGTTCTTGAACATTTGCGCGGCATCGGCACGCGGCAGGCGCACGGTAAAGCGCGTCCCCAGCCCTTCACGGCTTTCCACATCGAGCCGGCCCTGCATCGCCCGGACCAGCTCGCGCGCTTCGTAGGCACCGATCCCGAACCCGCCCTGCTTGGTCGAATCGAACGGCTTGAACAGGCGGCTGCGGACAAATTCAGGGCTCATGCCGGTGCCCGAGTCGGTTACTTCGATCACCCCGTGCAAGGGCTCACTGGCGACACGGACGAACACTGGCGCGCCCGGCTGGCTGGCATCGATCGCGTTCTGGACAAGGTGCAAAAGCACCTGCTCAAGCGAGCCGCGCTCGGCCGAAACCTCGACCGGGTCGCGTTCGACCAGCGTAATCGTATGGCGGGGCCGCAGCTGCTCGACCACGCCCTGCGCCACATCGTCGGCGCGGACCGGGGCGAGCGTAGAAATCGCCGGTGCGCCATAACGCGACAGCCGCGCCAGCAACGCATTGAGCTTGTCCGCCGAATTGCGCAGGGTGACCAGCATGTCGGCGCGAAATGCGGGGTTCTCGGCGTGCTGTTCGGCATTGCGCGCAAGCAGGCCCATCTGGCTCGCGAGGTTCTTGATGTCGTGCATTACGAAAGCAATGCGGCGGTGAAAGTCGTCAAACCGAGCGGCTTCGGCAAGCGCCGCTTGCCCGGCATGTTCGGCCAGGTAACTCGCCAGCTGCTGCCCGGCGACGCGCAGCAAATCAAAGTCCTCCCAATCGAGCGGGCGCGCATGCGCTGGACGCGCCAGCACCACGGCACCGACCAGGCGTTCAAAGTGCAATAACGGCACCAATGCCCAGGCCCGCGGTTCGGCCAGCAACCAATCGGGTAACGGCGGCTGAGTGACCGGGTCAGACCGGCCCGCGCGCACTTCGTCCAGATCGGCGACATAGGCGCTGGTTTCGATGGCGCGGATTGAATCGGGCTCCAGCGCTTCACCCGGAACTTGCACCATCGGCCACTGCCAGCTCGTCGCGAGTTCGAACGGCCCAGCCTCGGACGGGGTCAACAGCAGTCCTGCCGGGCTATCGGTAATATCCGCCACCGCCCGGATCACGCGTTCTTCTAGGCTGGCGCGGTCACCCGAATTCTCGGCAATCGTCCGGGTAAATCGCAGCCATTCGGAGCGATAGTCATAGCGGTGCTGGAACAGATGCTTGGCGAAGGTGACCCGCAACCACCCGCGCAGCCGCCGCGATGGCAAGACAATCATGGTGGCAATCGCCGCAGCCGTGACAAAGGCGAGTTGCAGCCACGCGGCATAATCACTGCCGCTAAGCGCAAGCCACTGTGAAACGGCGACCAGCGCGACCAGGTAACCGCCGATCATCAATAGCGATGCCGATTGGAACGTAACGGTGCGAGAAGGACGAAAGCGCTGATTGCTGCCCTGCCCCAGCCCGCTCAGCAGCAGCAGCGCAGCCGTTGGCAGTCCCAGCATCCCGCGCACCGCGGCAAGGACCATCGGGGTAGTCCCAGCAAGATAGCCGATCGCGTAAAGGTTCAGGTCGACCGTCCAGATCAGCGCCATCGCTGTGCACGGCCACAGCAACGTGCGCCGCGCCAAACTTGACGCTCCGCCGTATAAATTGTGGAGCAGCACCAGTGCTCCGATTGCCGTCATGAGATGGAACATCGTGACTGTCTTGAACAAAACCGGCTGGAGGTGGCTCGCCTGGCCTCGCACGATTAGCCAGATCCAGATTGCAGCTTGGAGCAGTTCGACAAAGGCCAGCGCAATGACCATCGGTTGGACCGGCCGCATCGAGGCATGGCGACCATCGATCGCAAACAAGCGGTAGAGCGCAAGCAGCCAGCCCAGGTTGCGCGCCGATTCGGCCAGCGCGGTTGCGGCGCTGCCGATCCCGCTCAGCACCCCGGTGCCAGCCCACAGCCCGGTCAGCGCCGCAGCGGCAATCACCGCGCCATGCGCCGGGCCAAACGATTGGCGGCGACGCTGCAGCCAGACAGCAACAATCAGGCAGCCGAATGCGCCGATCACCCACGATGCGGAAACCAGCGTTGCCGCGATGCCGTGCGCCAGTTCCATCTCCGCGTGCTCCCTCGTGCCACAGCACCACCCGCAGCGTTTGCAGCAGGATCAGCAAATCGAGGAACGGGGTGTAGTTTTTCGCGTAGTAAAGATCGTATTCAAGCTTGTGCCGTGAATCCTCGACCGATGCGCCGTAGGGGTAGTTGATCTGAGCCCACCCGGTAATCCCCGGCTTGACCATGTGACGCTCGGCATAGAACGGCATTTGTTCTTCGAGTTCTGCGACAAATTCGGGGCGTTCGGGGCGCGGGCCGACAAAGCTCATTTCGCCCTTGAGCACCGACCAGGTCTGCGGCAGCTCGTCGATCCGGACTTTGCGGATGAATTTGCCGAGCCGGGTGACACGGGGATCGTCTTTGGTAGCCCACTGCGCGCCGTTCGCCTCGGCGTCGGTGTGCATCGAACGCAGCTTGATCACGTCAAAATCTTGCCCGAACAGTCCGACTCTGGTCTGGCGGAAAAACGCCGGGCCCCTGCTGTCGAGCTTCACCAGCACGGCAAACACCGCGATCAACGGCGCAGTCAGCGTGAGCAACAGTGCGCTGACGAAGATGTCGAACAGCCGCTTGGCTACGCTCGAAATTGCGCGGCCTGAAGAGAACCCGTCGGAAAAGATCAGCCAAGAAGGGTTGACCGAATCGAGATCGACGCGGCCGGTTTCGCGCTCGATAAAGCTGGAGAAATCGTTGACGTGAACCCCGGTGGTCTTGATCCGAAGCAAGTCGGCGAGTGGCAATGAATTGCGCCGTTCCTCCAGCGCCAGCACAACTTCACTGACCCCGAGGTTTTCAACGTGACGTGTCAAATTATGGATCGCCCCGCGCGGGATCGCTTCGGCGATCACTGGCACGCTCTCGGTCATCAGGACGTAACCGACGATCACGAACCCGCTTTCGGGCTTTGCGGACAATTTGCGCAGCCGGTCGGCGCGCATTCCCGCTCCAAGCACCAACACCCGGCGGCGGAACGCCGAAGCGCCGAGAATGCCGCCGACGATCAGCCGGTTTAACAAAAGCGCGATCACCGATCCAAACATTGCGTAAGCCAGCGTCGAGCGCCAGAAGTTGTGCCCGCCCAGCAAAAAGTCGATGAACGTGATGGCGATAATGCCAAGCGATACCGCAACCAGCAGTCGCGCTGTGGCAAAGCGCATCGAACGCAGCGAATCAGCGCCATAAACCCCAACCGCAATCATCGCGGTCAACACCACTGCGGCATAGCCGATCAGCTGCCCCAGGCGGTCGCTTAGCGCGCCCAGGTCCATCTCGATCTGGCTGGCGCGGAGCCGCCAAGCTGCCTCGCCAACCGCGATCAGCAGCGCGATGTCGATCAGCCCGAGCAGGACCACGGCATGCGGAATATAGTGTTTAAACAGGCGGATCATGGTCCGGTGGCGGCCCTTAAATCAGTGTGCGTGGTCACTGCCTAAGCGGCGAAGGTGAAATGTCGGTAAATTTTACAGCACCTGGTTAACGCATTTGCGCGGGTCAGCTGCCGAAACTGAAAGGCGTCAGGCCGCGACTGCGCTCATCGAATTGCAGCGCAGTCCCGCGCGGCGGAAGCGAACGCTGCTGGCAATCGGGACGGTGGCACAGCGCGCAGCCAGGACCGGTGCGCTCGGCCTGTGCGCGGCTGAGCGACGCGCCCCGCGCCTGTGCCAGTTGCCCCGCAAGCGCCGCCTCGATCCCCAGAACAACCACGAATTGCGCCCCTTCCCCGCCGAGCGCGCCGCTGCCCTGCACCGTCCGGGCAAGGGTGAACCACTGCGAGCTTTGACCCGCGCTGTCGGTAAAATCGATGTTCTGGACGCAAATCCGCCCGGCCCGTTCAAACGCTTGGTGCGCATTCCACAGCGGGCAGCTTTGCTCGGCTTCAAGCATGATGGTGCCGCTCGCCCCGGCGTAACGTTTGGAGAACTGCCCCGCCCGGTCGAGCCGCGCCATAAAGAACGGCAGCCCGCGCTGACCAACGCGTTGTAACGTCGTGAGCCGGTGCGCCAGTTGCTCGAACCCCACGTTAAAGCGGCGTTGCAGGACGGCAAGGTCGTAGCCGGTATCCTCGCAGGCGCGCATGAACCGACCGTAGGGCATCACCAGCGCGGCGGCGAAGTAACCTGCAAGGTGGCGGCGGAACATCCGCCACGCGGTCCGGTCGGCAAAGCCCGCACCGTCGGCCAGCGCGGCAATCTCGTCGCGCTGCTCGAGCATGGCCAACTGCACCGCGATCTGGAAATTGCGTGACGATTGATCGAGCAGTTCGGACAGCTGCAATTGCCGTGCGTGCAGATCAAGCCGCCTCAACGCGTCGGGCATCACATCGGCGGGAAGCACCCGAACCGAAAGCTGATGCCGCTGGCGCAGGCGTTCGGTCAATGCCGCGCCGATATCGGCATTCGACAAGCGCAACTCATCGGACAAGGCTTCCGCTGCGACATCCAGATCGGCGAAATGGTTGCGCCAGCGCTCGATCTCGCGGCGGACCAGATCGGTTGGGTCGCTTTCACGGACACCCCCGGCACTGCCGCCGCTTGCATCGTACAATCTGGCAAAGGCCAGCGCGGCTTGCGGGGCAGCGGTGAGCCATTCGGCAATCTCATCGCGGTCGATCGCCAGGTCGGCAAAGCGCTCGTTGGCGAGCCGTCGCCGCAGTCCATCGATTCCGCCGACTGCTTCGTCTTGGCGAAGACTGCGTGGATCAAAGTCGAATTGCTCGGCAAGCTGGACCAGCAAGCGCGCCGATAACGGGCGTTGGTTGCGTTCGAGCAAATTCAGATAGCTCGGCGAAATCCCTAACCGCGCCGCCATCGCTGCTTGGGTCAGCCCTTCGCGGCGACGAAGGCGGCGGACAGTCGGTCCGGCGTGAAGCGATGGGTCGGTCATTTGCCAATCGTTGTCATATTCTTCACAACATTGCAACTCATTGCACTCAGATTGGAGCAATTTAACAACAATTCTTGTAATTTCCGTTACCGTTTTGTCGGCCAATCGTATTATCAGGATGGCAACTGCTCCCCAGGAGACCGGCATGACTTATACCGACACCATCGCGACCACACAGCAAACCATTACCGACCAGCCTAGCTGGGACGGTATCAGCGCCGAATCGGTGGCTCGGATGCGCGCTCAAAACCGCTTCCGCACCGGGCTCGATATTGCCAAGTACACCGCCGGGATCATGCGCCGTGATATGGATGCTTACGATGCCAACCCGGCTGAATACACCCAGTCACTGGGTTGCTGGCACGGTTTCATCGGGCAGCAGAAGCTGATCTCGATCAAGAAGCATTTCGGCACCACCAAGGGGCGTTACCTATACCTCTCGGGTTGGATGATCGCCGCGTTGCGCAGCGAATTCGGTCCGCTGCCGGATCAGTCCATGCACGAAAAGACCAGCGTTTCGGCGCTGATCGAGGAACTCTATACGTTCCTGCGTCAAGCCGACGCGCGCGAGCTGGGCGGACTGTTCCGCGATCTCGACGCCGCACGCGATGCTGGTGATGCGGTCAAGGCCAAGGCTATTGAGCATGCGATCGATAACCACGAAACCCATGTCGTCCCGATCATCGCTGATATCGACGCCGGGTTTGGCAATGCCGAGGCGACCTATCTGCTTGCCAAGAAGATGATCGAAGCAGGCGCCTGCGCTCTGCAAATTGAGAACCAGGTGTCGGACGAAAAGCAGTGCGGCCACCAAGACGGCAAGGTCACCGTGCCGCATGAGGACTTCCTCGCGAAGATCCGTGCAATTCGCTATGCCTTTATGGAACTGGGCGTTGAGGACGGCATTATTGTCGCACGCACCGATTCGCTTGGCGCTGGGCTAACTAAGCAGATCGCCGTCACCCATAATGCCGGCGACATCGGCGATCAGTACAACAGCTTCCTCGATTGCGATGAAGTCGCTGCAGGTCAGATCGGTCACGGCGAAGTATTGATTAGCCGCGACGGCAAGCTGCTGCGGCCTAAGCGGCTGCCCTCGAACCTGTACCAGTTCCGCACGGGCAGCGGAGAAGACCGCTGCGTTCTCGACTGCATCACATCGTTGCAGAACGGTGCCGACTTGCTGTGGATCGAAACCGAAAAGCCGCACATCTCGCAGATTGCCGGCATGGTCGATCGCATCCGCGAGGTCATCCCCAATGCCAAGCTGGTTTACAACAACTCGCCAAGCTTCAACTGGACGCTCAACTTTCGCCAGCAAGTGTTTGATGCTTGGGCCGAAGCTGGCAAGGATTTGTCTTCCTACGATCGCGCCAAGCTGATGAGCGTTGACTATGACAGCACCGACCTTGCCGCTGAAGCTGACGAGCGGATCCGCACCTTCCAGCGCGATTCTGCCGCGCGCGCCGGAATCTTCCACCACCTGATCACGCTGCCGACTTATCACACTGCGGCGCTGAGCACCGACAACCTCGCCCGCGAATACTTTGGCGACCAAGGCATGCTGGGCTACGTCAAGAACGTCCAGCGCCAAGAAATCCGCCAAGGCATCGCCTGCGTCAAACACCAGAACATGTCCGGTTCGGACATCGGTGATGACCACAAGGAATACTTCGCTGGCGAGGCCGCGCTTAAGGCCGGCGGCAAGGACAATACGATGAATCAGTTCGCGGCCTAAAGCCGCACAATACTCCTGGGGAGGAGAACGACGGTCGTCGGGGTGCCCCTTTCATCCCGGCGGCCGTCAATCGTTTCCTAACCATAAGCCAAAAGTTGGCAGTTAACCTTCGCGTACTATCACCACTGCTATGTCACGGCCGTCCGCCACTACAGCGCTTTCGCCAAAGCTGCTCAAGCATTTCGCTGCCGCGACCGTAGTTTTGACTGCGCTGATCGCCGTATTCGCAAGCGGCGCCGACTGGGGCGCGCAGGCGCAAATCAGTGCAGTCGAGGCAAAGAACCAGCTTGTCAGTACGGAGGCTGAGAAACTCGGCACAAAGCGCATCGGCAAGACGTTGAAGATCGCCAACGGCCCGGCTGCGGCCAGCTTTGGCGAAGAAGAAAGCAGTAACTTTGGCGGTGTGGCCAATGGCTACGTCGCTCCAGCGCGCCGCGCGGAGCCAACACCCCGGCACCCCATTGGCTCGCCTTGGGCGATGACCACTGCCCCCGCCATACCAGCGCCACCGTTTCCCGGCATTCAGCCAGCTCCGGACGATGCCCAGCCTACCACTACAAACACGCCATCGCCGAACGCGATTGCCCAAATTACCGCCAGTTCAGCGCAGCGCTCAGGCGCGGCAGTCGCGGGAGACTGATATCACTGCATTGGCGCTTTGGATGATCGCGCCGCCGATCAACCATGGCAAATGCCGATCAACTAACTGATGGTGCCCCTGGCCCGACTCGAACGGGCACGTCTCTCAACAAACGATTTTGAGTCGTTCGCGTCTACCATTCCGCCACAGGGGCAATCCTGCGTGTGCGCGCCTTAACCAGCCTTTAGCACGCCCGCAATCGCCTTGTGCATGCGCGAGTGCAAGACATCGTTACCGGCCAATACCTGCTTGTCGCAAATCGGTACCGAAGTCCCACGCCAATCGGTGACGAAGCCGCCAGCCTCGCGCACCAGCAAGCAGCCCGCCGCCGTATCCCACGAAGACAGGTCGCTTTCCCAGAACCCGTCGAACCGCCCCGAGGCGACCCAGGCGAGATCAAGCGAAGCCGCCCCAAAGCGCCGAATGCCCGCGACCTGCGGGGCCAAAACATTGTAAATCCGCGTCCATTCAGGCGCGTCGCCGCGGCCGGCAAACGGAATGCCGGTGGCGATCAGGCTTTCATCAAGGTGACGACGCGACGATACGCGCAAGCGTCGATCCTGCAGCCATGCGCCCCGGCTGCGTTCGGCCCAGTAGCTCTCGTCGGTGATCGGCTGATAAACCAGCGCGGCAACCACATCGCCCCAGCCGCTGCCATCGAGCTTGGGTTCCTGCGCGGCGATCGAAATCGCGAAGTGCGGAATGCCGTGGAGGAAGTTGCTGGTCCCGTCGAGCGGATCGATGATCCAGCGCGGGCTGGTCGGGCTGCCCTCGATCACGCCGCCTTCCTCGAGCACAAAGCCCCATTCGGGCCGCGCGAGCAGCAGTTCGTCGTAAAGCGTCCGCTCGGCGCGCTGATCGGCTTTGGAAACGAAGTCAGCTGGCCCCTTGCGGCTGACCTGCAGGTGCTCGACCTCGCCAAAATCGCGGCGCAAGCGCTGCCCGGCCTTGCGCGCGGCCTTTTCCATAACCCGGATAATGGCGGAGATAACGGCCATCTGAGCTCAGTCAGCCTTGCGCACGTAGGCGCGTTCGTAAACATCAACCACAATGCGGGTGCCGCTGCCGATGTGCGGCGGAACCATGACGCGCACGCCGTTGTCAAGCAGCGCGGGCTTGAAGCTGGACGAAGCAGTCTGGCCCTTCACCACGGCGTCAGCGTCGACTATGGTGGCTTCGACCTGCTCGGGCAAAGCGACAGAAATCGGGCGTTCTTCCCACATTTCCAAGGTTACTTCCATGCCGTCCTGCAGGAATGCCACCGCATCGCCGAGCAAGTCGGCGGGCAGGTTGATTTGCTCAAAATTGTCTTTGTCCATGAACACCAACGCGTCCCCGTCAACGTAAAGGAACTGGAAGTCCTTGGTGTCGAGCCGGACTTTTTCGATCGTGTCCTGGCTGCGGAACCGGACGTTGGTCTTACGGCCATCGATCAGGTTCTTCATTTCGACTTGCATAAAGGCGCCGCCCTTGCCCGGCTGGGTGTGCTGGGTCTTGGCAACTTTCCAGATGCCCTTCTCGTATTCGATAATATTGCCGGGACGAATGTCCACGCCGCTGATCTTGGCCATGACAGTGCCTTCAAGCTGAGAAAGAGCTCCGGCCGCTCGCCGGAAGGACGCGCCCTTAGCGCGGGCTGGCCGCAAGGGCAAGGCGCGGGGTAAGGCCCGCAGCGGTTGGCAGAGCTGTTCACATCCTGCTAATCACCGCGATGCGAAAGGCCCATCCCATGAAATCAGCCCTTACCCTGATCTTGCTGGCCAGCGCCGGCCCTGTCCTGGCAGTTCCGGGCGGGCCGATCGGCTGGCTCAATCCCGGCACTTATCTGTGCGAGCAACCCGGTGATGCCGGCGGCGCAGTCGGCCTGCACGTGGTCGGCGAGGATTTCGAGATCGTCAACGCCAATACCTATCGGACTACAGCGGGCCGCGGCACATACCTGCTGACCGGCAACGTGCTGGTATTCACTAGTGGGCCCAAATACGGTGAGGCATTCAACCGCATCACCGATGGCTTCCTCCGCAAATCGGATGCAAGCGGTGCCAACACCTCGCTGCGCTGCGTGCGCCGGGTGATGAACAACAGCTAGGCTACCACCAACTTTCGCGCTGCATTTTGCATGCGGTGGTAAGCGAACCAAACCAAGACCCCGAACAGCACCAGCCCCATCGGGGTCGCGTAAGGATTCTCGCCAAATTTTGCGAGTGCATCGGGGTTGTTGGTCGCCGCGACAATGCCGGCATAAGCTACATTGAACAAGCTATCGCCCACGATGAGCCCCGTTGCCGTCAGCACGCCAATGCGCTCAGCAAAGTCGGGACTGGACTGCTTGGCCGCCCAACGATTGTACAGATGCCCGAGCAACGCGCCGACGATCACAAAGGCGGTAACGTCCATCGGCAGATACATCCCCATCCCAACCGCGAGCGGCGGAAGTGAGCCTCTACCGGTCTTGCGCAGCACTTCGTCGATCAGCACTGCGCCCACTCCGATAGCAGCACCCAGCCCAATCAGGTTCCATTGCAATGTTCCGCCCAGGACGCCTTGCGCAATCGCTGAAATCAAAGCGGCTTGCGGTGCAGCCAATGCATTTGGCCCGGCACCCGGAGCGCCAACAAAGCCGAAGGTCGAATTGAGCAGGTCGAGCAGCGGGGGAATGACGATCCCGCCAAAAATCACCCCAAAGACGAGAGCAACCTGCTGCTTCCACGGCGTCGCGCCGACCAGCTGACCGGTCTTGAGGTCCTGCAGGTTGTCGTTGGAAATCGTCGCCACGCCAAACACGATCGCGGTGACGAACAGCGCAAAGGCGACCAATGCCTTGGTTTCGTCAGGCGTGTGGTTGCGACCGAGGACCATGACCAGCAGCAATGAAATGCCCAGCACTGCTAGAATGCCGACGCCTGAAATCGGACTGTTCGAAGCGCCGATGAGCCCGGCCATATAACCGGTAACCGAAGCGATCATGATCCCCGCGACCAGCACGTAAAGCACGCTGACCATCACCGTCAGCCCCATCGATTGCGCGATCGGTCCATTCCCGGCGAACCACCACAGCAGCGCCGCAATCGGCACCATCAGCGCGAGGATCGTGCCGAACACGATCCCCACCGGCAGGTCGCGCTCGGTCAGGGCGAGACTCTCCATGCCCTGCCCCGATGCGTTGCGCGCGCGGTTGGCAGAGAGTGCCGCCGCGATCCCGCGGACGATTGGACCGATCACCTTGAGCAGTGTCCAGATCGCCGCGACGCCGATCGTACCCGCGCCGATGAAGCGCACTTTCTGGCGGAACACCGTGCTGACAAAATCGGCAAGCTCGGTTCCGGCGGGCGGGCCGCCCGCAGTGAGCTGCGGCAGGATGATGAAGAAGCTGATCACGATCCCGGTCAGCATGGCGAGGCCGACCGCGAGGCCGACGAGGTGGCCGACCCCGATCAGCGCCATCGACAGCCCGGTGGAAAGCGAGGTCGCGCCGCTGCCGATACGCAGCGTGGTGCCAGCGCCTTCGGCGACCAGTTTCATCTTGGCGAGCAGCGGATAGATCACCGAGATGATCGTCCCCAAAACCACGGCAGCAAGCCCGCGCTTGTTCTCTTCTGCGCCGCCGACCCCGGCCCCTACCTTGAGCACTTCCGCCGCCGCAACGCCTTCAGGATAAGGCAAGTCCGATCCGGTAACGAGCGCGCGGCGCAGCGGGACCGAGTACATCACCCCCAGAATTCCTCCGATCACGATCACCAAGAGCGATTGCAAATAAGGGAAGTTCATCCACCATCCAATCATAATCAGGCCGGGCAGCACGAACACGATCGCTGACAGCGTGCCCGCCGCCGAGGCAATCGTCTGGACAATGTTGTTTTCCTGGATCGTCGCGTCCTTGAACGCTTTCAGCACCGCCATTGAGATCACTGCGGCGGGGATCGAGGTTGCGAACGTCAGCCCGATCTTCAGCCCGAGATAGACATTGGCGGCGGTGAACACGATCGTCAGCAGCGCGCCGAGTACGATGCCGCGCAGGGTCAATTCCTTGGGGGATGTCGATGCCGTCATGGCCCTGTTCTCGTTCATGCTTGTTTGCCCCCATCTGAACGGCTGGACCTCTTGGACCACTGTCTAAACTCGAAAAAACCGTTACCCGGCGCAGCGCCGCAATCCGGACTTGTGGCAGATAATTACCGGCTAGGAAACCGCGCCGTTAGCGCCGCATCAGCAGCGGATAGGGGTTGATCGGCATGCTTGGCTCGTACCACTTGGCCTCGGGCGTGGTCACCTGAATGGCGAAGTGCAGGTGCGGTGCGGTGGGGTTGGCATTGCCGGTAAAACCGACCGCGCCGATGACATCGCCTTGCTGCACCCGCTGGCCTTCGTGCAGGCTGTCCGCGTAATGATCAAGGTGCGCGTAGTAATGGACGAAACGCCGATCATCGGCGCGGATGTAGATCGTCAGGCCGCCGCCGACCGAGGTAAATAGCTTTTCCACGGTCCCGCCCGCTGCGGCGAGCACCGGCGTACCGAGCGGTGCCGCAATGTCGATGGCATCGTGTACCCGCGCTCCGTTTTCGCGCGCTTGCGTAAAGGTATCGCCCAGTTGACTGCGCTGGACCCCCTGCACCGGAATAATCAGTGATTGAATGTCTGCGTCTGCGATTTGAAACTTGGGGACCTGACGCGCTGCAACAGGCACCCGGTCGGGCGGTGCCACTACCGGACCCGCCGCCAGCGAGGTAGCAGGCGGCGGTTCGCTGCCGGCCCACCAGTAAGTCAGGCCACCAGCCCACAGCAGCGACGTTGCCAGGAATGTCCCGGCAATCGTGCGCAGATGCGTTTGGAGTTCTACCAACTTCAGGCCTCGAAATGCACTTTGGTTCGAGTTGACACCATCTGCGCCAGCCGCGCAACGTCCCAGTTGGTTAGCCGCACGCAACCATGGCTCTCAGCACGGCCAATGGTTTCAGGTTTGGGGGTGCCGTGGATGCCGTAATGCGGCTTGGTGAGATCGATCCACACCACTCCGACCGAGCCGTTCGGGCCTGGTGGCAGCATCGCTTTTTCGCTGCCCTCCTTGGCATCCCAGAACAGGTCGGGGTTATAGCGGAATTTGGGATTGTGGCTGACTCCGGTGATCCCCCAATCGCCGAGCGGGAGCGGATCGTGAGTCGAGCCCATTGTTGCGGTGTAAACCGCGATCAACTTGTCGGACTGGTCATAGGCCTTCAGCGTACCCTTGGACTTGCTCACGACGATCCGCGCCGCTTTGGGCTGCTCGCTGCCCACACCAAGCATCGCGAGCGTAGCCTGCCAAGCAGGATCGCCGACCGCGCTTGTTGCGATTACATCGCCGCCGACATTTGGCACGCGGATTTGCTGGCCGCTGTGGAAGGTTGAAACGGGGGCGGCAGCGGGATCCAGAGTTGCGCTTGTAGTCGGGCTTGCGCCTGGAGCCGGAGTGGCTGGGGCCGGACCAGGCGAGCCTGCCGGCATTCCCCCCGGGTTGAGCAGATTGAGTGTCGCCAAGGTCGTATGAAACCGTTCGGCCAGCTTCTCGTCGAGCGTTTCATAACCGAGTCCCGGCAGTTTGGCTTGGTCCTGCGGATCCTTGGGAATCTTGACGAAGGGTCCGGCGGCGAAATCGGCGGGGATTGTCACGACCCGAGTAGCAGGGATTGACTGGTACTGCGCCAGACCTGCCATGGTCGCAGCATCCATTTTGCCGGTCACGGCCAGACTGTTCGCCTCCTGAAACCCCGAGATCGCGTTGCGGGTGGAAAGCCCGGGCTTGCCGTCGACCACGCCAGGCGTGAAGCCGAGCCTATCGAGCACAACCTGTGCCTGCATCAGGGGGCGAGGTTCGCTGTCTGCTAACTCTTGCGGCATAGCCCGACTGTCGTGCGCAGCGAGTGGATCGGGGGCAGCACTGGCTTGCGGAGCGGGAGCGGTTTGCGTTGCGGCACCATCCGGCGCTTTGTCGCTCACCTTGCAAGCGGCGAGGCTGATAATGATCGGTAGGGCTAAAAAAATCGGACGCATCATTTGGCTCCCACGAAACAAGCGTGGGTCCGCTCGCTCTCGTCAACCAAACGCGTCAGGCGGCATTAGGCTCCCGCAGCAGCAATCCGCGCGGCGAAATCGCGAACCGCTTGGGCTTCATCGCCATTCCAGAGTGCCGCTGACACGGCGAGGAAATCGGCTCCTGCAGCAACCAGCGGCCCACAGTTTTCAGGGGTTATCCCCCCAATCGCAACGCAGGGAATTTCCATGACCAGCTGCCACCATTCAAGCAGCTCGAGTTCAGCCTTGTGCTCAGAGTCTTTCGTGGTGCTCGGGAAAAATGCCCCGAAAGCGACGTAATCAGCGCCTGTTTCGCCGGCTTCGATGCCCAGATGGCGACTGGCGTGGCAGGTCACTCCGATCTGCGCCTCTCGGCCCAATACTTCGCGGGCCTCCGCGACCGAGCCGTCGGTCTGGCCGAGATGGACGCCATCAGCTCCGAGCCGCTTGGCGAGGCTGATCGAATCGTTGACGATAAAGGTCACGTCGCGCGCCGCGCAGATTTCCAGCAATGGTTCGGCGAGCCGGGCAGCGGCGTGATCGTCCAGGCCCTTCACGCGGAACTGGAACGCGGCGACCGGCGCGGCATCGAGCGCACGCACGAGCCGCTCAGGAAAGCCGCCAGACACGTCGGTCGGCGATATCAGGTACAATTGGCAATCGGTCATCGCCGCCCTCTATCCTGCCCGGGCGTGAAGGCCAAGCGTTCGGAACTCGTTCAGCTTTTGCGCGTTATTTGTGAACAATGTTCAAGCACAGCATCCCGCTCGCCCTCACCGCTGCCTTGCTGGCCGGTTGTGTCACCACTCGCGCCAACGAGGATGGTTCGGTTACCGCCCGGCTTGGCCAGACCGTCAATGTCGGCGGTCCGCGCGTGACCCCGCTGCAAGTCCTAGAAGACAGTCGCTGTCCGATGGAAGCACGTTGCGTCTGGGCCGGACGCCTGCGGCTGAGCGTGCGGGTAACGACCGGCCCTGGGAGCAGCGTGCGCGAAATTGCCAGCGACAAGCCGCTGCAGATTGCTGACGGTCAGCTCGAGCTGGCGGGCGTGATGCCGCCGCGTTCGGTGCGCGGTCCGATAAAGCCTGGCGACTACCGCTTCAACCTTAAATTCAGCGGCGGGTTTTAGGCCGTCTTGACGGTCGACCCGGTGTAGATTTCGTCGATCGCGCTGCCAAGCGCGGCGTCGAACTCTGCATCGCTCATGGCAAAACGCAGATCCTGCAGCAGTGCGCGGCTGAAGCTGGCGATGATACCCTTGTTCTTCGCTAGTTCGGCACAGGCTTCGGGACGCTCGTAGCCGCCTGACAGTGCCACTACGCGCAACACCTTGGGGTGGCTGGTCAGTGCATCGAACGTGCCCGGTACCACCGGCAGCGATAGCTTGAGCATGACCTGCTGATCCATCCCGTCCAGCGCCTCGAGCAATTCGGCGAGGAGGATGGTGTCGCAGTCGGCGCGAGTAGCGCTCTTGATGTTAATCTCAGGCTCGAGCATCGGCATCATGCCGTGGGCGAGGACTTGGTGACCGACTTGGAACTGCTGCGCGACGATTGCGGCGATCCCGGCGGCATCAGCCGAATTGATCACCGAGCGTTCTTTGGTGCCATAAACGCCGAGCGCCTTTGAACGCACCAGCAGCGCATCGAGATCGGGCATCGGCTTCATCAGCTGAACGCCGCCCGCTTCGTTTTCGAGCCCCTTGTCGATCTTGATGAACGGGACGATCCCTTTGGCAGTCAGCGCGGCAGGAACCGGGGTGCCATCAACACTGCCATCCATCGTCCGCTCGAACAGGATCGCGCCGAGGACCTTGTCGCCGTTAAACATGCCCGAGCGGATAATCCGGCTGCGCATTTCGTGGATCAAGCCGTACATTTCCTCGTCCGAAGACCACGAGCCGGCTTCGATGCCATAACCTGCCAGCGCCTTGGGGGTCGATCCGCCCGACTGATCCAAGGCGGCGATGAAGCCCTTCCCGGCGGCAATCTTGGCGGTCATTTCGGCACTGGTCATGGCTGGGTTCCCTGAATCCACATACGTATGTAAACCGCGCCCTTAGCGTCCATGCTGCACTGCCGCAAGGCCGAGCGCGGTGACTCGGCTTAGCTGCGTTCCAGCGCCTCCACCCCGGGCAATTCCTTGCCTTCCATCCATTCGAGGAAAGCTCCGCCCGCAGTGGAAACATAGCTGAACTGGGCGGCGACCCCGGCGTGGTTAAGCGCGGCGACAGTATCGCCCCCGCCCGCGACGGACACCAAGGCACCTTCGCTGGTCAGCGCCGCGGCGCTCTTGGCCAGCGCGACTGTGGCGGTATCGAACGGCGGAGTTTCAAACGCGCCCAGCGGCCCGTTCCACACCAGCGTACGGCAGGTCTTGAGCACATCGGCCAGTGCTTCGGTCGCCTGCGGCCCGATGTCGAGGATCATCTCGTCGGCTTGGACTTCGTGGACATTGCAGGTGCGCAGGCTCGGCGGGTTGGCGGCGAATTCCTTGGCGACCACCACGTCGTAGGGCAGGTGGACCGTGCAACCGGCTTTGTCCGCAGCGTCCAGGATCTGCTCACAGGTTGCGGCCAGATCGTGCTCGCACAGCGACTTTCCTACATCGACTCCGCGCGCGGCGAGGAAGGTGTTGGCCATCCCCCCGCCGATGATCAGGTGATCGACCTTGGCAACCAGATGCGACAGCACGTCGAGCTTGGACGACACTTTGGCCCCGCCGACCACCGCCGCAACCGGGCGCTCGGGGTTGCCCAGCGCCTTTTCGAGTGCAGTGAGTTCCGCCTCCATCGCGCGTCCGGCATAGGCGGGCAGCACATGTGCAAGACCCTCGGTGCTGGCATGCGCACGGTGTGCGGCGGAGAAGGCATCGTTGACGTAGAAGTCGCCGTTGGCAGCGATCGCCTTGGCCAGCTCGGGATCGTTGGCTTCCTCACCCTTCCAGAACCGGGTGTTTTCCAGCATCGCGATATCGCCGGGGCGCAGGATGCCGAGCGACTGCGCCACCACCGGCCCGGTAATCTCGGGCACGAACATGACCTCGCGACCCAAAACGTGCTGGACCGCGTCGATGGTCATCGAAACTGACATGGTCGAGACCTTCTCGCCCTTGGGCCGTCCGAAGTGCGCGAGCAGCAACACCTTGGCACCCTTGTCGGCGAGCTCGAGGATGGTCGGTGCCGAAGCGCGTACGCGAGTATCGTCGGTGACCACCCCGTCGGCCATCGGCAGGTTGAGATCGACCCGCACCAAGGCGACCTTGCCGGTCAGGTCGGCGGGAAGATCGTCGAGGGTTTTGAACTTGGTCATTCGCGCAAACTCCGTCACCCCGGCGCAGGCCGGGGCCCAGTCCTAAAAAGCAAATTCGACGCTTCGCGGCGTCCTTTGATCGGTCTGGGTCCCGGCCTTCGCCGGGATGACGATCAGATCAACTTACCCATCGCGCCAGCCGTATCGACCATGCGGTTGGAGAAGCCCCATTCGTTGTCGTACCAGCTCAGCACGCGGACCAGCTTGCCGTCGATCACCGTAGTTTCAAGGCTGTCGATGGTCGAACTGGCCGCATCGCCGTTGTAGTCGATCGACACCAGCGGCTCGTCCGAATAGGCAAGCACGCCCTTCATCGCGCCTTCCGACGCGGCCTTGAGGAGTGCGTTCACTTCATCCTTGGTGGTATCGCGCTTCGGCGTGAAAGTCAGGTCGACCACCGACACGTTCGGGGTCGGTACGCGGATCGCCGAACCGTCGAGCTTGCCCTTCAGTTCGGGCAGCACCTCGCCCACGGCGCGCGCTGCACCGGTGGTGGTTGGAATCATGCTCATCGCTGCAGCGCGGGCGCGGCGCGGGTCTTCGTGGACCTGATCGAGGATCTTCTGGTCGTTGGTATAGGCATGGATCGTAGTCATCAACCCGCGTTCGATCCCGATCGCATCGTTGAGCACTTTCGCGAATGGAGCGAGGCAGTTGGTGGTGCACGAGGCGTTGGAGACGATCACATGGTCAGCGCTGAGCTTCTCATGGTTCACGCCGTAAACCACAGTGAGGTCGACCCCCTTGCCCGGGGCCGAGATCAGGACGCGCTTGGCACCGGCGGCAAGGTGCTTTTCGCAAGAGGCGCGGTCGGTGAAGAACCCGGTGCATTCGAGCGCGATGTCGACGCCGTTCTTGCCGTGCGGCAAATTTGCCGGATCGCGCTCAGCGGTCACCTGGACGCGCTTGCCGTTGATCACCAAGTCGCTGCCATCGACTTCGACCGTGCCCGCGAACGCGCCATGCACCGAATCGCGCTTGAACAGCAGCGCGTTAGCCTCCGCCGAAGCGAGGTCGTTGATCGAGACCAGTTCGAGCCCGCAATCGGGCCGCGCAAGGATTGCCCGCGCCACATTGCGCCCGATGCGCCCGAAACCGTTGATCGCAACCTTGATCGCCATGGCGAAAAAACCTCCTGTTAGCGGCCCAACTTGGCCTTTACCTGTGCAACAATCGCCTCGGCAGTGAGGCCGAAATACTTGAACAATTCGTCGGCCGGGGCCGATAGCCCGAACCGGTCGATCCCGATGTTGACCCCGTCCCGCCCGGTCCACTTGTGCCAGCCAAACGTCGTCCCGGCTTCGATCGACACCGCTAGCAGATCATGCGGGATCAGCGAGCCTTGATAGGTCTCGTCCTGCGCCTCGAACAGTTCCCAGCATGGCATCGAGACGACGTCCGCGCCAATCCCGTCAGCTTCGAGCGACTTGGCCGCCGCAACCGCAAGCTGCACTTCCGAACCAGTGGCGAGCAACACGACCTGCTTGGCGGCTGTGGCCGAGATGAGGCGGTACGCACCCTTGGCGCTGCGGTTCTCATCGTCATCGCCGCGCAGAGCGGGCAGGTTTTGGCGGGTCAGCGCGAGCGCGCTCGGCCCGTCCTTGCGCTGGATCGCGAGTTCCCAGCACTCGGCCGTCTCCATCGCATCGGCCGGGCGCATCACCCACAACTGCGGAATAGCGCGCAGCGAAGCGACATGTTCAATCGGTTGGTGCGTCGGGCCGTCTTCGCCGAGGCCAATGCTGTCATGTGTCAGCACAAAGATCGAACGAACCTGCTGCAAAGCCGCCAACCGGATCGCGTTGCGGCAATAGTCTGAGAACACTAGGAAAGTGCCGCCGTAAGGCACGATCCCGCCGTGCAGCGCCATGCCGTTGAGCGCGGCCGCCATGCCGAATTCGCGGATGCCGTAATAGACGTAACGGCCCGAATAATCCTCTGCCGTAAGTGGCGGGGTCGAGGCGGTCTTGGTGTTGTTTGAGCCGGTCAGATCAGCCGAGCCGCCGATCATCGCGGGCACCGCCGCTGTCAGCACGGTCAGCGCGTTCTCGCTCGACTTGCGGGTGGCGAGGTTGGGCAGGTCGGCGGCGAGCTTGGCGCGATAATCGTGCCACCCAGTCAGCGTCGGCAGATCGCCGGCCATCCGGGCCGAGAATTCGTCCCCGCGTGGCGCTGCTGCCAGCCGCTCGCTCCACTTGCCATGCGCCGCAGCGCCCTTGGCCCCAAGCGAGCGCCAGTCGGCGAGGATGTCGGCAGGAATTTCAAACGGCGGTGCGGTCCAGCCGAGCACCTTGCGCGCTTTGGCTATCTCGTCCGCGCCAAGCGGGCTGCCGTGGACGTTATGCGTGCCCTGCTTGTCGGGCGCGCCCTTGCCGATGATCGTCTTGCACGCCACCAGCGAGGGACGCGGGTCCTTCTGCGCAGCCGCCAGCGCCTTGCTGATATCGGCATAGTCGTGCCCGTCGCAAGCCACCGTGTGCCAGCCGGTCGCGGCGTAGCGCGCAAGTATATCCTCGCAGGTCGATAGCGAAGTACCGCCGTCGATGGTGATCGAGTTGTGATCCCACAGCACATTGAGGTGGCCGAGCTGAAGATTTCCGGCGAGCCCAATGGCTTCGTGGTTGATCCCTTCCATCAGGCAGCCGTCACCCGCCACCACCCAGGTCTGGTGATCGACCAGCTCGCCGCTGAACTCGGCATTGAGGTGGCGTTCGGCTATTGCCATGCCAACCGCCATGGCCAGCCCTTGGCCCAGTGGCCCGGTCGTAGCCTCAGCGCCTTCGAGCTCGATATTTTCGGGATGCCCGGCGCAGACCGAGTGGAGCTGGCGAAAATTCTCGATGTCGGTGATCGTCGGCGATTGATAGCCGGTCAGATACAGTAGCGAATAAAGCAGCATCGAACCATGCCCGGCGGACAGGACAAAGCGGTCACGGTCGGGCCACTTGGGCGCTGCGGGATCGAACTTGAGCTGCTCGGCAAACAGCACTGTCGCCACGTCGGCCATGCCCATCGGCATCCCCGGATGGCCCGAATTTGCTTTTTCGACCGCGTCCATCGAAAGCGCGCGGATGGTATTGGCCATGGACGCATAGCGGGCACTATCAAGACTCATCGGAGTGGGCTCCCGGTCAGGGCTGGAACGCGGCGGCGATTCGGCGCGGGGTTCCCCCTTTGCCAAGCCCTGCCCCGCCGTCAAGGCGCGCCGTTACAGTACGTTACCAACCGGTGGGAAATATACGGTGCAACGCTTTGCCAACGCATAATTTTGCGGTATCACCCGCATCATGGAGGCGGATCGGAGCAGCACTGCAATCGCGCGGATCGAAGCCGCGCTGGCCCGGATTGAGGCAGCACCGGTGAAATCCGGCGATGCCGAAGCTGAGCTTGTTGCCCTGCGCGCGCGTCACGCAAAGTTGCGCACTGCGGTGCAAGGTTCCTTGGACGAACTCGATCAGCTGATTGGCGGGGCCACTGGATGAGCAACGTCACTCTCCAAATTGGCGGACGCAGCTACATCGTCGCGTGCGCGGCGGGTGAAGAAGCCCATGTTGAAGCATTGGGCCAGTTGATTGACGACAAGATCCGCGATCTTGGCGCCTCTGGCCACAACGAAGTGCGGCTACTGCTGTTCGCGGCATTGCTGCTTGCTGATGAACTGCACGATGCGCGCGGGAAAGGCCCGACCGGAGCTGCTTCCGCGCCAGATCACGCCCAAACGCTCGAAATGCTCGCCAGTCGGCTCGAAACCTACGCCGCCGGGCTTGAGGGTTGAGTTCAAAGCGCCTATCTAGTCGCTGACGGGTACTGCCCGGTGCGAGCCTTTGAAAATCCCTGAGGCTATAAGTAAAATCCTTGGGGGCTGTCCCTGGTTAGGCCCTGGCCTGGCACACACGGTTCCCACCTGACGTCACGCGTCAGAGGATTTCCTGGCAACGGCCCATGGTGGTCCCGTCACCCACCTCTTTCCGGCAAGGCGCAGCGCGTGACTAAAAAGCAAGCCCTTCGCGCCGAACTCCGCCAGCGCCGCGCCGCGCATGACGCTTCGATCTCAGCCAATTTGCGCGCACTGCTGTTCAATCGCCCGCCGACCGCAATGCTGGAACTGGTTTCGGAAGGCGCGGTGGTGGGCGTGTATTATCCGATCCCGGGCGAAGCTTCTCCGCTGGGCTACGCGCGATGGTTTGCCGAACAGGGCCATCGCATAGCGCTACCGTGGTTTGCCGCGCGCGGGGCGTTGATGACGTTCAAATTGTGGGACAATCCGTTCGACGAGAGCACGCTGGTGCCCGATCCGCATGGCGCAATGCAGCCACCTCCAAGCGCCGAGGATGTGCGCGTCGATCTGGCGATTGTCCCGCTACTGGGTTTCACCGACACCGGCCAGCGGCTGGGTCAGGGCGGCGGACATTATGACCGCTTGCTCGCCGCAGAGCCAGCGCTCGTGCCGATCGGACTTGCATGGGACTGCCAACTGGTCGATGCGCTGCCGCTCGAACAGCATGACCACCCGCTTCGCGCGGTCGTCACCCCGACCCGCTTTTACGGACCGTTCTGATGCGTACTGAACCAACTTGGCGAATTCCTGCCGGCATCCTGGTATTGCTGTTTGCGTTGATGGTCTATTGCCTGGCGATTGCGCGGTTCGTTGCTCCGCTGTTCGAAGGCTGGCCGGCGCTCGTGCAAGTGCCGATTTACATTGTGCTTGGGGTGATCTGGATACTGCCACTACGTGGGCGGTTCCTGATCTGGATGGAAACAGGTCGCTGGCGCTAGTCGCTCCAGCAGCCTAGCGTCCCTTCGAAACGGGGAAGAAGATGCGCAAGCTGGCGATTCTGGCGGGGGTCCTCTTGTTGGGCCTCGGACTGTTGCTCGTGCTAGGCAGACCATGGATGGCGCAGCGGGCGTTTGACCGCGCGCTCGATCAAGGCCTCGGCATCGACAAGTCGCTCGCGCTCGGCGGCGGGCTCCATGCATATGTCTGCGGTAGCGGATCGCCGATGCCCGACGCCGACCGCGCGGGGCCTTGCATCGCCGTGCTAGCGGGCAATCAAGCCTTCGTCTTCGATGCCGGTTCCGGTTCGATCCGCAAGCTGATGCGGATAGGCTTCCCGATGGAGAAGGTCCAGGCGGTGTTCCTCACGCACCTCCATTCGGACCACATCGATGGCCTCGGCGAACTGATGCTGCAAGCCTGGATCGCCGGATCGCGCGGCACGCCGTTGCCGATCTATGGCCCGGCGGGGACCGATCAAGTGATTGCCGGGTTCAAGCAGGCCTATACGATCGACGAAGGCTTCCGCGTGCGCCATCACGGCGAGAAGATTGCCAATCCTGCAGGCTATGGCGGCGCAGCCAATATCATCGCCCTGCCCGACGGCACCGACAGCCAGGTTGTCTACGACAAGGATGGGGTGCGGATCACCGTGATCTGCGTCAACCATGCGCCCGTAGCCCCCGCATTCGGCTACCGGATCGATTACAAGGGCCGCTCGCTCGCGCTATCAGGCGACACCGTCTACTCGCCCTCGTTCATCACCGCCTCAAAAGGTGCTGACGTGATGTTCCACGATGCGATGAACAAGGACATGGTCGCCGCGATGGGGCGCAAACTGGCCGAGCGCGGCCGCTCAAACACCGCGCAGATCATGACCGACATCCAAGGTTATCACGCCAGCCCTGAAGACGCTGCGCGCGCCGCCATGGAAGCCGGCGTTTCGACATTGGTGCTATATCACATGGTCCCGCCAGTCCCCGCGCGGCTGGTCGAGCCGCTGTTCTTGGGGCGCGCACCGGGCATTTTCAGCGGCACCTTGAAGCTCAGCGAAGACGGAATGATCGTCAGCCTGCCGGCGGGCAGCAAGGCCGTTAAATTCAGTTCCGGTCTGTAAATAAATTCCCAAGTGGCGCGAGTGACGGGACTCGAACCCGCGACCTCCGGCGTGACAGGCCGGCACTCTAACCAACTGAGCTACACCCGCGCAGCCACTTGGGAGCAGGGCCACTAGGCCAGCGTGCCGGGGCTGTCAACCGCGATCGGGCGGGCGGGCTGCCTTGCTTTGGCCGGGTCGATAAACCATCGAAATGGCCGCTTTTACGAGGCCTAAACAGCCTGCGATCAGCCACACCGCACCCCCTTGTTAACCATTCCTTTGCCTCTGTTTGCGACAAGCAGCGCATCCGGTCCGTACGCGGATCCCAGTGGGGGCTTGTTACCAGTGAATCTTCGCCGCAGCTTAATCGTGCTGGCCGGAGCCCTGTGCCTCGCCGCACCGGCCATCGCCGCCCCCCTGATCGCGCTCGACAGCGCGGTTTACGTTGAGAAAGTCGCACCGGGCAAAGGCCGGATGCTCCAGCCTGCGGCACAACTTAATCGCGGCGATCGGCTGGTCTATGTGGTTAGCTGGTACCGCATGGGCGGGACCGGCGCGTTCACCGTCACCAACCCCCTGCCCCGCAGCGTCTACTATCAAGGCAGCGCCGACGGCAGCGAGGAAGTCTCGCTCGATAGCGGCAAAACCTGGGGCAAACTTGAGCAGATGCGGGTCGGAGCGAGGATGGCCACGCCCGAAGACGTGACCCAAGTGCGCTGGCACGTCGCTGCCGCACAAGCCGCGCAGGGCGCGGGCGAGATCACTTACAGCGCGATCGTGCGATAATTTAGGCGTTCAATAATTTAGCGACTGTCCCTAAATTATTGGGCTAGTCCGCCAGCAGCAGGACCGGGGTTTCGATCAGGCGCTTCAATGCCTGAACAAAGCTCGCCGCGTCCCAGCCATCCACCACGCGGTGATCGCAGCTGATCGAGATATTCATCAGCTTGCGCTTGGCGATGCGTTCTCCGCCCGTCCCGTCAGGCACGAACATCGGCCGCTCGATGATCCGGTTGGGGCCGATAATTGCCACTTCGGGACGGTTGATCACGGGCGTGGTTGCGACCCCGCCCAGCGCCCCAAGCGAAGTGACCGTCAAGGTCGAACCCGACAGCTCCTCGCTTTTGGCCGAGCCGGTCCGGGCGGCCTCGGCCAGCCGGACGATCTCGGCGGCGAGCTGCCACAGGTTCTTGTCCTGCGCATCGCGGATCACTGGGACCATCAGCCCTGCATCGGTTTGCGCCGCCATGCCCAGGTGCACCGAACCAAATCGCTGTACCACCCCGGCCTCGTCGTCGTAGCGCGCATTGAGCATCGGAAATTGCGGCAGGGTGCGGCAGATCGCGGCTATCAGCAGGGGCAGCATGGTCAGTTTGGGCTTGGTCCCCCGCGCCGAATTGAGCTGTGCGCGCAGTTCCTCAAGCGCGGTGACATCGCACTCCTCGACGTAGGAGAAGTGCGGGATGTTGCGCTTCGATGCGGCCATGTTCTCGGCAATGCGGCGGCGCAGGCCGATGACCTTGATCGTCTCGTCCTTGGCGCGCGTGCCAGCGGCACGGTAACCCGAGCCGGCGCTGTAGGCGAGGAACGCGTCGAGATCGGCGTGGCGCAGGCGGCCGTCCTCGGCGGGTTTGACTTGCGCGAGGTCGATGCCCAGGTCCCTGGCCCGGACACGGACGGCGGGTGAGGCGAGGACTTTGGTGGGCGATGGCGGTGAGTGGGCTTCGACAGGCTCAGCCTGAGCGGGTTTGGGTGCTTGCGGCTTCTCGGCTTTAGGTTCCTCAACAAACTCCGCTCGTGCTGAGCCTGTCGAAGCACCCGCGCTGTCGCCAGCCGCAATAACCCTCTCCACATCCCCCGCATCGGGCGTTTCCGCATCGAACCGCTCGGCCACCGCCGGGCTGGCATGCGCATCTTCCGCGATCTCGCTGTCGGTCTCGATGATCACCAGCGGCGAGCCGATCGCGATCATGTCGCCCTCATCCGCCGCCACTTCGAGCACGATTCCGCTGACCGGGCTTTCCATCTCGACCGTGGCCTTGTCGGTCATTACGTCGGCCACGCGGCCGTCTTCCTCGATCCGGTCGCCAACCTTGACGTGCCAGGCGACAATTTCGGCCTCGGCGATGCCTTCGCCAATGTCCGGGAGGCGGAAGATAAATTTGCCCATGTTTATGCCTTCAAAAGCCGGTCGACCGCTTCGCCGATGCGAACGGGTCCCGGAAAATACGCCCATTCGAGGCTGTGCGGATAAGGGGTATCGAAGCCCGTGACGCGTTCGATCGGAGCTTCAAGGTGGTAGAAACAGCGTTCCTGCACCAGCGCGCTAAGCTCCGCGCCATAGCCGCAAGTCCGCGTCGCTTCGTGGATGATCAGAACTTTGCCGGTTTTTTGCACCGACTTTTCCACAGTCTCGATGTCGATCGGGACCAAGGTGCGCAAATCGATTATCTCGGCATCCACGCCCATATCGGCGAGCACTGCCTCGGCGACGTGGATCATCGTGCCATAAGCGAGCACCGTCAGCGCCTCACCCTCACGCACGATCCGCGCCTTGCCCAAGGGAATCGAATAGTACCCCTCGGGCACGGCGCTGTCAGGATGGCGTGCCCACGGTTCGACCGGCTTGTCATAGTTGCCGCTGAATGGGCCATTGTAGATCCGCTTGGGTTCGAAAAAGATCACCGGATCATTGTCTTCGATCGCCGAAATCAGCAGGCCCTTGGCGTCATACGGAGTAGCCGGGATGATGGTCTTGATCCCGGCGACGTGCGTGAACAGCGCCTCCGGGCTCTGGCTGTGAGTCTGCCCGCCGAAAATGCCGCCACCGAACGGTGAACGCACCGTGATCGGCGAGGTAAATTCCCCCGCCGAGCGATAGCGCATCCGCGCCGCTTCAGAGATAAGCTGGTCGAGCCCGGGATAGATGTAGTCGGCGAACTGGATTTCGGGCACCGGACGCAGGCCGTAAGCCCCCATCCCCACCGCCGCGCCGATGATCCCGCATTCGTTGATCGGGGTATCGAACACGCGGTTCTTGCCGAACTTCTTCTGCAGCCCGGCAGTGGCGCGGAAAACGCCGCCGAAATATCCAACATCCTCACCGAACACGACCACGTTCGAATCGCGCTCCATCATCACCGACAGCGCATCGTTGATCGCCTCGATCATGTTGAGCCGGCGCACGGGCGCGTCGGCGAGGCTGACGGGGCCTTCTTCGAGCACGCTCATAACCAAGCCCCTACTTCGTCATTGCGAGCGTAGCTAAGCAATCCAGAGAGGCAGTGTACGACGCTCTGGATTGCTTCGTCGCTTCGCTCCTCGCAATGACGAAGATTGAGTTGTGGCCCGATCGCGCAAATCACACTCATGATTCTTTCCATTCGGGCCATTTGGTCCGCCGCTCACGGATCGCCTGATCGGCTTGTTCTTCAAGGTGCCACGGAAGCTCTTCGAACACGTCTTCGAACATGGTGTGGAACGGGTGGTGCATCCCGTGGCCGAGCACGCCGTTCTTTTCGGCTTCCTTGGTCGCGGCTTTAACCTGCTCGATCAGTTCGAGATCCATCGCCGCGTGCTGATCCTCGGTCCATTCACCCAGTGCCGCCAGATGCCGCTTGAGGCGCATGATCGGATCGCCCAGCGGCCACTCCTCGCGCTCGTGGGCGGAACGGTATTGCCCGGGATCGTCCGAGGTCGAGTGGCCCTCGGCGCGATAGGTAAAGTGTTCGATCAGGGTCGGCCCGCCGTTTGATCGCGCCCGGTTGGCGGCCCAGCGCATTGCGGCATAGACCGCCAGTGCATCGTTGCCATCGACCCTGAGGCCCGCAATGCCATAACCGACCGCCTTGGCCGCGAAGGTCGCACGCTCGGCCCCGGCAAAGCCCGAAAAGCTGGAGATCGCCCACTGGTTGTTGACGATGTTGAACACCACCGGCGCGTTGAACACGGTGGCAAATGTAAAGGCGGCGTGAGCATCGCCCTCGGCGCTGGAGCCCTCGCCGATCCAGCTGGCGGCAATCCGGGTGTCACCCTTGATCGCGGAGGCCATCGCCCAGCCTGCCGCCTGCGGATACTGCGTCGCTAGGTTACCGCTGATCGAGAAAAACGAATGCTCGCGGCTGGAATACATGATCGGGAGTTGGCGCCCCTTCAGCTTGTCCGCGCGGTTCGAATAGATCTGGTTGATCATCTCGGTCAGCGGATAGCCGCGCGCGATCAGGATGCCCTGCTGGCGATAGCTCGGGAAGACCATGTCATCGTCCGCGAGTGCAAAGGCCGAGGCAACACTGGTGGCCTCTTCGCCGGTGCATTTCATATAGAAGCTGGTCTTGCCCTGCCGCTGGCCGCGGTACATCCGGTCATCGAACGCGCGGGTCAGCGCCATCACCCGCAGCATCCGCCGCAGCGTTTCGGGATCGAGCTTGGGGTCCCAAGCGCCGACCGCGCAGTGATCGTCGCCCATTACGCGGATCAGTCCATCGCACAGCGGGTGCGTTTCCTTGGCGGCGCACGCCTCATCCGGGCGCGGCAGCAGCCCGGCAGCCGGGATCTCAAGGTAGCTGTAATCGACCGGATCGCCTGGCCGGAATGGCGGTTCGGGGACGTGCAGTTCAAGCGGCGGCAAGTTGCCGCGGGCGCTGATATCACTGGCAGGCCGGTCAGCCATTACGCGCTCTCCCGCTTCCGAAAGTGTGGAAGCATTATTCTAACCGAGCGATATATTATTTCAAACTTGTTTCCTCGTCAATCGTGGCAGTCACACCGCAACCGGCGCACTTAGGGGTGCTTGCGGGGCATAGCCGCTGACGACAAAGTCTTCAATTGCGTAGCCGAACATGCTGGCCGGCCGACGCGCGATTGCCATGACTGGCTGGCCCGACGGCTGCCGCGCCAGTTGCGTTGCGACCAAGTCGGCATGGTTGAGGTACAGGTGCGTGTCACCGCCCATCCAGACCAGCTCGCCCGGCTCGAGGTCACACTGCTGCGCCAACATCCGCGTAAACAGAGCCGCGCCCCACAGGTTGAACGGCAAGCCCAGCGCGACATCGCAGCTGCGTTGATACAGCAAGCAATTGAGCCGTCCGCCAGCGACATGAAACTGGTAAGTCTTGTGGCACGGTGGCAGCGCCATCTGGTCCAGCTCGGCTACGTTCCAGCCCTCGACGATGTGGCGGCGGCTGCCGGGATTGGCGCGCAGGCTGTGCACCACTTGTGCCACCTGGTTGATGCCTATGTCGCGTTTGTACAAGTTTTTGCCAACCGGTGAATAGACCGGCCAATCGGTCCATTGCTTGCCGTACACCGGGCCAAGATCGCCCCACTCCGCCGCAAATGCCGCATCGGCGACGATCTGAGCCGAGAAGTCCTTGCGGCTGATTGTCTCGCCGCTGGCCTTACGATAGCGATCAAGTGGCCAGTCGGTCCAGATCTCGACCCCTTGCGCGCACAGCGCGCGGATGTTGCTATCGCCGGTCAGGAACCAGAGGAACTCGCGCGTCGCGGTTTTCCAATAGACCCGTTTGGTGGTGATCAGCGGCATCGCGCCGCCCGCCAGATTGAAGCGGATTTGCGCGCCGAACACCGAACGCGTGCCGATCCCGGTGCGGTCAGTGCGCTCGTCGCCATGCTCCCAAATGCGCCGCATCAGATCGAGATACTGCCATTCCCAGTGCGGTATTGCGGGAGGATCGAGGGGAATCGCAGCACTGGACATGAAACCACATTAGCGGCAGATTGCCCGCTTGCCACCCCGCACATCGCCGCTTATAGGCGCGCTCCTGCCTCGCCCTTCCGGCTGAAGGGCGAACGATCGGTCGGGGAATAGCTCAGCCTGGTAGAGCACTGTCTTCGGGAGGCAGGGGCCGGAGGTTCGAATCCTCTTTCCCCGACCACGTCGTTTCACCATCAAGCTGCGGCCGCTTAGCCCAATCGAGGCAGCACAAAACGGCGGATCGCCGCCGCGACCCCGGACTCCTCATTACTGGTGGTCACCTCATCAGCCTCAGCTTGCACCGCCGCATTCGCCTGACCCATGGCAATGCTGAGACCGGCGCGGCGGAACATCGCGATGTCGTTCGCCTGATCACCGATAACCGCCACCTGAGTGAGCGGCACGCCGTACATCTTAGCCAAACGCGTTACTCCATCACCTTTATTGGCGGCGAGCGCGGTACAATCGAGGTAGTAGTCCTGCGAGCGGACCAGCGTAGCGTCAGCGCCAACCAGATCGCGGGCGCGCAGCTCCAGCGCCGTCATCTGCACCGGATTATCGCAGACCGCGACGACCTTGTCGGCATCGTCATAAAAGGATGTAAAATCCGTCACGGTCTCGGGATGCAATCCCGACGAGAGCACTTCGCGTGGAGTGTGCGGGTTGGCAGGATCACTGGTAAGCCAGCGGTTCGTTGCAAAAAACCAGATGGTCATGCCGGCACTGGCGTAAAGATCGACCAGCGCGCGCGCGAGTTCGGGCGGGACCTGCGCCGAGCATTCTTCTCCGCCCGCCGCAGTAAAGATGGTGCCGCCGTTGAACGCGCCGAGCGGACCTTCAAGCCCCAGCTCGGCCGCGATCGGCAGGATACCCGCCGCCGGCCGCGCCGAAATCAGCGAGACCAGCAGTCCTCGCCGCCGCGCCGCGCGGATCGCCAGCACGTTCTCCTCGGGCAAGCCCTTGTCGCGGCGCACCAAGGTGCCGTCGATATCGCAAACCAGCAAGCGGATCGGTGCATTGGCCATCAGTATTCTGCCGCGTTAACTGCGAGCCCGCTGCGCGACGTTTCGTTGGAGTCCCCGCGCATATCGAACCCGGTCTTGCGTCTGCCGATTTTAAACACTGCAAAGGTACTGGCAACCATCGGCAGGCGATGCCTGACAACGCAGGTGCCCGCAAGCAAATGCCGCAGGAGCTTGCTTCAAACCAGTCTGGAAGACAGCACGGCGGTGAAATTGCAGCCTGTCCGGAACCAATTGCAAAGCCTCTCGTTGCTCCGATATTGCCCCGATTACTGAGACAGGACCGCACCATGGCAAGCGAAACCTACACTGATGCAATTGCGCTGCTGAAAGCAGATCACCGCAAAGTCGCAACCCTGTTCGAAAAGTTCGAAAGCGCCAGCACCGGTTCCAAGCAGGCCATTGCCGAACAAATCTGCAACGAGCTGAAAATCCATACGATGATCGAGGAAGAAATTTTCTACCCAGCACTCGACGGCAAGATCGAAGAAGAAACGCTAAGCGAAGCCTATGTCGAACACGACGGAGCCAAGATACTCATCAACGATATCATGGCTGGCGGACTGGCTGACGAGTTCTACGATTCGAAGGTCAAAGTGCTTTCGGAAGAGATCGAGCATCACGTCAAGGAAGAAGAAGCGCAAAGCGAGGGCATGTTTGCTCAGGCCCGTGAAACCGATGTCGATTTGGTCGCATTGCGCGATGCCATGCTCGCCCGCAAGGATGAGCTGATGGCGCAAATCGAAACCGAGGGCACGTTGCCGCCTGCGCAATTGTCAACGATGCCAACACCGGCCTGACGGCAAACGATACCTAAACTCCGCCGTGAGTGGAGCCAGAACCGCCATGGTTCCCCGCAGGATTGAGCCGACCGGGGGCTGTGGCGGTTCGTTATCCGCCGCGCAAAAGCTGCACGCCCCAATCGCGTTCGAACAGGTAAAGCAGCAGCCGCGCCGCCTCGCCGCGCTCGCCTTGCAGGCCGCCGTCGCGCTCAATCAACAACCGCGCGTCGTCGTGTGCGATCGGCAACAACCGCTGGATCTGCTCAAGGCTGGCCACCCGGAATGCAGCTTCGCCTGACTGTCGGGTACCGAGCAGTTCACCGCCGCCGCGCAGGTCCAGATCTTCTTCAGCGATACGGAACCCGTCCTGAGTTTCGCGCATCAGCGCCAGGCGCCGCTTCGCAGTTTCGCTCAAGATCGATCCGCGCAGCAGCAGGCAGGTGCTTTGTCCCGTCCCCCGCCCGACCCGGCCGCGCAATTGATGCAATTGCGCCAATCCGAACCGCTCGGCCTGTTCGATAACCATCAGGGTCGCGGCCGGCACATCGACGCCAACCTCGATCACCGTAGTAGCGACCAGCAACTTGGCCTCGCCCCGCACGAACTGCTCCATCGCCGCGTCTTTGACCTCGGGACGAAGCTGGCCGTGGACCAGCGCCACAGTATCGCCGAACCGGGCCTTGAGCTCGACATAGCGCGCCTCGGCGGCGGCGATGTCTTCGCTTTCCAGCTCGCGCACCATCGGACAAACCCAGTACGCCTGTTGCCCGCTTGCAAGGTGCCGGTCGAGCGCCCCGACCACGTCGCCGATCCGCTCCAGTGCGACCACGCGGGTGTCGATCGGCTGGCGGCCCGGCGGCATCTCGTCGATCCGGCTGACGTCCATCTCGCCGTACTGCGCGAGCGTCAGCGTGCGCGGGATCGGGGTTGCGGTCATCGCCAGACAATGCGGGGTACGCTTGCCCTTTTGCGCGAGCATCAGGCGCTGACTCACTCCGAAGCGATGCTGCTCGTCGATCACCACCAGCGCGAGGTTCTTGTAAGCGACCGTGTCCTGGAAAATCGCGTGAGTCCCGATCGCAATCTGAATGCTGCCATCAAGTAATCCCATCAGGATCGCCTCGCGCGCGCGGCCCTTGTCGCGCCCGGTGAGCAGCGCCGCTGTCACGCCGGTTGGAGCCAGCATCCGGCTTAACGTTTCGTAGTGCTGCCGCGCAAGGATTTCAGTTGGTGCGAGCAACGCGGCCTGAGCCCCGGCCTCAACCGCGATCAGCATCGCCTCCACCGCCACCGCCGTCTTGCCCGAGCCGACATCGCCCTGCAGCAGCCGCAGCATCGGGGCGGACTGGGCGATGTCGCCCTCGATCTCGGCAATCGAGCGGACCTGCGCCCCGGTCAGCGCGAACGGCAGCTGAAGCTTGGCCCGCAGCTGGCCATTGCCTTGCAGCGGCGTGCCGACGTGGGCGCGGTTGGCGTTCTTGACCAGCAACAGCGCGAGGCTGTTGGCAAGCAGCTCGTCATAAGCCAGCCGGTCCCGCGCGGCCGGATGTTCGCCCTTATGCGCGAGCGTCAGCGCATCGCGCCACTGTGGCCACTGCATTTTGTCGGCCAGCGCCCGTTCGATCCACTCGGGCAATTCGGGCACGGTCTCAAGCGCTTGCTGAATCAGCGCTGCTATTCGGCCCTGGGTCAGGCCTTCGGACAATGGATAAACCGGCTCGATTAACTGGCCCAACAAGCCGGCGCTATCGGTCGACACATGATCAGGGTGGACGATCTGGAGCATCTGTCCGTACTGATCGAGCCGCCCGGCGATCCAGCGCTGTTCGCCCAGGGGCAACTGCTTTTTGCCCCAGCCCGAATTGCGCCCAAAATACGTCACCGCGCAGATGTTGCCCGCCGCATCGCTCGCCAGCACCCGCATTGGGCCGCGCCCGGGCGAAGCCCTGTATTCCACCGGGGTCAGCGCGATCACGATGTTGTCACCAACGCTCGCCGCATCGAGATTCGCCACGGCGCGGCGCTCAACAAAGCGGTCCGGCAAATGATACCCGAAATCCTTGATCCGCGTCAGCCCAAGCCGCTCAAGCGGGCGCGCCAGCGTGGCGCCGACGCCTTTAAGGCTGTCAGCGGAAACAAACAGGGGGTTGAGCCGTTCAGGACGCATTGTCTGTTCTAATAGAGCCTACAGCTCGGCTTGCACAGCCTCCCAGGCCGAGCGAACGGCTTCAATCGTTAGCCGCACATCGTCTTCGGTGGTGGCGATCGAGCAGACCGACACCCGCATCACCCAGCGCCCGCGCCACATTGCCGTGCCCATGAACGCGATCGCATCCTGCTGGATCCGGTCGATCGTTGCGCGGGTTAGCCGATCGCTCTCCTCGCCGCCAAGATCGCTTCCGAAGCGGACCACGAACTGGTTGAGTTCCGGCTTGTTGATTACCACCACCCCGGCAATTCCGGCAATTCCCGAGGCCAGCAAACCGGCGATAAGCACATCCCGATCGACCATCTCGGCAATTCCCGACCGCCCAAGCCGCTTCATCATCGCCCACGCCGCAAACCCGCGTGAACGGCGCGACAGCTCGGGTACGTAGGCTCCTGGATGGCGTTCGGTTCCGTTCGCCTTGCTGAGGTAACTGGCATCGATGTCCATTGCGCGGCGGTGCGCTTCCTCGTGGCGGACAATGGTAAAACCGCAATCATAAGGAGTTTGCAGCCACTTGTGCCCGTCGGTCGCCCAAGAATCGCACCCTTCGATGCCATCGGTCAGATGACGATGTTCAGCGCTGGCCCGCGCCCACAAGCCAAACGCACCATCTACATGCAACCAGCCGCCGGCAGCACGTACCATCGGCACCATTTCGCCAAACGGGTCGCTGACCCCGGTGTTGATCTGGCCCGACTGTCCAATGACGATTGCCGGATCAGAACTGGCTTTCAGCGCGCGTTCAAGGTCGCTCGAAAGCATTCGCCCGAGCGCGTCGGTGGCGATCAACTCGGCCCGTTTCGCACCCAGCCCAAGGTAACGCAGTCCGGAAAAGACCGTAGTATGGGCATCGGCTCCGATCAGAATTCTGAGCGGCGGCGCGCCGTAAAGCCCGTCGGCTTCGACGTCCCAGCCTTGGCGGCGCAGCAGCTCTCCACGGGCGGCCGCGAGCCCGACGAAATTAGCGATTGTCGCCCCGCTGACCAGCCCTACCGAACATTCACTCGGCAGATCGAGCAGTTCGAGCAGCCACCGCGCGGCTACCGCTTCAACGGCGGCACCCGCAGGGGTCATCGGGATGCCAGCGCAGTTCTGACCCCAAGCCGACGTCAGCCAGTCGGCCGCTACGCCGGCCAAGTGCGAATGGCCATTGACCCAGCCATAAAATCGCGGCGCGACAATAGGGCGCAGCCCGTCGCGCGCGCCTTTGGCCAGTTCTTCGATCACAGCCACCGCATCGCTGCCGTCCGCAGGTACCGGGGCATCGAACTTTGCCAGAATTTCAGCGTAGCTGGCGGTGGGGTTGCGCGGGGCTGCCGCAACTTCGCGCCGATAGTCTTCGGCCAATCGCGCAGCCACCCCTAGCGCGGCATAATCCCGTTCATTCGCACTCACATCCTGTTCCCCCAGCGCAGCGACCGCCAAGCGGGCGCAGCGCTGCGTTACAGTCAAGCTACGGTTACGACTACATCCCGAATCGGAACAATGAGCGTCCAGGTTTGCCGCCGCGAGGGGCGCGCGGCGGCAAACAAGCCAATTGCTGGCACTCAAATTAGGCGGATTGGTCGGCCATTGCCGGATAGCTGTAGCCGGGCTCACCGGCGCGCGCCGCCATAAATTGCTGCGCAGCAAAGTCCCAATTGGCTAGTTTATCGAACCAGCTTTTCAGGAACGCTTCGCGATCATTCTGATGATCAAGGTAATAAGCGTGTTCCCACAGATCGCAGACTATCAATGGGACATCGCCACTGGCAGTAAGCAAGTCATCGGCATCGTGTGTGGAAACGACCTTAAGCTGATCCCCCACTGCGGCCAGCCACACCCAGCCCGCGCCGAAGTGACCAACGCCCGCTTCAACAAATGTCGTCTTCAGCGAAGCAAGGTCGCCGAAACTCGCATCGATCGCGCTGGCAAGATCGCCAGACGGCTTAGCAGAATCGCCGGTCATCGATTGCCAGAAAAACCCATGGTTCCAGACCTGCGCTGCGTTATTGTAGAGCTTCGTGTCGCCCTGCGCTTTGGCTTGCACGACCAGCTCTTCGACAGAGAGGTCGTCCAGACCGGCTTTTGCGGCCAGGTCATTGGCTTTTTTCACGTAAGCCGCGTGGTGCTTGTCGTGATGGAATGTCATCGTCTCGGCCGATATCACCGGTTCGAGTGCGGCATATGCGTAAGGCAATTTGCAAAGCTCAATCATCGGTTTTCTCCAAGAGTGTCAGGCACATGGACTCAACGCGCGGGGAACTGTGTTCGTTCCTTCCGCAAGCCGCAGAGCGGGCACAGCCGGTCGGTTTGAGACGGACCCCGCAACTATTGCGGCCGGAGTCGATCACCTTCCGGGCATCTCATGCGTTGTCTCCGCGACAAGCCCACGCTTGCAGGAGAAAACCATGTTGCTACCCCACGGAACCATGATCGCAGTGATCGATGGCAGTACCTTCGAACTTTATCGCAACACCGGCACAGAAGCCGAGCCTGAGCTTACCTCGGAAGACAGTCCCAAGCTTGATGGCAGCAACCATTCAGGCGGCAGCCACCATTCAAGTTCGGGTAATCCCGGCGGACACCAGAATGATGAAGACGCGCACGCGATTGCTGCCGCCGAATGGCTCAACCAGCAAGTACTAGGGCATAAAGTCACCGATCTGGTGGTGTTTGCCGCGCCGCGCACGCTGGGCGAAATCCGCAAGCACTACCACAAGCTGACCGAGCAAGCGTTGCTCGGAGAAATCAACAAGTCGATGGCCGGGCGCCAGTCGAGCGATCTGCTTGCCGCTTTGCACGAACCCGCCTAACCGCTTGCCATCGGCCTCGTCGCAGCTTAGCGGCGGGGCCGATGGAACCTGCAAATCCCCTGGGCCGCCTCAAATTCCGTGCTTGGCACCGCGGCACGCGCGAGGCCGACTTCATGATCGGCTGTTTCTTCGACGCGCATCATTACGCTTGGGACGCGGCGGACATGGCGTGGTTCGAGGCGCTGCTGGACGAGGACGATGTCGACATCATGGCCTGGGCGCTTGGCACCCAGCCAGTCCCCGAACGCTATGCTGGATCATTGATGGAAGCTTTCCGCAAACTGGATTTTGTTGAAATCCCGCGCTGACAGCACGTCAATGTCGCGCTAAGGGCTCTCTATCCTTCCCACCCCGCTGGCCGAAAAACGGCAAGCGGGGCAATTGCTGTTGCGCCTTGTCATGTCAGATTTCGCCAAGATCCTGAGTGCCACCCAGCCGCTGACGCTGGCTTCGCTGGCGCGCGGGGCGCAGCCGCTGGTGCTCGCCGATCTGGCGCGAGCGGCCAAAACCCGCGCCGTTTTCATCGCCCCCGACGAAGCCGCGATGCAGGGCATCGCCGACAGCGCCGCGTTCTTCGCGCCCGAATTGGAGGTGCTGTCATTCCCGGCGTGGGACTGCCTTCCCTACGACCGCGCCAGCCCGGCGTTGTCGATCAGCGCGCGGCGACTGGCGGCGCTTCACCGCCTGCAAAGCCCATCCAACTCCCCGCAGCTGCTGGTCACCACAATCAACGCCGTGCTGCAACGCGTGGTCACCCCGTTCCGGGTGCGCGAGAATGTCCGGTTGCTCAAACCAAGCATGGAGATTGGCCGCGAGAGCCTCATCGCGCTGCTCCAGCGGCAGGGTTACAGCCGCACCGACACCGTCGCCGATGCCGGCGAATACGCGGTGCGCGGCTCGATCTTCGATATCTACCCATCGGGACTGTCAGGGGGCTTGCGGCTAGATTTCTTCGGCGATGAGCTTGAGACGTTGCGCCTGTTCGACCCCAACACCCAGCGCTCGACTGGCACAGTCACTGAACATCTGCTTCTGCCCGCCAGCGAGGCCTTGCTCGACGAGGAAAGCGTAAAACGCTTTCGCGGCAAGTACCGCGACCTGTTCGGCGCCAATGCCACCTCCGATCCGCTATACCAGTCTGTCAGCGACGGACGGCGTCTGGCGGGCATGGAGCACTGGCTGCCGCTGTTCGAAGATAAGCTGGTTACGCTGTTCGATCACCTCGGCCCGCGCGATCTGATGCTGATTGACAGCGCCGCTGTAGGCTCGGCGGATGAACGGCTGGGCGACATCGCCGACTACTTCGCCAGCCGCACCGAAACTTCAGGCAAGTCGGTGGGGAGCTACCGCCCGCTCGAACCTGCGGCGCTCTATCTGACTCGCGCCGAGCTCGACGTGCAGCTTAATGACCATCCCGTCCACCGAACCGATATTTTCGCGCAGCCCGAAAGCGCGACAGTAATTGACGCAGGCTTTGCCAGCGGGCGGGATTTCGCTCCCGAACGCGCGCGCGGCGACAATATCTACGAAGCCGCCGCACGCTACCTCACCGGGCAGGCGGCGCAGGGCAAAAAGACGCTGATTGCGGCCTATTCCGAAGGCAGTCGATCGCGGATTGCCGCGATCTTGGGCGAAGCGGTGCGCCCTGCCCCGCTGATGGCCGATAGCTGGCATGAGGCGCTCGGGCTGGCGGCCAAAGGCGCGGTCGTGGCGCTGGTGCTGCCGCTCGAAAGCGGGTTCTCCAACGGCGAAATCGAACTGGTCACGGAACAGGATATCCTCGGCGACCGGCTGGTGCGGCGCAAGAAACGCCGTAAGGGCGCTGATGCTTTCTTAGCCGAACTGGCCGCGCTGACCCCGGGCGATCTGGTGGTCCATCTTGAACACGGGATCGGGCGCTACGGCGGTTTGCAGTCAATCCCGGTCGGCAAGAGCCCGCACGATTGCGTGATGCTGAGTTATGCCGGGGGCGATAAGCTTTACGTGCCCGTTGAAAATATCGACGTGCTCAGCCGCTATGGCAGCGATAACGAATTTACCGCCCTCGACCGTTTGGGCGGCGAAGGTTGGCAGAAGCGCAAGAGTCGTCTCAAGGAACGCATCCGCGCAATTGCGCATGAATTGCTCAAGACCGCAGCCCAGCGCGCACTTCGCCAAGCCCCGGTGCTGGCGCCCGAGCAGGCGAGCTACGACCAGTTCGTTGAGCGCTTTCCATGGCAGGAAACCGACGACCAGGACGCCGCGATTGACGACGTGCTGGCCGATCTGGCCGCCGGCAAACCGATGGACCGGCTGGTCTGCGGCGATGTTGGCTTCGGCAAAACCGAGGTTGCATTGCGTGCGGCGTTCGTCGCGGCGATGGCCGGGCATCAAGTCGCGGTAATTGCCCCCACCACCTTGCTCGCGCGCCAGCACTATTCGGGTTTTGTCGAACGCTTCGCGGGGTTCCCGCTCCAGATCGGGCGGCTGTCGCGGCTGGTCGGCGACAAGGAGGCCAAGGCGACCAAAACCGGTCTTGCCGATGGTACCGTCGACATCGTGATCGGGACGCACGCCTTGCTCGCAAAAAGTTTGAGTTTCAGACAGCTTGGGCTTGTGATCGTGGACGAAGAGCAGCGATTTGGCGTGACGCACAAGGAAACGCTTAAGTCATTGCGGACCAACGTCCACATGCTGACGCTCACGGCCACGCCGATCCCGCGTACCCTGCAGATGGCGATGTCCGGCCTGCGCGAGCTTTCCACCATCCAGACCCCGCCAGTCGACCGGTTGGCTGTGCGGACCTACGTGATGGAGTGGGACCAGATGGTCATGCGCGAGGCTCTGCTGCGCGAACATCACCGCGGCGGGCAAAGCTTCATCGTGGTACCGCGCATCTCTGACATGGAAGCGGTCGAGAAGTGGTTGCGTGATACCGTGCCCGAAATTCGCGCGGTCACGGCGCACGGCCAAATGGCGGCGAGCGAAGTCGAGGAACGGATGAGTGCGTTCTACGAAAAGCGCTACGAAGTGCTGCTCTCGACCACCATTATCGAAAGCGGGCTCGATATCCCGAGCGCCAACACGATCATCATCCACCGCGCCGACCGCTTTGGTCTGGCGCAATTGTACCAATTGCGCGGCCGGGTCGGGCGCTCAAAGCTGCGCGCCTATGCCTATCTGACCACGCCTACCGACTCCCAGTTGTCAGAAGTCGCCGAAAAACGCCTCAAGGTGCTCGGCGATCTCGACAGTCTGGGTGCTGGTTTCCAGCTCGCCAGCCATGATCTCGACATTCGCGGCGCGGGCAATCTGCTTGGCGATGAACAGTCCGGGCATATCCGCGAGGTCGGCTTCGAGTTGTACCAGTCGATGCTTGAGGATGCGATCCTCGCGGCCAAAGCGGGCGAGATGGGGCTGGCGCGCGAGCGCAGCGCGCTGAGCCCGCAGATCACGCTCGATGCACCGATCATGATCCCCGAGGAATACGTGCCCGACCTCGCGGTGCGGATGGCACTCTATCGCCGCCTCAACGATGCCGAGGATTCGTCCGAGATCGAAAGCCTGTCCGCCGAAATGATCGACCGTTTCGGGCCCCTGCCTGCGCCGACCAGCAATCTGATCAAGCTGATCGAAATCAAACGTCAGGCGATCGCCGCAAACATCGCCAAAATCGATGTGGGCGAAAAGGGCACTCTGGTCAGCTTCCACGGCAACAGTTTCCCCGATCCCGCTGGGCTGATCGCTTATGCCGAGCGGCTGGCGGGGACGATCAAACTGCGCCCCGACAGCAAGATCGTCGTCACCCGCGCCTGGGGCACCGCCGAGGCGCGGCTCAACGGGCTGATCCAGCTGACCAAGGGGCTGAGCGCAATTGCGCGGAAGGCTATGAAAAAGCTTTGATCGTGAATCTGTTGGCTCGATCTTATCCGGTGAAGTTGCCCAGCTTTGCACCACGCAAGCGCTCGAAAGGCGAACAGGTCACGAGCCCGGCCAGCGCATAATACGGAAGTTGCTGCCGTTGTAGATACCCGTGTAAGTTGCCATGCTACCGCCGACCCGGGGCAAAGCCCGCGCAACCAGTGCTGATCCTGCCGAACATCCGCCGCCATCGGGCCGCGCATAAGTAAGCGCGCAGGAAAAGCTTTCTTGGGCAACTGCCGGTGATCCTGCAAAGCCGTTTTCTTTGCCATAGCTGGAACTTGTTCGGTGCTGCCTCGGGCGGTTCGAACCGGACTCGTCGATCACCCGCGCATCGCCTACGCCGTCAACGGACTGACTTTCATTCCCGGCGAGGAATACCTTGGTTACCGCCTTGGCACCTGGCCCTTCGACATGCCAATCTACCGCTTCGTAAGATGCCAGTACCAGTGCCAGCTTGCGCTCGCCTTGATCCTCGATCCTGATGGTGGCGTCGCCTGCACCCATGTGACTGATCGACGCTTCGTAGAGACTGATGACGTGGACCAAAGTGCCGCTCACTCCGCTCATCACCTTGCGGTCCATCGGAGTCATTGAACCATTCTTGTCAAAGACCTGAACCACGTTGCCGTCGTCGGGCGGGGGCTTGGCACCGCTGCACGAAGCGAGCAGAGCGAACCCAAATACAAGTATTTGCTTCATTTGCAGGCCAACATTGCAAACTTTGCCGCGCTCATCGGCTCGGCGCGCAGGAAGCCTTGATAGCTCGCGCAGCCCTCGGCGGCGACAAGCAGACGCTGGGCTTCGGTTTCGACACCCTCGGCAATCACTTTAAGGCTCAGCGCGCCAGCCATTGCGATGATCGCGCGCAGCACGGCAAGGTCGCGTGCGTCGCCGGTTACCCCGTCGATCATTGCGCGGTCTAGTTTGAGGTAATGCAGCGGCAACAGCTTCAAATAGCGAAAGTTGCAGAACCCCGCCCCAAAATCGTCGAGCGCGATGCGGATGCCCTGCGCGGCCAAGGCGGACAGCGTCGCTGCGGCCTGCGCGGCATCGCCGAGCAGGACCTGTTCGGTCACTTCGAGCGTCAGCCGCCACGGCGCAAAACCGGTCTGCTTGATCAGGGCCGACAGGCGCGCGGCATAGTCGGCGCTGGCCAGGTCGCCTGCCGTAACGTTGAGTGACAACCGCAGGTCCATCGGCCAGCGCGCCGCCTCGCCCAGCGCCAGCCGCGCGATATGGTGGGACAGCTGCGGAACGTGATCGGCGCGCTCTGCCACCGCGAACAGCGCGCCTGCGCCAACCCGCCCCAGCTTGGGATGGTTCCACCGCGCCAGCGCTTCGGCCCCGACCAGCCGGTCATCGCCGCAGCCGAACTGCGGCTGATACACCAGCTCGATCTCGCCCAGATCGAGCGCGCGGAGCAAGTCGCCCTCCAATTGCGCCGCGCTGCGCCCGCCTCGGCGGCCCTCGCCATCAGCCCACAGCAAGCGCCGACCGGGCTGAGTGGTAGCGGTCTCAAGCGTTTGGCCCAGCCGGTCGAACACGGATGCGGCACTTTCACCCTCTACTCCGCGCAGCAGCGCCCCGCGCGGGCTCAGCCGCAAAGTTCCCCAGGTCGTCGCAATCGGCCGCGCCAGGGCATCCAGCAGTTGCCCGGCGGCGAGCTGCCAGCGCTCGCGGCTACACGGCTCGGTCGCCAGCAGCAGGAACTGCCCGCCGCCGCCGCGGGCCGCCAGCCATAATCCATCGAGTTCCTCAGCCGCGAAATGCCGCATCCGCTGTGCCACTTCGGCCAGCGCGGCATCCCCCGCCGCCTTGCCGTATGCGAGATTGACCGCATCGAAGCGCTTGAGCCCGACCAACAATGCATGGACCCGCCCGCCGCGCGCCAGCCACTCGTCCAGCCGCGCCGCCGCAGCGTCGCGCCCGACCAGACCGGTTACGGCGTCGCTGCGCAGGTCAGCTCCCAAGGTTGGTGCGATTGTCACTGCGGTGGCCTTAGCGCAATCATCTTGCCAAATTGTTTGCCTGTCGCCGCCAATTGCCAAGCCCCCCGCGCTTCCCCTATGACCGCGCCATGCCCACGCCAAAGCGCCTTGCCCTGCTGGTTTCCGATACCACCCGCGCCGAAGAGGCCGCCGCATTGCTGCGCAAAGAATGCGACTTCGTGCCGCTGGCGGAAGCCGAGGTGGCGGTTGTGCTGGGCGGCGACGGGCAGATGCTGCATGTGCTTCACCAGATGCTTGATGCCGGGCGCGTCATCCCGGCTTACGGGATCAACCTAGGCACCGTCGGGTTCCTGATGAACCACCACAAGAGCACCCGCGCGCTGGCCGAGCGCGTCACCCGGGCCAAGCCGCTGGCGGTCAACCCGCTGGAAATGACCGCGACCACCCGCAGCGGCCAACAGCATACCTTTGCCGCGATCAACGAGGTTTCGCTGCTGCGCGAAACCCGCCAGACCGCGCGGCTCGAAATCTCGGTCAACGCCAAGGTCCGCATCGCCGAGCTGTTCTGCGACGGCATCTTGGTTGCCACTCCGGCCGGATCGACCGCGTACAACCTGTCGGCGCATGGTCCGATCCTGCCACTCGGCTCGAACATGCTGGCGCTAACGCCGATCAGCCCGTTCCGCCCGCGGCGTTGGCGCGGGGCGATCATTCCCGATCATTACGAAATCGAATTCCGCGTGCTCGATTCCGAAAAACGCCCCGTCGCTGCGGTGGCCGACCAGCGCGAAGTGCGCGATATCCACACGGTCAAAATCCGCGTCGCCCGCGCGCAGCAGCTGACCTTGCTGTTCGATCCGGGCAAAACGCTGGAAGAGCGCATCTTTGCCGAACAGTTTCAATTTTGATGCTGGCCCCGCTTGCCAAACGCCTTGGCGCTGTTATAGGCGCATCCGTGTCCGCAAGGACCGCTCCCCGATAGCTCAGCGGTAGAGTAGGTGACTGTTAATCACTTGGTCGTTGGTTCGAATCCAACTCGGGGAGCCAGTTTTTTCTCGTAGTGATTTGTTTTAAAAGACAAAACTCGATCGAGACTAAATTCGTTCCCACAGATTTCCCCACAGCAAGAGTATCGCGTAACGTTTGTGCCTCCACACCTATCGGGTGGCAGTGGACACAGGATAGCGAGCAAGTGTGCTTGGGCAAGATAGAGAGCTGGCCTGGCAAAACTGCACAGTGGGATAAGTGGATTTTCTGTCTGACGGCGGCCAAAGTGGCTGCATGACAGGAGAGCAGATGAGCAGAAGACCGCGCCGGAACCACAGTCCGGCATTCAAGGCGAAGGTAGCATTGGCCGCCGTGAAGGGCGAGAAGACGCTGGCGGAGTTGTCGCAGCAGTTTGACGTTCACGCGAACCAGATCACGACGTGGCGAACGCAGTTGCTGGAAGGGGCTGCGGGTGTTTTCGGTGCGGAAGGTGGCAGCGAAGCGGCGGAGCCGGCGATCGATGTGAAGACGTTGCACGCCAAGATTGGCGAGTTGACGCTGGTGAACGATTTTTTGGCCGGCGCGCTCGGGAAGGCGGGTCTGTTGCCGAGCGCAAAACGATGATCGATCGCTTGCACAGCTTGCCGTTGACGCGGCAGGCGCGGGAACTGGGGATGAGCCGGGGCAGCATCTATTACCTACCCAGGCCGGTGTCGTCCGCCGATCTCGCCGTCATGCGCCGGATCGACGAGCTGCACATGGAGTTTCCGTTTGCGGGCAGTCGGATGCTGCGAGATCTGCTGTTGCAGGAGGGCATCAAGATCGGGCGTCTGCATGTCGCCACGCTAATGAAGAAGATGGCGATCGAGGCGATCTACCGCCGTTCGAACACGTCGAAGCCTGCGCCGGGGCACAAGATTTACCCTTATTTGCTGCGCAAGCTGGCGATCGTGCGGCCCAACCAGGTATGGGCGACCGATATCAGCTACATCCCGATGGCGAAAGGCTTCGTCTATCTCGTGGCTATCGTCGACTGGTTCAGCCGCAAGGTGCTCGCCTGGCGGGTGTCGATCACGATGGAAGCTGAATTTTGTGTTGAAGCTTTGGAGGAAGCGCTGGCGCGCTTCGGCAATCCGGAGATTTTCAATACGGACCAAGGAAGTCAGTTTACTTCGCAAGCCTTCACCGGCGTGCTGCTGCGCGAAAAGATCGTCATCAGCATGGACGGCAGAGGTGCATGGCGCGACAACGTCATCGTCGAGCGCCTGTGACGTTCAGTCAAATATGAAGAGGTTTACATGCACGCCTATGGCGCGGTCAGCGAAGCCCGCTCATCGATTGGCCGATATCTGAGCTTCTACAACAGCCGCAGGCCGCATTCGAGCCTGGCTGCCAGGACGCCGGATCAATCGTATTTTGACAACATGCCTGTGAAAGTGGCAGCATGAATTTGGCCGCCGATATGCCACCCCGGCGGCCTTCGCCGCTGACCTCAAAAAGCAAGGGGCTGCTTCGCTCCGCATAGCCGGAGGCTACGCTACGCAGCCCCTTGCTTCACCTGCCCCGCTGGGCAACAATGATGCCGAGGCTCTAATCGGAACTGGATGAAGATTAGGGGTCACGTCAGACCTCATCCCGGAGCAATATGCGGAATACTTTGCCTCTCGCACGAAACACGGGGAGGATTTCAAGAAGGTCGTGGTTGAAGGAATGTTGAGCGGAGTCCGGCTATTTGGACTAGACCTAGGTTCAAAGCATATGCGGTACAGCGTTCATCACGGCTGATTATGCAAGTCTGCTACTGGAGCAATCTCATTGAATCATCAGTCACTTTCCAATTTCATCTGGTCGGTTGCGGATCTTCTGCGCGGCGATGCGAGCCGACGAATTGGCTGAAGTTGGCGACGAACGCGGCGCAGCAAACTTCCGTGCTATAGTACGGCGGTTGGCCGCGCCTGCCGGCACCTTGCACTAGGGTCAGGACCTGTTAAATCGCTTGCATGTGCAATGATTGGTTGATTCAATGGCAGCGTCAAGGAGGCGCTGTCGATGGATGTTCCTTTTCTGCTGAGTGAGGCGCAGATGCGCCGGATTGAGCCCTATTTCCCGTTGTCGCATGGGGTTCCAAGGGTCGATGACCGCCGGATCGTTTCAGCGATCATCTATGTCATCAAGCACGGGTTGATGTGGCGCGATGCTCCCAGCGATTACGGCCCGCACAAAACGATCTACAACCGCTTCATCCGCTGGAGCCGCCTGGGCGTGTTCAACCGCATCTTCACC
>JANYGB010000049.1 GCA_025359445.1 Sphingomonadaceae bacterium
GCTTCGACCGAAATCAACCTGCCGTTCATCACCGCGCGCATGGAAGGTGGCAGCACCACCCCGTTGCACTTGGTGGAAACGATCACCCGCGCCGACCTTGAAAAGATGGTCGCAGGCCTGATCGAGCGCACCAAGGAGCCGATGAAGAAGGCGCTGGCCGATGCCGGTCTCAAGGCTGCCGACATCGACGACGTCGTGCTGGTCGGCGGCATGACCCGCATGCCGCGCGTGCGCGAAGTGGTGAAGGATTTCTTCGGCAAGGAACCCCACACCGGGGTCAACCCCGATGAAGTGGTTGCCATGGGCGCGGCGATTCAAGCCGGCGTGCTTCAGGGCGACGTCAAGGACGTGCTGCTACTTGATGTGACCCCGCTGTCGCTGGGCATCGAAACGCTGGGCGGCGTGTTCACCCGAATGATCGATCGCAACACCACGATCCCGACCAAGAAGAGCCAGACCTACTCGACCGCCGAGGACAACCAGCAAGCGGTGACGATCCGCGTGTTCCAGGGCGAGCGTGAGATGGCGGCGGACAACAAGATGCTCGGCCAGTTCGATCTGGTCGGCATTCCGGCCGCGCGCCGCGGAGTGCCGCAGATCGAGGTCACGTTCGACATCGATGCCAACGGGATCGTCAACGTCCACGCTAAGGACAAAGGCACCGGCAAGGAGCAGCAGATCAAGATCCAGGCGTCGGGCGGGCTCTCGGATGCGGATATCGATCAGATGGTCAAGGATGCGGAGCAATTCGCGTCTGACGACAAGGTCCGGCGTGAGGCAGCGGAAGCCAAGAACAATGCCGACAGTCTGGTCCACGCAACCGAGCAGCAGCTCGCGGAACACGGCGACAAGATCGATCCCGAACTCAAGTCCGAGATCGAGGCGGCGCTGGCCGAAGCCAAAACCGCGATCGAAAGCGGCAACGCCGAAGATATGACCGCCAAGACCCAGGCCTTGACCGAGAAGGCCATGAAGATGGGCCAGGCGATTTATGAGAAGGAACAGGCTGCGGCTGCGTCTCCTGACGCTGCGGCTCCGGCTGAAGGCGGCGAAGATGTGGTCGATGCCGAATTCTCGGAAGTCGACGAGAACAAGGGCTGATTGCAGCGATGAAACGGAACCGCCGCCGTGCTGACAAGCGCGGCGGCGGCTCTGTATGTGGGATGGGGCAATGGCGGTAGACGGCGACTACTACGAACTGCTCGAGATCGAGCGGACTGCGGACGATGGGACAATCAAGTCATCGTACCGCCGCTTGGCGATGCGCTGGCACCCTGACAAGAACCCAGGCGATGGCGACGCCGAGCACCGCTTCAAGGCGATCAGCGAAGCATACGAAGTGCTCAAGGACCCGCAAAAGCGCGCGGCCTATGATCGGTTCGGGCACGAGGCGTTCAAGCAAGGCATGAGCGGCGGCGCGCAGGGCGGCGGTGCCGGCTTCTCCGACCTTGGCGACATATTCGAGACGATCTTCGGCAGCGCCTTTGGCGGCGGTGGACGCCAACAGGCCCGGCGCGGAGCTGACTTGCGCTATGACATGGAAATCGGGCTCGACGAAGCATTCGACGGCAAGCAAGCCGAGATTGAAATCGAAGTTGCCGCGAAATGCGAGCCTTGTGCGGGTTCGGGCGCTGAACCTGGCACCGGTACGCGCCGCTGTAACTTGTGCGGCGGGCATGGCCAAGTCCGCGCGCAGCAGGGTTTCTTCATGGTTGAGCGGACTTGCCCGACCTGCCACGGGCGCGGCGAAGTGATCGAAAAGCCGTGCCGCTCGTGCCGCGGCGAAGGCCGGGTCGATACTCCGCAGACGCTCGATGTAGCTATCCCGCCCGGGGTCGATACCGGCACCCGCATTCGCCTCGCCGGCAAGGGTGAGGCCGGCCCATTCGGTGCGCCAGCGGGCGACCTGTATATCTTCATCCACATCCGCCGCCACGCGGTGTTCGAACGCGACGGCACCAACCTTGTCACCCGCGTGCCCATAGCTTTCACCACCGCAGCTTTGGGCGGCGAAGTCGATATCCCGGGCCTCGACGGTCAGCGCATTACGGTGGAAATTCCTGCTGGAATCCAGTCGGGCAAGCAGCTGCGCAAGCGCGGCGCGGGTATGCCGGTGCTGCAGGGGCGCGGACGTGGTGACTTGGTCACCGAGATCATGGTCGAAACTCCGACCAAACTCACCGCCCGCCAAAAGGAACTGCTGCGCGAGTTGCAGGACACCGAGACTGGCGACGAAACGCCGCAATCAAAGGGGTTTTTCGACCGGATGAAGGAAGCCTTCACCGGGACCTGAATGCCTGTCAGGCCGCGCTTGAAAGCTCCGCTCTTATTCCGCTAACCAGCTTTGGATCGGCCTTCAACCGGTGCTCTTCCTCATCAAGCACTGCATGAAACGCTTCAATCTTGCTGCGGGTCAGCTCCGCGGAATCGAGTTCTATGCCGGCGGGCATCGTGGAGGCGATCAGGTCGATCATCCGCTCCACGCCGTGCAGCCGGCCCCACAAGTAGTCGTTCTCGCGGTAGGCGCGGCTGAAGAAGGCGCCGAAATTGTAGAATTCGGTGCCGCGCAAAACCGCGTGCGCGCCGCCGGTGCGGATCGTGTTGCAGTCTTCGGGTGATATCCGGTCAACCTTGGCGGGTTCGAACTCAGTCGAGCCCTCGCCGCGCAGCAGGGGCAGGGTGACCGTGTCGTAGAACGGAAAGCCAAGGTAGGTCAGCAGCACCCGCCGCTTGAGTTCGCGCGGCATCTTGGCCAGCGCCTCAACCAGCAGGCCGTCGACCACCAGATCGGTCGCCGGCAATTGCCGCCGCCGGGCAATCTCGCTGAGCACCGCGCCCGGGTCGTGATCGAAATCGCGCGCCATTGCGCCGAAATCGCCGCCCAACGCACCGCTTGCCTCGCGGTCGAAGTAAAGTGCGAGGGCGCGGTAAACGGTCGCGCGAACAGCTTCGCGTGCTTCGGGGACCTCGGCATCCAGATCGTCCCAGTCTTCGGCCAATCGCCGCGCCAGCAAGCGCAATCGGCGGATTCGGAAACCCAGATCGTGATCGCGAAAGAATGCGATAGTCGGCGCGCTCGCCCCGCCGCGCATAGCGGTGATGTGATCGAGTCCATGCTGCGCCAACCATCGATTGAGCCGCACCGCGACAGGTTCGGCCCCGCCGACCGTCAGCTCGGGCGCGGCATGTTCGATGGCCGCCGCCACTTCATCGACGATCTGCGCAAATTTAACCTGGTCATATGCCTGGAATGCGTAACCAGCCTGCGTCGCTGCGGCCTGCTGCGCCTTGGCTCGCCAGTTGCCGAGCCGGCGCATAGTTGGCGAATCGAGAAACAGCGTGCGCCCGAACAGCTTCTCGACCTTGGCCTCGACCTCGGGCCGAAGCGCATCGACAATGGTCTTAAGCGCGGACAACTGGCGTGAGCCCGTCGCGATCGCTTCAAGGTTGTCGCGCACCGGCTGCTCGCGCGGGATCGATGAGAGCGAACCGAAGATGACCGAGAAAAACCCCGGTGCGCGGGTATCGGTGTGGCGCTGGCCGCCAATCTCATCGGGGTGCGGATCGATGTACACGAAGCGCCGGTCAACCTCGCGCTGGGCGGGGCGGTCACGCAGCACCGCCATGGCTTCGGCGAAGGGCGCGTTGACCAGCACCGATCCATCGATCAGCGCGACAGCTTCAGTATCGCCGCGGTGGCTATGTTCGGGCAGCACCCGTTCGATGAAAGCGGTGCGGCTGTGCCACGGGTCACCGCGTTCGGCCGCCAAGGCATCGATCTCCGACAATTGCAGGGGCGGGAATGCGCCGGGGAAACTGGCCGTCGCCCGCGCTGCCAGCACCAGCTCAAGCGGTGCAGCGAGGCTATGACCGCTGTCCGTCGGGGTTAAGGCACGGAACCCGATCGAGACGCGGTGCTCGCTTTCTTCGATCATCGCCGGGCTGTTGAGCCGTAATATTTGGGGATGGCCCTTAAAGTCGGTCGCGGTGACGAACAGATCGAGCGGATGCCCGGGCGGCAGCAGCGGCGCATCGGCCGCGCCGCGCTGCATCGCGTCCAGTGCTTCAGCCAGCAGCCTTGAAAACCCCAGCCCACCGAACGGCGGTTCGAACCAGCGCGAACGGATCAGCCGCGATAATTTGCCGCGCACTTCGGAGCGGGTTTCGGGCGCGACGCTCGCCGAAACGACATTGCCCGGACGTTTAAGCATCCAATAGACCAGCGGCATCGCCCAGAACTTGGCGAACCGCCACCATGGCCGCGCATCGGGATCGACCAGCACTTCGACATCGGCGCGTTCGAGCCACAAGTCGGTCAGCGGCTCGAGGCTTTGCCCTGAATGGATCGCCTGTGCGAAATAGATGCCGTTGATGCCGCCTGCACTTGCCCCGGCGATAATATCGGTCATCACCTTGAGGCGTAGCCCCGATTGCCGCTCGATCCGGGTCAGCAGCTTTAGGTAAACCGCTTCGGTCCCGCCGTCCGCTGAACCACCGCCGTGATGCGCGCGGCTCGCGCGGGCGAGCTTCCACAACTCTTTGATGACCCCGTGCATATAGACCGCCAGGCTCACCCCGCCATAGCAGACCAGTGCAATCCTGAGTTCCTTCTGGCGCATAGTGTCAACTGACTATAACAATTTGCCAAAGCAAGCGGTAAGGTGACTCTATGGATAAGACCGAAGCAACCTTGCTGGACGAACTGCGCAAGGTTCGGCGTAAACACCGTAATGCATCGAGCAAAAAGACCCCGCCGTTGACTGCGGGCCAGCGGATCGCGGATGTGGTCGCCTCGACGATGGGGTCGTGGCGCTTTATCATCATCCAGAGCTGCATCCTGCTCGCGTGGATTGCGCTCAATATCACGGCGTGGGTCAAACATTGGGATCCCTATCCGTTCATCATGATGAGCCAGAACCGCCAGCAAGACGTCGACCGGGCCGAGGCGGAAAACGATTACCGCATAAATGTGAAAGCCGAACTCGAGATCGAACTGCTGCACGAAAAACTCGACCTGTTACGAGACAGCGAGATCGCGGCGTTGACCCGGGCGGTCGATGCCTTGTCGGTGAAACGGGGCCCGGTGAAGCGCGGCAAAGCGATCTAGTCGCCGCTTGCGTTCCTGCTTCGTTCCCGATAGATCACGCTGATGGTCAAGACCAAGCGCCGCTTTATCTGTCAGGCTTGCGGCGGCGTTACGCACCGCTGGCAAGGGCAGTGTGCCGATTGCAGCGAATGGAACACGCTGGCCGAAGAAGCCCCGGCCACGGTGTTTTCGGCCAAACATGACTTGTCTGCCGGTGGCCGCGCGATCCGCTTTGAAGCGCTTGATGCCCCGGGCGAACTGCTGATCCGGCAATCGACAGGACTGGCTGAGTTTGACCGGGCGCTGGGCGGCGGGCTGGTGCCGGGTAGCGCTGTGCTGATGGGCGGCGATCCAGGCATTGGAAAGAGCACGCTGCTGCTTCAGGCTGCTGCGGCATTGGCGCTGCGCGGGCAGACCGCAGTCTATATCAGCGGCGAGGAAGCGGCGGACCAGGTGCGGCTGCGCGCTGATCGGCTGGGGTTGGGCAAAGCCCCGATCCTGCTCGCTGCGGCCACTTCGGTGCGTGATATCCTGACCACATTGGCAGGCATGCCCCCGCCGGCGCTGCTGGTGATCGATTCAATTCAGACCATGCATTCGGATCAGATTGAAGGCGCGCCCGGCACCGTCAGCCAGGTCCGCGCCTCGGCTTTCGAGCTGATCCGTTACGCCAAGGAAAGCGGAACCGCGCTCGTGCTGGTCGGGCACGTTACCAAGGACGGCAGCATCGCCGGGCCGCGCGTGCTCGAGCACATGGTCGATGTGGTAATGAGCTTTGAGGGTGAGCGCAGCCATCAATACCGGATCCTGCGTTCGATCAAAAACCGCTTCGGACCCGTCGATGAAATCGGTGTGTTTGCGATGGAAGGGGCCGGGCTGGCGGAGGTTGGTAACCCGTCGCTGCTGTTCCTCTCGGGCCGTGATCAGCCGGTGCCGGGCAGCGCGGTGTTCCCGGCGATCGAAGGCACCCGCCCGGTGCTGGTCGAAATCCAGGCGCTGATAGTCCGGTTGGCGAGCGGCGCGACCCCGCGCCGTGCCGTTGTCGGGTGGGACAGCGGGCGGCTGGCAATGCTGCTCGCCGTGCTCGAAGCGCGCTGCGGGCTCAATTTTTCATCGGCCGAGGTCTATCTGAACGTCGCAGGTGGATACCGCTTGGTCGATCCTGCAGCCGACCTCGCTGTGGCCGCAGCGCTCATCTCGGCGCTGGCCGATAAGCCGCTCGCAGCCGATGGGGTATGGTTCGGCGAAGTGTCCTTGGCGGGGGAAATCCGCCCCGTCGCCCACGGTCCAATCCGGTTGCGTGAGGCCGCCAAACTGGGCTTCGCCAGCGCTTTTGGTCCGGCTGATTTACCCGGAGCGACAAAGGACACCCGCTATGCCGGATTAACTCTGCTACCAAATCTCGTTGACCGGATTATGGGCGGCTCGTAGTTTCGCGCCCATGACTGGTTTTGACATTGCAGTTTTGATCCTGGTGGGACTTGGCGCCATCACCGGGTTTATGCGTGGTTTCGTTCAGGAAGTGTTCGCGCTGGCAGCTTGGGTGCTTGCCTTGGTGGCGATCCATGTTTTGCATACCCCGCTCAGCGTAGCGCTTTTCCCATATGTGGGAAATGTCAGCGGCGCGTCGGTTCTGGCTTTCGCAATCTTGCTGCTGGTCCCTTATGCGATCGTTAAACTGCTATCGAATCGGCTGGGCGCTGCCAGCCGCAACTCCGTGCTCGGTCCGATCGACCGGGTAATCGGATTCGGATTCGGCGCGATCAAAGGGATGGTAATCACCGTATTGGCTTTTTCGGTACTGGTGCTGGGCTATGACACGATCTGGGGCGCGGGTGGCCGGCCACACTGGATTGTACAATCGCGCAGTTATCCGTTCGTCAATTCAGCAAGCGAGGCGCTGGTCAAGATGATCGGCGAGCGCCGCCGCGACGCAGCCGAAGCGGCGGCCCGCGACCAGGTCAAGCGCAAGGCGACCGATACGCTCAAGTTCCCCGGTTAACTGTGAGCAGCGCCGCGCTGTATAACGCAGAGGTGCTGGCTTTGGCGACTTCGCTGGCCGAGTTTCCACTGACGGCCGATCTGCCATTGCATGGCTCCGCGCGGGCACCCACCTGCGGCAGCACGATTACACTGGGGCTCGCGTGCGACAAGGCTGGGCACATCGTCCGGATCGGCCTGCGCACGCAGGCTTGCGCTATCGGGCAAGCGGCAGCCGCGATCTTCGCGGCAGGGGTTCACGGCAAGGATCGCCGGGACCTGGAAGCGGCATTGTCCGACCTTGAGCAATGGCTGGCGGGTGGCGAACTGCCCGATTGGACCGGCATTGCCGCAATCGCCGCCGCGCGTGATTATCCAGCCCGGCACGGTGCGATCCTGCTGACGTGGCGCGCCGCGCTTGTTGCTTTGGTACTGCCCAGCTAGGGATGCGCTGAAATTCGGGGAAACCACCAGCCATGACCACCGCCGCTCTAACTGCGCCAAGCGAACCCAGTGCGGCAGACATGCGGTTGGTAATCCTCGCCTCTTCGGCAGGGACGATCTTCGAATGGTTTGATTTCTTCATCTATGGAACGCTCGCCGCGCTGATCGGCAAGGCGTTCTTCCCGGCCGATAACGTCACGCTGCAACTGCTTTTGGTGTGGGCCGGCTTCGCAGTCGGCTTTGGATTTCGTCCGCTTGGTGCCGTCCTGTTCGGCTTTCTGGGCGATAAGCTAGGGCGCAAATATACGTTCTTGGTCACTGTAACGCTGATGGGCATCGCCACCGCAGGGGTGGGTTTGGTGCCCAGCGCGGCATCCATCGGCATGGCCGCACCAATTATCGTAATCCTGCTGCGAATTTTGCAGGGCCTGGCGTTAGGCGGCGAATATGGCGGGGCAGCGATCTATGTTGCGGAACACTCCCCGGCAAACCGCCGTGGGTGGTACACCAGCTTCATCCAGGCAAGCGTCGTTGGCGGGTTCGTGCTGAGCGTATTGGTGGTACTGGCCTGCCGCACATTCATTCCCCCCGCCGCATTTGACGCCTGGGGCTGGCGCGTGCCGTTCCTGCTATCACTGATCCTGCTGGCGATCAGCCTGTGGATGCGGCTCAAGCTTTCGGAAAGCCCGGTGTTTCAAGCGATGAAAGCTGCTGGTGAAACATCGCGCAACCCGTTCACTGAAAGCTTCACTTATCCGGGCAATGCCAAGCGCTTGTTTGTCGCGCTATTCGGCGTGGCTGTGGGGCTGACTCTGATTTGGTATACAGCGTTCTTTTCCACCCTTTCGTTCCTCAAAGGCGCGATGCGGCTTGAAGGATCGCGCGCGGAAATATTAGTCGGGATCGGCGGTTTGATCTCGATGAGTTTCTATCTGGTTTGGGGCAGGGTTTCAGACCGCATCGGTCGCAAAAAGCCTCTGGTCTGGGCCAATTTGTTGATCCTGTTGCTGCTGTTCCCGATTTTCTGGGGCCTTGGCGCCTTGGCTAACCCGGGCCTTGCTGCTGCTGCACGATCTGCTCCGGTGGTGGTTGCGGGGCCCGACTGCAGCTATGATCCGTTCTCGGGCAAGCAGGCCACCCAGTGCGGGAAATTGCTTGAAGACCTGACCGCCAGCGGGGTGCCTTACAGCCTGCAGAGCGCGCAAATTCTGGCCGTTAGCGTTGGCGGTGCGCCGCTTGCTTTGGACACCTACCCTTGGGCTGACAGCAAAGCACGCAAAGCGCAGCTTCAGACCCAGCTTGGCACTTCTGGATACGACTTCACCCCGGTCAGGCCGTCACTTGTCGCATCACTGCTGATTATCGGGCTAATCTGCGCGCTGGGGATGTTGTCGGCGATGAACTACGGGCCAGTCGCTGCTTTGCTGACTGAAATGTTTCCGCCGCGTATCCGCTACAGCTCGATGTCGATTCCATACCATCTGGGCGCCGGCTATTTTGGCGGGTTCCTGCCGCTGATTGCAGGTTATATTGTCGCCAAATCTGGTAACCTCTATGCCGGACTATGGTACACTTGGGTGTTCACCGCCGTGGCGCTGGTCGTCGCTTGGTGGGGCCTGCCCGATGGCCCCCCGCGCGAATTTTCCGACGATGCCGCCTGATTGTCCTGCTTTTCCATTACGCCTGACGATCGATGCGGCCGCGCTGGCGGATAACTGGCGCGCGCTCGATCGCCTGTCGGGGAGTGCGAGTGCGGCGGCAGCGGTCAAGGCTGATGGTTATGGTCTTGGCGCGCGGCGGGTTGTGCCGCTGCTGTGGGATGCGGGCTGCCGCACGTTCTATGTAGCGCATTGGGCTGAGGCGGCAGAACTTCTCGATCTGGTGACGCCCGGCAGCGTTGCGGTGCTGCATGGCCCGCTCTCGGCTGCGGACGCGTCATTCGCCAAATCGTCCGGCCTGCGCCCGGTGATCAACACGCTGGCCCAGGCTCAGCTATGGCAAGCAGCGGGCGGCGGGCTCTGCGACCTGATGGTCGATACCGGGATTAACCGGCTTGGCCTGGCCATGGGCGAGCTGGCCGATCCGTCGATCGCTGGGCTTGAAATTGACACGCTGCATTCTCACCTCGCCTCGGCCGACGAAGCATCGCCGCTTAACGAAACGCAACGGGGGCGCTGGCTCGGGGCTTGCAACCAGCTTCCACACCGCCGCGCGGCTTTGGCCAACAGTGCCGGGATCGCACTGGGCGAGGGCTACCACGGCCAGCTTACCCGCCCCGGGCTGGCGCTCTATGGCGGCGTGCCTTGTTCAACCCTAGCGCCACATATCCGTCAGGTCGCCTTTCCCCAGGTGCAATTGATGCAACGGCGCACTTTGCAAGCCGGCGACACGGTCGGCTACAATGCCACCTTCACCGCGAGCGCACCCATGGAAGTTGGCGTTGTCAGCTTGGGTTATGCTGACGGCTATCTGCGCTGCTGGTCTAACCTGGGGACGATACGCGCCGGCGAGGCAGAGCTTTCGGTGTTGGGCCGCATTTCAATGGACATGACTGTGCTCGACCTAAGCGCAGCTCTCGATCTGGCCGAAGGGGACTGGGTGACGATCGATTACGCACTGCCTGAAAGCGCGTCCAAAACCGGTCTTTCGCAATACGAACTTCTCACTTCACTGGGCCGCCGGTTCCAGCGTTGATGCTGCGCAACATCGATTTGTTGCATTGCCGTTGCTGCAAGTGCTAACGCTACGGTACGCGAACCTTTTCACGATCGGACCACCCAGATGAACGATGCCACCGGCGAGACGGTCATCATCAAGAAGTACGCTAACCGGCGGCTCTACAACACCAAGAGTTCGAGCTACATCACGCTCGATCATTTGGCCAAGATGACGCGTGAAGGCGTGGAATTTAAAGTGCTCGATGCCAAAATCGGGACCGACATCACCCACTCAATCCTGACCCAGATTATCATGGATGAGGAAAGCGCCGGGGGCGAGCAGATGCTGCCGGTCAACTTCCTGCGCCAGCTCATCGGAATGTATGGCAATTCGATGCAGGGGTTGGTTCCGCATTACCTTGAGGCGTCAATGGATCACTTTCGTTCAAACCAGAACAAGCTGCGTGACGCTTTCGAAGCCAGTATCGAGGCCAACCCATTGGCCAAGTTGGCACAGCAGAACCTCGCCATGTTCAAAGCCGCTGCGTCGGCGTTCGTACCAAGTCTTGCCGATGTTAAACCCGCCAGCACCACTACGAATTCGGCCAAGGATCACCCCAATGAACTGGCAGCCCTGCGCGCGCAAATGGCCGAGATGCAGGCCAAGCTTGACAAGTTGGGCAACACCTAACGCTTTATCAAGGGAATGCCGGGTGCCTGGAAATGACGGCCACGGCCTATTTGCAATTCCTTTGGCGGGATGCCGCTGGGGAACATGCACGGCCCAAGTTTGAGCGTCGCGGCGAGCCGGCAGAACCCGCCACCGAGCTGGATCAGATAGCCTTTATGCAGCCCAACCTCGACCGCTTCGAATTCGCTTTGCAAGTTCAGCGTGAACTTGATCGGCTCTGCTGTCAGTCCCCAAGCTGACAACGACAGCATCGGAAACAAATCGAGCTCTTGTTCGAATTTGCCGAGCCGGACGAAATTCGGTTGCGCGTCACTTTCTGGCTTTGCCGCTGCCTCCGCCAGTTCTGGCGCGTCAGCCCAACCTTTGGCAAACGAGCCGAGCACGTCGATCTGCCGAAATTTTTGCCCGATTGCCGCGGCAATCCGCGGCGTTGCCAGCCCCGCAAGCGCGCGTTTCAAACGCCCGCCACCTTGCTCACCCAGATCCTCGCGCATTTGCTCCGCTGCCGCGTCAAAGCATTCCGGCGGCACCAGTTCATCGAGTGCCAGATTGTCAAATTCACTGAGCATTGCGTTCCCCCTCAGTTGGCAGCTGTTATTCGCGGCGTGCTGGGCGCCCCGATTTCGATCTCAACCGCCAATAGCAAATCTGGCGCGCTCAGCAGCGGATGCGCAGCTGCAATCAGCTTCGGCGCGGCGCTATCGATCCGGCAATCAAGCGTCAACTTTGGCCAGAACCAGCGGCGCAGGCCATAACCCGCAGCCGCTGCAACTGCGACCAATCCCGCGAGCAAAACCCAAGGGAACGGAGCTGATTGAGGCACGAGTGGCAGCGGGATACCGGCCTCTGGTGGTGGAGACGCGAGTTCCGGCACAAGCGTAGCGTCACCCGGGCTGACCGGCGGGGCGGCTGGCGGCGGCGCGGCGGTTGGTACCGGACGCGGCAGCACCGCGGGGCTAGGGATCACTTGGGGAGCCGGCTTTTGCACGGGCGTGATTGCCGGCCTTGGGATGACCTTTGGCGGGTCGGTTCGTGGTACGGCGGTTGACACGGGTATCGGTGCGGGCGGCTGGCTGGGCGGGGCAGTCGGCGTCACGCGGGGTTTTGGGGTGATCAGACCTTTGATGAAATCGGCAACCTGTCTGGGATCGATCTTTGGAGGCGGCGCTCTCGTCGGCGTGTCGGTTGGCGGAACACCATTCGTGGTCTGCCCCGCCACAGGCTGCACTGAACCAATGAGCATCACCGCCCCGCTGATCAGCCTGAAGCTGCCGTGCTGCATTGATTTTACCCCTCTATCCCGCTCGCATCCTACCAGTCACGCGGCGCAGCACAATCCTTGCTCCCAATGGCCCCAGCGGCTATCGCGCGGCCCATGAAACATGCACTTTCCGTCACCCGTTCCGAAGACTTTGCCGCCTGGTATCAGGAGGTCATCGCTGAAGCTGAAATGGCCGAGGAATCGGGGGTGCGCGGGTGCATGGTGATCCGGCCATGGGGTTATGGCATCTGGGAACGGATCCAGCATCTGATGGACGCGCGGATCAAGGCGGCGGGAGTGGAAAACTGCTACTTCCCGCTGTTTATTCCGCTGAGCTACTTTGCCAAGGAAGCCGAACACGTTGACGGGTTCGCCAAGGAAATGGCGGTGGTCACGCATCACCGGCTTATCGCCGACGGCAAGGGCGGCCTGATCCCCGATCCAGATGCGAAACTGGAAGAGCCGCTGATTGTGCGGCCGACCTCTGAAACCGTGATCGGACAGGCGATGGCGCGCTGGATCCAGTCGTGGCGCGATCTGCCGCTGCTGACCAACCAATGGGCCAACGTGGTGCGATGGGAAATGCGCACCCGAATGTTCCTGCGCACCAGCGAATTCCTCTGGCAGGAAGGCCACACCGCGCACGCCAACAAGGCTGACGCAATGGCTGAAACTTTGCGCGCGCTCGAGATGTACCGCGCTCATGCCGAGGAAGACCTCGCGATCCCGGTAATCGCAGGCGAAAAGCCCGAGAACGAGCGCTTCCCCGGTGCCGCCGCGACTTATTCGATCGAGGCGATGATGCAGGACGGCAAGGCGCTGCAGGCGGGGACCTCGCATTATCTGGGCAACGCCTTCGCCGAGGCTGCGGGCATCCGCTATCAGGATAAGGAAGGCCAGCAGACGCTGTGCCACACCACCAGCTGGGGGGTTTCAACCCGGCTGATCGGCGGGGTGATCATGGTTCACGGCGACGACGACGGGCTACGCGTGCCGCCGCGGATCGCGCCGCATCAGGTCGTAATCCTGCCGATGCTGCGCGAAGACGATGGCGACGCCGCGCTGCTCGCTTACTGCGAAGAACTGCGCAAAGCGCTGGTCGGCCAGACCGCGCTGGGTGAACCGCTGCGCGTGCTCCTCGATAAACGCGCCGGCAAGGCCACGCAGAAGCGCTGGGGCTGGGTCAAGAAGGGCGTGCCGCTGATCCTCGAAATTGGCGGCCGCGATGCGGCTGGCGGGCAAGTTTCGGTGCTGCGCCGTGACCGGTTGTACCGGCCTGACGGCAAAGTGAATTTCGTCGCCCAAGGCAAGGACGAATTTCTGGGGAATGCCGTTGCGGAGCTGGAAAGCATTCAGAGCGATTTGCATGCCGAAGCCACCGCGCGGCGCGGCGCCCAGATTGAACGCGGTGTGTCCGACATTGCCGGGCTTGAGCAGTTCTTTGCCGCCAACCAGAAGTACCCGGGCTGGGTCGAGCTTAACTGGTCGCGGCCCACTGGTGCGACGCTGGACGGCGTTGTGGCCAAGCTCAAGGCGCTGAAGCTGACCGTGCGCAACACCCCGCTCGGCAGCGGAACGGTTACCGGAACCTGCCTGTTTACCGGCGAACCGGCGGTAGAAAGGATCTACGTTGCACGCGCTTACTAAGGTTGCATCCCTGGCGCTGCTCTTGGCGGCACCGCTACTCGCCCGCAGCGCTCCGGTAGCCGTTGTCAGCACCACACGGCTGCGTGCCGATGTCACCTCGCTCGTCTCATTTGGTACGCGCCATACCCTGTCGAGCACCGCCGATCCCAAGCGCGGCATTGGCGCGGCGCGGCGCTGGGCCGAGGGAGAGTTTCGCAAAACCGGCGCTGATTGCGGCGGCTGCCTTAAGATCGTGCTGCCCGAGAACACCGTCACCGGCGAGCGGATGCCGAGGCCGGTCAAGATCATCGATGTCGTCGCGATCCAGCGCGGCACCGAGCGGCCAAACGAGGTGGTGATCGTGCAGGGCCACATCGATAGCCGCGTGAGCGACGTCATGAACGCGGCCGCCGATGCGCCGGGCGCGAACGACGATGGTTCTGGCGTCGCGCTCGTGCTCGAAGCAGCGCGCATTCTTTCCAAGCGCAAATTCCCGACCACGATCGTCTATGCCGTGCTGAGCGGCGAGGAGCAGGGGCTGTTTGGCGGCAAGCTGCTGGCTGACTATGCCAAGCAGCAGGGCTGGACCGTCAAAGCGGTGCTCAACAACGACATCGTCGGAAATACGCGCGGTTCTGATGGATTGGTCGACGACAAGACCGTCCGTGTTTTCTCCGAAGGCCCACGCGCCGATGGCGACGATGCTCTCCGCGCGCAGGCCCGGCGCTTCGGCGGCGAAAACGACAGCCCGAGCCGCAATCTCTCGCGCTATGTAGCGGGGCTGGCCCCGAGCATTCCGGGCGGGCTCGAAGTGCGCCAGGTTTGGCGCGCTGACCGCATGGGGCGCGGCGGCGATCACTTGCCGTTTCAGGACATGGGCGTGCCCGCGATCCGCTTCACCGTCGCGGTCGAGAATTACGATCACCAGCATCAAGACCTGCGCACTGAACAGGGCGTGGTTTACGGCGACAAGATCGAATTCATGGATTTCGCTTATCTCGCCAAGGTTACTGCATTGAACATCGCGGTGCTCGACCGCATTGCCCGCGCGCCGCTGCCACCGCCGGTCAGCGTTGAAGCCGCGGTGCAGACCTTCACGCTGGTCAAGTGGACCGCGTCGTCTGGCGCGGCCGGATACAACGTGTGGCAGCGCCGCACTGACGCGGCGGGATGGACCAAAGTACGGCGCTTTGCTGCAGGCCAAACGCAACTCAAACTCTCCGGTGTGCGCGGCGATGATTGGTTCTTTGGGGTTAGCGCGCTCGCCGCAGACGGCAGCGAGAGCCCCGTTTCATCGGGCGTACCGGGCGGCGGGTTCTACCGCCCGGTGCAATAGGATGCCGCACAAGCCGCTCCCCAATCCCGGCCTGCCGAGCCGCAAACAAGTGCTCGACTTCATCGCCAACAGCGACGAACCTGCTGGCAAACGCGAGATCGCGCGGGCTTTCGGGCTCAAGGGGCAGGAAAAGATCCAGCTCAAATCGATGCTCAAGGACATGGCCGAGGAAGGCCTGATCGACGGCAACCGCACCGCGTTCCACCGCATGGGCGGGGTGCCCAAGGTCACTGTGCTGCGGGTGATCGAGATCGACGAGGGCGAGGCGATTGCCATTCCCGACAGCTGGACTCCCGACGATGCGGTGCCGCCGCCGCGGCTGCGTTTGCGCGCGTTGAAAGGCCGCGACAGCGCCTTGCGATCGGGCGACCGGGTGCTGGCGCGGACTGAAGAGGCTGGAAACGGCTGGATCGCCCATCCGATGAAGAAGCTGCCCGCCGCGATCGACCAGACGATGGGCGTGATCGAGATCGACGGCGGCGGCAAGGCGTGGCTCGCCCCGGTCGACAAGCGCGAGCGCAATTCAATGCCGGTGGCCGATCTGGGCGGGGCCGAGGAAGGCCAGTTGGTGCTGGCCGAGCCGGTCGGGCGCAGTGCCCGCTCGGGGGTCAAAGTCACCACCGTGCTGGGCGATCCGCTTGCTCCGCGCGCGTTCAGCCTGATCGCGATCCACAAGCACGGCATCCCATTCGCCTTCGATCCCGATACGATCGACGAGGCCGAACTGGCGGCCAAGTTGCCGCTCCATGCCGAGAAGCGTGAAGACTTGCGCCACCTGCCGATCGTTGCGATCGATCCCAGCGACGCGCGCGATCACGACGATGCGATCTGGGCGGAAGCGGACGGCGTGGGCGGGTTCCGCGCACTGATCGCGATTGCCGACGTCAGCTACTACGTCCGCCCCGGATCTTCGCTCGATCGGGACGCGCGCAAACGCGGCAATTCTGTCTATTTCCCCGACCGCGTCGTGCCGATGCTGCCCGAAGTGCTCAGTGCCGATGTTTGCTCGCTCCGCGCTGGCGAAGACCGCGCGGCGATGGCCTGCCACGTCGAATTCACCGCCGAGGGCAAGGTGACTTCATGGCGGTTCACCCGTGCGGTGGTGCGCATTCATGAAGTCATCGTTTACGAGGAAGCCCAGCGGCGGATCGATGCGGGCGAGGATGACCCGCAGCTGACCGCGCTATGGGCGGCATGGCGTGCGCTTAATGCAGCGCGCAACGCACGCGATCCGCTGGCGCTCGACCTGCCCGAACGCCGCGTGATCCTGGACGAGCATGGCAAGATCAAGGAGATTGCGCTGCGCCAGTCGCTCGACGCGCACAAAGTGGTCGAGGATTTCATGATCACCGCCAACGTCGCCGCTGCCAAGGCGCTCGAAGCCAAGGTCGCGCCGTTGGTGTACCGTATCCACGAACCGCCGAGCCGCGAGAAGCTGGTCGCGCTCAAGGATTACCTCGCCACGTTCGACAAGCAGTTATCGCTCGGACAGGTGATCACGCCCGGACTATTCAACCGCATCCTCAAGAATATCGCGGATGAGTCTGAAAAGGCAGTGATTATGGAAGCGGTATTGCGCAGCCAGACGCAGGCCTTCTATGGCCCGCGCAATGCCGGGCACTTTGGCCTCGCGCTCGGTTCCTACGCGCACTTTACCTCCCCGATCCGGCGTTATTCGGATCTGCTCGTTCACCGGGCGTTGGTCGATAGTTACGGGCTGGAACTGCCCGCACCCAAGGGCAAGCTGCCCGCACACAGCGGTTTGTCCGAACGGGACCGCGCCGACCTGACCCGCGTCTCCGAAGCGATCAGCCAGACCGAGCGCCGCGCGATGATAGCCGAGCGCGACACGATCGACCGCTATGTCGCCGCGTGGCTTTCGGCGCGGGTTGGCGAGGTGTTCGAATGCCGCGTTACGGGCGTGCAGCGGTTCGGGCTGTTCGCCACGATCATCGGGCTGGGCGGCGACGGATTGGTGCCGATCTCGGTGTTGGGCGACGAGCGCTTCAATTATGACGAAAAGGCGCAAGTACTCGAAGGCGAGCGCAGCGGGATCAAATACGGCATGGGCCACCGCATGCGGCTCAAGCTGGCCGAGGCCAATCCGTTGACCGGTGCGCTCAAGTTCGAGCCTGAGGGCAGCACCGGCAGCCGGATTGAAGCACGCGGCAAGCCATCGCCGCTGCACAGGAAGGGCAATCATCTTGCTGGGAAGCGGGGCCGGCCGGGCAACATCCGCCACCAGGGCAAGCGTAAATGACGTCGTCCCGGGCTCGACCCGTGACCGCTGGCCGCATAAATCGGCCTTTCCGGTCAGCGATCCCGGATCAAGTCCGGGATAACGATCAGCTAAGTCGTTCGATCTCGTCATCGGTCAACCCGCCGGGAATGACATAGACCGGGCAGGGCAGTTGCCCCGCCATCCCGGCGAAATGCGTCACCAGTGGCCCCGGCCCCCCGCTGGCTTCCGCGCCCAGAACCAGCGCGGACACTTCGGGATGTTCGGTCAGATAATCCCGGATTACCGCGACTCCGTCGCCTTGCCTGACTGAAATTGTTGGCGGTTTGCCGCCTTCGCTGAGCAAACTTCCTGCGGCCGAAGTTACCAAAGCTTCGGCACGGGCGCGGGCCTCTTCCTCGATTGTTGCCTGGATTCCGCCAAACGCCACGAACGGCTGCGGCGGGACCAGTGCGAGCAGGTGAACCGCGCCGCCAGTACGCTGCGCCCGGCGCGATGCGAAGCGCAGCGCCACACTGGCCTCGTCGGTCTCATCCATAATAACTAGATAAACCCGCATCACCGCTCCCTTGCGCCGGGATATCTGCCACAAACGTATTCGGTGCAAGCATCTTGCCGTGGATCACTAATTTGGCCAGAGACGTTACGGAAACGAAGACCGTCAGGGGACCGGATACTACCATGCCGATCGAAATCAAGATGCCCGCGCTTTCACCGACAATGGAAGAAGGTACGCTCGCCAAGTGGCTGGTCAAAGTCGGTGACAAGGTCGCCTCTGGAGACATCATGGCCGAAATCGAGACTGACAAGGCGACCATGGAATTCGAAGCTGTGGATGAGGGCACCATCACCGCGATTGCCGTGGCGGAGGGCACCGAGGGCGTGAAGGTCGGCACAGTAATCGCGACGATTGCCGGTGATGACGAAGATGCGAGTGCTGTGCCTGCGCCGAAAGCCGCCGCCGAACCCGCTGCGCCAACTCCCACACCTGCTCTGGCTGAACTTGTCGAAGCCCCGGCAATGCCCGTGCCCAAAACGCAGGCAACCCCCGCCGCCGGAGGTAGAGGCCGCATCATCGCCTCCCCGTTAGCCAAACGCATCGCCGCCGAACTGGGGGTCGATCTGGCCAAAGTCACCGGCACCGGACCCGGCGGCCGTATCGTCAAGGCGGATATCGAAGTCGCCGCTGGAGGCGCGCCAGTTGCCACCGCAGCGCCATCCGCGCCTGCGCCCGCCACCGGCAGTGCGCCCCCGCCCGACTTCGGCATCCCCTACGAGGCCGAGAAGCTCAACAATATTCGCAAGGTCATTGCGCGCCGCCTGACCGAGGCCAAGCAGACCATTCCGCATATCTACCTGACCGTGGACGTGCGGCTCGATGCGCTGCTCAAGCTGCGCGGCGAACTTAATAAGGCACTTGAAGAGGACGGCGTAAAGCTCTCGGTTAACGATCTTCTGATCAAGGCGCTGGCCAAGGCGCTGACCCGCGTGCCCAAGTGCAACGTCAGCTTTGCCGGAGACGAATTGCGCAAATACAGCCGCGCCGATATCTCGGTCGCGGTCGCTGCTCCCTCTGGCCTGATCACCCCTATTATTGTGGATGCCGCGACCAAGGGCGTCGCGCAGATCTCGACCGAGATGAAGGCGCTGGCCGACAAGGCGAAGGCGGGCAAACTGCAACCGCACGAATACCAGGGCGGCACCGCCAGCCTGTCCAACCTCGGCATGTTCGGGATCAAGCAGTTCGACGCCGTGATCAACCCGCCGCAGGGGATGATCATGGCGGTCGGCGCGGGTGAACCGCGACCTTACGTAGTCGACGGCGCACTCTCAGTCGCCAGCGTGATGAGCGCGACCGGCAGCTTCGACCACCGCGCGATCGACGGCGCGGACGGCGCGCAGCTGATGCAGGCGTTCAAGGATTTGATCGAGAGCCCGCTGGGGCTTTTGGCGTAAAGTGTCCTACGATGGTCGCAATCTTTCCAAGTATCTTGGATCTCAAACGTCGGCGCTCGGCCTGCTACTCTTCTGGTTCGGCGCGGGTGGGCTTTTCGTTTCGGCTATTATTTGGGCATGGCTGACCGGAGCGAATAGTCAGGATGTGCCGCCAAAAGTATATTTGGCGATTCCCATCTGGGGCGCCGTTGCCGCGCCGCTTGGGTTGTTTCTACGTAAGGGAAACAGGCCAGCGTTTTGCGTGGCCTTTGCCCTGTTTTGGCTGGCAATTGCGCTTGGTTTCTCTGTCTCAGTGCGATTGGGCATAGCCTGAAGCCCGATTGCTTATCATTTGCCGCTGCGCGGCTGTCCCTCTCCCGCAAGGGGAGAGGGGTGTGAATTTGGAGCAATTTCTTGGTTGAATCATTCGATCTCATCGTCCTCGGCTCGGGCCCCGGTGGCTATGTCGCGGCGATCCGCGCTTCGCAGCTCGGACTCAAGACCGCGATTGTCGAGCGGGAATTGCTCGGCGGGATTTGCCTTAACTGGGGGTGCATTCCGACCAAGGCGCTGCTGCGCTCGGCGGAGATATTCCACTATATGCAGCACGCCGAGGATTACGGGCTGGTGGCTGAGAAAATCAGCGCGGACATAGAGGCGGTGGTCAAGCGCAGCCGGGGAGTGGCCAAGCAGCTCAATCAGGGGGTGACCCACCTGATGAGGAAGAACAAGATCACGGTGTACATGGGCGAGGGCAAGCTTACCGCGCCGGGCAAGCTCGAAGTGAAAAGCGATAAAGGCACCCAGACCCTCACCGCCAAGCACATCATCGTCGCGACTGGCGCGCGGGCACGCGATCTGCCGTTCGCTCCGGCTGACGGCAAGCGGGTCTGGACCTATCGCCACGCCATGACGCCAAGCGAGCTTCCGAGCAGGCTGCTGGTCATCGGATCGGGCGCGATCGGGATCGAGTTTGCCAGTTTCTACAATGACATGGGCAGCGAAGTTACCGTGGTCGAGATGCTCGACCGGATCGTGCCGGTTGAGGATGTCGATGTGTCGGCGTTTCTCGAAAAGGCGCTCACAAAGCAGGGCATGACAATCATGACCGGGGCCGGGGTCGAAAGTCTCGGCGTATCGGACAAGGCCGTAAAGGCCAGGATCAAGACCGCCGATGGTAAGGTTGCCGAGAGCGAGTTCAGCCACGTGATCGTAGCGGTCGGCATTGCGCCGAACACCGAGAACATCGGGCTTAAAACGCTGGGCGTCAAAGCCGAACGCGGGATCATCGCGATCGACGGCATGGGCCGCACCAATGTGCCGAGCGTCTGGGCGATTGGCGACGTGACGCCGGGACCTTGGCTCGCGCACAAGGCCAGCCATGAAGGCGTGACCGCGGCCGAAGCCATCGCGCAGGCGCTCGGCAACAAGGACGTCCACCCGCACGCGATGGATCGCAATAACATCCCGGGCTGCACCTATTGCCATCCGCAGGTAGCCTCTGTGGGCTTTACCGAGGCCAAGGCGAAGGAGGCCGGCTACACCCTTAAAGTCGGCACATTCCCGTTCATCGGCAACGGCAAGGCGATCGCGCTGGGCGAGGCCGAGGGTTTCATCAAGACCGTGTTCGATGCCAAGACCGGGGAGCTGCTCGGCGCGCATATGGTCGGGGCGGAAGTGACCGAACTGATCCAGGGCTACGTCGTGGGCAAGACGCTCGAAACCACTGAGGCCGAGCTGATCGCGACCGTCTTCCCGCATCCCACACTCAGCGAAATGATGCACGAAAGTGTGCTTGCCGCATACGGCCGGGCGATTCATATTTAGGTTTCCCGGGCGTGAATTTTGCAATCGGTTGCCGGGCGCACTCCCTCAACGGGGAAAAATACTCTTCGTAAATCATAGTTATAGTGGCGCGATGAAACGCACTTAATCGGCAATTTACCAATTTGCGTCAGTAGAATCTCCAATGGCGTCGATAACAAAACTGCAAGCTGTGGCGTTGAAGCTGCCGGGCCGAGCACTCGCGTGGCTGGCGGCGCTGGCGCTGGCGCTGGCGAGCCTGCTAGCCGCTACGGCTCACGCTCAAGCCGTCACGCATTAGACCAATACAACTGTCAGCGCGACAAACGGGATCAACGACACCAGCTGCGCTGGCGCGACGACGGCCGAAGATGACAACAATACCGGCACCGACGAGACCGATCCTTACGGCGCTGCGATCAGCGGAACGACAGTGGCCGCGACTGCCAATTCGATAACTGCGGGTGGCAGTTTCGCGCTCATATTCCGCGGTACCGTTAACTAATTCTGGGAAGCAATTCCAACCGTCGAAAACACTTTAAATGCAGAGATTTGGCGCAATCCTGCAATCGTTAATCGGGCTGGATTTGCGGGCCAGCCAAGACCCCTTTGGTCGGCCCGATAGATTACCAATTGCCCGCCAATACCTGCGCGTAAAAGCACTACCGTTTTGTTTATTTGTTAACCGTCAAATGATATTTCAATCGAATGACAAAACAACTTTCCAGCCGGGCCATAACCCGCACTTTCGCTTTGGTCACTCTGGGTGCCGTCTTGGCTCCGGGGACCGCTCACGCAACTGGTGTCACGGCCGGTACGCTGATCCAGAATACGGCATCGGCGACTTACACCTCGGGCGCATCGGGCGGCACGGTGACTTCCAACACCGTCAGCATCAAGGTCGATGAATTGCTCAACGTCGCCGTGGCCGGACTAACCACCACGCCGGCAACGGCTGGGCAGACCAGCGCGGTGCTCGAATATTCCATCACCAACACCGGCAACGGCCCGGAAGCCTTCAATGTCACAGTGAATCCAGCGGTAGCAGGGAACGCCTTTGACGCCACGGTTCAGACGGTAGTGGTCGATAGCAACGGCAACGGCACTTACGAACCCGGCGTCGATCAAATCCTTGCAACCGGTGCTGCCACTCCCGTGATTGCAGCCGATGGATCGCTCAAGATCTTCGTGATCGTCGGTTTGCCCGCGGGTGCCGGCGATGGCCAGACCAGCCAAGTCCGGCTGACCGCAGATGCAGCAACGGGCACTGGTACCGCAGGCACAATCTTCGCCGCGCAGGGCGATGGTGGCGGCGATGCGGTGGTGGGTACCTCTACCGCCAGCGGCAATGCGAATGACACGCTGGTGGCCAGCCTCGCTTCGGTCGCGCTGACCAAATCAGCTTTGGTTGCAGATCCGTTCGGCGGCACGCAGCCGGTTCCGGGCGCGGTGGTGACCTATACTTTGACTGCAGCGGTAAGCGGCACCGGGCAGGCCAGCGGACTGCATGTCACCGACGTTATTCCAGTGGGTACGACTTACCAGCCCGGAACGCTCACTCTCGATGCGGCAGCACTTATTGATGTAACCGATACCGATGCAGGCCAGGCCTCAAGCAGCGGGATCGATGTCGATCTGGGCACCGTGACAGGCGGGACCAGCAAGACTGTCAAATTCAACGTCAAAATCAACTGAGGATGCCAGCCATGCACAAGTTCTGGATCGCCGCAACATCGGCAGTTCTTGCAACCTTCGCCGCGCCGGTCGCCCAGGCGCAAGCCGCGCAGCCGATCGAACTCAAAGGCGACGTCAAACTCGACAAGCTTGTTGTTGAAAATGGCCATGACAAGCACGTCATGATCGAACCCAAAGTGGTTGTCCCTGGCGACAAGCTGGTCTTCGCCACGGCTTATCGGAACACCGGATCGGCTGCGGTCAACAATTTCGTTGTCATCAACCCGATCCCTGCTGGTGTCATGCTGGCAGCCGAGGGCGCGCCATCGGCTGATGTATCGGTCGACGGTGGCAAGACCTGGGGCAAGCTCGTCAGTCTGACGGTGGCCGGCGCAGGCGGCACCAAACGCCCGGCGCAGAGCAGCGATGTCACGCACGTCCGCTGGACGCTGGCAGTGGTTGCAGCGGGCGCATCAGGCACGGTGTCTTACCGCGCGGTTGTTCGCTGATCCGGGCCAGGCCCACACATGATTTATGTACCGCAAAGCACAGATAAAAATAAGCAATAGGGGTTAGCATCATGATTACGAATAGCAGACTGTTAGGAACGGTCAGTGCTGCTGCGCTGACCGTTCTTGCTGCGATTCCGGCCTATGCGTCAGGCACGGCAGCTGGATCGACGATCACCAACACGGTGACCGTCAATTATCAGGTCGGCGGCGTTTCGCAGACCGCGACCGGAGCTGCGAACTCGTTTACGGTTGACCGGAAAGTCAATCTGACGGTGGCCGAAGTCGGGACCACGACCACGCAGGTTTCACCCGGGCAGACGTCCGCGGTGACCACGTTTACAGTGACCAACACCTCAAACGCGACGCTCGACTTTGCGCTGGTGGCGGCGCAACAATCCGGCGGGGCCGGGGCGCACTCGAACACCGACACGTTCGATGTCAGCAACGTCAAGATCTACGTCGATACCAACAGCAATGGCAGCTATGACGCTGGCACCGACACACTGGTGACCTACCTCGACGAATTGGCTGCTGACACCAGCAAGACCGTGTTCGTGGTTGCCGACGTTCCGCTCAGCCTGACCACCGGCGCTGTCGCTGCGGTGACGCTCACCGCGACTGGCCGCGAAGGTGGTGCCGCCACTAGCCTGGGCATTGCGCTGGTTGAAACGACCGGGGCCAATACTGCCGGGATGGACACCGTCTACGCCGACACTGCAGGCGCGACAGATGCAGCACGCGACGCGGCGTTCTCGGCCAAGGACGATTACACCGTCCTGACCGCCGCGCTGACGATCACGAAGACCAGCGTGGTTATCTCCGATCCGATCAACGGCTCGACCAACCCCAAGGCAATTCCGGGCGCAACGCTGGAATATTGCATCATCGTCGCCAATGCTGCGGGCAGCGGTACGGCCACCAACGTGGCGATCGCGGATACGCTGCCGGGCACAGTGACCTACAGCTCTGGGTACGGCATCTTCATCAACGGTACGACCACCACCGGCGTCTGTAACTTCGATGGCAGCGCCGGCGGCGCGTTCGCGGCGGGTGCAGTGAGCGGCACGCTGGCCAGCGTCGCGGCGACCGAAACCAAAACGCTGCGCTTCCGCGCAACGATCAACTGACAAGGGCTGGGCGGTTCGTTTCTAAACGTTCCGCCCACACCTCCCAAGGGTCGATGGGCGTGTTCCGGCAGATTTGCTTCTTGATGAAAGTGCTGGCCGCGCTGCTGATCGGCGTGCCTGCTGCAAACGCCCAGACGATCACCAATGTTGCCGCAGCGCAGTGGTCGCAAGGCAGCACTACTTTCTCAGTGCAGTCCAACGCGGTGACGTTCAACGTCGCTCAATCGCAGCTTTCGATCCAGACTTTCATCGACAGCACCTCCGGCCAGCGGCTTGCGGTTACTGCGCCGACCTGCGGCGGCAACCCCCTGATCCTGCCGGGCGGTACGGGCGCGGCCAATCCCTTCGCTACGGTCAACCCGGCAACTGCACTCCAAGCCGGCAGTGTGCTCTATTTCCAGATTAATGCGCTCGCCGCCAATGCCAATCCGGCCGCGATCGATAGCCTGACCGTCACGATTTCCAGCTCATCGGGTGATCTTGAAACGCTCACCGTGTTCGAGACTGCGGCGAGCAGCGGTGTGTTCGTTGGCGCGGTCCAGACCCGGACCAGCCGGCCCGCGCCGGTGCGCGGCGATTGCCGGTTAAACGTTATGGGGGGCGATCAGATCATTGTCTCTGCCAGCCAAACTGGCGGCGGCGCGGTTGCCGGGTCCGCTCAAGTTACCTTATTGGCCGATCCTTACGGCCTGGTATTCGACAGCGAAACGGGTGCGCCCGTCAATGGGGCGCGGGTTACTTTGGTCGGTGCAGTGAGCGGTGCTCCGGCGAGGATCTTTGCCGATGACGGTTTCACACCTTGGCCCTCGACCGTCATTTCCGGGCAAAGCGTCACCGATGCGGCGGGCGTAGTTCATCCAATTGCGCCGGGCGAATTTCGCTTCCCGCTTGCCGCGCTGGGCCAGTACCGGATCGTGATCGAACCGCCGGCGCCCTATACCGCGCCCTCGACCGCGAGCGCGGCACAACTCGCGCCGCTCCGCCGTCCCGATGGACAGCCGATGGAAATCGTCCCGGCGTCATACGGCGGCGCGCTTACACTGAGCAGTCCAGCGGCAATCCGGGTCGACATCCCGCTTGATCACCCGGCGGTTTCAGTCAGCCTGACCAAGACTGCTTCGCGGCCGACCGCGCTACCGGGCGATGTGGTGTTCTATACCCTGACCGTCGCCAACCCCGATCCGCTTAATATCAAACGCGGGGTTGCGCTGGTCGATATCCCGTCGTCGCTGTTGCGATTGCGCCCCGACACGGTTCGGATCGACGGCGTTGCGGCGCCCGGCGCAGTGCAGATTTCACCGGACGGCAAAACCTTGACGCTTCAGCTGGGCGACATCGCCGCAGGTGATAGCCGCACAGTCAGCTACGCTATGTCGGTTCGTGCCGATGCTCCGGCTGGGCAGGCGCTTAACCGCGCCACCGTCACCGATTCGCGCGGGATCTCGGCAACTGCCGGAGCTATGGTGCGGATCGAGCGCAACGATATTGCGGCACGGTTGACAATTGTCGGGCAAGTAACCGATGGCGGCTGCACGGTAGACGCGCAGCACTTTGGCATTCCCGGCGTGCGCATGGTAATGGAAGACGGCACGTTTGCGATCACGGATGCGGACGGCCGGTACCACTTCAACGGCGTCGTGCCCGGAAACCACGTGGTGCAGGCACAAGGCGCGACTCTGCCCAAGGGCGGACTTTTCACCGATTGCACTCGCTCAACCCGCAGCGCGGGCAGTGCCAGCTCACGGTTCGTAAGCGGGCAGGGTGGCAGCCTGGTCGTCGCCGACTTTGGCGCGGCGCTGCCGGAAGGATCGCCCGCCAGAGGCATGAAGATAAACGAAGCGGAACCGCTCGTTCCGGCCAAGGGCAGTGAAGCCTCGATTTCCCCGCAGCGCAAACTTGATTCTGACGCAGGCCGAATTGCCTCTGGCGCGGAGACCGACTGGCTAGCGCTGGGCGATGGTCCGACCGATTTCCTGTTCCCTGCAATCGACCACAACCCGCGCGCTCCGGCGATCCGTGTCGTGATCCGCCACCGCGCCGGGCAGAAGATCGACCTGTTGGTGGGCGGGAAGCCGGCTGACAAGCTTAGCTTCGATGGCCAGCGCGCTGCGCCGGGCGGAACTTATGCAGTGAGCATCTGGCGCGGCATTCCGCTTGAGGGCGAAGTTACCCGCCTGACCGCAGTCGTGCGAGACGAAGCAGGCAGAGAACTCAGCCGCCTGACCCGCGATGTTACTTACGCAGCCACGCCGGCACGGGTCGAATTCTTGCCCCAGACCAGCCACCTGATCGCTGATGGCTCGACCCGGCCGATGCTCGCCCTGCGCATCCTTGATCACAATGGCCGCCCGTTGCACGCGGGGTTGTCCGGAGAATTTGCGCTGTCTGCGCCTTATGAAAGCGCAGCGGCGATCGACGCGTTGCAGCAGCGCCAGCTCAGCGGCTTGGGCCGCCAAGCGCCGCGCTGGATGGTCAAGGGTGATGACGGCATCGCTTATGTCGAACTCGCTCCGACCATGGTCAGCGGCAAGCTGCACCTGGTTTTCAACTTCAGCGACGATCAGCAACGCCGCCGCCAAGAGCTTGATGCCTGGGTGGTGCCGGGCGATCAGCCGTGGACATTGGTCGGGCTGGTCGAAGGCGCAATCGGCTCCAGGTCGATCGCGGACAATATGCAGCGCAGCGGCAATTTTGACAGCGATCTGGGCAACCACGCGCGCACCGCGTTTTACGCCAAGGGCCGGGTGCTGGGGTCGTTCCTGCTCACCGCGAGCTACGACAGCGCCAAGCAGCGTGACGATCAGGTGCTGATGGGCCAGATCGATCCGCGCGCTTACTACACCGTGTTCGCCGATGGCTCGGATCGCCGCAGCGACGCAGCGAGCCGCGAGAAACTGTACGTCCGGATTGAAAGCCGCGCCTTCTATGCAATTTACGGCGACTTCGACACCGGGTTCGATCAGACTCAGCTGGGCCGCTACCAGCGCACCGCAACCGGCTTCAAAGGTGAGGTTAACACCGGCGGGGTCCATGTTCAGGGCTTTGCCGCGAAGATCGCCTCAATGCACCGCCGCGACGAATTTCAAGGCGGAGGTATCTCGGGTCCGTACCGCCTGTCGAGCCGCGCGATTATCGCGGGGAGCGAAGTAGTGGCAATCGAAGTGCGCGACCGGTTCCGCAGCGAATTGATTGTTTCGCGCCGCACCTTGACCCGGTTTGTCGATTACGATGTCGACCTTCTCTCAGGAACGATCAGCTTCAAGGAACCGATCCTCAGCCGCGACGCCGATCTCAACCCGCAATTCATCGTGCTTGATTACGAGCTTGGCGATGATGCACGCGGCGGTCAATGGAACGCCGGGCTACGCGCCGATGTCACCACCGCCAAGAGCAACCTGCGGTTCGGTGGCACTATCATCAGCGATACCAGCGCCAATGGCGGTAACACCACACGCACCAACCTGATCGCGGTCGACGCCAAGGCGCGGCTCGGTCAGAACACCGAAGTGCGCGCCGAAGCCGCAGTCAGCCAGCACGACGGCGAAAACGCCGCCGCGTTCCTGGTCGAGGTTGAGCATCATTCGGGCAAGCTCGACGTGCTGGCTTACGTCCGCAGCGCCGATGCGAATTTCGGGGTGGGCCAGACCACCGGGGCCGAACTTGGCCGCCGCAAAATCGGCGTCGATGCCCGCGTACGGATTACGCCCGACTTGTCAGTTGTGACCAGCGGCTGGATCGATGACAGCCTGACCGACGGCACTCGCCGCGTCGCGGTGCAAACCGGTGTGACGTGGCGCACGGCGAAGGGCGAGGCTCGGCTCAGCTTGGCGCACTTCGACGACAAGCTGGCAGATGGGACGCGCGCGCAGTCCAATGTAGTCGAGGCCTCGGTCGCGCGACGCTTCATGGGCAACCGTCTCGAACTCAGCGCCGCGACCAGCTTTGCGATCGGCAAGGCCGCATCGATCGACTTGCCCGAACGCCACCGCTTCTCGGCGCGCTTTGCAATCACCCAGGATATCAAGCTGGTTGGCACTTACGAAATTGCTCTGGGCGAGAACATCGACGCCCGCACCGCACGGATCGGGGTTGAAGTCACTCCGTGGACTGGCGCGCGGATCGTCTCGGCAGTCGGCCAGCAGGACATCGCCGAGAACGGCAAGCGCAGCTTCGCCGTCTTCGGCCTGTCACAGTCGATGCCGGTGACCAAGAACCTGACGCTCGACGCGACGCTTGATTCGAGCCGAACGCTTGGCGGAGTCAACGCGGCCAAGTTGATTAACCCGGCCCAGCCAGCAGCAAGCGGCGGCACGATCAACGACAGCGGTGCAATTGGCGAGGACTTCACCGCGTTGACCTTTGGCGGGACCTGGCGCGCGGGCAAATGGAGCGCAACCGGGCGCGGCGAATGGCGTGACGGCCAGTTTGCCAATCGCCGCGGCGTAATCTTTGGTGCCATTCGCCAGCTGGGTGAGGGCACGATGGTCGGCACGGGCTTCACCTGGACCCGCGCGAACGCCGATAGCGGCGCTTCGAGCGAGATCTACGACGGTTCGCTCGCCGCCGCGTTCCGCCCGGCCAATTCGAACTTCGCTTTCCTGGTCAAGCTGCAATACCGGTCTGACCGGATCCGTGGCGCAGTCGCGGGTGAAGCCGGCCCGGCCGGGCGTACCGCGCTGACCATCGACGGGGATGCCCGCTCGGACCGGCTGATTGCCAGCATTTCGTGCGACTGGACCCCGCGCAGCAGCGTCAACGGCCAATATGTCCAGCGCACAAACGTCGGCTTCTTCGCTGCCGCGCGCCATAATTTTGACAGTTATGAAGACCAGGATCTGGCTAGCACCACGCTGATCGGCGGGCTCGATCTGCGCTATGGCCTAGGCAATCATTTCGAGGTCGGCGGGACCGGATCGCTCCGCCACAACCTCACCGACCAAACCACCGACTTCTCCTATGGCCCGCAGATTGGATTGTCACCGACCAAAGACGTCCTGCTGATGCTCGGCTACAATTTCAGCGGGTACCGCGACGCCGATTTCTCCGCCGCGCGGAGCACTGACCAAGGGGTGTTCGCCAGCGTCAAGATGAAGCTCGATGCCAAGTCATTCGGGTTTCTCGGGCTCGGACAGTAAATCTCGGGCGTTATAGCGCTGGCATTAATCGTGCGATTAAGCTCTATTCACGCTCAAGACCGGTATCACGCCGGCTTTTCAGGGGGACAATACCATGGCCGATACACCGCCCGCAGTAGCAGTTGCACCGCCGCCAGGACCGATTGCCGGTCTCGCCATTCTCGTCATCGTGCTACTGCTGGTTGTCGCTTGGATCGTAATCGGCGGGATGTTTCTCCAGCCGGTTTCATTGTTCGGCGGGTTTCTGATGCTGTGGTACTGGGCCAATAACGAACAGTTGCAATTCAAGCGGCTGCCCGCTGCGATCATCGGTGCCGTAGTCGGGATCGGGCTTGGCTGGTTCATTGTCTATGGCACTGTGCATTTTGGAACACCAGGAACCCTCGCTGCGGTTCTGCTGCTGGTGCTCGCGTTGTACCTCGATATCATCAAGGCAGTGCCACTGGTCGTGAACACCTCCTCAATGCTCTATGTCACTGTTGCCGCTGCGCCCTTGGTCCAGTTGAACGTCATTTGGCCGGAACTGGTGCTGTCGACGGTCGTCGGCGGGGTGTTCTTCGGGCTGGCGGTCGAAGGATTGCAACGGCTCGCCGCGCGGTTCACTCCGGCTGGATAGACGCGGGGCTTTGTGGCAGACCGCTGCTCACTGGCTCGTACGCTACTTGGGGAATTGCTCATGAATCATCGTCTGATCCTCGGCTCGGCATTCGGTTTATGCGTGGTCGCCATGCCGGCCGCCGTCTTGGCCAAACCGGCTCCTGCTCGGTTTACCACCGCAGATTTCGTGCGCACTGCGCCGCCAATCGATCGCGGCTGCATTTTCGGCGATGCCGCTAAAACCGCAACGCCCGCACAAAAAATCGGATACTGTGCGGCTGGTATGGCCGAATTCGAGCGGCTCCGGACCCTGGCGGTGACTCCGGCTGAGTGGGCCGGGCTGACGTATCTGATTGCGTCGTACGATTTCGTCCGCGCGGGCAGCTACCTTAAGGTCGATGGCAAACGATCGGCGCGGGTCTGCGCCTCGGTTGAGCGCGCCTACGCGATGATGGCGGGGATTGATCCAGTCTTGTTCGACTCGAGCATGGCCGAGACGTTTACTACGTCGCAGGCCGCCATGAGCCGCAGCGCGGTTGCTTGCCGGGCCGATTTCGGCACGCCTGCGGGTGCTCCCGCGACAATATAGCAGCAGCATGCCGATTGCTTGGCGGACAGGGTGTCCGCCTAATCACCATCCCAATCTGTCCGTTGTCATCTCGAAAGCCACGCAAAACAGTCATTCGCGTGTCAACTTGAGCACCGTTCCTGTCCCGTTCTATCCTGTTGCGTTCCCATAAAACCAGCGTATTATCGGGGAACGGATTTGGGAACGGAGACACCAGCCATGCCCCGCAAGCTCAGCAACGCCCTGTCGCACAAAACAGTTTTGAGCGCGAAACCCGGACGCCATGCAGACGGGGGCGGCCTGCATCTACTGGTGAAGGAAACCGGCGCGCGGTCATGGGTCTATCGCTTCATGCTCAAGGGCAAGTCACGCGACGTTGGCTTGGGAGCGGCTGGACAGGGCGGAATTTCGCTTTCGGCTGCCCGCGATCTGGCATTGGCATTACGGCTCAAGGTAAAGGCAGGTATTGATCCTCTAGACGAACGCCAGCGGGAAGCCTCTGCGGCGCTTGCATCGGCTCAGGCGGAACAGATAGCCGGAATCACCTTCAAGGCCGTGGCAGTGGCTTATATGGGCACAAATGAGGCAAGCTGGCGCAATGACAAGCACCGGCAACAATGGCGCAACACGCTTGAAAGCTACGTCTACCCCGTAATGGGCGAATTGCCGGTTGCCGACATTGGCACGGCGCATGTACTCAAAATCCTGGAGCCGATCTGGCAGGACAAGTCTGAAACCGCGAGCCGCATCCGGGGGCGGATCGAAACCGTGCTCGATGCCGCGAAGGCGCGGGGATACCGGGAGGGCGAAAACCCTGCCCGCTGGCGTGGCCATATTGCGCAAATCCTGCCTGCCCGTTCACGGCTCACGCGCGGGCACCATCCTGCCTTGCCTTATGAGGCGCTGCCCGGTTTTTTTGGCGCGCTCCGCTCTCGCTCAGCCACGGCGGCACTGGCGTTAGAGTTTGCTATTTTGACGGCGGCTCGCACCGGCGAAGTGCTGGAGGCCGTGTGGCATGAAGTCGATCTCGACAAGGCGATCTGGACCATACCAGCCGCTCGCATGAAGGGAGGCAAAGAACATCGCGTTCCTTTGTCGGCTCGCGCCTTAGAGATACTGCGGGAGGTTGAACCGCTAGGCTCTGAAACGCTATTCTGCGGGAGCGGGGGCGGGAAGCTGTCAAGCATGGCAATGGCAATGTTGCTGCGCCGTATGCATGATGCCGACTTGAAGGGCGGCGGCGCAGGCTATTTCGATCCCAAAGCAAAGCGGCTGGCCACACCGCATGGCTTCCGTTCCAGCTTCCGGGATTGGGCCGACGAACGAACAGGCTATCCGCACGAGATGAAAGAAATGGCGCTAGCCCATACCATCGGCAATAAGGCCGAGGCGGCTTACCGGCGCGGCGATATGTTCGACAAGCGGCGGCGGCTCATGGCCGATTGGGCCACTTACTGCGCGAGCGACGGCGCAGCTGGAGCCAAGGTTTCCCCAATCCGGGGAGCGGCGGCATGAACGGCATTCTCCACATCGATGAAACTGCGGTTGAGGCCACTACTGGGCACATGCTGGTGACGTTCAAATCTGGCGGCGATGCCTTTCGCTTCCACCTTCCTGCTCATGTAGCACTACAGTTTCGTCACGCGGTTATGCGGGACGCGTGGCAAGTATGCTGCGCTCCCGATGCGGAAGTGGTGACATTCAGACCGAAGCGGAAGAACCGTGCCAAAGCCAAGCCGGAATAAGGGCCACGGCGGCGCTCGAATTGGAGCCGGACGCCCGCCAAAATATGACTTACCGACAATGATCGGAGTGGGCCACGCTTGCGAAACGCGTTAGCGCAAAGAATCAGAACTGGCTGTTGAAGTGAGGCTTTCGCGGCTCGCCCATGCCGACGCCATTAGAGCGCTTCAGAAAAGCGCACAGGCAATCCCGGTCGCTCAGCGCAAGGCTTGGCTCGCAAGCGAAGCTTACGACGATCACAAAGGCGACTTGGAGGCTTGGCTTCATTCACGCGGAAGAACGCCATTCAGCAACGAGAGCGGCGAATACCTAGGCGCTGCTCCCCGCGCAGTGACAGTTTCGAATAAGCCGCCGAGGGGGGCGCGAAAGCGAATTATCACCGAAGTGGCGCATCTGTCGGAGTTGTCCGAATCGGTGGTCGATAACTTGTGGCAGGAATATCGGCGCTTTAAACGCGAAATACGGGATTCAGCCGAAACTTGATTTTTAGGCACTTCGACAAGCGGCCAGCCGGACAAGCCTAAATACCTGTGTGTCCGCATCATCGCGGCAAAGCAGCACAGGAAGATTCCCCATGACAAAAGCATACGGCACGTTGCCCGAGGCAGTGCAATTTTCGGGCATGTCGCGCACCTCGATTTATGAGGCCCTTAAGCGCGGCGATCTTTCCGCCCGGAAGGCAGGGCGGCGAACGCTGATCTCGTTTGCCGATCTCCAAGCCTATCTAACCAATCTCCCGGCATATCAGACGGGAGCATGAGCGTTGGCAGCACATATGCGAAACGCCGGGGTGCAGCCCGGCGTCTCACGCAATCAACTTGGCAGCTGGTTGCATTCCCCCTCTACCGCATCGGAATGGCGGGCGCAAATGCTTGCGTCCCGTTTCTGCCTGTCGCCTTGGATGGCGCGGGAAATGGCCCAACTCTGCTTTGGGGAGGGCCGGTGCAATGACTGAGCTACCCTTCCGCAGTAACCGACAGGCTGCGCTTACCCTGTTAACCGGTAGTCACCGGCTCAGCCGTAAGGCGGGTCAATTCCTTGGCCAACTAGCGGTTGATCCGTCCCCCATGAGCGTTGCGCAGGCAGACTGGCTGGCAAAGCTACTCGCCAAGCATGGCTTACCCCCGTTGGCAGGGGAGGGCGCGCTATGAACACCTATCCCAATGCACCGGGGCACCGTCATGTCGATACGTCTGTCGCCGCTGCCAGCGCCCTAGCCCCTATGCTGGGCCGCTTACAGCGCATGGCGTTGGACGCGATCCACGATGCCGGTTGGCTTGGCCTTACTGCCGATGAACTGGCGGCACGGCTGGGCATGGATCGCTGGTCAATCCAGCCGCGCACAAGCGAGTTGAAACGCAAGGGGCTGATCCGTGACAGCGGGCTGCGGAGGCCAAATGCCAGCGGCAAGATGGCAATTGTCTGGGTTGCTGCATGATGCTCGCCGCCCCGCATTCGAGCATTCCACGCGCGTACGTAGGCGGAGCTTTGAAACTTCACCGGGGGGCGACTTTCGGTGAAGTTTCAATGGCAGCGCTTCAGCTGCAACCGCCTGCAAATCCGCCGATTGCCGGAACTGGCACGGCCCTTGCCATAAGTAACTTACCCTTAGGTGTGGCAGCACAATCGACAGGCACGCCCGGCAGAGGCGGAAGCCGTAACCGTGCCGATCGGGAAAGCCATGCACTGGCAAAGCGTCAGATTGGCAATCTAGGTGCCGCTGAGGGCCATTCGCGCGCAATCGGCCTGCCGTTCACCCGGATGATTACAATTCACTGGAAAGCGGCTGGAGTGCCCCTTTCTGGCATGGCTGCGACAACGGGCAAGTTTATCGACTGCCTCACCCGCTGGCTGGCCCGGCGCGGCTATCGCATAGCTTGGCTGTGGGTCCATGAGAACGCGGGCGACAAAGGCTGGCATTGCCACATGCTTGCCTCTGTTCCTGCCGAACTGGTGAAGCCGTTGGTAGCAGCTCAAAAACGCTGGTTGCGGGCAATCACTGGCAAGCCGTACCGCGCGAAAGTCATTCGCGGCGATCCCATCGGCGGGCGGCTGGGTCTGGAAACTGGCAACCCCGCATTGCACTTTGAGAACGCGCGGGCAGCGCTTGCCTATCTCTGCAAGGGCGCACCGCAAGACGCGCTCGATGCGGTTGGAATTGACCGACAGCACAAACTCCAGGGCCTGATTATCGGCAGGCGTTGCAGCACTTCACAGAACATTGGCGCAACCGCGCGCAAGGCAAAGGACTGACAATGGCCAATCGCAAAAAACCTGACGGCGGTATGCAACCTAACCACGCGCTCAACGTTACCGCGAAAGATGGGGAAAGCGCGCCGCTTGCAATAGCGTCAGCAATCTTGGCCGCACCGTTTCGCCATGCGGCGACGGCGATGCAAATACACAAAGTGCAATTTGGCCACTTGAAGGGCGGACCGGGTAACGGCGATTATGCAGACGCAATCTCCAGCGTCGGAAAACAGGCAAGTAGGGGCGATCTGCCTTTTGCAAGCGAACTTCTTGCCGCTCAAGCCTTGTCACTGGATAGCATTTTCACCGAGATGGCGCGGCGTATGGCGCTCAATATGGGCGAACATCTGGGTGCAGCGGACACCTATGCGCGAATAGCCCTGAAGGCTCAGGCGCAAAGTCGCGCCACGCTGGAGACACTGGTCAAACTACACCAGCCGCGCGAGCAGACTGTGCGCCATGTTCATGTGAACGAGGGCGGGCAGGCCGTCATTGCCGATCAATTCCACAATCACGCCGGGGGGCACCAGAATGCAGAATCAGCCGAACAACCCCATGCAGCCAGAACCGGCGCGGCTGGCAGCGGCCCCGCGATGCTTGGCCATGACCCGAAAGGGAACGTTGTGCCAGTCCCCCGCGATCAAGAACGCGAAGCGGTGCCGAATGCACGGCGGCAAAGGTAGCGGTGCGCCTACTGGCAATCGCAACGCTTGGAAACACGGCGCACGCTCAGCTCAGGCTAATGCTTCGGCTCGATACCTGAAGGCTATGGCGCGTCTGCTTAGCGACTTTTCGGAACCCCCAGCACGCTAACGGCTACCGGCGCTTGCTGGTGGCGCAATCGTGAAGTCATATATACGCGAAGCCTCGTCGCCGCCCGTGAAGACAAAAGCATACTCTCCCGGCTCCAGAGGTCCGGTCCTTGCTTCGAAGATCCCGCCCTTTTGTTCGGTGCTAGTAAACGGAACAGCGCTCTTCAAACTTAGCCCCTTGCGGAACCCTACAATAGAGCTCCCAAAGGCCGACATCCTGCCCATCTCTAGTTCCCGATTGCCCTTTTTTGGCTTCAATCGAACTAGCGAAAATGCGTCGGGCGAGTTTACCGCTTCGGAATGTTGCTGGCCGAAGTCGCTGACAGCCGCGTCATTCTTATCGAAGTAAAAGTAGAACGTGGGCGAGGTGCTCAAAACGGTTCGCGCGCTGGTTTCGCCGGGGAGCAACATTTTTGCGACGAGCGGGAATATGATGCTGCCGTTCCCTGAGGTCTTCATTCCGCTTGATTTGGCCGCAACTAGATGGGTCAATCCACTCGGTTTCTGCCAATCTTGCACCAGATAAATCCCCGGAGAATGGCGCACGAGCGGATCGGTGGAAGCGTCGTCACCTGCTATGCCGCGTGATGCGTTTATGCTCGCGCAACGGCTTACCATTGCAGCGAGAATCCTTTCTGACACGCCAGCATTTTTCAGCGCGATAACCGAGGAAATGGAAGTGTCGTAGTTGCATGGCTCACTATTGATTTTTGCGACAAGTAGTTCGTCGCCAAGCCCTTGCTTCACGAGTGACAGCACGCCGTCATTAGTCATGGTTTCGGCTTGTACCGATACCGAACAGGCAAGCAGAACCGCCGCCCAAATGATCTTTTTCACTGACTTACCCCCTCTGGACTGGCTCCAGAATTGCAAACCTAGCGTTTTCGAGATCGGTCACAAGTGATTGTTGGAAAGACGCTCCGCTGAAGCCTCAAGCGAACGCTCTATAGGGGAGCGTTTGAGGGAACGAGCGCACAATGAATGACATTTATCAATGGTTTCAATGCTAAATGGCGGACAGGGTGGGATTCGAACCCACGGTGAGCTTGCACCCACGGCGGTTTTCAAGACCGCTGCATTCGACCACTCTGCCACCTGTCCTACAATCGGGCCAGCTACCCGGTTTGGGCGACGCGGGCAATTCCCGAATCGCGCGCGGTGTGACACACTGGCTGCATGAACCGTGGCCGCACCGTCAAACTTGTTTCCGCTCCCGTGTTGGCGGCTATGCTGCTGTCGGTGCCGCAGAGTGCCGTTCCGGCGCAGGTCGGACCTGTGCTGCCAGGTCCGGTAGTCCAGCAGATACCCGCGCCCGCGTCGGTTCAGCTGGCGGCATCGGCACCTGATGAAGCGGCAGGCTTTCAGGGCTATCTCCAGCTGCTCAGCGCGCGCGCCCGCAGCGAAGGGGTGCGTGAGGCGACCATCGCGGCGATGACTGCGGGCCTGACGGTCAACCCGCGGGTGATCGCGCTCGACCGCGCACAACCGGGCAGCACGCCCAATTCACCCCCGGCGTTCTGGCCTTATTACCGCGATCATGTCGATGCGGCGCGAATCAATGGCGGGCGCGCAATGCTGGCCGATACCGCCATGCAAACGCCCGCAATCGAGGCTGAATTCGGCGTTCCGGCCAAAATCCTCATGGCAATCTGGGGTCACGAGACTTTTTACGGCAAGGTTAAAGGCGATTTTGATCTGCCGCGCTCACTCGCCACACTTGCTTACGAAGGTCGCCGCCGCCAATTGTTCGCCGATGAATTTATCGCCTTGATGAAGATGGCCGATCGCGGCGTGCCGCGCAGCCAGATGACCGGGAGTTGGGCCGGCGCGTTTGGCAACCCCCAGTTCCTGCCGACGATCTACTTGCGTCTTGCGCGCGATGGCGACGGCGATGGCCGAGCCGATATCTGGAACAGCCGCGCCGATACGCTCGCTTCAATCGCGAACTATTTCCGCGATGCCGGATGGAAGCGCGGCGAGCCGTGGGGCGTGCCGGTTACCGTGCCGCCAGCGTTTGACCGCACGGCGCTGCCCGAAAAGCTTGAAGCGCCCAGCTGCCGTGCGGTTCACGCCCGCCATTCGGCTTGGCGGACTGTGGCTGAATGGAAGGCGCTCGGGTTGTCTCCGCAAGCTGCGATCGACGATATGGCCATGGCGACGCTGTTCGAACCCGACGGCGCAGGAAATGGTGCATTCCTGTTAACCGGTAATTATCGCGTTATCCTGCATTATAACTGCTCGAACTACTACGCACTGTCGGTGGGGTTGCTTGCGGATGAGATTGCCCGATAATAAGTTCCTGCCGCTTGCGGCGCTGACCCTGCTCGCAGGCTGCGGCGGCGGAGCGCGACCCTATGATGCCGGTCAGAACCCCGCTGCGATTGGCGGTCCCTCAGCCGATTTCCCGATGGTGCTAGGCGCGCCGTTTACGGTCGACGGGGTGACTTACACCCCTTCGGACACGATGAATTACGATGCGGTTGGCTATGCCGCGGTGAGCGATGCGGGCGGCGCGACCGTCACTGCGGCGCACCGCACGATGCCGCTGCCGAGCTATATCGAAGTAACTGCACTTGAAACCGGCAAGACCATCCTCGTCCGGGTCGAGCGGCGCGGACCGATGAACGGCAAGTCGCTGATCGAGCTATCGCCAGGGGCCGCAGCCCAGCTCGGCATCGCGGCAAATCCGCGCGCCGCCGTGCGCGTGCGGCGGATGAACCCGATCGAACAGGACCGCGCGCTGCTGCGCATGGGCCAGCCCGCACCTGCGCGGATGGATACGCCCAAATCGCTGCTCACGGTGCTCGGCCGCAAGCTCGACCAGCAGGAGGGTATTGTTCGTCCTGTTGCGCTGCCGGTTCCTGAACCCAGCGCGGCTCCTGCACCCGCACCAGCTCAAACGCCAGTCAAAATCAAACCAGGCAAACCGGTGCCTAAGCCCAAGCCGGTGCCTGCACCATTGCCGGCAGCCAACCCCACGCCTGCGCCCGCTCCAGCACCCAAGCCAGCGCTGCACGGCAAATTCGCTGTTCAAGTTGGTGCCTTCTCAAGCCGGGCAAACGCTGAAACTGCGGCGAAGCAGACCGGCGGGTCGGTATCGCCAGCGGGCAAACTGTGGCGGGTGCGAATGGGTCCGTTCAGTTCCGAAGCAGAAGCCAAGGCTGCGCTGGCGAAGGCCAAGACAGCAGGGTATAGCGACGCGCGAATCCAGCGCGCGGACTAGGCAGTCCCGCCGCGCGTGCTGGCCCAAAGGCGGCGCGCAGGGGACGGGTTTTGTCGATCAAGCCATGGTTGCTGCCGAGCGCGTTGGCGCTGCCTGCACTGGCGCTCGCGGTTGACCAGTCGGCACCGGTTGCCAGCGTTCCGGTTCCGCCCGGCGCGGCTGCCGCACCGATCGCGCTACTCGCCGATCTGAGCTCGGGCCAGGTGCTTTACGCCCGGGCTGCCAACCAGCGCTTCCTCCCCGCCTCGATAACCAAGGCAATGACCGCACTCATCGCGTTCGACTTGATCGCCGCTGGCAAATTGCATGAGGACGATTTGATCACGGTGCGGCCCGAGACCGCGCAGCGCTGGGCCGGGAAGGGCACCACACTCAATCTGCGCGGCAGTGAAAGGGTCAGCGTGCGCGATCTGCTGCTGGGCACCACGACTGTTTCTGCCAACGACGCCGCAGTGGTGCTGGGCGAAGGCGCCTTGGGCTCGATCGATGCCTGGACCGCCGCGATGAACGCGCGCGCCGCTGCGCTGGGGATGAGCGGAAGCCACTTCGCCAGTGCCAACGGCTTTCCCGATCACGGCCGAACCTATGTCACCGCGAACGATCTGGTCCGCTTGGCGATGGCGTTGACCGAGCAACATTCAGCGCTTTTCCAACGCTATTTCGGGCATCCGGCAATGGTCTGGCGCGGCGCTACCTTGCGCAGTCACGATCCGTTCGCGGGGTTGCTGTCGGGAGCGGACGGAATCAAGACCGGGCACAGTTATGAGGCCGGGTTCAATTTCCTCGGCTCGGTCACGCGCGGCAATCGGCGGGTTGTGCTGGTGATCGGCCATGCACAGACCGAACCGGGCCGGGCCAAGGCCGCCAAAGCGTTGGCCGAATGGGGCTATCAGACGTGGGACAGCCGCTCCTTCTTGACCCCCCAATTCATGGTAGGTGTAGCCAAAGTTCAGGGCGGTACAGCGCGCAATGTCGAGCTTGGAGTTCCGCGAAGTTTTGCTTTGAGTTTGCCGAAAGGCTCCATCGTTCGCCTAGGCGGGCACATCAACTACGTCGGCCCGCTGCACGCGCCCCTCGCCAGGGGCCAGCAGGTTGCCACACTCGAAATGCATATTGCTGGGCAGCCGGATCACACGTTGCCCCTGATAACTTTACAGGCAGTAGAGCCCGCCGGGCCAATCGACAGGATCGTCAATGGCCTGCTAGGGTTGTTGCCATGAAACGCGGCAAATTTATTGCATTCGAGGGCGGGGAGGGGGCGGGCAAGAGCACGCAGGCCCGCCTGCTCGCCGATGCACTGGCGGCGCGCGGGATTGCCTGCGTGGTCACTCGGGAGCCGGGCGGAACCCCCGGGGCCGAGGCGATCCGCACCCTGCTGCTCAGGACGGCGGGTGAGGGGTGGCATCCGCGCGCCGAGGCGCTGCTGTTCGCCGCCGCGCGTTCGGACCATGTCGAACGGCTGATCTTGCCTGCACTTGAGGCCGGCAAATGGGTGATTTGTGACCGCTTCGTTGATTCAAGCCGCGCTTATCAGGGCGGCGCTGGCGGGTTGGGCGATGCTGAGGTGATGGCGCTGCACCGGGCCGGGAGCGCGGGATTGCTGCCCGATCTGACTTTGCTGATTGAAGTTTCGCCTGAAACCGCGACGGCCCGCGCCGCCGCCCGCGACGGCGACATGGCGGACCGGATTGGCGGCCGCAATGCCGCTTATCATGCCCGCGTGGCAGGGGCTTTCGCCGATCTGGCGGCGGCAGAACCGGTCCGGTTTGCGCGGATCTCTGGCGATGAGACAGCAGATGTGGTCCATCGGCACGTGCTCGCCGCGCTGGCGCCCTTGTTGGGCGCGGCATGAGCGAGTTGCTCGGCCATGACGAAGCCTGGCGCGAATGGAACAGCGCGCTGGGTTCGGCGCGGATGCATCATGCGTGGATCCTGACCGGGCTCAAGGGTCTCGGCAAAGCGCAGTTCGCGCGTGCGGCGGCGGCGCAATTGGTCGCGGAACCGGGCATGAAGCAACCGCCGGTCGAGATGCATCCCGATATCCTGATCCCCGAGCACCCGCCGGAAAACAAGGAAGAGGTTAAAAAGCGCGAAGACGGCCAGGCTTACAAGCGCAAACGCTCGATTCCGATCGATGAAATTCGACTACTGCGGAGACGGCTTGAAACCCGGCCGACACTGGGCCACCGGCGTGTCGTGATCATCGACCCCGCCGATGAGCTTGAAAGGAGCGCGGCCAACGCTTTGCTGAAAAGCCTTGAGGAACCGCCCGAAGGCACGTTTTTCCTGTTGGTAACGCACCGGCTTGGGCGGCTGCTCCCGACCTTGCGCTCGCGCTGCCGGGTGTTGCGGTTCGCCCCGCTAGCCGGCGATCAGATCGAACGGATCCTGCGCGAATCCGCCCCCGATGCCGATGCTCCGACCCGCGCCGCCGCAGTTGCCGCCGCCAAGGGATCGCCCGGCGCGGCGCTCGAATTCGTCGCGCAGGACCTGGGCACACTACACCAGTTAATGCTCCGCTTGATCGCAGAGGGTGACGAGCACTTCGCCTTGCGCGGCGCGCTGGCAGAGGAAATCGGCGCACGGCCAAGCCGTGAACGCCAGCAAGCCGCGATCGATCTCGCCCGCGCAGTGGTCGCGGCCGAGCTGGGGCATCAGACCGCACGCGATGGCCGGGTGATCGAAGCGCATGGGCAATTGGTCCGGCTTGGCGCGCAATTACCAACCTACAACTTCGACCCAGGTCTCGTCGCCATGGAACTCGGGGCCTTGCTGGCGACGCTGGCCATGCCTAGAGAGAGCGCTTGACCCCGACAGAAAGCGCATTGCCGGCCATGGCCGAACCATATTACATCACCACCGCAATCAGCTATCCCAACGGACGTCCGCATATCGGCCATGCCTATGAGGCCATCGCCGCCGATGTCATCGCGCGGTTCCAGCGGATGCAGGGCCGCGATGTCCGGTTCGTAACGGGCACCGACGAGCACGGCCTGAAGATGGTCAAAACAGCACGCGAGCAAGGTGTGGAGGTACAAGCGTTGTGTGACGAAATGTCGTCATATTTCAAAGATATGTGCGACAAACTTAACATATCCTACGACCGTTTCATTCGCACCAATGAAGCTGCGCACCACGAAGCAAGCGTGGCCATCTGGGAGGCGATGAAAGCCAATGGTGATCTCTACCTCGATCGCTATGAAGGGTGGTATTCGGTCCGCGATGAGGCGTTCTATGAAGAGAAGGAGCTGAGCGACGGGGCAGGGGGTGAGAAGCTTTCCCCGCAAGGCACGCCGGTCGAATGGACCGTTGAGGAAAGCTGGTTTTTCAAGCTTTCGAACTATGCGCAGAAGTTGCTCGAACATTACGCCGCCAATCCCGACTTCATCCGCCCCGAAACCCGCCGCAACGAGGTGCTCAAATTCGTCGAAGGGGGCCTGCGCGATCTCAGTGTGTCGCGCACCAGCTTCGATTGGGGCGTCAAGGTCCCAGGCTCGCCCGACCACGTTATGTACGTCTGGGTCGACGCGCTGACGGCTTACATGAGCGCGCTGGGCTACCCCGACCAAGGCGGCGACTGGGGCAAATACTGGCCCGCCGATTTGCACCTGATCGGCAAGGATATTGTCCGGTTCCACACGGTTTATTGGCCAGCGTTCCTGATGTCAGCCAAACTGCCGCTGCCCAAGCAGGTGTTCGGACACGGCTTCCTGCTCGCGCGCGGTGGCGAGAAGATGTCGAAGTCGCTGGGCAACGTGGTCGATCCGCTCGAACTTGCAGACAGCTTCGGGGTCGATGCGCTGCGCTATTTCTTTATGCGCGAAGTGAGTTTCGGGCAGGATGGGAGTTATTCCGCCGAAGCGATTGTTGGCCGCGGCAACACCGAGCTTGGCAATGCTTTCGGCAATCTGGCCCAGCGTGTGCTGAGTTTTATCGCCAAAAATCTTGGCGGCTCCTTGCCGAAAATGCGCGGTCAACAACCGGCAGACGAGGCGCTGTTGGCGACGGTTGGTGCTGCGGTCCAACGAGATATTCCGGCGGCATTTGCGGACCTCGCGCTGCAGCAGGGCATCGATCACTGGCTCCAGGCCTGCTTTGCCTGCAACCAGTATGTCGACGAACAGGCCCCGTGGGCGCTGCGCAAAACCGACCCGGAACGGATGGAGTGCGTGCTGGCCGCGCTGTACATCTGCATTGCCCAGCTTGCGACTGCGATCCTGCCCGTAATTCCCGGCAAGGCCGGCGAACTGCTTGATCTGATGGGCGTCCTGCAAGCCAACCGGAGCTATCAGGGCATCGGTGCACAGTGGTATCCCGCCTTGGCGGAAAGCAGTTTCCGGCTTCCCGCGCCAACACCGCTGTTCCCCCGGCTCGAACTACCGACGGAAGCAGACGCCTGATGCTGATCGATTCGCATTGTCACCTTGAATACAAGGGCTTGGTCGAGGATCAGGCAGCAGTGCTTCAACGCGCACGTGCGGCTGGAGTAGGGGGCTTCCTCTCGATCTCAACTCGCCAGAGCGAATGGGACCAGGTGATTGCGACGGCCGACCGCGAGGCCGACGTCTGGGCCTCGGTCGGAATACACCCACACGAGGCCGATGGCCATGCTGATCTGGGCGAAGCTGCGTTGCTCGCCGCCACCGAGCATCCCAAGGTCATCGCGATTGGCGAAACCGGGCTCGATTACTACTACGACAAATCCGATCGCCGGGTTCAGCAGGCGCTGCTGCGCCGGCATATCAGCGTCGCGCGCCAAACCGGGCTACCGCTTATCGTCCACACCCGCGATGCTGAAGCCGATACGGCCGCAATCCTGCGCGACGAGCTGGAGCAGGGGGCTTATCCGGCACTGATTCATTGCTTTACCGCGTCTGCCGAGTTTGCGCGCGAAGTGCTAGAGTTGGGCTTGACCATTTCGCTGTCGGGCATAGTGACTTTCAAGAATGCCAAAGACTTGCAGGCCATAGCCGCCGAGTTGCCCGAAGATCGAATCCTGGTTGAGACCGATGCACCGTTCCTTGCGCCAATCCCGCATCGCGGGCGCACTTGCGAGCCGGGCTTTGTCGCCGATACCGCCCGATTTGTGGCGGAATTGCGTGGGGTTTCGCCTGAGCATCTTGCCGAAGCCACTACTCGCAATTTCGCCCGGCTGTTCACCAAGGCGGGCCTGTGAAAGTTCGCTTGCTAGGCAGCGGCACTTCAACCGGGGTGCCGCGGGTCGGAAATGACTGGGGCCGTTGCGAACCCGCCGAACCCAAAAACCGCCGGACCAGGGTGTCGATCCTGGTTGAGAACGACGCAGGTGCCCGGTTGCTGGTCGATACCTCGCCTGATCTGCGCAACCAGTTGCTTGATAATGAAATCGACCGGATCGATGCGGTGTTCTGGACTCACGATCATGCCGACCATGTTCACGGGATCGATGACTTACGGGTGCTGCGGTACGGCCGCGCCGCGCCGATCCCGGGCTATGCCGCCGAGGAGACCGCGCGGCGGCTGCGGCTGCGGTTTGGCTATGCGTTCGCCGGGCAGGAAGGCTATCCGACGATCCTGTCGCTAGAACCGCTAGAGCCGCTGCGGATGTGCGCCGGGTTCGGTGTGCGCTGGTGCCAAATGCCGCACGGACCTGCACAAAGTACCGCGTTTCGCTTCGATTGTGACGGTAAATCAATTGGCTATGCGACAGACTTCAGTGAGATTCGGCGCGAAATGATCGATTTGTTTACCGGTGTCGATGTGCTTGTGGTCGATTGCCTCCGCCGCGAGCCGCATCCAACACACGCGCATTTGGCGATGGCGCTCGAACTGACCGACGCATCGCGCGCCGGACAGGCCGTGCTGACGCATCTCGACAAAAGCATGGATTATGTCACGCTGTGCGGGGAAGTTCCGGCGCATGTCAAGGTCGGCTTCGATGGTTTGGAGGTGTTGTTGTGATAAGCAACGGCGCGATGGTGACGGCAATCATCGGTGCAGCAATGGCGTTGACGCTTGGTTGGCAATCCCTGCGAAGTCACGAATTAAGTCGGAGCAGGATGGTCACGATGGCATTGATCTGGGCTGCAATTATCGCTGCCGTGACGCTTGTCATCAGTCAGGTGAAAGTGTGAGCTGCAATCCTGCCCCTCAGCCTCTCGCGTTTCATTTAACATAATATATATTATCAATCTAAAATGTCTCAGCCAGCCAAGCCCCTCACTTCAGCCGCAGCGCTCGAACGGCTACTCGCGATCATGGCGCAACTGCGCGATCCGGCGAGCGGCTGCGAATGGGATCTGGCGCAGAGCTTTGCCACCATCGCACCGTACACGATCGAGGAAGCCTACGAGGTTGCCGATGCAATCGAGCGCGGTGACATCCCCGCGCTCAAGGACGAACTCGGTGACTTGTTGCTTCAAGTCGTATTCCACGCCCAGATGGCCGAGGAACTCGGCCTGTTCGATTTCACCGATGTCGCCGCCGCAATCTCGGACAAGATGGAAGCGCGGCATCCGCACATATTCGGTGACGCACCCGACTTAGGCCAGTCACGCGAAATTCGCTGGGAAGCGCTCAAGACCGAAGAGCGCGCAACCAAAGGCACCAGTGGCGCGATGGACGGCGTGGCGCATGCGCTCCCGGCTCTGCTCCGCGCAGAGAAGCTGCAAAAGCGCGCGGCTCGTATTGGCTTCGACTGGCCCGACCGCGAAGGCCCGGCTGATAAAGTCCGTGAAGAAATGGCCGAACTGGCCGCTGCAAACGGCCCTGATCATCAAGCCGAGGAAGCAGGTGATCTGCTGTTCGCCGCAGTCAACCTGGTCCGCGCTTACGGCATAGCCCCCGAAGACGCGCTGCGCGCCGCCAACCGCAAATTCGAACGCCGGTTCCGCGCAATGGAGGCGTTGGCACAGGCGAGCGGGACTCGATTTGCCGAATTGACACTCGATCAGCAGGAAGCGCTATGGATTGACGTCAAAGCGTCAGAGCCGGGCAAATCGCCCTAATTCGCGCGGATCGAGCCGCACTTCGAGCCGCCGCAGCGGGCCGCGCTCATCGCTGCCGGCTTCGCCTTCACTGACCACTTCGCCATGCGCATGCAACCATGCGAGACGCTGCCCATCGCCGACTGGCAGGATGAAACTGTGCAATTTAGCGCGCAGGGTCAACAGTTTGCTCGCCGCTTCGAGTAGGTTGACGCAGCCCATGCCGGTCAAAGCCGATACCGGCACGATCACAGTCTCGCCTTTGGCCTGCGCCTGACCCATCAATTCCGCCGCCTGATCGGGCGCGAGCAGATCCCACTTGTTCCACGCTTCCATCAGGGGGATGGTTGGCTCCCCACCATGCTCTTCAAGTACACCAAGTTCTTGCAAAATTGTCAGAACATGCTGCTTTTGCGCCAAACTTTCTGGATTGGCCATATCGCGCACATGGACGATTACGTCCGCGGCGGTGACTTCTTCGAGCGTAGCGCGAAAGGCCGCGACCAGTTGCGTGGGCAGGTCGGAAATGAACCCCACGGTGTCTGACAGGATCGCCTTGTCCACCCCGGGCAGCCGGATAGATCGCATTGTCGGATCGAGCGTGGCGAACAGCAAGTCCTCAGCCATCACTGAGGCCCCGGTCAGGCGGTTGAACAGCGTGCTCTTGCCGGCATTGGTATAGCCAACAAGCGCGATCACCGGCCACGGCGCTTTTTCACGCCGGCTGCGGTGCAGCCCGCGCGTGCGGCGGACTTGCTCGAGCTCTTTGCGCAGCTTCGCCATGCGGTCGCGGATCAGGCGGCGATCGGCCTCGATCTGGGTTTCGCCCGGCCCGCCGAGGAACCCGAACCCGCCGCGTTGGCGCTCAAGATGCGTCCAGCTGCGCACCAGACGCCCGGCCTGGTAATCGAGATGCGCAAGTTCGACTTGCAAGCGCCCTTCGGCGGTCGCCGCGCGCTCGCCAAAGATTTCGAGGATCAACCCGGTCCGGTCGATTACCTTGCGCTTCAGCTTTTCCTCAAGATTACGCTGCTGGATTGCCGTCAGGCTGCCATCGACGATCACGAGCCCGGCGCTGTCCTGTTCGCAAGCTATCGCGATATTCTGGATCTGCCCCTCGCCGAACAACGTCGCGGCGCGGGCCTCGCGGATCGGAATAGCAATCGCATCGACCACCACCAAGCCAATCGCCAGTGCCAGCCCGCGGGCTTCTTCAAGCCGGGGTGCAGTGTCGCCGCTCACGGCTCCCCTGCCCCGGAATTCGGGATAGACGATCAGCGCGCGGGCTCCGCGCGCAAGGTCGCCTTCTGGTTCGTCGCCGAAGTTCAGCTTTCTTCGCCGTCGTCGCTATCGCCCATCAGATCGATCGGACTGAGCGGCTGAATGGTCGATACTGCGTGCTTGTACGCCAATTGAACATAGCCTTCACGCTCGAGCAGCATGCAGAACAAGTCGAACGCGGCGACGCGGCCTTGCAGCATCACGCCGTTGACGAGGAACATGGTGACCTGCACCCCGCTTTCGCGCACGCTTGAAAGGAACACGTCCTGCAGTAGGCGGACCTTCTTGCTCCCTTCGACCGCGCTGCCAAACTGGCCGACGTCGATCGGCAGACTGGGCATAATTGTCGAGATGGCGTGCTTGTAAACCAATTGCGCTTGACCATCGCGGCGCAGCAGGATTGAGAAATTGTCAAACCAAGTGACAATGCCCTGAAGTTTGACGCCCTTGACCAGGAACATTGTCACTGGGACCTTGTTCTTGCGCAGCAGGTTGAGGAACTGGTCTTGGAGATTTTGGCCCTTGCCGGTGGCGGGGCCGCTGGGCACGGCAAACTTGGAGATTTCAGGTGGCGCGACTGCTTCTGGTTCTGCCTTAGCAGGGCGCGGCCGTGCTGTGAGGGTCTTGGAGGTCATAGTTCTTGTCCTTCTTGTTGGCGGCCGCTGATACGGTCCGCAATCTGGCCTCCTGCGAACGGAAAGCCGATGTATTATGCGCAGACGCCTACCGCAGGGCGTGCCGCGCGTAAACGCCGATCATGTTACAACCTCGCGTCAGGCTGGACTTCGATTTCACCGTCTTCCTCGTCGTCGCGCCGCTCAACCATGCCGAGCAGTTTAAGCTTCCGGTGCAAGGCTGATCGCTCCATTCCAATGAAACTCGCAGTACGCGATATATTTCCCGAAAACCGCCTAATTTGTACACGCAGGTATTCCCGCTCGAAGTTTTCGCGAGCTTCGCGCAGCGGTACCCCCATCAGCGAGGGCATTCCCGCGTCGCCGCTGATCCGGCCAGAAACCACTTCGCCGGGCAGCATATCGGCTTCGATCCGCGCGAGCCGATCGCGCGGGGTAAGAATGATCGTCCGCTCAACCACGTTGCGCAACTGGCGGACATTGCCTGGCCATTCGTAGCTTTGCAGCGCAGCCATCGCCTCGATGCTAACCTCGGGCGGGCGAACGCCTTGATCCGAAGCGAAGCGCGCGAAGAAATGATCGACCAGCATCGGGATATCCTCGCGCCGTTCGGCCAGCGAGGGGATCGTTACCGGAACCACGTTGAGCCGGTAGAACAAATCCTCGCGAAAGCGGCGATCAGCGATTTCGCGCTCAAGCTCGCGCGCGGTCGATGAAACGACACGAACATCGACCCGAATCTGGCGATTGCCGCCGACTCGCACGAATGCCTGCTCGGTCAGCACGCGCAAGATCCGCGCCTGCGTAGAAAGCGGCATATCGGCCACTTCATCAAGGTAAAGCGTCCCGCCGTCAGCCATTTCGAGCAAGCCGGCGCGGACCAGTTTGCCGTTCGATTCTTCGCCGAACAGCTCCTGCTCGAACCGCTCGGGCGTGATCCGCGCTGAATTGACCGTCACGAAAGCATGCTCGGCGCGCCCGCTCCAGCTGTGCAGCAGCCGTGCGGCCACTTCCTTGCCCGATCCAGCGGGGCCGGTGATCAGCAAACGGCTGCCGGTGTTGGCGACCCGTTTGAGCGTGGCGCGAACCTGGTTGATCGCCGTGCTGTTGCCGGTGAATTCGTCGGAAGTGACAAAGCCTTCGCGCAGCCGGGCATTTTCACGCCTGAGCCGTTCGGTTTCAGTCGCGCGGCCGACCAGCAGCAGCAAGCGTTCGGCCTCGAACGGCTTTTCGATGAAGTCCATCGCGCCGCGGCCGATCGCCGAGACAGCAGTGTCGATGCTGCCGTGCCCCGAAAAGATGATCACCGGCAATTCGGGCTCGCGGCTCTTGATCGCGTCGAGCACCTCGAGCCCGTCCATCGGGCTGCCGTGCAGCCACACGTCGAGCAGCACCAAACTGGGGCGGCGCTCGTCGATCATGGCCAGCGCTGAAGTGCTGTCCCCCGCGGTGCGGCATTCATACCCCTCGTCGCTGAGCACACCGGCAACGAGCTCGCGAATATCGCGTTCATCGTCGACTATCAGGATTTCGAGCGCCATTGGATTACCTCAATTCAAAATCATTCAGCCGCTTCGGAGCCGCGATGGCTCTCCAGCGGATCGCGCGCAAAGCGCATGGTCACAACGGCCCCGTCGGGTTTGCCCGGTGTGAAGCTCATTTCGCCCCCGTGTTCCTCTACAATCTTGTTGACGATCGCGAGCCCGAGGCCGGTCCCCTTATCGCGCGTGGTCACATATGGCTCGACGATGCGTTCGCGGTCTTGCGGCAGGCCGATGCCATTGTCCGCCACAGACACCAGCACGTCTTCGGGGGCCCCCGTCAGGGTAACAGCAATCCGCCCGCGCCAGGTTTCATCCTCAAGCTTCGACCGCGCCTCGATTGCTTCGGTGGCGTTTTTGAGCACGTTGGTCATGGCTTGGCCAAACTGGTGCCGGTCACAAGCGATGATCCCCATGTCGGGGTCAGCGGCAAACGCGAAGTTGATTTCAGGCCTCGCGACTTCCTGCAGGAACAGCGCCTGACGGGCCAGATCGACCGGATCTTCGCCGCGGAACAGCGGTTTGGGCAGCCGCGCGAACGACGAGAATTCGTCGACCATGCGGCGCAGTTCGCCGACTTGGCGGATAATCGTGCCGGTCAGTTCCTCGAACAGCTCGCCGTCAGTGGTGAGCTGCTTGCGGTAACGCCGCTTGAGCCGCTCGGTGGCGAGCTGGATCGGGGTCAGCGGGTTCTTGATTTCGTGCGCGATGCGCCGGGCGACGTCGGACCATGCGGCCTGGCGCTGATCGATCAACTGGCGGGTGATGTCCTCAAAGGTGATCACATCGCCGCTGGCCGAGCGGGTCGATTTGACCGCAAGGCTGAGCAGTTCAGTACCTTTCGAATACTGCAAGATCCCGCCATCGGTCCCGCTTTCGGCCAGACTGGCCATTTGCGGCGCGATCGCGGCAAGCCGCAAGCCGATCGGCGCAGGCGCGCCGCGATCGAACAGCAGCTTTTGCGCCGAGCTGTTGATCAGCCGAATCTCGCCCTTCGCATTGGTGCTGATGATCCCGGCGGTCACCGATTCCAGCACCGCTTCCATGAAGGCGCGGCGCTCATCGAGCTGCTGGTTAGCTCCGAGCAGCGCGTGATTCTGCCGTTCCAGCTGCTGAGTCATTCGATTGAACGCGCGGTTAAGCAGCCCGACCTCGTCAGCCCCGGTGCGTCCCTCAACCCGCATGGTGAAGTTGCCTGCGCCGACTTGCCGGGCGGCGTCGACCAGATCGTAGAGCGGCTTCACCTGCCGGTCGGCAAAGCGCAGCGCGAACCAAACTGACAGTCCGACCAGCGCCAGACTGGCAACGAACAGCGCGACATTGAAGCGCAACTGCTGGATTCGTGTGCGCTGGGTCAATTCATCATAGGCACGGACAATGTTCTGGGCGTGGCCGGCCGAAAGCAAATCGGACCTCCGCTCAGTGTAAAGATAGATCCCCGCGCGCCGGTCAATCGGGGTCACCGCCTGAATTGAATTGGCGGTCGAACTAACCACAATCCGCTCGCCACGATCAAGCTGGCGCAGCACTTCGCCCGAGACATTTTCGCTAAGCGACATCGGCCCGCTCGCAATCGCCGGACGGCGCAAAACTCCATCTGGGCCTTTTTGCAAAATCGTCGATTCGTCGAGTTTGCGGTGATGGACCTGATACGAGTAGTATTCAGGGAACGCCGGGCTCGCGATAGTCTCCTGACTCAGAAAATCACCAAGATCGGCGGCCATCGCCAGCGTTTCGTATTCCATGTCCTTTTGCGTCTGCTCGTAATAGCCGCGCGCCAGCTGGTTGGCGTTTTCGAGAAGTCCGCGTGATTTGTCAGAGAACCAGAATTCGACGCCCGACTGGAACAGGAACGAGGCAAAAATCACCACCAGTAGCGTTGGCACCGCGGCGATCAGTGAGAACAGGAACACCAACCGGACGTGCAATTGCCCGCTCCGCCCAACGTCTTCACCAGCACGTTGTAGCGCCAGCCAACGACCTAGCAGGATCAGGCAAGCCATTGCTGGAACCAGCGTGCCAATCAGCAAAGTCGCGGTCAGATCGGTTGGCAAGGGCAGCCTGCGATCCGATTGAGCAGTAACCAAATACCAGGTCACCGCTGACATGATCAGAAAAGCAGAGACTGCAAAGACCGCCAGGATCGGGTACAAGTTGGAACGCCGAGCCGCGACCTGCATCCGGCGCAATAACCGGGGCCAGCGTCTGTTGCGTGCAGGAACCGTCGCTTCCACCATCGTTGCGAGATTACAACACTAGTGTGGTATTTATGCAAGGCATTTCGCCCTGCCCCTCGCCCGCTTCAGCGCTGCAACAGCATGGGGTCAATCGACAATTCGGTCAGCCGCTTGCGCAAGGTGTTCCGGTTGATGCCGAGAAGCTGCGCGGCGCGGAGCTGATTACCGCCGGTCTGGCGCAGCACCGCCTCAAACAACGGTCGTTCGAAAGCGGCGAGTGCGGCATCGTAAACCGCCCCCGGGGCGAGCGGATTGTCGCGCAGCCAAGAACCGACTGCGCTTTCCAGCGTCCCGCCCTCACCCGGTGCCGCATCATCCAATGCGCTACCGAGCAGTGGCTCAATCGCGGCGCGACCGATCCGGTCCTCGCGTGCCAGCAGGGCCAGGCGAAAGATGAAATTGCGCAGCTCGCGCACATTGCCGCGCCATGGCTGGCATGACAACAGCGCCACGGCCTCGTCGCTCAGCTGGCGGCGCGGCAGTCCTTCGGCGGCGGCAAGGTGGAGGAAATGGCGGGCCAGCGCGGGCACATCGTCGGGTCGTTCACGTAGCGGCGGCAGCGTAATCGGGACCACGTTGAGCCGGTAGTAGAGATCCTCGCGAAACGCGCCGCCGGCGATCAGCGGGGCCAAGTCGCGGTTGGTGGCGGCGACGATGCGGACGTTAACCGCGATTTCTTCGCGCCCGCCCACCCGGCGGATTTGCCCCGATTGCAGTGCGCGCAGCAGCCGCGTCTGCGCATCGATCGGCATGTCACCGATTTCATCGAGGAACAGCGTGCCGCCTTGGGCTTGCTCGAACTTGCCCTGATGCCGCGCCACTGCGCCGGTGAAAGCGCCCTTTTCATGCCCGAACAGCTCGCTCTCGATCAGATCGGCCGGAATTGCAGCCGTGTTGACCGCGACAAACGGCCCAGCCTTGCGGTGACCGAGCTGGTGAATCGCCTCGGCCACCAGCTCCTTGCCCGTGCCGCTTTCGCCCAACACGAGCACGGTCAGATCGTTGCGCAGGACGCGGGTGATCATCCGGTAAACCGCTTGCATCGGTGCCGAGCGCCCGACCAGCGGCAAGCCTGCAGGTGCAACCTCGGCGGCTTCATCCCCCCGCGCCGCAGCATTGCCCAGTGCAGCGCGGACGGTGCTGACCAGCTCGTCAAGATCGAACGGCTTGGGAAAATATTCAAATGCCCCCGTATCGCTGGCCCGCACTGCGGTATCGAGGGTATTCTGCGCCGACAGGACAATGATCGGCATGTCCGGAGCTGCCTGGCGGACCGCGCCCAGCGTTTCCAGTCCATCACCGTCGGTCAGCATCACATCGGTCAGCAACAGCGCGTAATGGTTCGCCGCCAGCAACCGGTCGCGCTCGGCAATCGAATCGCAGCAGGTGACCGTAAAGCCCTCGGCCTCGAGAGCGGCGTTGATGACCAGCGCGATCGACGCATCGTCTTCGACCAGCAGCACGCTCATGCAACAACCTCATGGATGCCACCGTGGCGCTCACCGGCGATCGGCAGATGCACCCGAAAGTGCGTCCAGCCGGCGATGTCGTCACGGTCGTAGGTCACCCGCCCGTTCATGTCCCCGACCAAGCGGCGGACCAGCGCCAGCCCCAGCCCCTGTCCGCTCTTTTTGGACGAGACGAACGGTTCGAAAATATGATCGCGCAGTGCCGAGTCGATTCCCGGTCCGTTGTCGCTAACGCGCAGTTCGATCGGCAATCGCACTGCGCCGCCATCGATGGTGCGATGGAGTTGCAACCCGCTGGCAAAGCGCGAGCGCACGACAATCTTGGGCTTGGCGATCTTTGCGGTAGCATCGGCAGCGTTGGCGAACAGATTGATCAGCACCTGCACCAGCGCGTCAATATTGCCGAGCACTTGCGGCAGCGAGGGGTCGAATTCCTCGGTAATCGCGGGTGATTTGCCGCTTGCTTCCATCACCGCGCGGGCCCGCCGGATTGCTTCGTGGAGGTTGCACGGCTGCAAGTCGGGCGCAGTGCGGCGCGACAGCGATTGCATCTGGTCGATCAGCTTGGCGATGCGGTCAACCTCGTCGGTGATCAAGGTGGTCAGCGCAAGGTCCTGCCCGGCGATTTTGCGGGAAAGCAACTGCGCCGCACCGCGAATGCCCGCGAGCGGGTTTTTGATTTCGTGCGCCAGCACTTCGGGCGCGCGCAGCACCGAATCGCTGCGCGCACTTTGCGTCTCACGCATGGCCTCAGCGCCGCCGATGTCATGCAACGTCAGCACTTGCCAGCCGGGCTGATCGATCACCGGACCGACAGTGACATCGACCCGGCGCGGTCCTTGTCCGGTGATTTGCACGCCCGTGGCGCGGGCCGAAAGCTGCGCGTCGGTCTCGGCGATCCGCGCGGCCAGCAGCGGCTCATCGAAATGCAAGTGTTCGCCGATCGCGCGGCCTGACAAGCGGCGGAAGCTTTGCCCGAGTAATTGTTCGGCTGCCGGATTGGCCGCCGCTACCGTCTGCCCCGGCCCAAGCAGCAGCACCGCGTGCGACAAGCTGGCAAGCTGGCGCGGTGCATCGGACATCAGGCCGCCTGACGGCTCAGGAACGGGGTGAAGAATTGGTGTAATTGCCGAATGACTTCAGCAGGATCGTCGATGAAGTTAACCTGATTGCGGAACGCCGCCGACCCAGCCAGGCCCTTGGTGTACCAAGCGAGGTGCTTGCGCGCCATGTTGACCCCGGTAACGGTGCCGTACAGTTCGAGCATCGCATCGTAATGTTCGAGCAGCACCGCAAACAGCGCGTCAGTGTCGGGATCGGGCTGCTCTTCGCCGGTGCGCAGCCAGTGCATCACTTGCGAGAGGAACCATGGCCGCCCGTAAGCTCCGCGCCCGATCATCACCCCGTCCGCTCCCGATTGCGCCAGGGCGCGCGCGGCATCTTCGATGGTGTTGATATCGCCATTGACGATCACCGGGATCTTCACGGCATCCTTGACTGCGCGGACGAACGCCCAGTCGGCATCGCCGCGGTACATCTGGTTGCGGGTGCGGCCGTGGACCGAGACCATCTTCGCGCCGAGGTCTTCGGCGATACGGGCGAGTTCGGGCGCGTTGAGGCTGTCATGGCACCAGCCCATCCGCATCTTCACCGTCACCGGCACATCGACTGCTTCCACCGTCGCCTTGATCAGCGCCGTGGCGAGTGGCAGGTCGCGCATCAAAGCTGAGCCGGCATCGCCGTTGACCACTTTCTTGACCGGGCAGCCCATGTTGATGTCGATGATCGCCGCGCCGCGATCCTGCTGGAGCTTCGCCGCTTCGGCCATCTGCGCTGGTTCGCAGCCGACCAGCTGCATCGACACCGGTTCCTCAATCGCATCCCACTGCGCCTTTTGCAGCGACTGACGCGTTTCGCGGATCGCTGCCGGACTGGCGATCATTTCGGTGACGTTGAGGCCCGAGCCGAACCGGCGCACCAGGCGGCGGAACGGGAGATCGGTCACCCCGGTCATCGGGGCGAGGATCACCGGACAATCGATCCGGATCGGGCCGACGTCGATTGGAGCCAAACTGGGCGGGATCGGAAACGAACTCATCGGGTTCTGCCTAAAATTTAGGCAGCACATAGGCAATTGCTCCCCCGGCAGCAAGCCTATACCGCACCCGTCATGACAGCTCCCCCGCCCCGCACCGCTGCTGTGATTGTCGCCGCCGGGCAAGGTTTGCGTGCCGGACAGTCGCTGCCCAAGCAATTCGCGCTGTGGCGCGGCAAGCCGGTGGTGCGGCACTCGGCCGAAGCGCTGGCGGCGGCCGGAGTGACACCGATCATCGTCGCGATCTCGCCGGGCGGCGATGAAATTGCAGCTGTGGCGTTGCAGGGTGTTGCGGGCGTGCGGTTAGTCACCGGCGGCGCAACCAGGCAGGAATCGGTGCGACTCGCGCTTGAGGCGCTGGTCACCGATGCGCCCGAACGTGTACTGATCCACGATGCAGCGCGGCCTGTTTTGCCGATTGCTGTGATCGAGCGGCTCAGTTTCGCGCTCGGAAGTGCGAGTGCTGCGATCCCGGTGCTGCCAGTGGTCGACAGCCTGGCACACGCGCGGGGCGATACGATGGGCGCCCCTGCCCCGCGCGAGCAATTGCGCCGGGTGCAAACCCCGCAAGCCTTTCACTATGACGCAATTCTCGCCGCGCACCGCACCTGGGACGGACCTGCCACCGCCGGCGACGATGCGCAGGTGGCGCAGGCTGCCGGAATGACGGTAGCCTTGGTCGATGGAGACGAAGCATTGCACAAGCTGACCTTTGCCGAAGACTTCGCCGCAACGCTTGCGCCTGTCAGGGTCGGCACGGGTTACGACGTCCACCGCTTGGCCGATGAGGAGGAACTGTGGCTGGGCGGGATCAAGATCGATCACCCGCGCGGGCTGGCCGGGCATAGCGATGCCGATGTTGCGATCCACGCCTTGGTCGATGCCGTGCTCGGCGCGATCGGCGCGGGCGATATCGGCAGCCATTTCCCGCCCAGCGATGCACAGTGGCGCGGGGCGAGTTCGGACCGGTTCCTGCGCCATGCAGTGAAGCTCGCCGGTGAGGCGGGTTACCGCATCGGCAATGTCGATCTAACGATTATCTGCGAAGCGCCCAGGATCGGCCCGCACCGCTGCGCAATGCGGGCACGGCTGGCCGAATTGCTCGGCACCGATATTTCGGCCGTCAGCGTAAAAGCGACCACCACTGAGCGGCTGGGCTTCACCGGGCGCTGCGAAGGCATTGCGGCGCAGGCTGTGGCGACGCTGCTGCTGGCGTAACAGGGCTAGCTTTGCGCCGCAGATCGCGGCAAAGCTCGCACGATTGTTTATGGGAGGAACTTGCCAATGGCTCGTATTGCACACCGTATCGCATACCGCATCGCCGCCACGCTCGCCCTGGCCGCGACCGGCCAAATGGCGCAGGCAGCCACTGCCAAGCCGTGCATGACCCCGACCGAGCTTAAAGGTATGGTGGCCTATATGCTGCCGACTGGGTCGGGTTCGCTAGTCGATCAGTGTCGCCCCGCCCTTGCCCCCGGTGCGTCGCTGCTCACGCGCGGACCGCAACTGGGTGGCGAATTTCAAGCCGGACAAAGCGCCGCTTTCCCGATGGCGCGGCAGGCGTTTGCCAAGTTTTCCGACAAAGGGGACAGCAGCACCGCAAAGATGATCCTCGGTTTGCCCGAAGTTTCGCTCAAACCGATTATCGAGATGGCGGTATCGGAGCAGCTGACTTCTTCGATCAAGGTCAAGGATTGCCCGGATATTGACCGGGTATTCCGTACACTCGAGCCGTTGCCCGCGCGTAATTTCATCGATTTCTTCACCGAAGTCATCACTATCGGCGTGCGCGATAATAAGGACATGACAATTTGTCCGAACTAACCGGGGCGAACATTTTCCCCGCCGCTTTGCTCGCACTCGCCGGGCGAGTGGTCGCTGAAAACCGCGCGGCGGGGCGGACCATTGCGCTCGCAGAAAGCTGCACAGGCGGGCTGGTTGCGGCAGCGATCACCGAGATTGCGGGTTCATCGGCGGTGCTCGATCGCGGGTTTGTGACCTATTCAAACGAGTCCAAAACTGAACTGCTCGGCGTGTCGAGCGACATAATCGATGCGTTCGGCGCGGTTTCGATCGCTTGTGCCTGGGCGATGGCGCAAGGCGCGCTCAAGCGCAGCCATGCCGATGTCAGCGTGTCGATCAGCGGAATTGCCGGACCCGAGGGCGGAACCGATCAAAAGCCGGTCGGCACAGTCGTCTTCGCCCGGGCCCTCCGCGGCACCGACGAGCTGCTCGCCGAAGAACGCTGGTTCGACCCGCTCAGCCGCGCCGAGGTGCGTTATCAGGCAGCGCTGGTCGCGCTGGAGTTGTTGCTGCCGTAAAGCGCGTTCGCACGGGTTTCGAAAGCCGAGACCATTTTGCGGAATGCCCGGTCGAAGTATTGCCCGGCCAGCGCTTCGAACACTGCATTGCGAAAGGTAAAGCTGACTGCGAAATCAAGTTCGCAACCATCTGGCGTCGAACGAAATTTCCACACATTATCGAGGTCGCGCATCGGTCCATCGAGGTAAATTACCCTGATTTCACTCGGACGGAGCTTTTCAACCCGCGAGGTGAATTTCTCACGCAAGGTGTTAAACCCGACCAACATATCGGCAGTCATTTCGGTCTCGCTGTCTGCGCGCACGCGGGTACCGACTACCCACGGAAGAAACTCAGCATAGCTTGCGACATCGGCGACCAGATCAAACATCTGTTCGGCGCTGAAAGGCATGTGCCTAGTCTCATGGATACCGGGCATCAGGCGCGCTGTGCCGCCTTGGCCACTTGCGCCTCGCGAGCCGCGCGCATCGCCCGGAAATCGTCACCAGCGTGATAGCTTGAGCGGGTCAGCGGGCTGGCGGCGACTTGCAGAAAGCCCTTGGCCCGCGCGATCGAGCCATAAGCATCGAACGCCTTGGGATTGACGAATTCGATCACATTGGTGTGTTTGGGGGTGGGCTGCAAATACTGCCCCATCGTCAGGAAATCGATCCCGACTGTCCGCATGTCGTCCATCACCTGGTGCACCTCCAGCCGGCCCTCGCCCAGCCCGAGCATCACGCCCGATTTGGTAAAGATCAGCGGGTCGTGCGCCTTGACCTCCTCAAGCAGCCGCAGCGAGGCATAATAGCGCGCCCCGGGGCGGATCGTGGGATACAGCCGCGGTACGGTTTCAAGGTTGTGATTGTAAACATCGGGCCCCGCCGCAACGATTGCCTCAACCGCGCTGCGCATCTTGCCGCGAAAATCGGGGGTGAGGATTTCAATCGTGGTGCCGGGCGTGTTGCGGCGCAGCGCTTCGATCACCTTGACGAATTGCCCGGCCCCGCCATCGGGCAGATCGTCGCGGTCAACCGAAGTGATCACGATGTGCGACAGCCCCAGCTTGGCCGCCGCGATCGCCACGTTTTCGGGCTCGAGCAGATCGACCGCGCGCGGCATCCCGGTTTTGACGTTGCAGAAAGCGCAGGCGCGCGTGCAGACGTCGCCCAATATCATCACCGTCGCGTGCTTTTTGGTCCAGCATTCGCCGATGTTGGGGCAGGCCGCTTCTTCGCACACAGTGTTAAGGCCAAGATCGCGCATCAACTGCCGCGTCTCGCCGTATCCCTTGCTGGTCGGGGCTTTGACCCTGATCCAGTCCGGCTTGCGTTGCCGCTCCGGATTAAGGTTGGCGGGAAGCGGAGCAGAAGCCAGTTCGTTCATGCCGCCCAGATAGGCGCAACCGGCAGGGGTTGCCAGCCGGAAAATGCTTCTCCAAAAGCCGGGTCATGAGCACCGAATCCTCCAGCGGCATGAGCCGCCTGATCGCCGGATACCAGCGTTTTCGCGCTAACGGCTGGGCCTCAAACCGACAGCGCTGGGCGGCATTGGGCGAAGGCCAGCAGCCCGACGTCATGATCATCGCCTGTTCCGACAGCCGGGTCGATCCGGCGCAAATTTTCGACGTCGATCCCGGTGAAGTTTTCGTAGTCCGCAACGTGGCGGCGATGGTCCCGCCATTCGAAACATCTCCCGGTCATCACGGGGTTTCAGCCGCGCTCGAATTTGCAGTCCAGTTCCTCAAGGTCAAGGAAGTGGTGGTCATGGGGCACGGGATGTGCGGCGGATGCAAGGCTGCATTAACCCGCGAAATGTACGGCACCGAGCCAGGCCAAGGCGGGTTCATCGCTGACTGGATTTCGATGCTCGACGATGCCCGCGAGCAGGTGGTCCATAAGCACGGCGACCATGGCGCCGCGGCGGAGCGCGCGATGGAAAAAGCCGGGGTGATGGTCAGTCTCGCCAACCTGCGCACCTTCCCCTGCGTGCGACAGAAAGAGCGCAGCGGCGAACTCAAGCTGACCGGGGCGTTCTTTGCGATATCCGATGGACTGCTGCACATTCTTGACGAGGCCACCGGCGACTTCACGCCAGCCTGAGTCCGAGTTTGAGTTCATGCAAAAAGGGCGGCAGTTGCCCGCCGCCCTTCCCGTTTTATTGCAAATGGCAAAGCTTAATTGCCGGCAGCCTTGGCCTTGGCATAGCTTGACCACAGTTGCGCAATTGGTGCGCGCGCATCGGTAACCTTGGCAAAGCTGGCCTGCGCATCGGCATATTTGTTCTGGTCCGCCTGCGCGATCCCGAGTTGCAGATTGACCCGCGCGGTTTCAACGCCCGGCTTGGCCAATGCCAGCTTGTACAGCTCTTCCGCTTTGGCCGGCTGGTCATAGCTGAGAAAGGTGTCGGCCGCGGCGGTAGTCGTCGCTGCGGAAGCTGCGGACGCACGCGCTTCGCGTTCCTGGCCGGGCAGCGAATTCCTGTCTGAGACAACGCGTGCGGTAGATTCCTTGCGTGCGTCGATCACGAACTGGTCATTCGTCTTGATGAGTCCCGCCGCAACGCCCTGATCGATGATCTTGAGCGCTTCACCGGGCAGCCCGCGCTTGCTCAGCGCCTGGATATATTCGACGTAATCGCGCTCTTCCGAAAAGCTGCCGGTGCGCTGCATCAGGCGCAGCAAGGCGATCTGGTCATGCCCCTGGAAGCCGTTGAGATCGCGCACCACCGCAATCGCCAGCGCCCAGTTTCCCTTGGTCGGATAAAGCGCAACCAGTTCATTGGCGAACATCGACGCGTCGTTTGTCAGCTTGGCCTTGTAAGCCGAGGCAATCCCGTACTTCATCCAGCCTTCGGGGGCGGAGGCGCCGCTTTTGACCACGGCGTCCTGCAGGACTTTTAGACCGGCGGCGGTCTGATTGTCCTTGATGAACGAATCGGCCAGATTGATCAGCGCCTCACTGGGTGCCGCGCCGGCATCGCTGGCGGCTTGGAATGCGGTGCGTGCTGCGGCGTATTCTTTGATGTCCATTGACAAGTTGCCCATCACCATCAGGTACTTGGGCTTGTCAGCAGCAGCAATCTTGCCGCTGTCGAGCTGTTGCTGGACGCCGGTGCGCTGCATCCGCAAGTCCATCGCCAAGGTGCCGAGCGAAAGCTCAAGCTGGCCTGCGAGGAACTTGTCGTCAGCGTTGGTCGCAGTGGCCGCACTTTTGTCGACCGCTGCTTTTTCCGCGGCGAGCAGTGGCCCGACTGCGGCCACGGCGGCATCGGCCTTGGCCTGCGCTGCGGTCTTCGCGGCTTTGCCTTGCGCGCTTTTGGCTGCAGCCTGCGCGTCGGTCGCGGTTTGGCGCGCAGCCATCACGTCGGGACGCTTTGCTGCGGCTTCAAGCGCGCTCTTGGCCGCGACATAAACCGGGATGTACGCTTTGGACGGTGCCAGCTTGGGGGCTTCTTTCGGGGCATCCTTGGGCTTGTCCTTGGCCCAGACCGGGCTGGCGGTTCCGGCGGCAACGCCCATGGCAAGCGCCAGGCCGAGCGCAGTGCGCGCGAAAAATTTGGCTCGCTTCATCGAAATCTTCTCCTTCACAGGCGGCCTGCACGAGGCTTGTATACCCCGTGCTGAACGCCGCAATCCTCAGTTTCGCCATAGGCGCGGGCGCGCCCTCTTGGCAACAGGAGAGCGCGCTAGAGCCGGGCGGGTGAACTGTGTTTGAATAGCTGTGCGGCCAAGCGTTCAGTATCGCCGCTGAAGTGTGGAAAACCGGACGTGCGCTGTGTCTTTTGGTGGTCTTGTCGGCCCCCTTGGCCTAGAGCGTATCTGACCCAAATTCCATCAGCGATGAAGTGAACCCGAGCGCGTGAGCGACGAACCCGAAATTCCAGAATCCGCCACCCCGCCCAGCGGCGTACCGGGCGAATATCCGCGCATCGATATCGTCGATGAGATGAAGACCAGTTACCTCGATTACGCGATGAGCGTGATCGTGGCGCGTGCCCTGCCCGATGTCCGCGACGGGCTCAAGCCGGTGCATCGCCGGATCCTGTTTGCAGCGCAGGAAGGCGGCATGGTCGCGGGCAAGCCATACCGCAAATGCGCCAAGATCGTCGGCGATGTGATGGGTAACTATCACCCGCACGGCGATAGCGCGATCTACCTGGCGCTGGTCCGCATGGCGCAGGATTGGTCGATGCGGGTGCCGCTGGTCGATGGCCAGGGCAACTTCGGCTCGATGGATCCCGATATGCCGGCCTCAATGCGCTATACCGAAGCGCGGCTAGCCAAGGTCGCCAATTCGCTGCTCGACGATCTCGACAAGGATACGGTCGATTTCCAGGACAATTACGACGGTTCGCGCAGGGAACCGTCGGTGCTCCCGGCGCGCTTCCCCAACCTGCTGGTCAACGGCGCGGGCGGGATCGCGGTGGGCATGGCAACCAACATTCCGCCGCACAATCTGGGCGAAGTGATCGACGGGTGCCTCGCCTATATCGACAACCCGGAAATCACTACCGAGGAACTTTACGAGATCATCCCGGGGCCAGACTTCCCGACCGCGCCGATCATCCTGGGCAATCATGGCGCGCGATCGGCATATCTGACCGGGCGCGGCTCGATCCTCCAGCGCTGCCGCCACGAAATCGAAGAAGGCCGCGGCGATCGGCGCTCAATCGTGCTGACCTCGATCCCTTATCAGGTCGGCAAGTCGGGCCTGGTTGAAAAGATCGCCGATGCCGCCAAGGAAAAGCGGATCGAAGGCGTCTCCGACATCCGCGACGAATCAAGCCGGCTCGGCGTGCGCGTGGTGATTGATCTGAAGCGCGATGCGACCCCCGAAGTGGTGCTCAACCAGCTGTGGCGCCACACCCCCGCACAATCGAGCTTCCCCGCCAACATGCTGGCGATCCGCGGCGGTCGTCCCGAAGTGCTGGCGCTGCGCGATTTTATCAGCGCGTTCATCACCTTCCGCGAAGAGGTTATCACCCGCCGGACCAAGTTTGAGCTGAACAAGGCGCGCGAACGGGCGCATATTTTGCTGGGTCTGGTGATCGCGGTCACCAACCTCGACGAAGTGGTCAAGATCATCCGCGGCGCGCCCAATCCAGCGGCGGCGCGGCATGCCCTGCTCAATCGCGATTGGCCGATCGGCGATATTGCGCAATATATTCGGCTGGTCGAAGCGATCGAGCCCGATGCCGAGCAATCGGGCGGCACGTACCGTCTGTCCGAAGCGCAGGTCCGCGCAATCCTCGACCTGCGGCTCCACCGCCTGACCGCGCTCGGCCGCGACGAAATTGGTGGCGAGCTCAAGGAATTGTCGGTCGCGATCGAGGAATTTCTCTCGATTTTGGGTGACCGGGTCAAACTTTACGGGGTGATGACCGACGAGCTCAAAGCGGTGCGCGAAATGTTCGCGACCCCGCGCGTTTCCGAGATTGCGCCAGCCTGGGATGGGCTCGAAGACGAAGACCTGATCGAGCGCGACGACATGGTTGTGACCGTGACGCTGGATGGTTATATCAAGCGCACCCCGCTCTCCACGTTCCGCGCGCAAGGCCGCGGCGGCAAGGGCCGCGCCGGGATGGCGACCAAAGACGAGGATGCGGTGACGACGATGTTCGTTACCAGCACTCATAACCCGGTGCTGTTTTTCTCGACCGCAGGCAAGGTGTACCGGCTCAAGGTATGGCGCTTGCCCGAGGGCGGCCCGGCCACGCGCGGCCGGCCGATCGTCAACCTGCTCCCCGCGCTCGATCAAGGCGAGACGATCCAGACCGTGCTCGCGCTGCCCGAGGACGAGGCCGAATGGGGCAAGCTGTCGGTGGTCTTCGCCACCGCGCGCGGTTCGGTCCGCCGCAACGCGATGGACGCTTTCGCCAACATTCCCTCCAACGGCAAATTCGCGATGCGGTTTGAGGAAGGGTCGAACGATCACCTGATCGGCGTGGCCCTGCTCGAAGCGAGTGACGACGTGCTGCTCGCTACCCGCGCGGGCAAGGCAATCCGCTTTGCCGGAGACGAAGTACGCGAATTTACCAGCCGTACTTCTACCGGTGTGCGCGGGATGACGCTCAAGGGCGACGATGAGGTGATCTCGCTGTCGATCCTGCACCGCGTCGGGACCACTTCGGAAGAACGCGAGCAATACCTCAAATTCGCCCCGTGGAAGAGCGAGCGCGACGGCGAAAGCGAGCTTGAGCAGACCCGCATTGATGAATTGGCCGAACGCGAGCAATTCATCCTCACGGTCTGCGCCAACGGCTACGGCAAGATGTCATCGGCATACGAATATCGCCGGACCGGGCGCGGCGGCCAAGGTATTACCAATATCGACAATATCGGCCGCAATGGTCCGGTGGTGTCGAGCTTCGCCGCGACCAAGGCCGACCAGTTGGTGCTGGTGACCGATCAGGCCAAGCTGATCCGCCTGCCGCTCGAAAGCCTGCGGGTAATCGGACGGGGCAGCTCCGGCGTGCGGCTGTTCAACGTTGCCGATCAGGAACACGTGGTCAGCGCAGTGCGGCTGATCGACACTGGCGATGATGAAGAAGGCGGAGAGCCGGGCGAAGCGGATCGTGCGGTAACACCGCCCGACGTGACCGAGGAATGACCTTGCGGGTTGAGCCCTCTGGTGGCGCATGCGGGGCGCGCGTCACCGGGCTCGACCTGTCGCAGCCGCTGGATGCGGATACAGTGCAGGCAGTGCGGCAAGCCTGGCTTGAGCACCACTTCCTCGCCTTCCCCGATCAGCGGATCAATGATGACCAGCTTGAACGGTTCACGCTCTACTTCGGTCAGTATGGCGATGATCCGTTCTTCGCGCCCATCGCCGGCCGCAAGCACATCGCCGCGATCCGGCGTGAGGCGGACGAGCAATCGCCGCTGTTTGCCGAAAACTGGCATACCGACTGGAGCTTTCAAGCGCGTCCGCCTTCGGGAACCTGCCTCAATGCCGTGGATATTCCGCCGATGGGCGGCGATACCCTCTACGCTAATCAGCACATGGCATGGGACGCGCTTGACCCAGCGCGGCAAGCCCTATTGGCCCGGCTTGTCGCGGTCCATTCCGCGCGCCTCGCCTATGCGCCTGATGGCAGCTATGGCAACAAGGACAAGGGCCGTAGCATGGACATCCGCCCGAGCACTGCGGCGCTGGCGACCCAGACTCATCCGCTGGTCCCCGCGCATCCGGAAACCGGTCGACGCGGCTTCTATTCGACGCTGGGCTACATCGTCGGGATCGAAGGCATGGCCGACAGCGAAGCGATCCCGCTGCTGCTGGAACTGCAGAAGTGGCAGGGCGACGAACGCTTCGTCTATCGCCACCGCTGGGAACCGGGCATGCTGGTGATGTGGGACAACCGCTCGGTCCTGCACAAGGCGACCGGCGGCTATGAAGGCCACCGCCGCGAACTGCACCGCACTACGATTGCGGCGTGGGATGGCTCCTGAGCGAACCGATCACCCCGGTGCAGATCATGAACTGCCCGAAATAATACACTGGCCAGATCAGCAGTCCGGGTAGCATGCTGTTTGCCAGCGGGCCAAAGCGCCCGAAGATCAGGAGATCCGAGGCTAGAAACATCATGGCACCAATGCCGGTACGATAACGCGGGAACCGGCTCGTCCAAGCGCTGGCTGCCATGCCCGAGACGAAGAACGCATAGATCGCTGTTGCAGTTTGTTGGGCGGGCGGGCTGCACATGGCGGCAACGAACACGCTAACCGGAACGACCAGCGAAGCCAGCAAGCGCTGGCTGAACGTTATGTTCGGCCGCCAGTTGCGCAGGTAAAGCCACATCGCCGCGACATGTCCGAGCAAGAATGCCGCCCCGCCCGCTGTCTGATCCCATTCGAGCAGCATGTCGCCTGCCGCACCGAGCGCCATTACCAGCGCGATAAGCAACACGCCGGGATTGCGGGGTTGGAGCAAGGCCCAGCCCGCAAGCAACGCCACGCCCGCGCCTTTCCACAGCACGAAACCGGCCGCCGGCAATGCCGCATCCTTGACGAAATAGAAGCTGATCCCCGCCAGCAGGCTAGCCAGCAGCCATGCCCGGTGCTCGATCGGCGCGCGTTCCGGCATCGAAAATCCTCCCCTGCCGCTGCTTGGCGTTTCCATTTGCAGCGCGCAAGGCTAGGCGAACCGCAATGACTTACGATGTGCACATTATCGGCGGCGGGCTCGCGGGGAGCGAGGCAGCGTGGCAGCTCGCGCGGCGCGGGCTGAGGGTCCGGCTGTCCGAAATGCGCGGGGGCGGCGATATGACCCCGGCGCATCAAGGCACGGGCCTCGCCGAACTGGTCTGCTCGAACAGCTTCCGCTCTGACGATCACGAGAAGAATGCGGTCGGACTGCTCCATCACGAAATGCGCGGGCTCGATTCGCTGGTGATGGCAGCGGCGGCGCAGGCGCAAGTTCCGGCTGGATCCGCGTTGGCAGTCGACCGCGAGGTGTTTTCGGCAGCAGTCGAAGCGGCACTGGCGACTCAACCCACACTGACTGTGGTGCGCGAGCGGATCCACGCGCTACCCGAGGCTGGCCTCACCATCGTCGCCACCGGGCCGCTCACTTCGGGGGCGCTGGCCGAAAGCATCGCCGCGGCGACCGGCGCCGACAGCCTCGCCTTTTTCGATGCAATCGCGCCGATCGTCCATCGAGATTCCATAAACATGGACATCTGCTGGATGGCCGCGCGGTGGGACAAGAATTCGGACAGCTCGATCGCTCTGGGCGGCGATGGCAAGGATTACATCAACTGCCCGATGACCCGCGAGCAATACGCAGCGTTCCATCAAGGTTTGCTCGACGGCGAGAAGACCGAGTTCAAGGAATGGGAAACCAACACGCCCTATTTCGAAGGTTGTATGCCGATCGAAGTGATGGCCTCGCGCGGGCTCGAAACTTTGCGGTTCGGGCCAATGAAGCCCGTCGGCCTCGACAACCCGCACTGGGCAACGCTGGAGCATCCGACCGGGCGCTGGCCGCACGCGGTGGTCCAGCTGCGCCAGGACAACAAGCTGGGCACTCTGTGGAACATCGTGGGCTTCCAGACCAAGCTTAAGCACGCCGAGCAGGTCCGCCTGTTCCGCACCATTCCTGGGCTGGAGAATGCCGAATTTGCGCGGCTCGGTGGGTTGCACCGCAATACGTTCCTCAACTCGCCGGTGCTGCTTGATCGGCAATTACGGCTCAAGACCGCGCCGCACATCCGCTTTGCCGGACAGATCACAGGGTGCGAAGGTTACGTCGAAAGTGCGGCGATCGGCTTACTCACCGGGCTGATGAGCGCGGCTGAACTGGCTGGCACGGCATGGACCGCGCCGCCCGCAACCACCGCGCTGGGCGCGCTGCTGTCCCACATCACCGGCGATGCGGTGGCGGAGACTTATCAACCGATGAACATCAACTTCGGGCTGTTCCCTCCCCCCGAAGCATCTGTGAAAAAGAAGCAGCGCAAGGAAGCGTACACCGAGCGGGCCAAAGCCGACCTGACAGTCTGGACATCCGAAATGGTGTAACTCGTTACCGGTTTCTTAACGGGCAGCCAACAAGGCGCATCTCTACAAGTTAACACCTCCAAAATCCCATAAAGGCCCCGGCAGTGGGTCGCAGCACTGACAATGGAGGGACTACCATGAGGAAAATTGCAACACTTGCGGCGCTGGCTTTGACTGCCGCTGCAACGCCTGCCTTGGCGGATGATGCCGATGCCACCTGGACTGGCGCTTATATCGGAATCAGCGGAGGCTATACCGAAACCAAATCCGATCAGACGGTTGTTTTGGGCGGAAACTGGTCAACCGAGGCCGCGACGCTGCAATCCCGCGTCGTTTCCGATTACGCTACCGCCAGCCGGGTCAAAGATATCAACTACGGCGGGCAGATCGGATATAATGTCCAAGCCGGCAGCAGCCTCGTCATTGGCTTGAAGCGGATGTCAGCGCGCTTTCGGGTAAGAACTCGCAAACCCGCACGTCGGCCGGGAGCCCGATCTATACGATCGCCAACTCGTTCGATCCCAAGGTCACCTATAGCATCAAGGGTAAGCTCGGCTTTGCCGCAGGCAACACGCTGTTTTATGCCACTGGCGGCTGGGGCTGGACGCAGGCTGACCTTGCCACCGACATCACTTCGAATGGCGGCTATCACAAGGCCAGTTCATTCAGCCACACTTTCAGCGGCTATGAAGTCGGTGGCGGGGTGGAGCATCGCTTTGGCAGAAATCTGTCGTTGCGGCTGGAATATGTCTACGCCGACCATGGCGACGTGACCTATGCCACGAGCTATGTCACCGGCAGTTCGTTCCTGACGCCTGCGTACTGCCGGGCGGGTATCAACACCCGCACTTCGCCTTCTTTGCATCCTTGGGCTTGGTGGTAGCAAACTCCGGCCGGGTCAGGCTGCCATTCCCATCACTGTCAGCCTTTTTGAAGCGGTTGGAACTAACCACCGACCACTCCTCAAAGCTGAGCAGATTGTTGTGATCGGCATCGAGTTTGCGGAACATGGCGACGCGCGGCTGCAGCGCCTCAACCCGCGTGATCAGGTTGTCGCGGTTGCGATCGAGCCGGTTGAAGCGCTTTTCCTCGCGGGTTGCGGCGGTCATGCCGGGCAATGTTGCACCTTGCATTCCGTCACCGTCTTCGCCGGGTAATTCTTCCAGCGGCAGGCCGGTCGCTTCAGCCTCGGACACTTGTTGCGGCGGCGGCGCGGCGGCATTGACCGAGGCTTTGCCTTGCCACCAGAACAACCCGGCCCCCGCAAGCAACAGCGCCGAAACCGCACCCAAAATCATTCGGTTCATCAGGCCCCCTCCAATAATGCCCAAGTCTAGCTCAAATACCCAGCAAGCCAAGCCCAACCGCGCGAATGGCTGCTATTGGTCCGGATAGCAGCGGTCCCTGGCCGCGATTCCGGGCGGCAAGTCCGTAGAGCACCTGCAACGGCCGAAGTTCGCGTGGCAGTCTGACCGGCCGCCAAGCAAAGTCCACCGGTTCTGCCAATGCTGCACCAATGTCTGCCAGCGCCCAGCCCTGAGCTGCTTGTGCGGTATCATCAGCAGCCAGCCCCAACCGCTTGGCCAAGCTCACGCAGGCCCGCGCGCGTTCTCCGGCAAACTCCAACGCAGCGTCAGGCTGGATCGGTCCGGCGCCCAAAACTAGCTTCCAGCCATTGACGAGCGCGCCAAGGCAGGCTGCATCATCACCCCAATCCTCCAGCAACGCGAGCAGCGGTTCACCCCGCCGGCGTTCGGCTTGCGGCTTGGCCAGTTCATCCCGCCACCACGCCAGCTTGATCTGCGTGAGCATGGGTTCAGCCGCCTTGTGCACGGTTGTGCCGAGCCGGGCATCGAGCGCAAACAACCCCAGCCACAACCGGCGCGCGCGCAGCGGTGCATAAGCCAGGGCGAGCCGTCGCTCGACCGGCAGGCTGGCGAGAAATTCAGCATCGTGCATCGCCGCCATGCTTAGCCCAGTCGCCTCCGGTTGTAACGCGCCGCTCCGCTAATTGCCTGCGCAACGGTTCATTAACCCTGATGCTTGAGAGGACAGGAACCAAGACTGCGTATTTGCAAGGTGTTCTGGAATTAATTGGGGGCACCATGCTCGGCACGATTCGGCGCATTCTTGCGGACCTGCGCGACAACAAAAGCGGCAATGCCATCTTGCTGGTGGCGCTGGGGATGCCGGTTCTGATCGGCACCTCGGGGCTTGCGGTGGATAGCGCGCAGTACTACATGTGGAAGCGTGATTTGCAGTTTGCGGTGGATTCTGCCGCTTTGGCCGGAGCCTGGGCGCGGACAACGACAGCTACGCAATCAACCTATCAGGCGCGCGCTCTTCAAGAATACAACGCCAACGTGCAGGTTACAGATTCGTTTGATACCGGGCCAACCACCACGCTGGGTGTTTACGATTCGGCGACAAACGCGTTCACTGCAACCAATACCAGCCCGAATGCCGTTCAGGTAGTGGCATCGGCAACCAAGACATTGCCATTCTCGAACATTATCACAGGGCGATCGACGACTGTCCGCGTGGAGGCAACCGCCAGCGCCGTGCCCGCCGGTGTCACAGTAACGAACACGACAACGCTGAACGTTCTGACGGCCTGCATGATTGCGCTGGATCCCAGCGTGCGCGGCGCGTTTACGATTGGCGGTACGGCGTCGGGTACCGTCGGTTGCGGCGGCGCTGCGCTGTCCACCGATCCTTCGGCAGCAATCCGGGAAAACGGCAACCCAAGCGCGACGTTCGGGCAGCTTGTTGCAGGCGGCGGGATCGAGATCAGCCTGCTTAACAACGTTGGCAACGATCCGCTCAAGCTGAAATCCAATACGGTCGGGCTGACCGATCCCTTGGCCGGCATCACGCAACCAACCGGTAACGGCATTGCGCGGACCTATTCGTGCCCGACAGTTTCGGCTGGGAGCCCCGCCGTGACGACCTATACTGCGACGCAAAAACTGCGCACAGTGACCACCTACATCTACAAAAAAGGCAACACATCGGCAGGTGCGGCGGTTATCACTCCCACATACTCGGGAACGGGCTTTCTGGCCAACAGCGATGATAATCCCGGTGTCACCACCAGCGTCAGCCGGACAACCTCGGCATATACCGCCGGTGGACCAACCCAAGTCGGCCCGGCCGCAGGCTCTGCAGTCAGCGTCTCAGGTAGTGGTAACGGCACCATCTGGCGTTTCCCAACGACCACGACTTACACCACGATTTCAAATGTCGGTTCCTCAACGGTTGCTGCTGTGCCAGCAAACGACGGCATCGCGCGTCCGCTGCCGGGCACATATTCGAGCATCTCAATCGCCTGTCAGACCATTTTCCAGCCTGGCATCTTTGTGATCACCGGCTCGATCGACTTCAGCAACAACAAGACCGTTAGCGGCACGGATGTCATGTTTGTGATGACCACCGCCAACAATATCAGCAACATCAATTCGAACACAAACCTATCGTTTTCCGGGATCACCGCAAATACCTTGATGACGACATACGGTTACAACGCAACCAATGCGGCCAAAATGGCGACCATGTTGTTTTACGATACGTTGTCGACTGACCAGATCAAGTTCAACGGTAATTCCACCACGAACTTTAACGGCGTGATCTACACACCCAACCGGCCACTGTGGTTCAACGGGACTTCGGCCGTCTCTGGTGCCTGCATGAAACTGGTTGCCAGGACCCTTATGCTCGATGGTACAACCAACCTAAGCAGTTTTTGCAATCCCACTGGCAGCAGTGCGCTGGAAGTCCGCCCGCAGATCATCACAACCACGACCACCGCGGGCGCTGTGGCCAGCGTTAAGTTGGTGGGATGATGCGCATTCTCAAACAACTATGCACAGATCAGCGCGGGACAATGGTGATCGAAACCGCGATCGTCGCCCCCGTGCTGGTTCTAATGAGCCTGGGTGCCTTTCAGGTCAGCTCACTGGTCGCCCGGCAAAGCGAGCTTGACAGTGCGGCGGCCGAAGGCGGGGCAATCGCCATCGCATCGCCGCCCAACACCGATGCCAAGCGGACAACGCTGCAGCAAGTGATCGCAACGTCGCTTACTCCGGCGGCACCAGCGGTAAACAATGTAACCGTGACCGTGACCGGCGCGTACCGCTGCAATTCAGCGACGGCCTACGTGACGGCTTCAACCTCTTGTACGAGCGGGGTGATCTCCAATTTCGTCAAGATCTATATCACCGACACTTACACCCCGGCTTGGGTGGAATACGGGATCGGCAGCAACATTACCTATCGCACGACGCGCTATGTCGAATATTCGCAATCGGATGTGCCATGATGAAAAAGCTTGTCACGAGGCTTCTGCCTGACCAGACGGCATCGGCAGCCGTTGAATTTGCGCTGATCGGCCCGATTTTCCTCGGGATGTTCCTGGGCGTGATGCAGGTCGGCATCGGCATGCAGAATTACAATGCGCTGCGCAGCATCTCTGCTGATACGGCGCGGTGGGCTGTGACGAATTACCAAGCCGGCGATCAGAAAACGGCGATCCAGATACAGCAACAGGCAACCGACCTGGCCGCAGCGGCGCCTTACGGATTGGAAGCAGGGCGCTTTGTTTCGTTCGTCGCCGACTCGAGCGTGATCACACAACGGGTCGCTGGCGCAACGGAATTCAGAATCACGCTAACATATCGTGTGCGCACGTTGCTCGGTGTGATCGGCGTTGGCGAGATTCCGCTGAGCTACTCTCGGCCGATTTTCGTCATCCCGTCCTGATCGGCGGGTTAACCGCATAGCGTCAACAAATTAACCATGCCCGTTTGTCACCGGGTTACGCCGCTGCGCTATGGCATAGGGGAATATTCGGGACTGAACTCTGCCTGTGACGCTTCGCACTGCCATAATCTGGACCAAGTCGGTGCTGCGTGACGAACGCGGTGTGTCGATCATCGAATTTGCGCTGATTGCACCGGTGCTGTTGCTGATGCTGATGGGCCTGCTCGACTTGGCCTTCAACATGTACACCACCGAAATGCTGCAAGGCGCGATTCAGAGCGCGGCGCGCAATTCGACCATCGAAGGCGCGAGCGGCAACGACGCGCAGCTTGATGGGATCGTCACCACTGCGGTCCGCCCGGTGTCACCTTCGGCCACGCTTACTTTCAATCGCCGCGCTTATAGCAGCTTCACCGAAGCGGGTCGGCCTGAAGATTACACCGACGTCGACAAGGACGGAACCTGCAATCACGGCGAGCCTTTTGAGGATGCCAACGGCAACGGGGCGTGGGATCTGGATCGCGGCAAGGCGGGTTTTGGCGGCGCACGCGATGCGGTGCTGTACACGGTCACGGTCAATTATCAGCGCCCCTTCCCGGTCGCCGGGTTTATCCCGGGTCAGACCAAGAACTTCACGTTGAGCGCCGTGACTGTGCTGCGCAACCAGCCATACGGGCAGCAATCGGTAAATCCGGTACCCGCAACTGGGAATTGCACATGACCTTCATGGCCCGCCTGCGCGATCTCCGGCGCAACCGTTCGGGTGCTGCCATGGTGGAGTTCGCCATGGGTGCGCCGCTGTTGCTGACTGCGGGCTTGTGGGGTGCCGAAGAAGCAAATTACGCGCTGGTTAACATGAAGGTCAGCCAGTTGACCGAGCATATCGCCGACAATGCGAGCCGGATCGGCGATACCAGCACCTTGCAAAATCGCCGGATTTACGAAAGCGATATCAATGATGTGATTTATGGCGCGCAGGTCCAGGGCGGCAAGCTGGGATTTTATGACCACGGCCGGGTGCTGATCTCCAGCCTCGAGGTCGATGCAACGAGCGGCAACCAATACATCCATTGGCAGCGCTGCCGCGGGCTTAAAACTTACGCTGCCGCCTATGGCCGGGAAGGCGATGCCCTCGGCAACATCGGGATGGGACCGGCCGGCCAAGAGGTTGTCGCGCAGCCCGGCGATGCGGTGATCTTTGTTGAGGTGAGTTACACTTACCAACCGCTCATATCGGCGCAGTTTCTCGGCAGCCTCGACATCACATCGATTGCTTCGTTCACCGTGCGCGACAACCGCGACCTTAGCCAGATCTACCAGCGCGATGCAGGCTCGCCCGATCCGGTACAGACCTGTAACCTACACACCGGCAACGCCAAAATCACCACCGACGGGACTTTTGGCTAGGTTCTAGCGGTTGCACACCTTGCGCACTGCAGCAGCGATGCGGGCCGCATCGATCAGCGCCAGCTTTTCAAGATTTGCCGCATAAGGCAGCGGCACGTCTTCATCGCAAACCCGCAAAACTGGCGCGTCAAGATGATCGAACCCGTCTTCCATGCAGATCGCCATCACTTCCGACGCGATCGAGCACGTTGGCCAGCCCTCTTCGGCAATGACGAGCCGGTTCGTCTTGGCGAGCGAAGTTAGCACCGCTTCACGGTCGAGCGGGCGCAGGGTGCGCAGATCGAGCACTTCTGCCTCAATCCCCTCCTCCGCCAGCGTAACGGCAGCCTCAAGCGACAGCCCGACCGCGATCGAATAGGATACGATGGTCACGTCGCGGCCTTCACGCATGATCCGCGCCTTGCCGATCGGCAGGACGTGGTCGTCCAGCTCGGGCAGTTCGAAACTACGGCCGTAAATCAGCTCGTTTTCAAGGAAAACGACCGGATCATCGCTGCGGATCGCTGCCTTGAGCAAGCCCTTGGCGTCCGCCGCATCATACGGCGCAATCACAATCAGGCCGGGGACGCTGGCGTACCACGGGCCGAAGTTCTGGCTGTGCTGCGCCCCAACGCGCGTTGCGGCTCCGTTGGGTCCGCGAAACACGATTGGGCAGCGCATTTGGCCACCGGACATGTAGTTGGTCTTCGCTGCGGAATTGATGACATGGTCAATGGCTTGCATGGCAAAGTTGAAGGTCATGAACTCAACGATCGGGCGCAGTCCGCCCATTGCCGCGCCTGCACCGATCCCGGCGAAACCGTATTCGGTGATCGGGGTGTCGATGACCCGCTTGGGTCCAAATTCGTCGAGCAGACCCTGGGTAACCTTGTACGCCCCCTGATACTGCGCGACTTCCTCGCCCATTATGAACACGCTGCCATCGCGGCGCATTTCCTCGGCCATGGCGTCGCGAAGGGCTTCGCGCACGGTGACTGTGGCCATGTTGGTGCCGGTGGGGATTGCCGGGTCAGCTTTGCGCGGCATTGGCCCGCCGCCGGCCCCTCTCGCAGGCGGGAGGGGGGCAGCAGGAGCTTCCGACCCAGTGACTGCGGCAGAGCCTTGCGCAACAGGCTCCCCTCCCGCTTGCGGGAGCGGCTGGGGTTGGGTCTCTTCGCCTTCCCCGCCAATCACCGCAATTACCGTGCCCACTTTGACATTCTCGGTGCCCTCAGCGACCAAGATCTTCCCCATCACACCTTCGTCGATTGCCTCGAATTCCATCGTCGCCTTGTCGGTTTCGATCTCGGCGAGGATGTCGCCCGATTTGACCGTGTCGCCTTCCTTGACCAGCCACTTGGCGAGCGTGCCTTCCTCCATCGTTGGGGACAGCGCTGGCATTTTGAGTTCGATCCCCATCAGTAGGATCCCACCAACACATCGGTGTAAAGTTCGGGCAGGTCGGGCTCGGGCGAATTTTCCGCAAAGTCAGCAGCTTCGGCAACTTTGCTGCGAATTTGCTTTTCCAGTTCCTTAAGCTTTTCCTCGGTCATCCCGCGCGCCAGAAGTTCGATCTTGGCGGCATCGATCGGATCATGCTTCTCGCGCATTTCCTGCACTTCCTCGCGCGTCCGGTATTTGGCCGGATCAGACATCGAGTGGCCGCGATAACGATAGGTCTGGAGCTCCATCAGCACTGGGCCGCCGCCCCCGCGCACGTGCGCAAAAGCGAGTTCGGCAGCAGCGCGCACTTCAAGCACATCCATCCCGTTGACATGCATGCCCGGAATGCGGAATGCGGTGCCGCGGCGGTAGAAATGCGTTTCGGCCGAACCGCGCGTGACCGCAGTGCCCATCGCATAACCGTTGTTCTCAACCACGAAGACAATCGGCAGTTTCCACAACGCTGCCATGTTGAAGGCTTCATAAACCTGGCCCTGATTTGCCGCACCGTCACCGAAATAGGCGAGGCACAGTCCGCCATCTTCGCGGTATTGATGCGCGAAAGCGAGCCCTGCCCCCAGTGGCACTTGGGCGCCGACGATGCCGTGCCCGCCGTAGAATTTGTGCGTCGTTGAAAACATGTGCATCGACCCGCCCTTGCCGTGCGAGATGCCCGCTCCGCGCCCAGTCAGCTCGGCCATGATTACCTTGGGATCGATCCCATAAGCGAGCATGTGGCCGTGATCGCGGTATCCGGTGATCACGCTGTCATGCCCCGGCTTGAGCGCAGATTGCAGCCCGACCGCGACCGCCTCTTGCCCGATATATAGATGACAGAACCCACCAATTAGGCCCAGCCCATAAAGCTGCCCGGCCTTCTCCTCGAACCGGCGGATCAGCAGCATCTGCTCGTAAAACGCGAGCAGCTCGTCATCGCTCGCCGCATAGCGCGGATTGGCTTGATGCGCGTCGTGCAGGCTGCGCAGTTCAAAATTGTCATCGCCGGCAGCGGCCGTGTTGGGCGCTTTGCGGCTGGTGGCGGGTTTGGCCAAAATGGGATCCCCTGGAATGTCGGAAGGCTGACAGCGAAGCCAGCCTATAGGACCAGTTCGCCGTAAGGGAAACCGCTCCATACGTATTTCAGGCCGAATTTGCGAATGCACCCGAGCGCGGCAGCAAGCCCCGGCAATCAGTTGAGCATCATCACCATTTCATCGGGATGCACGACATTGAGCTGCGCGCGCAGCAGCTGTCCGGCCATGTCGGGATCCACATGAGCCGGATCGAGCAAGGCCACGCGGTTCTTCAATTCGTTGCGCTGGGCGGTGAGTTGCTGCAGCTCTTTCTGGCGTTCGCCGAGCAGGCGACTGTTTTCGCTCCAGGCCATCAACCCGCTGGGGCCGAACAGAACCCAGGCACCCATCGCCAGCAAGCAGAACAAGGCCAGGGCTTGCGTAACCCGCTCACGTGCCAGCCGAACTGATCCCCGGTTCCCCATAGCCCTTAGAATCATAATTGATTCAACAGTTCAAGCACTAAATTTACCAAACACACGCAACCCGCGATAATTCGCGACGGATCGTTTGCGCTGCTGGAGTAGGTCTATGTCCGTGGTGCGCCCGAGTGGATTCGAACCACCGGCCCCCAGATTAGGAATCTGATGCTCTATCCGGCTGAGCTACGGGCGCACGCCGCTCGCATAGCCGCGCACCGCAGGACTGGCAATTGGAGCGGACTGGCAATCAATTGACTTCGTCAGGTGGCGCGACAGGAAATGGCAACGGCAAGATCGCGATCCCTTCCTCGATCAGTTCACTGGCCTCAGCCGGAGTGGCCTGGCCGTGGATCGTCGCTTCTTTGCGCTCACCATAATGGATCGCACGGCTTTGCGCAGCGAACTGGTCACCAACCCAGGTCGAATGCTGCAAAGCCTGCGCCTGCAACGCAGCCATCTTGCCCAACGCTTCGTGCAGCGCGGGCGGCAATTTTCCGACAGTAGTTAGCGCGGCAGCAGGCGCGGCAGTAACCTGATTGCCTTTGCGGCCGATGCTTGGCGCCATGACGGCCTTGATTACATCGGCTGAGCCGCAGTGCGGGCAGCTCATAAAGCCCCGTTCGGTCTGTTCGTCAAAAGCGGCGCTATTGGCGAACCAACCTTCGAAGTGGTGGCCGCCAGGGCGGCAGGCTAGGTCGAAGACAATCACCGCGCGGCGCTCACCCGATCGGCCGCTTGTTGGCCAGGCACGGCACTTGTGCCCGCACCGCAGCGGTGCGCGCCGGATCGATCTCGGCAAAGGCCAACCCCGCTGCCGCGCCGCCCATATCGAGCAGCACTTCGCCCCACGGATCGATCAGCATGGAATGCCCATAGGTTTCGCGGCCATCGTCGTGCTGGCCAACTTGCGCGGCGCAGACCACGTATGCGGTCGCCTCAATCGCCCGGGCGCGTTGCAGCACGTGCCAATGCGCGCTGCCAGTCGGCACGGTGAATGCTGCGGGCACTGCGATGATATCGCAAGCTTCGCGGCCGAGGGCTTCGAACAGTGCGGGAAAGCGCAAGTCATAGCAGATCGTCAGGCCCAGTTTGCCAAGCGGGGTCTGGACGGTGACGGCCTCCTCACCCGCCGCGTAAGCATTCGATTCGCGCCAGCTTTCGCCGGTTGCCAGATCGACATCGAACATGTGGATCTTGTCATAGCGCGCAGCAATCGCGCCGCCGCCATCGATCACGAAGCTGCGGTTGGCCCAGCGGCCGTCTTCGCGCAGCACCGCCATTGACCCGAGCGCGACCCAGATACCGGCCCGCGCCGCCGCATTTCGAACCGCATCCAGCACCAGGCTGTCATTTTCGCTGACGATCTGCGGCGCGGCGCGGGCACGGTCGCGATCAATCAACGCTGACATTTCCGGCGTGAACAGCATGGTTGCGCCGCCCATCTCCGCGGCATTGATGGCCTGCACCATAGTCGCAGCATTGGCCGCCGGGTCGATCCCGGAAGTCATCTGCAAAATGGCCAGCCGCTGCATGGTTTAGCCGCCGAGCAGCGCGTCGAGTTTACCCGCCCGGTCAAGCGCCGCCAGATCGTCACTGCCGCCAATTGCCTGACCATCGATCAAAATTTGCGGCACTGTTGATGCGCCGGGCACGCGGTCACGCATTTCGGTCTTTTTGGGTCCGCCCATGGTCACGTCGTATTCCTCGTATGCCACCCCTTTGCTATCGAGCAGCGCCTTGGCGCGGGTGCAATAGGGGCAACCGAACTTGGTGTAGATCTCGACTTTTGGGGCGGTCATTGCAGGTCCTCTTGAATCGTGTGTGGGCTAACATACATCGGGTGCAGTGTCATCGCCTGCAAGGTGTGGCGCCGCTGGGATGCCGATTGCGGGTCCCGGTCTTGCTCAATTGCTCAAACCGAGGATTTTGCCATGAACCGTTTCGATTTTACCCCCTATCGCCGCACCATGGTTGGCTTTGATCGCTTGTTCGATCTTCTGGAAAGCCAGCGCGGGTTTACTAGTGGCGACAATTACCCGCCGTTCAACATCGAGCGAAGCGGCGACGATGCTTACCGCATCACCGTTGCCGTGGCCGGGTTCAAGCCCGCTGACATCGACATTACCGCGCAGCAAAACCTGCTCGTGGTGCAAGGCAAAAAGGGCGATGAAACCGCTGCCGGCCAGTTTCTGCACGTCGGCATCGCCCAGCGCGGCTTTGAGCGCCGCTTTGAACTGGCCGATTATGTCCGGGTCGAGAACGCCAACCTCGAAGACGGGCTGCTGGTCATCGATCTGGTGCGCGAAGTACCCGATGCAATGAAACCGAAGAAGGTACAGGTCGGCACGCAGAAGACTCTGAGCACGGTCAAGGACGTGCTTGATAGCCAAGCCGCCTGATCAGTTTGGGGGTGGAACTTGCGTTCCACCCCCACGACGCTTGCGCGTCGTCCTGCCAGTTGATGATCGTCCGGGTCGCAGAAGACGATCAAAAACGACAAGACCAAGATCGGCAATTATGCCGAAAACTCTGGCAATAGCTTAAAGCACGCGCCTGCTGCCTGCGATCACCGAAACTCACCGAAACCGAGTTCTGTCACTCCGCTTCCCCAGCGTAAGTCGAACTCAGAGAGTACGGCTAACCCTGCTGGTGCCATAAACGCAAGGTTTTTTCCGAGAAGTTGCGTTTCAGACCAGCCGGGCCTGGTGCAGCGCCGCCGCGATAAACCCGGCAAACAGCGGATGCGGATCGAATGGCCGGCTCTTCAGTTCGGGGTGGAACTGCACACCCACGAACCACGGATGATCGGGCCGCTCGACAATCTCGGGCAGCAATCCGTCGGGTGACATGCCCGAGAATACCAGCCCGCCAGCCTCAAGCCGTTCGCGATAGGCCCCGTTGACTTCGTAGCGGTGACGGTGGCGCTCGCTGATCGTAGTTGCCCCGCCATACAGCGCCGAAACATGGCTGTTGCCGGCCAGCCTGGCTTCATAAGCGCCCAGCCGCATCGTGCCGCCCAGATCGGTGTCCGCGCCGCGTTGTTGCAAACCTTCGGGGCTCATCCATTCGGTGATGATCCCGACCACAGGCTCAGCGGTCGGTCCAAATTCGGTCGAGCTGGCAGCGGCGATCCCGGCGGTGTTTCGCGCGGCTTCGATGCAGGCCATCTGCATGCCTAGGCAAATACCGAAAAACGGCACGTTGCGTTCGCGCGCAAAGCGAACCGACGCGATCTTGCCGGCGGTCCCGCGCACTCCAAACCCGCCCGGAACCAGAATGCCGTCCATCGGCTCAAGCCGCGAGACAATCTCGTCGTCGCCCGCTTCAAATGCTTCTGCATCGATCCAGCGGATATTGACCTTGACCCGGTTGGCCATGCCCCCGTGCACCAGCGCTTCGTTAAGGCTCTTGTAGGCATCGGGCAGCCCGACATATTTGCCAACGACCCCAATCGTCACTTCGCCCTCGGGGTTCTGGAACCGGTCGACGATATCTTCCCAGCGGGTCAGATCGGGCGCGGGGGTCGACATGCCGAAATGGTGCAGCACTTCGGCGTCGAGCCCCTCGGCATGATACTGCAGCGGCACCGAGTAAATGCTGTTGGCATCGAGCGCGGGGATGACCGCTTGCTTGCGCACGTTACAGAACAGGGCGATTTTGTTGCGCTCATTCTCGGGCAAGGGATGCTCGCAGCGGCAAAGCAGGATATCGGGCTGGATCCCCAAACTGGTCAATTCGCGCACCGAGTGCTGGGTCGGCTTGGTCTTGAGCTCGCCCGCAGCCTTGACGTACGGCACCAGCGTCACGTGGACCGAACAGGTGTTTTCGCGCCCCAGTTCGTTGCGCAACTGCCGCAATGCTTCGATAAACGGCAGGCCCTCGATATCTCCGACCGTCCCGCCAATCTCACACAGCACGAAATCGTGGCCATCGGTGTCGGCCTGGGCAAATTCCTTGATCGCATCGGTGACGTGCGGAATGACCTGAACGGTTGCCCCGAGGTAATCGCCGCGCCGTTCACGCGTGATGATGTCGCGGTAGATGCGGCCTGAGGTGATGTTGTCCGATTGCCGCGCCGAAACTCCGGTGAAGCGTTCGTAATGACCCAGATCGAGGTCGGTCTCGGCGCCATCGTCGGTGACGTAGACCTCGCCGTGCTGGTACGGACTCATCGTGCCCGGATCGACGTTGAGATAGGGATCGAACTTGCGAATCCGCACCTTGTAGCCGCGCGCTTGCAGCAATGCCGCAAGGCTCGCCGCCATCAAACCTTTGCCGAGCGAGGAGACCACACCGCCGGTAATAAAAATGAACCGTGCCATGGGAGTCGGGCCTTAAGCCGTTCAGGGGGACGCGGGCAAGCGCCCATTTGGGCAATCCACAGTTGTGCATCACCAACCGGCGTACAAACAGTGCAGCCAGCCAACTAAATTCAGACGCGCATCAGGGTTTTTTGGTTGGCACCGCAACTGGCGATGCACTCGCCGCCGGGGTTACGCTCGCGCTTGGAACAAGCACCGCGCCGCCCGGGACTGCGCCATTCTGCGCCGCGCCGCCAAGCGGATCAGTAGGTAGCTGCTGTGCCGGAGCAATCGTACGGTTAAGCGAATTGTCGATTGTACGGTTGCCGCTCGACTTGACTGCCAGCGCGGCCAGGACGATTGATAAAGCCACGAAAGTTGCAGCTAGAATTGCCGTCAGCCGGGTCATGAAATCAGCCGCGCCGCGCGCCGACATCAGCCCCGCCGGGCTGCCGCCGGTGCCAAGACCGCCGCCTTCAGATTTTTGCACCAGGATCACGCCGACCAGCAATGCAGCGACAATAGCCTGGACAACGGTCAAGAAGATAAACAGCGACATGGAAATTCCAATGCTAGGTGACTTGGCGCGCATCTAGTCACCCGCGCAGCACTATGCAAGGCGCTGGGCAAGGCGCTGCTCAAGGCGCTGCTCAAGGCGCACGGCAAGCCGCTGCCCGCTACGCCTCAGTCAAGATCGGGTGCAGCAGCCGAGACAATGGTCAGGAAGCTCTCTGCAGTGAGGCTGGCACCACCAACCAATGCGCCGCCCACTTCGTCGCAGCCTAACAGTTCGGCGGCGTTACCCGCATTGACCGAACCGCCATACAGAATGCGCACACCCGCGCTCGCCGCGCCGTAACGGGCGTCCAACTTCGCCCGGATCGCGCGGTGCATGGCGCAAACATCGTCGAGCGAGGGCACCCGGCCGGTGCCGATTGCCCACACCGGCTCGTAAGCGACGGTTATCTGGCCGGGCGTTCCCGCTTCGTCCGGCAGCGAGCCATCGAGCTGCTTGGCGACGACCTTTTCGGCATTTCCGGCATCGCGCTGGGCTTCGGTTTCGCCGACGCAGACGATCACGCCAAGCCCGGCACCAGTGGCAATCTCGGCTTTGGCGCGGACGATCGCATCGGTTTCTGCATGTCCGGCACGGCGTTCGGAATGACCAACGATGACGAAGCTGGCTCCGACATCGGCGAGCATCGCTGCCGAGATGTCGCCAGTAAAGGCACCCGCAGCGGCCGGATGACAATCCTGACCGCCCAGATTGATGGTTTCTACCGCGTCAGCCATCTGGCTGATCAGCGTCGCTGGCGGAGCGATCGCAACTTGTACCCCGGGGTTCCGTGCAGCACCGCGATCGATCGCGCGCGCCTCAGTCAGCGAGGCACGGGTGCCGTTCATCTTCCAGTTGCCGACGATATAGGGCCGGTTTGGCATTGGTTGTTCCCTGTTTGCTGCACTGCTGGGTTGCTTACGGCTGGCCTCTTCGCGGTTAGGCGAGCGGGCGCGCTCTTGTCAAAGTCCTTGCGGCAGGCCGGTACGCCCGGATGGTATGCTTGCCCCCATTGCCTGTAAGCGCAATGACCCTTAAAGCGCGGCAACGAAACGCTCGCCAGCTGTGGTGGGCGACGCATTCCAGTCTGGCGATCGACACAATGCTTACCTTTTTCCGCAGTTTCTTTAGCTCCAAGCTCGGTGTATTGATCACGCTGGCCTTCGTGGGCATCATCGGAATCGCCTTCGCGCTGGGGAGCGTTTCAGGCACGAGCTTTGGCGGCTTTTCAACCGGAGGCAAGATCGCCAGCGTCGGCAACGCCAAGATCAGTGCAACCGAACTTGAAACCCAGTTCCGCGGTATTCTGGCGCGTCTGCGCCAGCGCAATCCGCAGCTTTCGCTGAAGGAATTCCTCGCGCAGGATGGTCTGAACGAAGTCCTGACCTATGCGCTGGACGGCAAAGCGGTGATGCAATGGGGCGAGAAGTACGGCATTTATGTAGGTGACCGACTGGTCGACAGCGAGATTGCCAAGGATCCCAACCTCCAAACGCCCGATGGCAAGGTCGACAATGCGCTTTATCGCCAGCTGCTAGCCTCGCAGGGGACCACTGACGGCGCTTTTCGCAGCGAACAGACCCAGGTCCTGATGGCGCGGCTCTTGCTCGCTTCCAATTCGATCGGGCTTAGAGCGCCGCGCAAGGTTACTGCGCATTATATCTCGGTTCTGACCGAACATCGCCGCGGCGCGATCGTTACTTTGCCCCCGGCCGCCTTCGCTCCGACGACTCCACCCAGCGATGCTGAGGTGTCCGCGTGGTATAATGATCATAAAGCCGATTACACCCTGCCTGAGCGGCGTACGATCCGTTATCTGGTTTACACCGATGCTGCGGTAAAGGTTGCCGCTGCGCCCAGCGATGCGGAGATTGCCGCCCGCTATGCTGCGAACAAGGCCAAGTATGCCCCGGCCGACAAGCGCAAGTTGTCGCAGATGGTGCTTCCAACCGAAGCTGCCGCCAAGCAGGTGCTGGCAGATGTTGCTGCCGGCAAGACGCTTGAGGCATCGGCCCAGGCGAAAGGCTTGGCTGTGGCACCGCTAGGCAGCCTGACCAAGGACGCTTACGCGCTGCAAAGCTCCGCCGATGCGGCCAATGCCGTGTTCGCCGCCAGCACCACCAAAGTTGTCGGGCCGTTCAAGGGCCCGCTCGGCTGGTTGATCGTGCGGATCGATGCGCGCGAAACCACCGCGGGCAAGACCTTGGATCAGGCCAAGCCCGAACTGACCAAGGAATTGACCGAAGAAAAGCGCAAGATCGAGATCGCCAGTTTTGGCGAAAAGATCGAGCAGGAACTCGACAATGGCGCCACGCTGGGCGACCTTGCCAAGGAGCTAGGGCTGACAGTCAGCGAAACTCCGCCGTTGACCGCGAACGGCGCAGTGTTCGGGCAAGACGGCGCGGCGGCTCCAGCCGACCTTGCGCGGGTCGTTCCGGCGGCTTTCCAGATGGACGGCACCGGCCAGCCGCAATTGGCGGTCGTTGTTCCGGACAAGACCTACGTCATCTACGATGTCGGCAACATTGCGCCATCGGCCCCGTCGCCGCTGGCGACGATCCGCACCCGCGCGGCAGAAGATGCGCGCATCGCCAAGGGGGAGGCCGCGGCCAAGGCGGCTGCCGAAAAGATCCAGGCGCAAGTCCAGAAGGGTGTTCCGATCGATGCTGCAGTGGCCTCGCTCGGCATCGCCCTGCCACCGGTTGATCACGTCGACATGGACCGGCAGGAAGTCCAGAAAAAAGGTAAGAATGCGTCGCGCCCGCAATTGATGATTTTTGCCATGGCCAAGGGCAAGGTCCGCTTGATGCAGGGCGGTCGTAATCACGGCTGGTACGTGGTCACGGTCACCGAAGTGATCCCCGGCAAGGTCGACGAAAAGGACCCGCAGTTTGATGGGTTCAACAAGGAACTGGCCGGCCAGCAAGGTCAGGAACTGGGAGACCAGTTGCGTGGCGGCATCCGCAGTGAACTTGGCAGCACCCGCAACGAAGACAATATCCGCAAGCTGCAAACCCAGCTTGCGGGCAGCAACTGATCCAGCCCGGTGGCGATGGCGGGAGTGGGGGCTCAGGCTGAAAACTGGGGCGCTGCTTCGGCAGCACTGGCGGATGGCCGGCCCGGGCTGATCTGGCGGCGGCTGATTGCCGATTGCGAAACCCCGGTTGGCGCCGCAGCCAAGCTGATCGAGCCGGGACGCGGCGATTACCTGCTAGAATCGGTTCAGGGCGGCGAAGTGCGCGGGCGCTACAGCCTGCTCGGACTTGATCCTGATCTGGTGTTTCGCGCGCACGGTGCCGCCGCCGAACTCAATCGCGCGTGGCGGCATGACCGCGCGGCCTTTGCGCCGCTGCCCGGTGGCAGCGTCAGCGAACTGCGCGCGCTGGTTGCTGCCTGCCGGTTCGAGGTTCCGGGCGAACTGCCCCCGGTGCTGGCCTGCCTGGTCGGTTATTTTGGCTATGAGACTTACGGCCTGATCGAGCGGCTCGCGCGCCCGCCAGCCAACCCGCTGGACCTGCCCGATATGCTGTTCGTCCGGCCCGCCTTGGTTCTGATTTTCGACCGGCTGAGCGACGAGCTGTTTGCAGTAGCACCGGTCTGGCCGTCCGCTGCCGCGCCCGAAGCGGCATTGTCGGCGGCGCAGGACCGGATCGACGAGGCGTTGCGCAAACTGGCTGCCCCGGCAGTCGTGGCCGTGACAGACGCCGCCCTGCCCGAACCCATCCTCACGCCGACCATGCCGCCGGGCCGCTATGGCGAGATGGTGCTGCGGGCGAAAGACTACATTGCGGCAGGCGATATCTTTCAGGTGGTGCTGGCGCAGCGGTTTACCTGCCCGTTCACACTGCCCCCGCTCGCGCTGTACCGCGCGCTGCGCCGGGTAAACCCCTCACCGTTCCTCTATTTCCTCGACCTGCCCGGCTTCGCACTGACCGGCTCGAGCCCGGAAATTCTGGTGCGGGTGCGCGATGGCGAGGTAACCATCCGACCGATCGCGGGAACCCGCCCACGCGGTGCCAATGCCGAGGAGGATCGCGCCAACGAAGCGGCGCTGCTGGCCGATCCCAAAGAACGCGCCGAGCACCTGATGCTGCTCGATCTTGGCCGCAACGATGTCGGCCGGGTCGCGACTGCCGGGTCGGTCACGGTGACCGAGAGCTACATGGTGGAGCGCTACAGCCACGTGATGCACATCGTCTCCAACGTGGTCGGCCAGCTCGACACCGCGCAGCACGATGCAATCGACGCAATGTTTGCGGGCTTCCCCGCCGGTACCGTCAGCGGCGCACCCAAGGTCCGCGCCGCGCAAATCATCGCCGAACTCGAACCCGAAACGCGCGGGGCTTATGCTGGCGGGGTGGGTTACTTCGCGCCCGACGGCAATCTCGACAGCTGCATCGTGCTGCGGACGGGCGTGCTCAAGGACGGCGTGCTGCATGTCCAGGCCGGGGCCGGGATCGTCGCCGATTCAGACCCAGTCTACGAACAGCGCGAATGCGAAGCCAAGGCGGGCGCGCTGATTGCCGCTGCGCACGAAGCGGTGCGGGTGGCGGGTGAGGCTGGGTTCGGGCAGTGACTTGAAATTCGTCCGGTTCTTTGTATGCTGTTCCGATGGCAAGCCGTCCTTCGAATCCCCAGCGCCGTGTCACGCGGCTCGGTCGTAGCGCGGCCACAGGTCACTTCGTGCTGAAGCCTGCTACAGCGCGCGGCAATGTCGTTTCGCTTCATCCCAAGGATATGGGCAAGCAAGATAACAATCGCCGTTGAGCGTTGTTTCTTCGCCCGACGATGTGTTTATCAATTGTCCGTTCGATGCGGACTATGCTCCGATCTTTCAGGCAATAATCTTCGCGGTATTTGCCTGCGGTTTTCGGCCCCGGTCAGCGAAGGAAATCGATGACGCGGGAAATACCCGCTACGAAAAAATCACGCGAATTATCGGCGAGTGTCGCTATGGAATCCACGATATTTCGCGGACGGAATGCGACCCCTTGTTCAACCTTCCCCGGTTCAACATGCCGTTTGAACTCGGCCTTTTTCTAGCGGCCAAACAATTCGGTGGAGACGACCACGCCAAGAAGCGTGCGCTCGTGCTTGATGTCGAGCCGTATAGATATCAGAGATTCATCTCGGACCTGAACGGGATGGACATAACCGCGCATGACGGCGACCCGACAAAGGCAGCGCGTGCGGTTAGAAACTGGCTGGCTAACGTCTCGCGGCGGCGACTTACACCGGATCGCGAAGTGGCGGACTTACTATTCAAATTCAATACCGCACTCCCCAAATTTGCCAAAGCCGCGGGTTTTGATGGCCACTCGGTTCCGTATGTGGACTTCGAATATCTCGTTACCGATTGGTTACTTGCATAGGGCTTTTCATGCGCAAACTCCTCATCATCCTGTTCGCCCTGTTCGCCCTGCTCGCCACCCCGCTTCATGCTGCCGAGGATTGGTCCAAACGCGCCGTGCAGCGCGATGTCGTGCTCAAGTACTTCCGCTTCGGCACCGGCGAGACGATGGACGTCAAAATCCATGTCACCACGCTGGGCACACCGCATCGCGATGCCAAGGGCGAGATCGACAATGCGGTGATGGTCCTGCACGGCACCGGCGGCAGCGGCGCGCAGTTCTTTCGGCCCCAGTTCGCCGATGAGCTTTATGGCCGCGGCCAGGTGCTTGACGTCGGCAAGTGGTTCGTGATCCTACCCGATAACATCGGCCACGGGCAAAGCTCCAAGCCGAGCGACGGGCTGCGGATGCAGTTCCCGCGATACGACTACGACGACATGGTCAAGGCGCAGCAAATGATGCTGACCAACGGCCTTGGCGTGAACCATCTCCAATTGATCCTGGGCACCTCGATGGGCTGCATGCACGCGCTTGTGTGGGGCGAGATGTACCCCGGCTTCGCCCGCCGCCTCGCCCCGTTCGCCTGCAACGCAGTGCCGATCGCCGGGCGCAACCGGATGTGGCGCAAGATGTCGATCGATGCGATCAAGGCCGATCCGCTGTGGAATGGCGGGAACTACACCACACCGCCGGTACAAGGCCTGCGCACCGCGATGGACCTGAGCATTGTCGCCGGGGGCAATGCCTGGGGGCTGCAAAGCGAGTATCCCGCGCGTGACAAAGCCGAAGCATTCTTGGCGCAGACTATCGCCGCGCGGAGCAAGGACGATAGCGACGCCAACGACCAGATTTACCAGCTCGACAGCTCGCGCAATTACAACCCCGCGCCGGGCCTCACAAAAATCACCGTGCCGGTGCTGTGGATCAACAGTTCGGACGATTTCATCAACCCGCCCGAGCTGGGGCTTGCGCAAAAGCAGGCCAAGCTGATGCCACGCGCGCGGTTCATCCTGCTCCCCTACAGCCCGCTGACCAAAGGCCACGGCACCCACACCTGGGCGAAGTTCTGGAAGGCCGATCTGGCCAAATTAATGGTGACGAAATGACCCAGCTGCGCACCCTGTACCCGCCAACCGAACCCTACGACTCAGGCATGCTCGACGTCGGCGATGGCCACACCATCCATTGGGAGCGGTGCGGCACACCCGGCGGCAAACCGGCGGTGTTCCTCCACGGCGGTCCCGGCAGCGGGATCAGCCCGGGCCAGCGCCGCCAATTCGATCCGGCGTTGTATGATGTGCTGCTGTTCGACCAGCGCGGCAGCGGAAAGTCCACACCGTTTGCCAGTCTGGAGAACAATACCACCTGGCACCTCGTCGCGGATATCGAGCGGCTGCGCGAAATGGTTGGCCACGAAAAGTGGCTGGTGTTCGGCGGTTCGTGGGGCTCGACCTTGTCGCTCGCTTATGCCCAGACGCACCCCGAGCGGGTCAGCGAACTGGTCTTGCGCGGTATTTTCCTCGCCAGCCAGCTTGAGGCCGACTGGCTCTACAAATACGGCGCGAGCGAGCTGTATCCCGAGGGCTGGCAGACCTTCCGCGATCACATCCCCGCAGCCGAGCAAGCCGATCTCGTCGGCGCATACCAAGCCCGGCTGACCAGCGATGATCATGCAGTTCGCCTCGCTGCGGCCAAGGCGTGGTCGATGTGGGAAGGCCTGACCGTCACCCTGGTGCCCGATCCCGCCTTGCTCGAAGAATTCACCGCCGACGATCATGCGGTCGCGGTCGCCAGAATCGAGAACCATTATTTCCAGCACCAATGCTGGCTCGAGCCCGGGCAACTGCTGGCAAACGCCGACAAACTGCGCGGAATTCCCGGCACTATCGTGCAGGGCCGCCACGATTGTTGCACGCCCCCTTCGGCCGCTTGGGCGCTCAAGCAGGCTTGGCCCGAGGTCGAACTCCAGATCGTCCCCGATGGCGGGCACCTCTACACCGAACCGGGGATCACCGACGGTCTGGTGCGGGCGAGCGATAGGTATGCGGGGAAGCCCGTAGCTTGATCGCCAGCGCTTATCGGTTCAAGGCGCAGGCATGATTCTGGTCATAGACAACTACGACAGCTTCACCTGGAACCTGGTCCACTACCTGATGGAACTGGGCGCAGAGGTGGAGGTTGTGCGCAACGATGCGCTCTCGGCGGAGCAGGCGATCACCAGCGGCGCGCAAGGCTTCCTGATCTCGCCCGGGCCCTGCACCCCCAACGAAGCCGGGATCAGCCTCGACCTGGTCGGAGCCTGCGCGGAGGCGGGCAAACCGTTGCTCGGGGTGTGCCTCGGCCACCAGTCAATCGGCCAGCATTTTGGCGGTCAGGTCGTGCGCGGCGGGTTGATGCATGGCAAGACTTCGCAGGTCAGCCACGATGGCAGCGGGCTGTTCACGGGCCTGCCCTCGCCGTTCAGCGCGACCCGTTATCACTCGCTGATCGTCGATGCAGTGCCCGATGACCTTGTGGTCAATTGCACCTCGGACGATGGACACGTGATGGGCTTCCGCCACCGGACCTTGCCGATCCACGGCGTCCAGTTCCACCCCGAAAGCATTGCCACCCAGCACGGCCACGCGCTGCTCGCCAATTTCCTGCGGATCTGCGGAATGCCGGTCAAGGAACTGGCATGATTGCGGTCGCCGATGCCGAAGCGCAATTCGGTGCGATGCTCGATGGCGAGATGGCCGATGCCGAGATTGCCGATACCCTGACCAAGCTGCACCAACGCGGCGAAAGTGCTGAAGAGATCGCTGGCGCAGTGCGGGCGATGCGGGCGCGGATGAAGGTTGTGGCTGCGCCCGCCGGATCCATCGATGTTTGCGGCACCGGCGGTGACGGGCAGCACAGCCTCAACGTCTCGACTGCGGTAGCCTTGGTCGTCGCGGCGTGCGGGGTGCCGGTGGCCAAGCATGGCAACCGCGCCGCCTCCAGCCTTGCCGGCGGCGCTGACACGCTCGAAGCTTTGGGCCTCAACCTCGCCCGCGCCAGCGAACTGGCCGAGGATACCCTGCCAGACCTGGGCATCGCCTTCCTCTTCGCGCAGGCCCACCACTCCGCGCTCGCCCGGCTCGCCCCGATCCGCCGCGAGCTTGGCCACCGCACGATCTTCAACCTTACCGGGCCGCTCGCCAATCCCGCCGAAGTGACCCGGCAACTGGTCGGCGTCGCGCACCCCAGCCTGATCGCGCTGTACCGCGACGCGATGCGCCTGCTTGGCAGCGAAGCAGCGATGGTGGTCTCAGGCGAAGAGGGCCTTGATGAGCTATCGATCGCCGGACCGAGCCACATTGCGACGGTCGGACTTGAGCGTTTCGCCGGCGAAATTGCTCCGCTTGATGCCGGGCTGATGCCGCATGATCTGGGCCTGCTGCGCGGCGGCGATGCGGCGTTCAACGCCGCCGCCTTGCGAACCATGTTGCTCGGGGAAGCGGGTGCGTACCGCGATGCCGTGCTGTTCAACTCCGCCGCCGCGCTGATCGTCGCGGGACAGGTCGATGACTGGTTCGAGGGAGTCGAGGAAGCTGCCGAAGCGATCGACCGGGGGCTGGCCAATGCGCTACTCGACTGCTGGATCGAGACCGTGAAGTAGGACTGGTTCACACGAAGACACGAAGAGGTTGTGCCCTCGGCGCAGCCGCACTTCAATCTCAGCCGCACCGTTTAGCCGGAGCAAGAGAAAATCAAGACACCTGCGGCGCAACGCGACATCTTCGTGTCTTCGTGTGCACCAAAAAACTCGACACCTCCCGGAGCCCCGCGCTAGAGGCCGCCGAATGGCCGACAAGCTCACCGAAATTTGCGACACCAAGCGCGGCGAAGTTACGGCGCGCAAAGCGCAGGCCTCGCTCTCGCAGCTCGATTCGCTTGCCAGCGCCCAAACCACCCCGCGCGGCTTTCAAGCAGCATTGCGCGCAAAAGCTGTCACTGGGTTTGGGCTGATTGCGGAGATCAAGAAAGCCAGTCCCTCCAAAGGCCTGATCCGCGCGGACTTCGATCCTGCTGCACATGCCCGGGCTTACCAGCAAGGCGGCGCGGCGTGCTTGTCCGTTTTAACCGATACGCCCTATTTCCAAGGTCACGAGGATTACCTCATTGCAGCCCGCGCGGCCTGCGATCTGCCGGTGTTGCGCAAGGATTTCATGATCGACCCTTGGCAAGTGGCCGAGGCGCGCTCCATCGGGGCAGACGCGATCCTGATTATCGTTGCCGCGCTGGACGACAGCCAAATGGCCGAAATCGAGGCCGCCGCGTTCGAACGCGGGATGGATGTGCTGGTCGAGGTTCATAACGAAGCCGAAATGGAACGGGCGACGCGGCTCAAATCGCGGCTGATCGGGATTAATAACCGCGATCTGAAGCGCTTCGTCACCGACCTCGCGAATACCGAGCGGCTCGCACCGCTAGCCCCGGAAGGCGCGTTGCTGGTTAGCGAAAGCGGGATCAATTCGCACGGCGATCTGTTGCGCCTGTCGCGGTCTGGCATCCGCACCTTCCTGGTCGGCGAAAGCCTGATGCGCCAGGACGACGTTGCCGCAGCCACGCGGGCCCTGCTAAGTGCAGCTTGATTGTTGGCAGCTCCGCCCGCAATCGCCGGGCTGGCCAAAGACATAACGATTTCCTACAGCACCACAAGCTGCCAAATCGCGGCGGTCAATTACCGGCAACTGCAAAACTGTTGCTTGGGCATACCTGGGGTAATTTGCGAAACACGTTTTGGTGTGACCTTAGTGTGACCTTTGGCTGATAAGGCAGCAGGAGTTCGGTAACTTTGAACAAGCTCACGCATCTCGATGATCACGGCAGTGCCCGCATGGTCGACGTTGGCGCCAAAGAGGGGACTGCCCGGACCGCAATCGCTTCGGGACAAATTCGCATGTCCGCCGCCGCACTCGATGCAGTCCGGGCGGGCGATTCGCCCAAGGGCGACGTCTTCGGCGCGGCGCGGATCGCCGGGATCATGGCGGCGAAGAAGACGGCGGAGCTGATCCCGTTGTGTCATCCGCTTGCGCTTGACTTCGTGACGCTCGATTTTGCCTTTGAGGAAGGCGCGATCCGCGCCACCGCAACCGTCGCTTTGACCGGCAAAACCGGGGTAGAAATGGAAGCCCTTACAGCGGCTTCTGTCGCACTCCTGACAATCTACGATATGGCCAAGGCGCTCGACAAGGGCATGGTGATCGGCGAGATTTGCGTGATCGAAAAGCGCGGCGGCAAATCGGGTGACTGGACCCGGCCTGCGTGATGCCGGCTGCGCTTGAACTGGATGACGCGCAAGCCCGCTTGCTTGCACTTGCGGTGCCGCTCGCAATCGAGCGGATGCCGGCCAGCGAAGCGCTCGGGCGCTATCTCGCTGAACCGCTGGTGGCGCGGCGAACCCAGCCCCCGGCCGACCTCTCGGCGATGGACGGGTTTGCGGTGCGCGATGCCGACTTGCCCGGCCCGTGGCGCGTGATCGGCGAAAGCGCCTGCGGGCATCCGTTTGCCGGTTCGATCGGCGCGGGTGATGCCGTGCGGATTGCGACGGGTGCGCTGTTGCCCGCCGGTGCCGACCGGGTGCTTCTGCAGGAGAACTGTCAGCGCGAAGGGGACAATTTGGCGCTCACCGCAACTCCGGGTGGGGCCAAGCACGTGCGTGCAACCGGTATGGATTTTGCTGGGGGGCGCGAGCTTCTCCCCGCCGGAACGCGGCTCGGCCCGGCGCAGATCGCCTTGGTGCTTTCCGCCGGTCACCGGCTGATTGCGGTGCGCCGCGCGGCGCGACTGACGATTATCGATACCGGCGACGAACTCGCCAGCGATCCTGAAAATTGCGCCGTGCACCAGATCCCCGCCAGCAACGGCGCGATGCTCGCCGCCATGGCAGCCGCGTTGCCGTGCCGGATCAGCCACGGCCTCCCGGTGCCCGACCGGCTCGAAGCATTAGTCGCCGCGCTCGAAGCCGCATCTGATGCCGATGTCATCGTGACCAGCGGCGGCGCCTCGGTCGGCGATCACGATTTGCTCCGTCCGGCGCTCGAGGTATGGGGCGCGGACATCGATTTCTGGCGGGTCGCGATCAAGCCGGGCAAGCCGCTGCTGGTGGCGCGCAAGGGCCGCACTCTGGTGCTCGGGCTGCCGGGCAATCCGGTGTCGAGCCATGTGACCGCTTACTTGTTCCTGCTCCCACTCTTGCGCGCGGTGCTGGGTTCGCAGTCATCGTTGCCTCGCCCGATCTCCGCCGCGCTGGGCGTGGAAATGCCGCAAGGCGGAGAGCGGCGCGAATTTATCCGGGCAGTTTGGGATGGGGCCAACGTTTCGCCGCTGCGCAATCAGGATAGCGGAGCCCTGGCGACGCTAGCGGCCAGCAATGCGTTGATCGAACGCCCCGCAGGTTGCCCACTAGCCCAAGCGGGCGTGGTCGTTCCGGCCTATCTGCTCGACAATGGCGGAATTAGTTGACTTGATCTGACAGGTTGCTTACTTGTTCCGTATTCGTTCACTGAACGGCGCTGGAACATTGGTGTTCCGGCCCGCTCTTTTGGGAGTGACGCGCATGCTGACCCGCAAGCAGCACGAACTGATCCGTTTTATCCAGGTCCGGCTCGAAGAATCCGGCGTTTCGCCTTCGTTTGAAGAAATGAAGGAAGCGCTCGACCTGAAGTCGAAGTCGGGGGTGCACCGCTTGATTTCGGCGCTCGAGGAACGCGGCTTCATCCGCCGCCTGCCCAACCGGGCGCGCGCGCTCGAAGTGATCCGCCAGCCCGAAGACGTGTCCAACAAGACGCCGGTGCTCGCTGCCAACAGCAACGCCGGTGCCGCCGTAATTCGGCCGCCCGAACGCCGCCCGGCCCCGGCCAACGACGTGATCGAAATTCCGCTCCACGGCCGGATTGCCGCTGGCATGCCGATCGAAGCACTGGAAACGGGAGCGATGCTGCCGGTGCCGGCTGCCCTGCTCGGCGCAGGAGAACATTACGCGCTCGAGGTTTCGGGCGATTCAATGATCGAAGCGGGCATTCTGGATGGCGATTACGCGCTGATCCGCCGCACCGACACTGCCCGCGACGGCGAAATCGTCGTGGCGCTGGTCCGCGGCGAGGAAGCGACACTGAAGTATCTGCGTCGTCAGGATGGCCGTGTGCGGCTCGATCCGGCCAATGCGGCTTACGAACCGCAAGTGTATGAGCCGCGCGAAGTTGTGGTTCAGGGCAAGCTGGCTGGTCTGCTGCGGCGCTATCACTGAGGTTTGGCAATAACCGCGGTGGCAGCGTCGGCATCGGCGGTGCCGCTCGGTTGCGGGGCGAATAGCTTGCGCGGCAGGCGTTCGGGCGGATTCCACCACCCATGCGCGCCCTCACCCTCGGCGACGCTGGCGATTTCCCCCCGCGCAAAATCGATGGTCAATCCGCCGCTGCGTTCAAGCAGGTCGCGGTCGGCCTTGAGCCAGCGCGGCTTGCAGGACCACGGCAAGTAGCGTTCGGAGATCACCACATCGGCCCGCTCGCACGCCGCAGCCAGCGCGCGTTCGGAAACCATAGCCTTGCCGCGCACCATCAGGATCCGCCATTCGCGTCCCCCGCGGTTTAGGGTGATCGAACAGTAGCCCGGATTGCACCGCGCGCCCGGCCAGCCATCGAGCAGGCGCATTTCACCGGACATACCCGCGCTCTCGGTCAGGTTGCTGCGGGTATAGTCGCTGCGGCTGTCGCGCAGCACTAGCAGCTCGCCCGCCGACTCGCCGGTAATGCCGACATGGCGGCCGTCGCCTGAAATCAGCAAATCGGGCGATCGAACCTGGAGCAGCAAGATGAGTCCCAGCGCCGCCGGAACCAGACACTGGTCCGCGCCACAGCGCCAGCCAAAGCCCGCCAGAAACGAACAACGCGAAGGCACCCTCGCCCATCGCCGGCATGATCGTCACCGCGCCGGGCATTGCTGCGGTCCAGTGCGCCAGCACGAGCAACAGTTCGAGTGATTTGCCTGCCAGCCACCAGAACGGCGCCCCCGCGCCAACCGTATCGAACAACAACGCCAGCGCGATCAGGGGCATCGAGGCCAGTGTGGTCAAGGGGATCGCGATGACATTGGCGAGCGCGCCGTACACCCCGGCGCGGTGGAAATGGAACAGGCCGATCGGCATCAGCGCCAGCTCGATCACCACGCCAGTCAGCAGCAGCATCGCCAATTGCCGTGACCAGCGCGCCCACAGCGGCTCCTCACGCGGCGCATTAAAAGCCCGCATTGGTGCGGCGCTGTGCAACGAAACAATCGCGATGACCGAGGCAAAGCTCATTTGAAACCCTGGACTGATAACAGCTTCGGGCCAGACCAGCAGTACCAGCAATGCTCCCACCGCAATCATCCGCATGCTCAGCGGCTCGCGCCCCAGCACCAGCGCCAGCATGACCAAGACGGCGGCGATGCACGAGCGGATCGTCGGCACTTCGGCTCCGGTCAGCGCCGTGTAGAATATTCCGGCCCCAGCCCCCGCTCCGGCCGCCAGGATCGGCACCCTTACTCGAAGCGCGAGCCACGGGAACAGGGCAAGCAGCCGCTGCGTGATGAAATATGCTCCGGCGATGACCGCGCTGACATGCAAGCCGCTGATCGAGAGCAGATGAGTGAGTCCCGCATCGCGCATTGCATCTTCGTCCTCGGGCGCAATCGCTCCGCGATCGCCGCTGGCGAAGGCTGCTGCCAATGCGCCAGGTGATCCTTGCAGATGTTCACGGACATGGTGCGAGAGACTGCGTTGCAATCGCCGCAAGGCGCTGTCCTGATCGCCCGGGCTGACCACGTTAACCGGGCCGAGCACCGAACCGGTCGCGGCGATCCCGGAGAACCACGCGGCGCGGGCAAAATCGTAACCGCCTGGCAGCATCGGCGGCGCGGGTGGGACTAGTCTCGCCCGCAGCCGCACTACCGCGCCTTCGGCCAGGTCAGGCCGGTCGTCGGCGCTATCGAGGTTGACGCGAACCTGCATTGCCCGGTCCGTTTGAGGATCCCGGGTGGCGACCCGCAGACGGACCCGCGCCTGGGCCGGTTGCTCTTCACGCACCAGCAGCCGCCCCGATAGCCAAGTCACAGTTGGCCGCACGATTGGCTCAGTTCCGACCAGAGAAGACTTCGCCCAGACGAAGCTGCAGCCTACCGCCACGCTCAATCCGGCCAATATCACGCTGCGCCTCAGGAACGGAAACCGGCCCTCGGCACGCAGCGCTGCCGCAACCCCTAGCACCAGTGCCAGCGCCGCCGTAATAACTCCCAGCCACTGCCAAGCGTTGCTCGCAGCAAACCACGCGGCGATCCCCGCAGAAAATGCCACAACGAGCCAATTGGCCAGTTCAAATTGCGAAGCGGCGAGGAATTGTTCGGCTCGTGCAAGTCCGCTGGACAAGTCCGGAAGCTTGCGCCAATACTTATGCTGCAATGCAGCGCTTTGCGGCGCTTCACTGCCCATCGGCACCAGGGGTGTGGCATCACTGGCCATGGTGGTACCTGACAGGAAGCAGCGCGTGATGGCAAGCGTGCCAGCGGAATCTCCGGGCAAGGCCCTTAGGGCAATGCTAACCAGTTGGTTTCCTCTGCCGGGTAAACATTAATCGCCGGAATGGCTGGCGCGGGATGCGATCTTGGGGCAGATGCTGCCTCAAAGCGGATCGCTCGCCCGGTCCGGTCAGCATGAGGAGTTTTAGAGGTGAATAACGACGCCAGGCTGATCGCAGGCAATGATGAATACGCCTATCCAGTCGTTTCGGGATCAGTCGGCCCCGACGTGATCGATATCCGCAAGCTATATTCCGAAACCGGAATGTTTACTTACGATCCCGGGTTCACCTCGACCGCGAGCTGCGAAAGCGCGCTGACCTATATCGATGGCGACGAAGGCGTGCTGCTCCACCGTGGATACCCGATCGGCCAGTTGGCCGAACATTCCAGCTTCATGGAAGTTAGCTACCTGCTGCTGAATGGTGAGCTGCCAAGCCCCGGCCAGCTCAAGGATTTCAGCTACACGATCAGCCGCCATACAATGCTGCACGAGCAGTTGATGACCTTCTATCGCGGTTTTCGCCGCGACGCGCATCCGATGGCGATCATGTGCGGCGTGGTCGGCGCGCTGTCGGCGTTTTATCACGATTCGACCGATATTGCCGATCCGGTGCACCGCAAGATCAGCTCGCACCGTCTGGTTGCCAAGATGCCCACGATTGCGGCAGCGGCTTACAAGTATTCGGTTGGTCAGCCGTTTGTCTATCCCGACAATTCGCTGAGTTACACCGGCAATTTCCTGCGCATGACTTTTGGCGTTCCGGCCGAGAAGTATGAAGTCAACCCGGTCGTTGAGCGTGCGCTCGACCGGATTTTCATCCTCCACGCCGATCACGAGCAAAATGCCTCGACCTCGACCGTGCGGCTTGCCGGCTCGTCTGGAGCCAACCCCTTTGCGTGCATTGCTGCCGGGATAGCGTGTCTGTGGGGTCCGGCGCATGGCGGGGCCAACGAGGCCGCGCTCAACATGCTCAAAGAGATCGGCACTCCCGATCAGATCCCGCACTACATCGCGCGCGCCAAGGACAAGAACGATCCTTTCCGCCTGATGGGTTTCGGCCACCGAGTCTACAAGAACTACGATCCACGTGCGACGGTGATGCAACAGACGGTGCGAGAAGTGCTCGCCGCGTTGAAGGTGAAAGATCCGATTTTCGACGTTGCGTTACAGCTTGAAGAGATGGCGCTGAACGACCCGTATTTCATCGAAAAGAAGCTGTTCCCCAACGTGGATTTCTACTCTGGGATCATCCTCTCGGCGATCGGCTTCCCGACCACCATGTTCACCGTGCTGTTCGCGCTGGCGCGCACCGTGGGCTGGGTAGCGCAGTGGAACGAGATGATTTCGGACCCCGGCCAGAAAATCGGCCGCCCGCGCCAACTCTACACCGGCCCGACCTCGCGCGATTACGTTTCGCTCGACAAGCGCTAAACAATAGGGGACACCTGGCGCCAAGGCACACGAAACGTGCCTGCGGGGGAGATTTTCTATGAAATCGCTGATTACGATTGTTGGAGCGTTGGCCGTGGTTGCGGGCGTATTTTTTGCGCTTCAAGGCCTTGGGATTATCATGTGGCCCGCGGACAGCTTCATGCTGGCGGATCGTCAATGGGTATATAACGGCGCGATTATCGCAGCTGTCGGACTATTGGCTATCGTTCTGGTGCGCCGTGGTGGGAGCCAGAGCCAGTAAGTCGGCGGGCACTTCCAAAATAAATCGCGCGCCCTGCCCGGGCGCGCTTTCAACCAGCAAGTCACCGCCCATCGCGCGGGCCAGACGGCGTGAGATGTAAAGGCCAAGTCCCGAGCCGCCGTCTTCGCCGCTGCGCCCGAGTCGTTCGAACTTCTCGAACACCTTGACCTGCTGGACTTCAGTCAACCCGGGCCCCTGATCCGCGACGATGATCCGCGCCCGGTTGCCAGCATCCTCAAGCCTGATCCAGACCGAGGAATTGTCCGGCGCGTAGCGGATTGCGTTACCAACCAGATTGAGCAAGACCTGCAAGACCCGGCGGAATTCGGCGATTGCGGGCAATGTTTCACCCAGCTTGGGCGCGTCGATGGCGATCCCGCGCTCGTTGGCGCGAACTCCAAGAATTCCAGCTGCCCGGCGCGCCACATCCGCCAAGTCGATCCGGTCGGGCGCAGTGTTGAACTGTTCGGCTTCAACCACTTCAAGATCTGCCAGGTCTTCGACCAGGGCAAGCAAATGCTGACCGGCGGAGGCGATGTCGGCGGCATACTGGCTGTATTCCTCGGCCAGCGGCCCTGCCATCCGGGTGCGGATTGTCTCGGCGTTGGCGATAATGCGGGCGATCGGTTGGCGCAGAACCGGGGCAATGTCGCGGCCGACCAGTCCTTGGCTATTGCTCGGCAAGAGGACGCTTGGCGCTCCAGGTTCTCCCCGCACCGCCAACGGGGTCTCGGCAGTCAGGCATAATTCAAAACCGAGCGGACTGCCGCCGGGAACTTCATGCGGGAGCAAGTTGGCGCGCCAGCGCCGGGCCGATCCCGAGATTATGACTTCTGCCCCATCGAGTAAGCGCCAATGCATCGGCTGCTTGTGCGCCGCACCGTCGATTTCGACAAAATCTGTCCACGGCCGCCCCAGCCCGGCCTGCATCGCCGCCGTCAGCTCGGCCAGATCGGCTGCGCTCGTCTCAACGCTGCGGAGTGCCTGGAGTGGATCGAGCTGCGCAGTCAGTTCGGCAAGTGTCCGATCGATTGCCGCACGATGTTCGGTGATCGCTGCCGGATTCTCGGGCGCGAGCGGGCTACCTTGCCAACTGGTTACGCGGATGGTGCAACCGTCACCGATTTGCGCCGACCCGACCTCGACCCACGCCGTAATTATTTCATGCCCATCGTGCGCACGGATAACCCGCGCCAGTTTGAGCCCGAACGCTTGGGCCTTCGCGACCAGTTCATGCAGCGCAGGAATTGCAATTGTACCAGGTATCGTGCCTCCGCAGGCCAGTTGCAAACTGGCCAGAGGTTCGCCGGCGCTGACCAGTTGGCCGTCTGAGTCGCACCGTCCAATTGCCAGAACCTGCTCAGCTTCACGCATTCTGCTCAACCGCCCGGAAAGCTGGCCGAGCGGGCAAGCAGTGCCGCCGCTTGGTCAGAGCCCAGTAGTTCGAACCCAAGGGGCAAGGCCACTTCGGGATGCAATGATACGAATTGCTCTTCGATCATCCGTGGCTTCAGGCCCGAAGCCCGCAGTGCGAGCGCTAACCGCGCAAGTTGGCCTTCGTTGGTGGCGAGGACTGCCATGTCGCGGTCCTGGCCCGAAGCCAACGCCAGCGCGCTGACAAAAATGCCGACACCAGCATGCGTAATCGCCAGCGCCGCAGTCGCGCCGCCTCCCATCCCAGTTACGATGCGCGAGATCAGACCCAGTCTGGTGCGGCTTTCGTCGAACTGGCCGCGAATAACCTGCTCAGCCTGCACCGCCGCTGGCTGGACTGCTGGATCGTCGCCAACATGGCCGCGCAGGGCAAGCAGCGCCGCATGAAGAAGGTCACCCGGCAATTCGCTCAGCGGCAATTGCATCCGGCGTTGTCTGGTTGCAAAACGGGCCTGCGAAGCGAGCAAAGCCATGGCGCTTGAAGCGACCGCCGCATCGCTTGATGCTATCAATGCCTGCAACAGCGGTGCCAGCACCGGGTCAAGCCCCAATCGTGCCTGCATCCGCTCGGTTAGCTGCCATTCGAGCGCGAGCGCATGAACGTGTGCCAGAAAGGCATTGTGACCAACCAGGCTTTCGACCAACGCTGATACCTGGTCGGGCGAATGGTCACGGTCGTCGGGATTGCCGGCGGCGATAGCCAGCTCGGTCAAGATCTGACGCGCGACGTCCGCCATCATCCCGCGAACTCGCGCGATGATCTCATCGCTGAATACCGAATGCTCGTCATTGGCCAGCAGATGCCGCAGGATCGGCGCAATTGTCCCGATCAAGGCATCGCCGTGTGCCAGCTCGTCACGCAAGACGATCTCGACGCTACCATTCACGTCCAGCTGAGCAATATCTTGGTCCATGGGCTTGGCCATAGCGCTGCTTGGTTAAAGTCGCGTTAGCCGCGATTTGCTGCCGAGCAGCGCCAGCGCCGCTATCGCCGCAACAACTGCCCCGCCATGCGCCGCCTCGCTGCCGATGCGGCCGAGGATCGCGCCCATCAGCGCCAGCGAAAGCAAACTGCGATCGGTTAGCCAAGCACCCCAGCGACCATCATGGATCGCTGCGACGATACGCAATTGCGCAATCAGCATGAACGGCGGGAACATCCGGTCGAGCAAAGAATGTGCCGGATCGACCCCCGCTCCCCAAGCAAACAGAACGACGATTACCGAGTCGAGCGCCCAGCCATAAACTGCAAGACTGTCGATCCCGCTGCGTTTTGGTGCTGCTTCATGCTCGATCCGGGCGAGCAAAGCTGCACTTTCGCGCAAAATCCACCCCATCGCCGTCAGCCCCAATCCGAGCACCGGCAAAGTGAACCAACCCGCGCCCAGGGCCAGCAAAGCAAGCACCACCGCTGCGATCACTAAAGCGCGTGACCCGGTCCCGGCGTGCAACAAGGCCGGCCCGAAGCTGCGCACTGCCAGCAGCGCGAGCCCCCGCGCCGGGCCGAGCGGCACCGTATCACGCGTGCGCTGGCGGATCCATTGTGGTTCGATTGTATGCGCTTCGGCGTCACTGCGCACCAGGGTCCAAAACAGCCCGTCTTGCCCCGGGGTAGGAATTCCGCGTTGCTTGATCCCGGCTTGCAAGGCGATCCGTTGCAACGCTGATATTGCATCGCAATCGGCCGGCAGCGTAGCGATCTGCTCGACCAGTCGTCCGGGAATCCGGATCGCTCCGGCAGCCGCGTGATTTAAGTCAATTCGCTCAAACCCTGCGGCCATGCCCTGCTCAACCGGCTGAACCAGCACACCTTGGCTCTCGGACAAAAGGTCGACTGTTTCGGCAGTTGAGCTAAACAGTCCATCGGCAAACGCTATAATTTCGTCGCCGGTATTTATGAGTCCGAGCAGGGGGCGTGGCCCGGAAATGACGTTAAACTGCGCCCCGCGCGCTTCGGCGAGGTGCTGCAACTGAACAATGTCCGGCGTTAACGCTGGCGCGAGGCAGATGATCCGCTCGCATTCCAGCGCGAGAGCAATGCCCAGTTGCTGCCGCGCTACTGTAAGCCCCCCGACGCGCAAAAAAGCGCGCGGAACGTAGCCCTCGGATGAGGGTTCGACCAAAGATAACAACGCGACCCGCAGCCTCTTTCTCCGTGCAATCGGGGTTAAGGCCAGCGCTTTTAGGGGAGGCTGTGCGCAGTGCCAAGCGAATGCGCTATCACATGCTGGGGCACTGCTTCAAGCAGCTGAAAAATCATCCAGAAACAACGCAATCCGGCGCAATACGCTGGGATCGCTCGGGGCCCCATCAATTGCTTCTTCGGCCAGCACCATTAGCGTCTCGGCATGAAAACTGGCGGCGACACCTTTCAAGCGCAGTGCCGCCATCTGCCAATTCCCATCACAGCGGGATCGCCGCATCAAGTCGAGTTGTCGCGCAACACTATCACTAAATGCCTGACGTAGTTCATGAAACAGCGCGGGATCAGCGCCCGCAGCAGCGGCGAGGGTAGCGTCGAGAGCACCTGCTTCGTAAGCCATATTCAGGGCGGTAACAGCCAGTGGTTAAACCAGGGTTTATCCACCGCTCATTCATGGTAAACAGGTCGCCATGACCAGGGGAACAATCGCCGCCGTCGAAACGCAGCCGCATATCGCGGCGCGTGAACCCGACGAACTTATGCTCGAACAAGTCGCTACCGACGAAGATTGGTGGGAAGAGCCAGCTCCACGCCCAGTTCGCCGCTGGGGTATGGTGGGTGCGGCCGCAGTAGCGATTGCAATGGTAGCCGGTTGGACCGCGCTGTTCGTCGCTGCCAACCTGGAGACAATGCGTAGTGGCGGCAACTTGGTCCAATGGACCGGCTGGCTACGCGATTGGGCCGTTCCGGTCGTACTCGTCTTGGTGGTATGGCTACTGACAATGCGCAACAGTCGCCGCGAGGCTGCGCGGTTCGGCGAAACCGCCCGTATGCTCAGCGATGAATCGTTCAAGCTCGAAACCCGGCTGACGACGGTTAACCGCGAGCTAAGCCTTGCCCGCGAATTCATTGCCGCGCAGTCGCGCGATATCGATTCGCTTGGCCGGGTTGCGACCGAGCGCCTGTCGCAACATGCCGAGCGGCTGGTCAGCCTCATCCACGATAACGGCACCCGGATTGATGCGATCGGCGATGTCAGCAGCGCTGCGCTGGAAAACATGGAGAAGTTGCGTAGCCAGCTGCCCGTGATTGCCAGCTCGGCCAAGGACGTGACTAACAATATCGGCACAGCTGGCCGCTCAGCCCATGCCCAGCTTGACGATCTGATTAGCGGTTTCAAGAAACTCAATGAATTTGGTCAAGCCAGCGAACGGCAAGTCCTCAATTTGCGCGGGCTGGTCGATGAAACCATTACCGAATTCACCCGCCAATCCGATCAGCTCGGCACCATCGCCGAGCAACGCTTTAGCGCCTTGGCAGAAAGCGGCGAGCACGTCCGCGCCGAGATTGACAGCCGCGAGGTCGAGGCGCTGGCCGCAATCCGCAGCCGTGCCGCAGCGCTCGGCGATGAGCTCACAGAAGTGCGCAGCACGCTCGATCAGCAGGAGGCCGAAAGCCTGACTTCGCTGCGCGCGCGGCTGACTGCCGTACGCGATGAAAGTTCCGCGCTGGTCCGTGCGCTACGCGAAGGCGAAAGCGGCGCGCAGGTCGCGTGGCGTGGTGCGATCACTCAGCTTGAAGAAGACCTGCGCACGGCAATCGGTCAGGTCGGTGAAATCGACCGCACGGCCATGGATTCAGCACGGAAGCGGTTAGCCGAATTGACTGCGGAGGCCGCTCAAGTCGACGAACGGCTGGCTGAGCGAGACCGCCTGTTCGCGGCAGAGCTCGATCAGCGCCAAAATGAATTCGATGCGCGGCATGACCAGTTTGTCGCCCGGCTTGGCGAACAAATGGCTGCGCTCGATCAAGTTGCCGTCAATCAGCGCGATGCGCAGGTGGCGCATTTGAGGACACTGCAAGCCCACAATGGTGAAATTGGTGAGCAACTGATGGCATTCTCGAGCCAAATCGCGGCGATCGCGGCCCAAGGCGGTGACGCGGAAGGGCAGTTAAGCACCAATGTAGCCGCAATTTCGGAAAGCTTGAACGCCAGTAACGCTGCGATTTCTGCGGCCGACGGCGCAGTCGCAGCGCTCACCGACAACGCAGTGCGACTGCTCGAGCTGATCCAGGCCAGCGTCCAGCACACCAGCGAGAACCTACCGGCTGCTATTGGAACGAGCGAAAACCGGCTCGGCAAGATCGAAGAGCGGGTCCGCGCCGTCCATGCTTTGTCGGGTGAAGCCGCATCGCGCGGCGAGACTCTGCTTGCGCAGACCGGGCAAAGCCGTGAGGCCTTGGCCGGCGCGGTCGAGCAGATGTCGGCGCTGCACGGCCAAGTCGCTCAATCACAGTCGCAGCACGCTGCGGCTCTTGCTCAGCTGCAAGGCACGCTCGAAGCTGTTCGGGCAGAGAGCATGGCGGTGGCCGACCTGGCGCAGCGCGAACTTACGCAATCGATCCATCAACTCGGTACCTCGGCGCGCGATGCTGTTGCGGGAATTGAGGCGATGAGCGCGAAGTCAATCTCGGCACTAGCGGGGCGGATCGGCGAGGAAAGCGGCGCGGCCATCGATGCCACCCTGCGCGACCGTGCGGCTCAAATCGCCGGTCAGCTTGAAGAAGCGTCCGCCAAGGCTGCCAGCGCAAGCCGCGACGCTGCGGTGCAGCTGCGCGACCAACTGGCCAAGGTCAACGAACTCGCTGGCAACCTTGAACGCCGCGTGGCGCATGCCCGCAGCCGTGCCGAAGAGCAGGTCGATCATGACTTTGCTCGGCGAGTTGCGCTGATCACCGAGAGCCTGAATTCGAACGCGATTGACGTCGCCCGTGCGCTTGACAGCGATGTGACTGACACCGCCTGGGCAGCATACCTCAAGGGTGATCGCGGCATTTTCACCCGTCGCGCGGTGCGGTTGCTCGATGCACCAGAGGCCAAGGCAGTTGCGCAGCTATACGAAGCTGACCGCGATTTCCGCGATCACGTCAGCCGTTACATCCACGATTTCGAGGCAATGCTGCGCCAGCTGTTATCAACCCGCGACGGCCACGCGCTGGGTGTGACATTGCTGTCTTCGGATATGGGCAAGCTTTACGTCGCGCTGGCGCAGGCGATCGAGCGGCTGCGTAATTAGGTGCCAAACAGCCTGGTGATGTCGATGCTGTCAATGGTCAGCCAGCCATAGACATAATTGGCGTAGTACAGGCCGAACATCACCAGCGACAGCAGCGTGGCGCGCAGCGCTACCTTCTTCGGGTTGAAGTTGACCGGTGCGCTGCTGACCTGGCCTTGCACCATCTCGGCATTTTCATCATCGTGCGTCCGCAGCCCGAACGGCATGACTAGAAACGCGGCAAGCACCCAGAATAGCACGTAAATCGCCAATGCCGCATTCCAGCGCATGGTCAGTCCTCGCCCATGATCACGCGCACTTGCGGCTTCTTGCCTGACCAGCGCTGTGCGGCACGGCGAGCGGCAAGCCGAGCGGCTTCAAGCACCGCTTCTCTATCTTGCTTCTTCGCGCCTTTCAGCTTGGTCAACGCAGCAGCAACGTCGCGCTGAGCTTCGGCGATAAAGTCATCCAAGTCCTCTTCGAGCGGCAGGCCGAGCGAATCGATCTGGACCTGCCCATTTGCGCCGAGCACCACGAAAACAACACCGTTTTGAGCCAGGCGGCGCCGCATCACGATCGCCTCACCGTTCGCTGGAGAAATGATATCCCCATCAAGGATCAGGCGGCCATGGCGCACTTCGGCGATCTTGCCAGGTTTGCCCGGAGCGAGCCGGACCAGGTCGCCGTTGCCCTGCACCACCGTCTGCGGAATGCCGCGTTCCTTGCCGAGCCGGCCTTGTTCTTTCATGTGGCGCATTTCGCCATGGACTGGGACCAGGATTTGCGGGCGGATCCAGCCATAAAGCGCCTCAAGCTCGGGCCGGCCAGGGTGACCGGATACGTGGATTTCGCTCTGCCGGTCGGTCACGATGGTGATGTCGCGGATGGCGAGGCGATTCTGGATGCGCCCGATCGCAACCTCGTTTCCGGGAATCTGGCGGCTTGAGAACAGCACGACATCGCCCGACGACAAACCGATCTGGTGGCTTTCCTCGGCCACCCGCGACAACGCCGCGCGCGCCTCGCCTTGTCCGCCGGTGGCGAGGATCAGCACCTCTCCGCGCGGTAGAGCCATGGCGGTTTGAAAATCCACGAGCTCGGGAAAGTTGCGCAAATAGCCGCAGCCTTTGGCCGTGCGGATGATCCGGTCGAGCGAGCGCCCGGCCACACACAGCCGCCGCTTGGTGGCATCGGCCACTTCGCCCAGCGTCTGCAATCGCGCTACGTTTGAGGCGAAGGTCGTGACCAGCACGCGCTTGCCCTTGTGCTTGGCGACTTCGGCCAGCAGAGCCTCGCGCACCATGCCTTCGGAACCCGAGGCTTCAGGGTTGAATACATTGGTCGAATCGCAGACCAGCGCCAACACACCTTCATCGCCGATTGCAGTCAGTTCTGCGGCTGTCGCAGGCGTCCCGACCAGCGGGGCAGCATCAAGCTTCCAGTCGCCCGTATGGAAAATCCGCCCGTACGGCGTCTCGATCACCAGCGCGTTGCCTTCGGCAATCGAGTGCGCCAGCGGAACGTAGCGAATGCCGAACGGGCCGATCTGAAATTCGTCCAGATGATCGATCACGTTGAGTTCGATCTCGCGCGATATCCCGGCTTCTTCAAGCTTGTCAGTGACCAGCGCGGCGGTGAACGGCGTGGCGTAAAGCGGCACTCCCAGTTCCTGCGCAAAGTACGGCACTGCGCCGATGTGATCTTCATGCGCGTGAGTCAGCACGATTCCGAGCAGATCGGCTTTGCGCTCTTCGATGAAGTCGAGATCAGCGAAGACCAGTTCGGTACCGGGATATTCGTTGGCGCCGAAGGTCATCCCCAGGTCGACCATCAACCACTTGCCGTTACAGCCGTAGAGGTTGACGTTCATCCCGATTTCGCCCGATCCGCCGAGCGCGCAGAACAGCAATTCGTTACCGGGCTTGTGATTGGAAGTTTTGGTCATTTCGATCCGAAATTGGAGGCATAAAGCTGCGCGATACCGCGCAGCGTAAGGTCGGGTTCGACCCGGTCGAACAGGTCGGCGTGCTGTTGGAATAGCGGGGCGAGCCCGCCGGTGGCAATCACCTTGCAAGGGCGGCCAATCTCGGCCTTCATCCGCCCCAGCATTCCTTCGATCATGCTGACATAGCCCCAATAAATCCCGATCTGCATTTGCCCAACCGTATCGCGTCCGATGACGCTGGCGGTGGGCGGCGGTTCGATGGCGATCCGCGGCAACATTGCCGCGTTTTCATACAGCGCGTCGAGCGACAGGCTGACCCCGGTCGCGATCGAGCCGCCGAGGTAAGCGCCGTCTGCACCGATATGATCGAAAGTGGTAGCAGTTCCGAAGCTGATGACGATCTTGTCACCGCTTTCGAGCGCCTGCGCAGCGATAGCGTTGACTGCCCGGTCCGCGCCGAGTGCCTTGGGTTCATCGACGTTGAGCGCGATGCCCCAATCGAGTGGCGGGCGCCCGGCGATCAGTGCGTCGACCCCGAAATATTTTCGCGAGAGAACCTGCAGGTTGTGGAGCGCGCGCGGAACGACGGTGGCGATCACCACTGCCGATACTTCGGCGCGGGCGTGGCCCTCCATCGTCAGCAGTTGATCGAGCCAAACCGCGTACTCGTCAGCTGTGCGGCGCATGTCAGTGGCAATTGCCCAGCGTTGCACGATCGTGCCGCCGCCATCGACCAGCGCAAATTTGACATTGGTATTGCCGTTATCGACCGCCAGCAGCATTTTCCGGTCCCCTTAAGCTATGCGCACTTCGCCCGCATGGACGGTGCGCTTGGTGCCGTCTGCGAGCCGCAGTTGCAAGGCTCCATCCACCGATAGTCCTGCGAATTGGCCCGTTATCGGTGCTTCACCCGGTTCGCCATGCAATAGCGGCGTACCAAGAGGATGCGCGGCGGCCTGCCAGCGGCGCATCACAGGTTCGAGCCCGAAGCTGCGCCAGCGTTCGAGCTCGCGGTCGAAGCTTAGTGCGAGAGTCGCTGCGAAGGTGTCACGGTCGGGCGCGGGTCCGAACGCAGCCAGGGCGATGGTCTCGCGTCCTTCGATTTCAGGCGCAGCGGCAAGGTTGACCCCGATCCCGACCACCACCGCATCGCCGACCCGCTCAAGCAGTACCCCGCACAGCTTGGCTCCGGCGATCAACAGGTCATTGGGCCATTTGAGCTGCGCCACGTGCGGCGGCGGGATCAGCGGCGAAACAGCTTCGAGCACCGCGAGTCCAGCGACCAGCGCCAGTGTCCCCGGCGCGGGATCGGTCGGCACGAGGTGGATAACGGTCGAACCCATGAAATTGCCCGCGCCGTCGAACCACGCACGGCCTTGGCGGCCCTTACCGGCAATCTGGCGGTCGGAAACCAGCCAATCACCCTCCGCGACCCGCTCGTGCGCGCCGATCCGCGCGGCGAGATCGGCGTTGGTCGAACCGGTGCTGGCGACAAATTGGATCAAACCGGCGGGAACAGCACGCCAGCGGCAGTCATGGTCAGCGCGGTCAGACCTTTGGTCACCAGATAGCCCAAAGGCGAGACGAACACCGCGCAGCTGGCGAGCAGCCATTCGTGCAGCATGTCGCTGCGCCCGGTAACGCGGTTCACCGGCTCGTCAAAATACATCACCTTAAGGACCTTGAGGTAGTAGTAAGCGCCGATCACGCTGGCTACCGCCGCCGCTGCGGCCAGCCATACCATCCCGGCATTGACTGCCGACTGGAACACCACAAACTTGCCCCAGAACCCGAAGAAGAACGGGATGCCGGCCATCGAAAACATGATCGAGCCCAGCCCCAGCGCCAACATCGGCCGGGTGCGGGAAAGCCCGGCTATGTAGGCCATGTTTTCCAGCTGGTTGCCGTTTTCATCCTTGAGCATCAGAATAGCCACAAACCCGCCGATGGTCATCGGCACATAGATCGTAAGATAAACCAGCATCGCCGCCGCGCCTTGCGGAGTGGCGCTGGCGAGGCCGACCAGCATGAAGCCGACGTTGTTGATCGACGAATAGGCCAGCAGCCGCTTGAGGTTGCTCTGCCCGATTGCACCAAGCGCACCAACCAATATCGAGGCCAGTGCGACGAACGAGACAATCTGCTGCCAAGCCGCCGCTTGCGTGCCAAAGGCTTCGATCGCGACCCGCATGGTCAAAGTCAGCGCGGCCACTTTCGGGGCGGAGGCGAAGAAGGTCGTCACCGGGGTCGGCGCGCCCTCATAGACGTCGGGGGTCCACATGTGGAACGGTACGGCGCTGATCTTGAACGCCAGGCCCGAGAGCACGAAGGTCAGCCCGAACAGCGCGCCCATCGAAATATGGCCCGAAAGCGCGGCCGAAATCCCGGCAAACCCGATCGTCCCGGTGAAGCCGTAAGTCAGGCTCATCCCGAACAGCAGGATCCCGCTGGCCAGTGCGCCAAGCACGAAATACTTGAGCCCCGCCTCAGCCGAGCGTTCGTCGGTTTTGAGGAAGGCTGCCAGCACATAGGCCGACAGCGAATTGAGCTCGAGCCCCACATACAGCGTCAGCAGGTTGGTCGCCGAGACCATGATCCCCATGCCGAGCACTGCGAACAGCACCAGAACAGGATATTCGCTGCGCATCGCCCGGTATTTCTCGAAGAATGCCGGTGCGACCAGAAGCGACGCCGCTGCGGCGATGTAGATCAGCAATTTGGCGAAAGCCGCAAAAGCATCGCCCGAGAGCAGACCGTTGAACGCCAGGGCTTCAGGCCCGCGCACGCCGTGCCACAGCGTCGGCGCAGTAATGGCTGCGGCACCGATCAGAGTCAGCACCGCAAGCCAGGTGATCGCGCGCGCATCACGCTTGCCTTGACCCCAGGCCGACGCAACCAGCAGGGCAATCCCCACAGTGCTCAGCAATTCTTCGGCTGCACCGATGCGCAGCGAGTGGATCCAGTCCATCAGTGCGTCCCCTCGGCATGCGCTTCGCCAAGCGGAGGCGCCTTGCCCATTTTAAACTTTGCATCCCCGACCGGCTTGGTCGCAGCAAGCCGCGCCTCGATCGCGCGGATATCGCCGCGCATCGGGGCGAGGAAGCTTTCGGGGTAAATCCCCATCCACAACACCGCCGCAGCAATCGGCGCGAGCATCAGCCATTCGCGCGGGTTCAGATCGGGCATCGCGGCGGCATCGGCGTTAACCTGCGTGCCAAACGCGATCCGGCGGTAAAGGTAGAGCATGTAAGCCGCGCCCAGGATGATCCCGGTGGTGCTGACGAAGGCGACCCAGCTGGATTGCTGGTAGATGCCTGCAAGGCTGAGGAATTCACCGATGAAGCCGCTGGTCCCGGGCAGGCCCACGCTGGCCATCGTGAACAGCATAAACAGCAACGCGTAGTATGGCATGTTGATCGCCAACCCGCCGTAGCGGCCGATCTCGCGCGTGTGAAGCCGGTCGTAGATCACGCCCACGCACAGGAACAGCGCCGCCGAGACCAGTCCGTGGCTGAGCATCACGATCATCGCCCCTTCAAGGCCCTGGGTGTTGAACGCGAACAGCCCGACCGTGACGATCGCCATGTGCGCCACTGATGAATAGGCGATCAGCTTCTTCATGTCGGTTTGCACGAGCGCGACTAGCGAAGTGTAGACTACCGCGACCATCGAGAGCCCGTAGATCAGCCAGGCGTAGTCAGCGCTGGCCGAGGGGAACATCGGCAGCGAGAAGCGGATGAAGCCGTAGCCGCCCATCTTGAGCAGTACGCCGGCCAGGATCACCGAACCTTCGGTCGGTGCCTGAACGTGCGCATCGGGCAACCAGGTGTGCACCGGCCACATCGGCATCTTGACCGCGAAGCTGGCGAAGAAGGCGAGCCACAGCCACTTCTGTGCGGCGGGGTCGAAGTCGTACTGCATCAGGGTCGGGATGTCGGTGGTCTGGGCATTGTTGGCCATCCACAACATCGCGATCAGCATCAGCACCGAGCCGAGCAGCGTGTAGAGGAAGAACTTGTAGCTCGCGTAGATCCGCTCGGCCCCGCCCCACACCCCGATGATCAGGTACATCGGGATCAGCCCGGCTTCGAAGAAGATGTAGAACAGATACAGGTCTTGCGCCGCGAACACGCCGATCATCAGCGCTTCCATCAGCAGGAACGCGGCCATGTATTCGCCGACGCGCTTGTCGATCGAATTGCTTGCGAGGATGCAGATCGGCATCAGGAACACCGACAGCTCGATCAGCAACAGCGCGATCCCGTCGATCCCGAGCTTCCACGAAAAGCCCGAGAACAGTGGCAAGCTCTCCTGGAATTGCCACTGCGCACCGCCGATGTCGAACTTGGCCCAAAGCACCAACCCGAGTGCAAAATCGGTCAGCGTGGCGACCAGAGCAATCGTCCGTGCCAGTTTGGTATCGGCCATCAGGCAGCCGACGCCCGCCAGCAGCGGCACCGCGAGCATCACCGAGAGGATGGGAAAATGGTTCATCTCAGCGCGCCCACCAGATTACCCAGGTGATCGCGCCGGTCAGACCCAGCAGCATCACGAGCGCATAAGAATAAAGGTACCCGGTCTGCATCCGGGCCGCGATCCGGCTGCCGAGCACCACCGCCCAAGCCGAGCCGTTTGGCCCAAACCGGTCGATGAACCCGACATCGCCCAGCTTCCAGAACTTGTTGCCGAGCCAGAATGCGGGGCGGACGAACAGGAAGTCATAGAGCTCGTCAAAGTACCACTTGTTGTAGAGGAACTTGTACAGCACCCCGATCTGGCTGACGACCTTGGCCGGGAAGCCGGGCTCGCGGATATAGGCGTACCAAGCGATTGCAAAGCCGGTCAGCATCACCGCGAACGGCGCCCACTTCACCCAGTCCGGCACGCCGTGCATGTGGTGGATCAGCTCTTCGCTGAACGCCACACTGCCGCGCCAGAACGCGCCGTTGCCGTCACTGATGAAAGTGTGGCTGAAGGCAAACCCGGCGAGGACTGCGCCGAGGCTCAGCACGCCGAGCGGGATTAACATCGTCAGCGGGCTTTCGTGCGGGTGATAGCCTGCAGTGCCATCAACCGCATGGCCATGGGCATGCGCGTGGCCAGCATCTTCTTCGTCGGGATGATCGTGATGATCGCCGTGGATTGCATGCTGGATATGTTCTGACCCCGCCCAACGCGGCTTGCCGTAGAAGGTCAGGAACATCAGCCGCCACGAATAGAAGCTGGTCAGCAGCGCGGCGGTGATCCCCATCCAGAACCCGAACCGGCCGCTCACGCTGGCGCTGGCATAGGCGGCTTCAAGGATCGAATCCTTGGAATAGAACCCGGCGAAGCCGAACACTTCGACGATCCCGACCCCGGTGATCGCCAAGGTTCCCGCCATCATCGCCCAGAAGGTCAGCGGGATCTGCTTACGCAGGCCCCCATAATACCGCATGTCCTGCTCGTGGTGCATCGCGTGGATCACGCTGCCCGCGCCGAGGAAGAGCAGCGCCTTGAAAAAGGCGTGCGTGAACAAATGGAACATCGCCGCACCCGGCGCGCCGACGCCTGCGGCGACGAACATGTAGCCGAGCTGCGAGCAGGTCGAATAGGCGATCACCCGCTTGATGTCCCACTGGGTGGTGCCGATCGTTGCGGCGAAGAACAGCGTTGCTGCGCCCACATAGGTCACCACCTGCATCGCATCGGGGCTGACCGCGAACATCGGTGACAGGCGGCAGACCATGAACACGCCGGCGGTGACCATCGTCGCGGCGTGGATCAGCGCGGAGACCGGGGTCGGGCCTTCCATCGCATCGGGCAGCCAGGTGTGCAGGCCAAGCTGTGCCGATTTACCCATCGCGCCAATGAACAGCAGGATGCACAGGATCGTCATCGTGTGCCATTCGCCGCCCATGAAGTGAATCGTCGATCCCGCCATGCTCGGCGCGCGGACGAGGATTTCGGGGATCGAGACGGTGTTGAACACCAGATAAGTCCCGAAAATCCCCAGCATGAAGCCAAGGTCGCCCACCCGGTTGACCACGAACGCCTTGATCGCGGCGGCGGCAGCGCTGGGCTTCTTGAACCAGAACCCGATCAGCAGGTATGAGGCGAGCCCGACCCCTTCCCACCCGAAGAACATCTGGACCAGGTTGTCGGCGGTCACCAACATCAGCATGGCGAAGGTGAACAGGCTGAGATAGGCGAAGAACCGCGGCTGGTCGGGGTCCTCGTCCATGTAGCCCCAGGAGTAGAGGTGGACCACTGCCGAGACGGTAGTCACCACCACCAGCATGACTGCGGTCAGCGTATCGACCCGCAGCGCCCAGTCGAAGCTCAGGCTGCCCGATTGGACCCAGTGCAGCACCGGCACCACATGCGGCTCGGCGCTGCCGGTCAGATAGGTGAAGAATATCGGCCAGCTCAGCGCGGCGGCGATAAACAGCGCGCCGGTGGTCAGCGCCTTGACCACGGTGTTGCCGAGCATCCGGTTGCCCAACCCGCCGATAATGGCGGCCAGCAGCGGCAGGAAAACGATGAACAGGATCGGATCCAACGCGGCTTACCCCTTCATCCGGTTGACATCGTCGACCGCGATGGTGCCCCGGTCACGGAAATAGGTGACCAGAATGGCAAGGCCGATCGCCGCCTCGCCGGCTGCCACAGTTAGCACGAACATCGCGAAAATCTGCCCGGTCAGGTCATGCAGGAAGGCGCTGAACGCGACCAGGTTGATGTTGACCGCCAGCAGGATCAATTCGATCGCCATCAGGATCACGATTACGTTCTTGCGGTTGAGGAAGATCCCCAGCACGCCGAGCACGAACAGGATCGAGCTGACGATGACGTAGTGTTCGATACCGATGGTCACAGCTCAACCCCCTTGCCCACTTCAGGCGACATGTTGACCGTCGCCTCATCGGGCCGCCGCGAGTTTTGGCGGGCCACGTTCTGGCTGCGCACACCGGTGCGCTTGCGGTGCGTGAGCACGATCGCGCCGACCATCGCCACCAGCAGGATCACGCCCGCGACTTCGAACAGGAACAGGTACTTGCCGTAAAGCAGCATCCCGATGGCTTCGATGTTGCTTTGCCCCGCAACCATCGGCGCGGTGCCGTCAGCTGTGCCGAGCGTAATTCCGCCCGCGCCGACTGCGCCCAGCCCCAGCGTGATTTCCGCCAGCAGTACGAAAGCGAGGAGCAGCCCCAGCGGAAAATTCTTGATGAACCCGGCGCGCAGTTCGGCGAAATCGATGTCGAGCATCATCACCACGAACAGGAACAGCACCGCGACCGCGCCGACGTAAACGATCACCAGCAGCATCGCGATGAACTCTGCGCCAAGCAGCACCATCAGCCCGGCCGCGTTGAAGAACGCCACGATCAGCCACAGCACCGAATGGACCGGATTGCGCGAGGTTATGGTCAGCGCACCGGCGATGATGGTGAGGGTGGCGAACAGGTAAAAGGCGAGGGCCTGGATCATGACTAAATTCTCCCCTCTTGGGGGAGGTGGCAGCGCGCAGCGCTGACGG
>JANYGB010000025.1 GCA_025359445.1 Sphingomonadaceae bacterium
CTGCGTCCGAAGCGGTGTCGTCTGGCACTGCATGGCCGGTTACGCTGGAGGGTAGCGCAAAAGCTGGCGCTGCAGTGGTCGCCGCAGCAGATTGCGGGCTGGCTGAAGCGGCAGTACCCGGATGATCCAGGCATGCAGATAACCCTCAACATGCTATTGTCGTTCGCGCAGTTCGAGCGCGAGGTCACTGGCGAGCGCATCCGCGACAAGGTTGCCGCATCGAAGCGCAAAGGCATGTGGATGGGCGGGCCCATCCCGTTCGGCTACGATGTCGCCGACCGCAAGCTGGTGATCAATGAGGCCGAAGCCGAGCAGGTGCGGCACATCTTCGATCGTTACCTCACCGCAAATTCGATTGAGCAGATGCTTCCCCAACTCGCCGCAAGCGGCGTTCGCTCGAAGCCGCGCACAACACGCGATGGTCGCCCGTTCGGCGGCACGCCGTTCCGCCATGGCGGCGTCCGGCACATCCTCGGCAACCGCATTTATCTCGGCGTGGTCAGCCACAAGGGCCAGGTTCATCCGGGAGAGCACGAGGCGATCATCGATCAGGAACTCTGGGACCAGGTACGGCAGCGCCTCGCCAGCGCCGCGAAGCGGCCGCGGACCGGCCTGATCAATGTCCTGTCCGGTCGCATCTTCGACGCCGACGGGAAGCGGCTGATCGGGTCCTATGGCAACAAGGGCGGGCGCAAGTATCGCTATTACGTGAACAGCACCCGCGATAACCGGAACGGCTGGCGCCTGCCTGCAGGCGACATCGAGCAGCTCGTCCGACAGGCGCTGGCTCGTCTTCTGACCGACCCGGTCAAACTCGATGGCGAGCTGGGTTCGATGGGTCTGACTGACGCTGCATGCAGCCGAGCTGCAAAGCTAGCGCCAGTCGAAGGCAATGAAGGCGCGCTCGGCACATCTCTCGAATTGCTCGATGCCAAAGTTACGATCGAACAACATAATCTGCGCATTGAGCTCGACCGCGCACGACTTGCTGAGGCGCTGCGGATCAGAGGCCACGACAACCTGCTCAGCGAACCAATCTTCATCGACAACCCTGTTGCTTTGAAGCGCCGGGGCATCGAACTGCGTCTGGTCTACACCGCGCCCGATGCGCAGCCGGCAAGCAAGGATCAAAACCTGATCGACCTCGTCCGCCGCGGATGGGCTGCCTGGCATCAGCTTGCCACTGGGCCGCGCTCCGATAATCCAGTCGAGCGCAGCCATCTTGTACGCCTCGCGCGGCTGCGCTTCCTCGCGCCGGACATCACGGCAGCGATCCTCGAAGGACGCCAGCCGGTCGAGCTGACTGCGCGCTCGCTGCTACGCTGTTCTGATCTTCCCGTTGCTTGGGATGACCAGCGTCGCACGCTCGGCTTCTGCTGAGCAGGTAACCCGAAAACACCCACAGGACAGGAAAATGGCCATCTGAGATCAGTGGCGATTTGGGCCTGGCTTCGGCCCTTCGAAACGCGTCTCTGTCCTGAGCTTCGCAAAATAGCGTGCGGAATGGCGCAGAACTGCGCACTTTCTTCCGGCCTGAAGCCGGCACCACAAATTTGGGCCGACTTGGCTAGTGGAATGGTGCTGCTGGGGAGGATTGAACTCCCGACCTCAGCCTTACCAAGGATGCGCTCTACCACTGAGCTACAGCAGCACACCATTCCGCTTATCAGCCCGGGGCACCCCTTACTCGTTAAAGCAGGCGGGCACGGCGGACAGGCGCGCGCTATTGGCCGTGGGCCCTTGCTTTGTCAAGCGACTGGCTCGATAGAGCCAAGGGATTGCCAATGCCTGAAAATCCCAAACCAGCAACCGCCTCACCGCGCGAACAACGCCTCGCTGCGGCGCTGCGCGAGAACCTGAAACGCCGCAAGGCACAGGCGCGCGATCAGCGGGATGTTGAGGCGCTTCCCAAACCACAAGAGACAAGTTAGGGCCGCTGCAGTTTTGTTGTCCGCCTGATGGCGGGGCGGAGACAAGAGTGCCCAGACTGATCCTAGTCCGCCACGGCCAGAGCCAGTGGAACCTGGAAAACCGCTTCACCGGGTGGTGGGATGTCGATCTGACCGCGCAAGGCGAGGCCGAGGCGCGCGCCGCCGGAACGCTGCTGGCAGCCAGGCACATGCTTCCCGATGTCGCCTTTACCAGCCTGCAGACCCGCGCGATCCGCACGCTCCATCTGGCGCTTGAGGCAGCCGGTCGGGTGTGGATCCCCGAGACCAAGGACTGGCGGCTCAACGAGCGGCACTATGGCGGGCTGACCGGGCTCGACAAGGCCGAGACCATGGCCAGACACGGCGAGGCGCAGGTCAAAGTGTGGCGGCGCAGCTTCGATATTCCGCCGCCGGTGCTGGAAGACGGCAGCGCGTTCGATCTCAAGGCCGACCCGCGTTATGCCGGGATCGCGATCCCTTCGACTGAAAGCCTCAAGGACACCATCGCGCGGGTGCTGCCATATTACGAATCCGCGATTACGCCGGTGCTGCGCAGCGGCCGTTGCGTGCTGATCTCCGCGCACGGCAATTCTTTGCGTGCGCTGGTCAAGCACTTGTCGGGGATTTCGGACGACGAAATCACCGGGCTGGAAATCCCGACCGGTCAGCCGATTGTCTATGAGCTCGACAGCGATCTGAACGCTGCCGAGCGCTATTATCTGGCGGAGCGTTGAGATGAACCCACCGGTTGCAATCGTCATGGGCAGCCAGTCCGACTGGGCGACGATGCAGTGCGCCGCAGAAGCGCTGGACGCATTGGAAGTGGCTTACGACGCGCGGATTGTTTCGGCGCACCGGACCCCGCAGCGGCTGGTCGAGTTCGCGCAGAGTGCGGCGGACCAGGGATTCAAGGTGATTATCGCGGGCGCGGGCGGCGCTGCGCACTTGCCCGGCATGGTCGCGAGCATGACGCACCTGCCAGTGCTGGGTGTGCCGGTGCAATCGAAGGCATTGTCGGGGCAGGACAGCCTGCTCTCGATCGTCCAGATGCCCGCCGGAGTGCCCGTCGGGACGCTCGCCATCGGTGAGGCCGGGGCGACCAATGCCGGACTGCTCGCCGCCTCGATCCTGTCGCTAAGCGATCCCGCACTCAGCGAACGGGTCAAGGCCTACCGCGCCGCGCAGAGCGCCGGTGTGGCCGAGCGGCCCGCCTGACCATCATGATACCGCCCGGCTCCACCATCGGCATCCTGGGCGGCGGACAGCTCGGGCGGATGCTGGCCGCAGCAGCAGCGCAGCTGGGTTATCGCTGCCATGTCTATAGTCCCGAACCGGGCAGCGTGGCGGGAGAAGTTTGCGCAAACCAGACCACTGCCGCGTGGGATGACAGTGCGGCAATGGCCGAATTCGCAGCGGACTGCGCAGTGATCACTTATGAGTTCGAGAATGTGCCGGTGGCTCCGCTTGCAGCGCTCGGCAATGCCGCGCTGTTTCCGCCGCTTCGCGCGCTCGGAGTGGCACAGGACCGGCTGACCGAGAAGCAATTCGTCGCCGATCTGGGCGGGCGGACCGCGCCGTTCATGGCGGTCGATACCGAACAGGACATGCAAGCTGCGCTAGTCCGGATTGGCTCGCCCGGGATTCTCAAGACCCGGCGCGACGGCTACGATGGCAAGGGCCAGTTCCGCATCAACGACGATCATGATGCCGAAGGTATTCCGCTCGGCCAGCAGCCGATGCTTTACGAAGGGCTGGTGCAGTTCGCGCACGAATTCAGCGTGATCCTGTGCCGCGGGCAAGACGGCCAGGCGCTGTTCTGGGACAGTGCCGAGAACGTCCACAAGCACGGCGTGCTCGACGAGTCGCGGGTCCCGGCCCCAGCGGAAGTGCAAGCGCAAGTCGCGGAGGCACGCGCGCTGGCCGCCAAGGTCGCCGCTGCGCTCAGCTATGTCGGCGTGGCCGCATTTGAGTTTTTCGCGACCGAGGCTGGCCCCGTGTTCAATGAAATGGCACCGCGGGTCCACAATTCGGGACACTGGACTATCGAGGGCGCGCTGACCAGCCAGTTCGAGAACCACATTCGTGCGGTTTGCGGGCTGCCCTTGGGCGACACCCGGCTCGCGGCGAAGGGCGTAGTGATGCACAACCTGATCGGCGACGATGCGCAGGACTGGTCGGGCTTGCTTGCCGATCCAGCCAATCACGTTCACCTCTATGGCAAGGGCGAAGCCCGCCCGGGCCGCAAGATGGGTCACGTCACCCGGTTGCTGCTGTGAACCGCAGCGAAGTGTTCATTGTCGCTGCCATGGCCGACAACCGGGTGATCGGCGCGGGCGGCAGCATCCCGTGGCACATTTCGGAGGACTTCCGCCGGCTCAAGGCGCTGACCAAGGGCAAACCCCTGGTGATGGGCCGCAAGACCTTCGAATCGCTCCCCGGCCTGCTGCCCGGGCGGCGGCACATCGTGGTCACCCGCAATCCCAGCTGGAGCGCGGATGGGGCCGAACCAGCGCCGTCGCTCGCCGCCGCACTCAAGCTGGCCAATGCGCCGCATATCGTGATCTTCGGCGGCGTCGCGCTGTTTGCCGAGGCTTTGCCGCTGACCGACCGGATCGAGCTGACCGAAGTCCACCTGAGCCCGCCGGGTGACGCGCTGTTCCCCGAATTCGACCGCAATCAGTGGACCGAAAGCTTCCGTGAGCACCACCCGGCACAAGGCCGCAGCCCGGGGTTTGATTTCGTCACATTGCTGCGTAAACCCGGCACCTGAGGGGGACCGGGGTTATGCGCAAGAGATACTGGATACCGCTGACGGTGCTCGCCTTCGCGCTGATCGGTTTCTTTGGGGTGCTGCCGGGCTACCTCGATGCGGGCATGAACAAAATCGACGGCAAGCAGCTGATTGCAGTCTCGCCCGAAGCCGCAGCGCTGCACCGTAGCCTGCATATCGTCGATCTTCATTCGGACAGCCTGATGTGGGGCCGCGAGCTGACCGAAGTAGCCGGGCGCGGCCATGAAGACTTGCCCCGGCTAACCGCTGGCAACGTGACCTTGCAGGTCTTCGCTTCGACCACCAAGACCCCCAAGGGGCTCAACTATGACAGCAACCCGAGCGATTCGGACGTGCTGCCCGCGCTGCTGGTCGCGCAGCGACAACCTGCGGCGACCTGGACCTCGCTGCTTGCGCGGTCGCTGTTTCACGCGGCCAAGCTCGATCATTCGGTAGCGCTGGCGCAAGGCCGGTTGCTCAAGGTGACCGACCCGTTCAGCCTTGATCGGCTGCTGGGCAAGCATGCCACTGCGGGCGGACCGGTCGGCGCGATGCTGTCGATCGAGGGACTGCACGACTTGGAAGGCAAGGCGGAAAACCTCGATAAACTTTACGCCGCCGGCTTCCGCATGGCCGGGCTGACGCATTTCTTCGACAACCAGCTCGCGGGATCGATGCACGGCGAGAAAAAGGGCGGACTGACCCCATTTGGCCGGCAAATTATTGGCTTGATGGAAGCCAAGGGGATGATCGTCGATATTGCCCATTGCAGCCATCAATGCGTCGCCGACGTGCTCGCGATGGCCCGCCGCCCGGTGGTCTCAAGCCACGGCGGGGTGCAGGCGACCTGCCAGGTCAACCGCAACCTCACAGACTACGAGATCAGGGGCGTAGCGCGCACCGGCGGGGTGATCGGGATCGGTTACTGGGATGCCGCCGTATGCGATACGTCGCCGCGCGCAGTGGCGAAAGCGATCAAATATGTCCGCGACCTGGTCGGGATCGATTACGTCGCGCTGGGCAGCGATTATGATGGCGCCACCACAGTGCGCTTCGATACTTCGCAGCTGGTGCAAGTGACTCAGGCGCTGATGGACGAGGGCTTCACCCCGCAAGAAATTCGCGCGGTGATGGGCGCCAATGCACTGCGCGTCATCCGCGCGGGTATCGCCCCCCTTCAATCCTCCCCCTCTGGGGGAGGTGGCAGCGCGAAGCGCTGACGGTGGGGGCATGTTAGACCGCGATCGGACCCCCTCCGACCCGCCTGCGGCGGGCCACCTCCCCAAGAAGGGGAGTCTTTACGCATGACCATCGCCCGGCTCGACGCAGGCAGCCCGCTGCCGCCCGAATTTCGCGGAGCGGTGATTGCGCTGGGCAATTTCGACGGGTTCCACGCCGGCCATCAGGCGGTGGTCAAGGCCGCGCTTGATTGGGCCAAGGCGGAGGGCCGCCCCGGGATCGTCGCCACCTTCGATCCGCATCCGGTTCGCTATTTCGCACCCAATGCGCCGCCGTTCCGGCTGACCACGCTCGACCAGCGGCAGGACCTGTTCGCCACGGCTGGGGCTGATGCGATGCTGGTGTTCCAGTTTGATCGCACCCTCGCCGAGACCACCGCCGAACAATTTGTCGGCGACTTGCTGGTCGAACGATTGGGCGCGGCGGGCGTGGTGACCGGTGAGGACTTCACCTTCGGTAAAGGCCGCACCGGCAATGTCGCGGTGCTGGCCGATCTGGCCGCGCAAAATGGCATGGCGGCACGCGCCATCGGCCCGGTGGCCGAGCACGGCGAAGTCGTCTCCTCCAGCCGGATTCGTGATGCGTTGAAAGCGGGTGACTGTGCCGGTGCGGCCGAGCTGTTGACGCGCCCGTTTGCGATCCGCGGGACCGTCGAGCACGGGGCCAAGCTGGGGCGCAGCATCGGCTATCCCACCGCCAATGTGGAGCTCGGCAGCTATCTGCGCCCGCGCTACGGGATTTATGCAGCCACCGCGCGGTTGCCCGATGGAACCGTGGTGCCCGGCGCGGCCAACCTGGGCATCCGCCCCAGTTTCGATCCGCCGGTTGAACTGCTCGAGACCTTCCTGTTCGATTGGTCGGGCGATCTTTACGGGGCCGAAATCGAGGTCGCGCTGCACCGGCACTTGCGCGACGAGGCCAAATTCGATTCACTTGAGGAATTGACCGCGCAAATGGCGCGCGATTGTGATCAGGCGCGGGGGCTGCTGAACAGATGAAATGGCTAAAGCGCGCCGCATTGGCGCTCGCATTGGCGTTCCTCGTCATGACTTTTGTCAACGCCAGCTGGCTCGCGCAGCCGCCGAAAGGCTATGTCCACCTGCTCGCGCACCGCGGCACCGCGCAGCAGTTCAGCCCTCAAGGGCTCGGCAACGAAGACTGCACCGCGACCCGGATTGAAAAGCCGGTGCACGACTACCTCGAAAACACTCTGCCCGGCTTGCAGATGGCCGACGGGCTTGGCGCGGCGATGATCGAGGTTGACATTGCGCCCACCGCCGACGGCAAGATCGTGCTGTTCCACGACCATGCGCTGGATTGCCGGACCAATGGCAAGGGCGAGGTCAAGGATGCCACACTCGCGCAATTGAAAGCGCTCGATGCGGGCTATGGCTACACGCCCGATGGCGGTAAGAGCTTCCCGTTCCGCGGCAAGGCGGTGGGCTACATCCCCAACATCGAACAGGCGCTCGTCGCGGTGCCCGATGGGCCGCTGCTGTATAATCTCAAGGGCAAAACGCCCGATGAAGCGCAGCGGCTGATCGCAGAGCTCAAGGCCGCACATCGCGATGTGGTGAAGATCGGCGACGCGTTTTCCGCGCCCGAGGCCGAACTCGTCGCGATCCGCGCCGCGTTCCCCGGGGTCTGGGCCTACAGCTCCGAAGGTATCAAGGCCTGCACCAAGGCGTATCTGCTCCAGGGTTGGCTCGCGATGACACCTGAGGCCTGCCGGAACGAGACCATCGCGGTGCCGCTCAACTACCAGTGGGCTTTCGCCGGCTGGCCCAACAAGCTGCAGGCGCGGATGGCGGCGGTCGGCGGGCATGTGATCCTGATCGGGCCATACAGCTCGGGGCAGGCACCGCTGGGCCTCGACCTGCCCGAACAGATCGGCGAGGTGCCATCGACCTTCACCGGCACGGTCTGGGTCGACGATATCTGGGCCATCGGCCCTGCGCTCCACCCCGCCGCCAACCACCGCAATGCGCGGCAGGAGGCAGAGACGGCGGCTGGGCTGGAGGCGAGGCGGAAAGCGCGGGATTGATCCTCCCCCTTGGGGGAGGGGGACCATGCTCTTGCATGGTGGAGGGGCACGCGGTGTTCTTCCCGACATCGCGAGCTTGGGGAAACTCGCCTGTGCCCCTCCACCATGCTTCGCATGGTCCCCCTCCCCGTGCCGGGGAGGAATTGCGCTGGCCCGCCTCCGCCGCTAAGGCCCGCCCGTTATGACCGAACCACGCGATTACCGAGACACCGTCTTCCTGCCGAAGACTGACTTCCCGATGAAGGCCGGGCTCCCCGCCAAGGAGCCGCATATTCTGGCGCGCTGGCTGGGCGGCGATCTGTACCGGCAATTGCGCGATGCCCGCGCGGGCCGCGAGAAGTTCATCCTCCACGATGGTCCGCCTTACGCCAATGGCGACATGCACATCGGCCACGCGCTCAACCATATCCTGAAAGACATGGTCTGCCGCACGCAGAACCTGCTGGGCAAGGACGCGCCATACGTGCCCGGGTGGGATTGCCACGGGCTGCCGATCGAGTGGAAGGTCGAGGAGCAATACCGCAAGAAGAAGCTCGACAAGGATCAGGTCGATCCGATCGAATTCCGCGCCGAATGCCGCGCCTATGCACAAGGCTGGGTCGATGTGCAGCGCGAGCAATTGAAGCGGCTGGGCATCAACGCCGACTGGGACCATCCCTATCTGACGATGGACGCGCAGGCCGAAGGCACGATCGTTGCCGAGCTGCTCAAGTTCGCCGAGTCCGGCCAGCTCTATCGCGGGGCCAAGCCGGTGATGTGGTCGCCGGTCGAAAAGACCGCGCTGGCCGAGGCCGAGGTCGAGTACGAGGATATCGTCTCGACCCAGATCGACGTGGCTTTCGAGATTGTGGAAACCAAATCGCCCACGATCCAAGCATTGTTGAACAACCGTCGTCTTCGGACATTTGCGGTCATCTGGACGACCACGCCATGGACTATTCCGGTCAACCAAGCGCTCGCCTATGGCCCAAATGTCGATTACGTTCTCATCCCCGATGGCGGCACTGTAGACACGTATTTGGTTGCCGAGCCGCTCGCAGCTGAGTTCATAAAGCGGTGCGGCGAGCAACAGCCAGGGATTTATTCAAATCACGAGAGTGAATGGGAAGTCGTCAAAGGCTCCGACCTCGCCGGAACCATTGCCCGCCATCCGATGCACGACCTCGGCGGGTTCTTCGCCAAGCCGCGTCCATTGCTCGCGGGCGATTTCGTCACCACCGACACCGGCACCGGGCTTGTCCACATGGCGCCCGATCACGGTGAGGACGATTTCGCGCTGTGCAAGGCCAACGGGATCGAACCGGTGTTTGCCGTGGAAGGCGACGGCAAGTACCGCGCCGACTGGGGCTGGCTCGGCGGGCAAGGCTCGGTCATCAACGCCAAGTTCAACGCGCCCGATGGTCCGATCTGCGAAGACCTGCGCGCGGCCGGTGGACTGCTCGCAGCCTCTACCGACTACAAGCACAGCTACCCGCATTCGTGGCGTTCAAAGGCCAAGGTGATCTATCGCTGCACCCCGCAGTGGTTCGTGCCGATGGACCGTCCGGTCGATCTGCCGCACGCCAAAACCCGCGCTGAAAAGGGCTGGGAGAACGAAGGCGGCGCGCCGCTGCATGACACTGCGACGCTGCGCCAGATTGCTGTGCAGGCCATCGCCGATACGCGGTTCGTGCCCGAGAAGGGCCGCAACCGGCTCGGCTCGATGGTCGAAGGGCGGCCCGACTGGGTGCTCAGCCGCCAGCGCGCCTGGGGCGTGCCGATCACGCTGTTCGTCAAGCTGGGCACCAACCAGTACCTCGATGATCCTGCGGTCAACGCGCGGATCGTCGCGGCGGTGAAAGCGGGCGGCGTCGATGCGTGGAGCGACGAACGCGCGCAGGAATACCTCGGCAGCGACTACCGCGCCGAGGATTACGAGCGCGTCACCGACATTCTCGACGTGTGGTTCGATTCGGGCAGCACCCATGCCTTCGTGCTCGAAAGCGGGCGCTGGCCTGACTTGCTGCGGCCCGAAGGCTATTGCGGGCCACCCGCCGACCTCTACCTCGAAGGCAGCGACCAGCATCGCGGCTGGTTCCAGTCGAGCCTGCTGGAAAGCTGCGCCACGCGCGGCCATGCGCCGTACAAGGCGGTGCTCACTCACGGCTTCACGATGGACGCCAAGGGCATGAAGATGTCCAAGTCGCTCGGCAACACCACCGATCCGCTCAAGGTGATGGAAGTTTACGGCGCGGACATCGTCCGGCTGTGGGCGCTGACGGTCGACTTCACCGAAGACCACCGGATCGGCGACGAAATCCTCAAGGGCGTGTCCGACCAGTACCGCAAACTGCGCAATACCTTCCGGTATCTGCTGGGGGCGTTGGAGGGGTTCAGCGAGGCCGAGCGGGTCGAGGTTTCGGCCGTGCCCGAGCTGGAACGCTACATGCTGGCGCTGCTGGCCAAGCTTGACGCCACGCTCAAACAGGCAGTCGATGACTTCGACTTCAACACCTACGTCCGCGCGCTAACCGACTTCTGCAACGAAGACCTAAGTGCCTTCTTCTTCGATATCCGCAAGGACTCGCTGTATTGCGCCGCGGCCACCGATCCCAAGCGCATGGCGTACCGCTCGGTGCTCGACACATTGTTCCATGCGCTCATCCGCTACGCCGCGCCGGTGCTGGTGTTTACGAGCGAAGAAGTGTGGGGGACGCGGTTTCCTGAGGCGGGTTCAGTGCATTTGTTGGAGTGGCCGGAATTGCCAACCGCCTCCTCCTCCCGTCATCCCGGCGAAGGCCGGGACCCCGTCCAAACAAACAATCGACGCGAAGCGGAGTTTCCTGCTGAGGGCCTGGGCCCCGGCCTTCGCCGGGGTGACGAGTTATTGGAGAAGTGGGATAGACTTCGCGAACTTAGGTCTTTGGTGACTGAGAATGTCGAACCAATGCGCCGCGAGAAGAAACTTGGCTCAAGCCTTGAAGCCCGTGTCGCAGTTAGGGCTGCTGACATCGAAGGGCGAGATTTTGCTCGATCGGTTGATTTTGCCGAATTGTGCATTGTTTCCGATCTCCAAGTTGAAGACACTTTGTCGAGCTTGGATCAAGCGATGATCGAACGTTCCACCAACCACAAATGCGGCCGCTGCTGGCGCCACCTGCCCGAGGTTACCGAGGACGGCGCACTTTGTTCACGTTGCGATCAGGTGGTGAGCGGCATGGACGCCGGCGCATGACCCGCAACCGCACCTTCGGCCTCATCCTCGCCGCACTGATCTTCCTCGCCGACCAGGCGGTGAAATGTTGGGTAACCGGGCCGCTGGCCTTGCGCGACGTGGGCGACCAGATCGTGTTGAGTCCGATCTTCAATTTGACCCGCACCAACAACCTCGGCGTCTCGCTCGGCATCTTTACAGCGCAGTCCGAAACATCGCGCTGGGCCTTGGTGGCGATGACCGGCGCTATCGCGGTGGTCGTGCTGGTCTGGCTGCTGCGCGAACGCAAGCTGGCTGACATTGTCCCGCTCGGCATGGTGTTCGGCGGCGCGCTGGGCAATATCCGTGACCGGGTCAGCTTTGGCTACGTGGTCGATTATGCCGACTTGCACTTTGGCACATTCCAGCCGTTCCTGGTGTTTAACTTGGCCGATGCGGCCATCACCATTGGCGTCGTGATTATCCTTGCCCGCAGCTTCCTAATCCGCGAAAAGCGACCACAAGAAGCGGGCGCTCCCGCTACGGAGACTTGAAAAATGCGTAAGACCACTGGTGTGATCCTCGTTTCGGCCTCGGCCCTGCTGCTCGCAGGCTGCGGTGGCGGCGGGCTGTTCAACCGCTCGCGTCCTGACGAATTCGCCGTGCAGCGCCAGGCGCCGCTGGTGGTTCCGCCCGATTTCGCGCTGACCCCGCCGACCCCTGGTGCCCCGCGCCCGGCCGATGCCAGCACCGCCCAGCAGGCCCAGACCGTGCTGTTCGGCAGCCCGCAGCCGCGCTCGGGCGTGGAAACCAGCGTGGGCAATAAGGCCGGACAAGCCGCTCCGTCGATTCGCTCGACCGTGGGTGATCCCGGCACGCAGACCGTCGATGAAGGTTCGGTGGTGCGTGATATCGTTGGCGCACCCGAAGGCGATGGCCGCGAGGCGACGACCACCATCGGCGGGTAATTTCCAGCTCGAGTTTTGGTTCAAGAGGGCTCGCCGCAAGGCGGGCCCTTTTTGATTGGATGCGCGCGGATGTGCGGAGCAGCGGTGAGAGGCAGAATTTGGGTCTCGCAGAGGCGAAAGAGGTCTCGCTTTAGGCGAAGCCCCGAAAAGCCTCAGATATTCAGCAAGCGAATGCCGTGGATTGATTCAAGAGCCTGCGGCGCAGAATTGATCCTTTGCGCCTTTGCGAGAGCAATCTTTTGCTTCCCTTCTCCGCTCCTCCGCGTGAACCCTATTCCGGCACAGCCGCTTTCCTCACCGGCACCCGGCTGACTAACAGCTTGTCGATCTTGCGCCCGTCCATGTCGATCACTTCGAAGCGCCAATCCTGTTCGGTAAAATGCTCCCCCTCATGCGGCAGTCGCTTGAGCACGGACAGGACATAGCCCGCAGCCGTTGCATAATCGCGATCATCGGACAGCTCGAGGCCCAATCTGTCAATCAGTGCATCAACCGGCAAGGCCCCCGCCATCAGCAGCGAGCCGTCATCACGCACCGTCAGCAACGGCTCGTCACCCTCATCCTGATGGCTAGCGAAATTGCCGACGATCGCCGAGAGCAGATCGGCCGGGGTAACCACACCTTCAAGGTGCCCGTATTCATCATGAACCAGCGCCATCGCCACCCCCGATTGCTGGAGCAGGCGCAGCGCGTCCATTGCATCAAGCTGGTCGGGGACGATCTCCGCCTTGCGCATCAGTTTGGGCAGGTTGACCTTGCGGCCCGCCAGCAGCACCGCGAGCACGTCCTTGACCTTGACCACGCCGACGATGTTGTCCGGGCTGCCATCGGCCACCGGCAACAGCGAATGCGGGCTGGCCTTGATCGCGGCGCGCAGCTCTTCCTCGGTCGCTTTGCGGTCGATCGTGTCGAGCTCGATCCGCGGCGTCATCACTTCGCGCACCGGGCGGTCGGCCAGCCGCATGATCCCGGTCATGATCTGGCGTTCGTCTTCCTCGATCGCGCCCGAACGAGTCGCCTCGGCGAAAATCATCTGCAGTTCCTCGGCGCTCAGCACGTGTTCGCCCTTGTGGCTGACCCGGAGCAGCCGCAGCAAAACTGCTGACGAGCGATCGAGCAGCCAGACCATTGGCGCGGTGATCCGCGCGAGCATCTTCATCGCGGGTGCGGCGACCACCGCGATCGGCTCGGCTGCGCGCAGCGCCATCTGCTTGGGCACCAGTTCGCCAACTACCAGACTGAAATAGGTGGTCACCGCGATGGCAATGGCGAAGCCCGATTGCGGCGCCCAGTCGGCCGGCACGCCGAGCAGCACCAGGCGCTCACCGATCGGCCCGCCCAGGCTCGAGCCCGAGAAGGCGCCGGCAATGATCCCGACCAGGGTAATGCCGGTCTGCGCGGTTGACAGCAGCTTGCCCGGATCGGCGGCGAGCGCCAGCGCAACTTTCGCCCCGCTGCTGCCACGCTCGGCGGCCATCCGCAGCCGCGCCGGGCGCGCCGAGACAATCGCCAGCTCGGACATGGCGAACACGCCATTGAGAAGTATCAGGCCGGCAATCACCAGCACATCGGGCCAAGGAAACGGATTCACGTTTCAACCGTTAGCAGCAATGAAGGGCCGCGCGAAGTGCGGCTTTGGTCGTTACTTCCACTTGGTTGACGACCGCTGGTCCACCGTCCATTCACATCGCGGGCGGTAGCCATTTATCGAACGATGTAACGGAGAAGGGGAATTCTCATGAACAAATCTCGCTGGATGACTTCGGTCTTTGTCGCCGGAACCCTGATGGCCACTTCGGCCTGCGTAACCGATCCCAATACCGGCAATAAAGTTATTTCGCGCACGGCCATCGGCGGTGTTGGCGGCGCTGTGGTGGGCGGTCTGTTGGGCGGCCTGATCGGCGGCAAGACCGGCCGGATCGTTGGCGCTGGGCTTGGCGGCGTCGCTGGCGGCGTGGTCGGCTACAAGATGGACCAGCAGATCAAGACCCTGCGCGAACAGACCTCGGGCTCGGGCGTCGATGTCAGCGAAACCGATGGCGGCAAGGCGATCCTCGTCAACCTGCCCGACGGCGTGACGTTCGACGTTGGCAGCGCCACGCTGCGCCCAGCGTTCCGCGCTACGCTCGACAAGGTTGCGCAAAGCCTGATCGACTATCCGCAGAGCCTGATCGACGTCTACGGCCACACCGACTCGACCGGCAGCGATGCGTTCAACCAGCGTTTGTCCGAACAGCGCGCGGCGACGGTCATGAACTACCTGATTTCGCGCGGGGTGCCTGCTTCGCGCCTGCGCAGCCAAGGCTTTGGCGAGACGATGCCGGTCGCTTCGAACGACACCACCGATGGCCGCGCGCGCAATCGCCGCGTGGAAATCAAGATCGTTCCGGTGACTCAGGAAGACGCTGCTGCGGCTCGCGGCAACTAAGCTGCAATCAATCCAACGAAAGGGCTCGCCGCGAGGCGGGCCCTTTTTTGGTTCACGCAGAGGCGCAGAGAAGAAAGGGAGGCGCGAAGATGTTGCGCCTGCGGCAAAGCCGCTTTCCATACCCGGCGTTGCGCTTGGAGCTGCGGCAGATTGATGTCCGGCTTCGCCGAAATGCATCGCCTCTGCGGCTCCACTTTCTTCTCTGCGCCTCTGCGTCAACTCCCTTTAGCCTGCCAGCTCCCTCGCTCGCTCCGCCAGCCGCTCGACTGCTGCGGCGTGGATGCCGGGCGAACAGACCAGCACCCCGAAGGCGCGCGGGTCGGCTTTGTTGAAGCCGAGCGCTTGGCCGAACGCGTCACTTACCGCTGCACCAGCTTCGCGCGCGATCAGTGTTGCCGCGCCGACATCCCATTCGTAACCCCAGCGCAAGGTCGCGAGCAAGTCGGCCTCATCGGCGGCAACCATCGCGATGCGCAGCGCAATCGAATTGGGCTGCTCGACCAGCGTCAAATCCATGTCGGCCTTAGGCAATGCCTGTGCCGGGACCCGCGCCCCGGCCAGCACAGTGCGCGATGAAGCACTGAGCGGCAGGTTATTGCGCCACGCCCCGCGCCCCGCCTCGGCTGACCAGAACTCGCCGCGCGCCGGGGCATCGAGGATGCCGAGCAACGGCCGTCCAGCGCTGACCAAGGCGACCGAGACCGACCAGCCAGGGCGGCCGCGGATGAAATCCTTGGTTCCGTCGATCGGATCGACCAGCCAGATCAGGTCGGCCCCAAGCCGCTCGGGCGCGTCGATGGTTTCTTCGGACAGCCAGCCTGCCGAGGGCAATAACTTGCCCAGCTCAGCCTTAAGAAAGCGGTCCACCTCGAGATCGGCGACGCTGACCGGATCGCCGGGCTGCTTGTCCCAGCTATCGAGTTCGTGGCCGTGCCCGGGCCAGCGCGCGAGCGCCAGCTGCCCGGCCTCACGCACGATTCGTTCGAGGCGAGCGCGATCGATCAAAGCGGCGCAAGTCGGCGGATGAGCATCAATGTTAGGAATGGTTCGCAACTGGCGTTCATAAAACTACCCTAGACGTGGGCGGCGGGGCTTTTCAACCCCGCCCCGCTGTGCTTAGGCGGCGCGTCACCGGGGCCTTACCGGCCTGCTGCCCAGCGAAGAGCGAACCCTCCCCATGAACATCCACGAATACCAGGCCAAGGAACTGCTCGCCAAGTTCGGCATCGGCATCCCCAAAGGCATCGCCGCGATGTCGGTCGCCGAAGCGGTTGAGGCGGCCAGGCAGCTGCCTGGCCCGCTCTATGTGGTCAAGGCGCAGATCCACGCCGGCGGACGCGGCAAGGGCAAGTTCAAGGAATTGGGCGCGGAAGCCAAAGGCGGCGTGCGCCTCGCGAAATCGATCGAGGCAGTAGAAGCCGACGCTACCGATATGCTCGGCAACACGCTGGTCACGATCCAGACCGGCGATGCGGGCAAGCAGGTGAACCGGCTCTACATCACCGACGGGGTCGAGATCGGCAGCGAGTACTACCTGTCGATGCTGGTTGACCGCGCCACCGGGCGAATCGCGATGATCGCCAGCACCGAAGGTGGGATGAGCATCGAAGACGTGGCGCACGACACGCCTCAGAAAATCTCCACGATCACCATCGATCCGGCGCAGGGCTTCATGCCGCACCACGGCCGCGCGCTGGCTTTCGGGCTCAAGCTCAAGGGCGATCTGGCCAAGCAGGCGCAAGTGCTCGGCAAGCAGCTTTACGATGCGTTCATCGAACTCGACTGTGCGATGATCGAGATCAACCCCTTGGCCGAGTGCGATGGCCAGCTGCTGGTGCTCGACACCAAGATGAGCTTCGATTCGAATGCGCTGTACCGTCACCCCGATGTGGTCGCCTTGCGCGACGAGACCGAGGAAGACCCGGCGGAAATCGAAGCGAGCAAGTACGACCTCGCTTACATCAAATTGGACGGCAACATCGGCTGCATGGTCAACGGCGCGGGCCTCGCCATGGCGACGATGGACATCATCAAGCTGAACGGCGAATTCCCCGCCAACTTCCTCGACGTCGGCGGCGGCGCGAGCAAGGAAAAGGTCACCGCAGCGTTCAAGATCATCCTGCAGGACCCGGCGGTGAAGGGCATCCTCGTCAACATCTTCGGCGGGATCATGAAGTGCGACATCATCGCCGACGGGATCGTCGCTGCGGCCAAGGAAGTGAACCTGTCGGTGCCGCTGGTGGTCCGGCTTGAAGGGACCAACGTCGAGCAAGGCAAGGCGATCCTCGAAAATTCGGGCCTGCCGATCGTCTCGGCCAGCGACCTTGGCGATGCCGCGAAGAAGATCGTGGCAGAAGTGCGCAAGGTTGCGTGATAACGTCATCCCGGGCTCGACCCGGGATCGCTGGCGGTGGGGTACGACCCGGCGGCCAGCGGTCCCGGATCAAATCCGGGACGACAAAAGGCGAATTGACGTTTCCGTAAACGTAAACTAAGCGCTGCGGCGCAACTCTTTGTTGAAAGGCTTGAAGCACATGAAAGCCCTGGTCTGCGTAAAGCGCGTGATCGATTATAACGTGAAGCCGCGGGTCAAATCCGACGGCACCGGCGTCGATCTCGCCAATGTCAAAATGAGCATGAACCCATTCGACGAAATCGCGGTCGAAGAAGCGCTGCGCCTGCGCGAAAAGGGCGTGGTGACCGAGGTTGTCGTGCTGTCGGTCGGTCCGGCCAAGGCGGCTGAAACGCTGCGCACCGCGCTCGCGATGGGCGCTGACCGCGCCGTGCTGGTGCAGGTTGACGACGGCGTGGAAGTCGAACCGCTGGCGGTCGCCAAGATCGTCAAAGGCGTCGCCGAGGAAGAAGCCCTTGGCCTCATCATCACCGGGAAGCAGGCGATCGACGATGATTCGAACCAGGTCGGCCAGATGGTCGCCGCCTTGATGGGCCGTCCGCAAGGGACCTTCGCCAACGAGATTTCGGTCGAAGGCGATGCGGTTATTGTGAAGCGCGAAGTCGACGGCGGGCTGGAAACGGTCAAGCTCACGCTCCCCGCAATTGTTACCACCGATCTGCGCCTCAACGAGCCGCGCTATGCGTCGCTGCCCAACATCATGAAAGCCAAATCCAAGCCGCTCGCGATCAAGGCCCCTGCTGACTACGGGGTCGATGTTGCGCCGCGTTTGAAGACGCTCAAGGTCAGCGAGCCGCCGGTGCGCGTTGCCGGGATCAAGGTCGCCGACGTGGATGCATTGGTGGCCAAACTCAAGGAACTGGGAGTGCCCGCATGAAGACGCTCGTTTGGGTCGAACACGACAACGCTTCGGTCAAGGACGCCACGCTTGCCGTCGTCACCGCCGCTTCGCAGTTGGGCGAAGTCCACCTGCTGGTCGCCGGATCGGGCTGCAAGGGCGTCGCCGATGAAGCCGCCAAGATTGCGGGCGTGGGCAAGGTCCACCTCGCCGACGACGCGGCCTATGCCAATGCGCTCGCTGAAAACGTCGCGCCACTGGTCGCCGAGCTGATGGGGCATCACGACGCGTTCCTCGCGCCGGCCACCACCACCGGCAAGAACGTCGCCCCGCGCGTCGCTGCATTGCTCGATGTGATGCAGATTTCGGACATACTTTCGGTCGAAGGCCCCAAGACCTTCACCCGGCCGATCTATGCCGGCAACGCGATCGCCACGGTCGAAAGCTCGGACGCCAAGCTGGTCATCACCGTGCGCGGCACCGCCTTCGCCAAAGCCGCCCCCACCGGCGGTTCGGGCACGGTTGAAGCCGTGGCGAGCACCGGCGACTCTGGCACCTCCACCTTCGTCGGCTCGGAAATCGCCAAGAGCGAACGCCCCGAACTGACCAGCGCCAAGATCATCGTCTCGGGCGGCCGCGCGCTGAAAGATGCCGAGACGTTCAAGAGTCTGATCTTCCCGCTCGCCGACAAACTCGGCGCGGCAGTCGGCGCGAGCCGCGCGGCGGTCGATGCAGGCTATGTCCCCAACGACTACCAGGTCGGCCAGACCGGCAAGATCGTCGCCCCGGCGGTCTATATCGCGGTCGGCATCTCCGGCGCGATCCAACACCTTGCCGGGATGAAAGACAGCAAGATCATCGTTGCGATCAACAAGGATGAAGACGCGCCGATCTTCCAGGTTGCGGACGTTGGGCTGGTGGCGGATCTGTTCAACGCGGTGCCGGAGCTTACTGGCAAGCTGTGAATTGCATTTCGATTTCGCGTTGATAGGATAAGCTTTTTCGCGTTGCGGAGATGCCTGATGTCATGTCGACCGATTGCATTGCTGGCGGTAGTCGCCTTCACCGCATCGCCCGCGATCGCGGCGAAGGTGCCACTCTCGCTCGCCCACACCACCAAATGGGAAATGAATTACGGCGAAGATGTCTGCACTCTCGCCTCGCGCTTTGGCGAAGGCAAAGACAGCGTTCTGCTAGTATTGAATCGTTTCGATCCAGGCGACGGCTTCGAGATGAAGCTCTATTCGGAAGGCCTCCGCCACGAGGGACTGTTCATCCCGATCGAAGTAGCGTTTGGCGAGCAACCGTTGCAGCGTTATGACGGGATGTCCGCCACGGCCACCGATGCCGCCAAAACCCCGACAGTGATCATCGGCGGGATGCGGTTGGACGGCTGGCGGCGACCCGGCAAGACCTTTGATCCTGCGATCGCTGCGCCCCAGATAACCCTGCAGCAGGAAGCCGCGATAAACAGCCTCACCTTCTCCGCACAAGGACGAAAACCGGTACAGCTGAGAACCGGATCGATGGCGCCGGTGATGGAAGCGATGCGCAATTGCACCGACGATCTGCTGCGCCATTGGGGCTTTGACCCGGCCGTACAAGCAACTTTGAAACGGCCCGCACAGCCGCTCAGCAATCCTGGGACTTGGCTGCATTCGGGCGACTATCCGTATGGTTCGCTAATCAACGGCGAAAACGGTCTGGTGCGATTTCGGCTCGATGTCGAAAGTGATGGGAGTGTTTCGGCTTGCCGCATTCTCTATCGCACAAATCCGGATTCCTTTGCGGACCTGTCATGCAAACTCCTGCAGCAGCGGGCCCGCTTTGGCCCCGCGCTCGATGCCCAAGGCAAGCCGGTCAAATCATATTTCCTGAGCCAGGTGCGATGGGTTATGGAAGGTTCGGGGCTTTGACTCGACGCTAGCAGCGCTCGTAAAGTACCAGCTCCTTCTCGCCTTCCTGCTGATGGCGGGCGTACTCCACAAACCCCAGTTGCCCAGCCAGCTTCTGCGACACTGCGTGCTCGGCCTCGATCATGCAGGCGACCCGCTGCCTCCCATGCACTTCATCGAACCACGCAAGCACCGCGCGCATCGCCTCGCCAGCGTAGCCTTGCTGCCAGTGGTCGGGATGCACAATCCAGCCGGCTTCGGGCACATCGTCAAGCCCGTGAGCGAAGCCGCGGAACGAGCGGAACACGCCGCAAGTGCCGATGATCTGCGCCGCCCCGCGTCGCCGGATCATGCACACGCCGTAACCGTAGAACGACCAGCCTCCGGCGTTGCGTAATAGCCGGGCGAAGCTGTCGGCCCTGCTCGGGCCCCAGTTGCCGAGGAAAGTCAAAGTGCGCGGATCGGTGTTGATCGCGTTGAGCCCGTCGAGGTCACCCACCTGCGGGCGCCACAGCTCAAGCCGCTGCGTGGTCAGGACCAGCTCGCTCATGTCAGCGACGAGATCACGTGAATGATCACGCCGACGAGGCCCCCCACCAAAGTGCCGTTGATGCGGATGAATTGCAGATCGCGGCCGACCGCGCCTTCGATCCGCTCGGTCACGGTCTTGGCGTCCCAGCGCTTGACCGTTTCGGAGACCAGCCGGACGATCTGGTCGCCGTATCGCGTGGCAATTCCGACCAAGGTACGCCGCGCGAAGCGGTTGACTTGTGCCTGCATGCGCGGATCGTCGCGCAGCGTGGTGCCGAGCTCGGCCAAAGCCTCGCCCAGCTGGCCGCCGATCTCGGTGGCGGGCGCGCGCAGGCGTTTGAGGAGGCCCGTACGCAACCGCTCCCACACCCCCTGCCACCATTTCGACACCGCCGGATTGGCGAGCAATTCGTCCTTCATCCGCTCGACCCGGCCGCGCAACTCGGGATCGCTCTTGAGGTCGGCGGAAAGCTTGGTCAGTCCCTCTTCGATCTTGGCGCGCAGCGGGTGGTCCGGGTCGACAATCACCTCGGCGAGCAACTTGTAAAGCCCGTCGAGCACCGAATTGGCCAGCGTTTCATCGAGCCCGGTCCAGCGCAGCACCGCATTGGCGCGGCGGTGGATCAGGTCCCGGATGAGCTCTTCGTTGTCTTCGAGCGTCAATCCGGTCCACCGCACCAGGCTGTCGATCACCGGCAGATGCCGGCGGTCGGCGATTGCGGTTTCGACCAATTGGCCGAGCAGCGGGGCAATCTCAAGCTTACCCAGCTGGCGCACCAGCCCGCCGCGCACCTGAACCCCGAGCCGTTCGGGATCGAGCGATTCGAGCACTTGCGCGAGCAGTTCGGCCGCCCCCGCGCGGATCCGCCCGCCGCCTCCGCCGCGCGGATCGGCCAGCCAGCCGCCCGCCGCTGCGGCGATGTTGGTCGCATGGAGCCGCCGCGCGACGACTTGCGGGGTGAGGAAATTCTCCTGCAGGAACGCCGCCATCGTATCGGCGATGCGGTCCTTGTTCTCGGGGATGATCGCGGTGTGCGGAATCGGAATACCAAGCGGGTGGCGGAACAGCGCGGTCACCGCAAACCAGTCGGCCAGTCCGCCGACCATCGCCGCCTCGCTGAATGCGAGCAGATAGCCCCAGGCCGGATGCATCTCGGCAAAATGCCGGGCGAGCACGAACAGCCCGGCCATCGCGACCAGCATGCCAGTGGCGAACATCCGCATCCGGCGGGCCCGGTCGGGGGCGGGCGGAGCGATTCGCCCCGGCCTGATGCGGGAGCGCAACGCGCTCACTCGGCCGGATAGGCCTCAGGCGGCACACCGCGGGGCAGCTGCACAGCGATGCCGGTGTCATCCTCACTGCTGTTGAGCATCTTGCGGCTCAGCCATGGCCCCAGCCACTTTTCGATCCCGTCCGCGAGGCTGAACCCGGCGGGCACGATCAGCAGCGTAAGCAAGGTCGAGAGGATCAGCCCGCCGATCACCACGGTGCCCATCGGCGCGCGCCACGCGCTGTCGCCGCCGAGCGAGATCGCGGTCGGGATCATCCCCGCAGTCATCGCCACGGTGGTCATCACGATCGGCTGGGCGCGCTTGTGCCCGGCCTCGATGATAGCCGCGAATTTGTCCGCACCGTTCGACATTTCCTCGATCGCAAAGTCAATCAGCAGGATCGAGTTTTTCGCGACGATGCCGAACAGCATCAGGATGCCGATGAACACCGGCATCGAAATCGGCTGGCCCGCGATGAGCAGCAGGATCAGCCCGCCGAGCGGGGCGAGGAACAGCGAACCCATGTTGACCAGCGGCGAGACAAAGCGGTGATAGAGCAGCACCAGCACTGAGAAGACCAGCAGCACTGCGGCGAGCAGCGCTTTGCCGAAGTTGGTCAGCAATTCGGCGAGGATCTTGTCATTGCCGATCGGCGCGTTGGAGACGCCCGTTGGCAGTTTCTGCATCAGCGGCAATTTGTTGATCGCGGTCATCGCGTTACCCGAGAGTACGCCCGGGGCCAGATCGGCACCGATGAACACCCGGCGGTTCTGGTTGTAGCGCTGGATGCTGACCGGGCCCGAGCCGAACGAGATGTCCGCGATGGTCGCGAGCGGGACCGAGCCGCCGGTGGTGGTCGGCACCGGCAGGTTCTGGATGGTCGAAATCGAGCGGCGCGAATCTTCCGACAAGCGTACGCGGATCGGGATCTGGCGGTCACTCAAGGAAAACTTGGCCGCGTTCTGATCGATATCGCCGATCGTCGCGATGCGGATCGTCTGGCTGAGCGCCGATGTGCTGACACCCATGCTGGCCGCCATGTCGAGGCGCGGTTTGATCACCACTTCGGGGCGGCGCATGTCGGCCGCGATGCGCGGCGCGACCAAGTCCTTGATCCCGCGCATCTCCTCGACCAGCTGATTGGCAGTCGCCTCGAGCAGTTCCGAATTGCTGCCTGAAAGCATGATCGAGATCGGCCGACCGGTCCCGCCTCCGGCGCCGCCTGGGCCGCTGAGGTCCTGGAACGAAACGCGCGCATCGGGAATGGTCTGGAGCACCGGGGTAAGCTCGCGTTGCAACTCCTGGCTGCTTTTGTCGCGCTTGGCCTTGAGCGTCACGAACAGGCGGGCATTGCCTTCGCGGATCCGTTCGAGCGCGTGATCGACTTCGGAACGAGCCGAGACAATCTCGGCCACCCGGTCGGCCACCACTTCGGTCTGCGCCAGCGTGGTGCCTGGGACCATTTCGACATTGATCAGGGCAAAGTCCGAATTGGTATCGGGGAACGGCTGAAGTGGAATCACAGTGAACAGGAAGCCGGTGGCGAGGAGCGAGCCAAGCCCGATCCCGACCATCCACACCCGGTGATCGTGAAGCCGCGCGCTGTAACGCTGGCCCATGTAGGCGTACCATTGGCCGAGCCTGCCCTGGCTCAGTCCGATTAGCAGGCCCAGCACCTTGCGCACCAGCCACGACAACCCGATCGCCGCCGCCAGAGCCGCGAACATGGTCAGCAGCTGCAGCGTCTTGGTCCATCCGAACAATGTGAACTTGCTCGCCGCGACCAGCTTGAAGACGCCGATCAGCCCGATCATGAAGGCTGCGATGATCAGCACCGTCGCGATTGTGCCGACCAGATACGTCAGCGCCGAGCCGCGCACCCGTTCAATCCGCGCCCGCAATGCCTTGGCCTGCTCGGCATCAAGCGACCAGTGCAGGACCGCCAGATAGCGGTCCATCCACTTACCTGACGCATGCTCGTGGTGGCCTTTGGATTTGAGGAAATAAGCCGCGATCATCGGCGTGATCATCCGCGCAACGGCAAGACTGACCAGCACCGAGATCACCACGGTCAGGCCGAAATTGCGGAAGAATTGCCCCGAGACCCCGGGCATCACCCCAACCGGCAGAAACACCGCGACGATCGAGAAGGTGGTTGCGACTACCGCCAGCCCAATCTCGTCCGCAGCGTCGATCGAGGCCTGGTAGGCGCTTTTGCCCATCCGCATGTGGCGGACGATATTTTCGATCTCGACGATCGCGTCATCGACCAGCACGCCTGCGACCAGCCCCAGCGCGAGCAATGACAGGTTATTGAGGGTGAAGCCGAACCAGGCGTCCATCATCCAGAAAGTCGGAATGGCCGATAGCGGAATCGCGATCGCCGCGATCACGGTTGCGCGCCAATCGCGCAGGAAGAAGAACACCACTATCACCGCCAGGATCGCGCCTTCGACCATCGAAGAAATCGAGCTTTCGTATTGCTGCTTGGTATAATCGACCGAGCTGAACAGCCGGGTGAAGTGGATCCCCGGGTGATCCTTCTTGAGCTGCTCGATCTTGGTGATTGCGCCATCGTAAACCGAAACGTCGGACGCGCCGCGCGCGCGCGACATGGCGAAGGTTACCACTGGCTTGCCGTTGATCTTGCCCATCGTGGTGACTTCGCCGAACGCATCTGCCACTGTAGCGAAATCGGTCAGCTTGATTGTGCGGCCGCCGCCCAGCGGCACGTCGGTCTGCGACAAGGCATAGGCATCGGCAGCATTGCCGAGCACGCGCACTGACTGGCGCGACCCGGCAATTTCGGCCTTGCCACCCGCCGCGTTGAGGTTGAGTTGGCGCAGCGCGCCGTTGACCTGACTGGCCGAGACACCGAGCGACTGCATCTTGGCAGGATCGAGCAAGACGCGGATTTCACGGTCGACCCCGCCTTGACGTTCGACCGTAGCCATGCCTTCAACCCCCAGCAATTCCTTTGCCACGGTATCATCAATGAACCACGATAGCTGCTCGATCGTCATATCGTCGGCCGAGACCGCGAAATAGGCGATCGGGTCGGACGAACTCTGGACTTTAAATATCTGCGGTTCGAGAATCCCGTCGGGCAGCTCGCCGCGGGCCTGATCGACCGCATTCTTGACCTCAGACACTGCCTCGTTGATGTCGGTCCCGATCTGGAAGCTGACCACGGTCTGGTTGCCGCCTTCGGAGGCAGTCGAGCTGATCGTATCGACCCCGTTGATCGTCCGGACCGCAGATTCAACCTTCTGGGTAATCTGCGATTCGATTTCCGACGGCGCCGCGCCGGGCTGCGAGATCGCGACTATCACCGCCGGGAATTCGATATCGGGCTGGTTCTGGACCTTCATGGTCGAGAAACTCATGATCCCGGCTATCATCAGGCCGACGAAAATGACGATCGGAACCACCGGGTTGCGGATCGACCAGGCCGAGATATTGCGGAAATTCATCGTGCTACCCAGTTCATCGTAATGCTTGACGCCCCGCGTTGATTATTTGGAGGCAACCGGCTTGATTGTTTCGCCCGGTGAAAGGAAGCCGCCGGCGCGCAGCACCACGCGCTCGTTGCCGCTTAGCCCCGAGACGATCGCGATGCCTTGATTGGTTACCAGACCAAGCTTGATATCGCGCCGTTCGACCTTGTTGTCCTTGCCGACAATATAGACAAAACTGCCCTTGTTGTCCGACTGGATCGCGCTTTCGGGGAGCATCGGGGCAACTATCGAACCGGATTTGATTTCCGCACTGGCAAAACCGCCTGGCGGCAGATCAGGAGCATAGGCCAGCGCAATCCGCGCGAAGCCCTGGCGCGAAGCCGGATCGATCACCGGCGCCTTTTGCCACACCTGACCGGTATAGACGTTGGTCGAGCCAACCGGCGTAACCTTGGCCGTAACCCCCGGCGCGATCTGCGCCAGATCGGACTGGCCAAGCTGCGCCTTCAGTTCCATTTCGCCGCCCTTGGCGAGGCGAAACAGTATCCCCGAACCCGCACTGACCACCTGGCCCGGTTCAACCCGGCGTTCAAGCACCAGCCCCGCGGCCGGCGCGACCACATTAAGCCGGCGGCTTTGCGCCTGGAGCACGCCCAGCTGCGCCCCGGCGACGCGGACCTGCGCGTAGGCCGAATCGCGGGTGGCGCGCAGCCGGTCGATATCGGCCTTGGAGACAAAGCCCTTGGCGACCAGCCGCAACGAACGGTCGAGGTTGGCCTGCGCCAGATCGGCGTTGGCGCGCGCGACCTGAACCTGCGCCGCCTGGCTCGATTGCTGCTGGACCTGCACCGACCGATCGATCACCGCCATGACTTGCCCGGCGCGGACCCACTGGCCCGGTTCGACCAGCACCGACAGGACCTGCCCGCCTTCACCGGCAATGCCAACCGGCAGTTCGCGCCGCGCAGCGAGCGTGCCCGTCGCCGAAATCGTCCCTTCGATCGTGGCGCGACCCGGGGTGATCACGCTGACCACCGGGGCCTGTTCTTTCTTGTCGCCATCTTCGGCTGCGCCGGCCCCGGCGCGATGCACCATGAACCAGATCGCCGCCATGACCACGAGCAACACGAGCGCGGCGATAATCCAGCGGCGCTTGCTGCGCCCCTGACCCATATCGTCGAGCAGCGGGTTATCGCCCGAGAGCGTGTCTGCTTCGATCCTGGTTTCGAAATTCATCGCTGCAACTGCCTTCATGTGTTCGGCTTGCGGCGCCGCCAAGTGCGGTCCGGCCAAGCCGTCCTGGAGCGAAGCTATGCACTTCGGCGCAAGACTGTATTACTATGCTAAATCACCCGCCGCAAGCCCTGATGCGCTCAGCTCTAAAGGAGGTGTATGACATTCCGGCGCAATAGACTCAGGCACCGTGCAGGGCAATGGTGGCCTCGTCAAACGGCACAGCCGGGCCGTCAAACTGCAGCGTTCAGGCAACAGTCTGCCTCGCAATACGGCTGCGGCCGGGGCGGACCATCGTCCGCCCCGGCCGCAGCCTGATTCGCCAGATCGATCCGTTCAGTACTTGAGCTGGCGCTCGTACAGGTCGCGGTAGTGCTGGATGCGAGTGACCCGCAGGCCTTGCATGCCCGAACGATCAACCGCGCGCTGCCATGAAGCAAACTCTTCGAGCGTCAGCGTATAGCGCTCGCAGACCTCGTCGATGGTGAGCAGGCCGCCATTGACTGCCGCCACCACTTCGGCCTTGCGCCGGACCACCCAGCGGGTGGTCGAAGGTGCCGGCAGCGATTCCAGCGTAAGCGGCTCGCCGAGCGGGCCGATGACCATGGCTGGTCGGATTTTCTGGTTCTCGATCATCATTGTTCCCGGGCGCTGGCATGAACTTGGCCAGCAGTGCCATCGTCCATACGCATCGGCGCTTTGCGATCTGTTGAATCTTTGAGGTTAACGCCGCGTGTTTGTTTCGGTCTGCCGCTTGCCGGGAGCGCCCAGTCCGAAAAAGCCCCGTCGAGCAATATACCGCGCGAATCATTGTTCGCCAGTTCCTGGCGCAGCGCGTGCGCCGCGCTGAGCCGGGCGTGGAGCCCGGACCAGTCGAACAAACCCTGCGGTTCAGCCCCAGCGCTGCCGGTGTGAGGCCCGCCGCGTGGTGCAATCATGAGGTCATTGGCAAATTCCATGGGCCGGGTTTACCCAAACAAGGTCAATAACGGGTAAAGCCGGGGTTTACCTTGTGGTTACAATGCTTACCCAATTGCCTCGCCGCGCTTTCGGGTGTCACTTACCCAGTCTTTGCCTTGATCGGGGGCTGCGTGTATGCGCCGCTTGCCATGGCCAGCGCAGCGCTCCTCGACCCCGATCAGGCGGACTTGTTCCAGCTAGGCACGCCGCTGGCCGGGCGGCGGATCGTCGTTGCGATGTCCGGCGGGGTCGATAGCTCGGTGGTCGCCGCGCTTGCCGCGCGCAGCGGCGCCGAGGTTATCGGGATTACGCTCCAGCTTTACGATTTCGGGAGCGCGGCCAAGCGCAAGGGCGCGTGCTGCGCGGGCGACGACATCCGCGATGCGCGTTCTGTGGCCGACCGGTTGGGGATCGTCCACCACGTGATTGATCACGAGAGCCGGTTCCGTGACGACGTGGTCGAACGCTTCGCCGACGATTACCTCGCGGGCCGCACTCCGATCCCATGCATCCGCTGCAACATGGGGCCAAAATTTACCGACCTGTTGGCGATGGCGCAGGACCTTGGCGCAGATTGCCTTGCCACCGGACATTATGTGCAGCGCGTGATCGGCCGGGCCGGGCCAGAACTGCACCGCGCAATGGATCCGGCGCGCGACCAGAGCTATTTTCTCTACGGCACCACCGAAGGCCAGCTCGGGTTTCTGCGCTTCCCGCTGGGCGGGCTGCCCAAGGCGGAGGTGCGCCGGATTGCGAAGGCCGAAGGGCTGCGCGTCGCGGCCAAGCCCGACAGCCAGGACATCTGCTTCGTGCCCGATGGCGATTATGCCAAAATCGTCCGCAGTGTGCGGCCCGAAGGCGGGCTTCCTGGCCAGATCGTCCACGCGCAAACCGGCGAAGTGCTTGGCGCGCACCGCGGGATCATTCACTATACCGTGGGGCAGCGCCGCGGGCTTGAGATCGGCGGGCTGGCCGAGCCGCTTTATGTCACCGGGATCGACGCAGCCAAGGCCCAGGTGCTGGTCGGACCTCGGCACCTGCTGGCAGTAAGTTCGGCAAAGATTGTCGAAACCAACCGGATCGGGCCGCTACCCGCCGGGCCGCTGACCGCCAAGGTCCGCTCGATGGCGAAGCCGGTTCCGGTGACTATCGCAGGGCCCTTCGGCGATGGCGCTGATTGCACCCTGCATTTCGCTGGACCCGCATACGGGGTGGCACCAGGACAGGCCGCAGTGATCTATGCCGGAGAGCGCGTGGTGGGCGGCGGCTGGATCGACCGCACCGAGCCTTAGCAGGTTTGCGCGATCAGGCTGCGTCCGGCGAAAGCAATCTGGTCGAGGCTGGTCGCAAGCGCACATTGACCCGGCCCGATAACTTCCCCGGCCACTTCCAGCGGAGTATCGAGCGGCAGCACCAGCAACGGCCCGTGATAGCGCGCGGCAACCTCGGCGCGCGGCGGACCATCGAGCCGGTCGAGCCGGAAATGCGGCCCTTCGACGAGCCCGACATCGCCGCGCAGCGGGACATGGCGGCGGTCGGCCGGATCGTGCGGAGTGCCTTGCGCAACTGCGATACCGGCATCAAGATGCAGCTCGCGCCCGCGCCCGTAATCATACAGCCGGTACGTAATGTCCGAGTTTTGCTGGACCTCGATCAGTGACAGCCCTGGCCCGATCGCGTGGACCGTGCCTGCGGGGATATAAAAGAAATCGCCGGCATTGACTGGAAACCACGCAAGCAAATTCTCGATGGAGCCATCGAGCGCGGCGGCGCGCATCGCTTCGGGTCCGATCGGCGCTTTGAACCCGATCGCCAGCGTTGCGCCCGGCTCGGCGTCAAGGATCAGCCAGCATTCTTCCTTGCCGCGCGAGCCCTTCGGGGCCTGCGCGTCGGTGGGGTGGACCTGGACCGATAATTTCTCACTGGTGAAGATGTATTTGACCAGCAGCGCATCAAGCTGCGGCGGCGGGGTGAACCACACTTCACCAATGCGTGTCCCCGGCGGGCTGGCGAACGGTGCGGGCAGGCTATCGACCCCCCACGGACGCTCCGACAGCGTGGTAGCGAGCAGCGCGCTCATTGGTTCGCCGCGCCGCCGAGCTTGCCGACCAGCTGCGCTCCGGCGCGGGTGGTCACCAGCACTTCGTTGCCATCGACCACCACGACCACATCGTCGAGGCCGATCACCGAAACGCGCGGCCCGTCGCTTTCCACCAGCACATTGCGGCAATTGACCAGTTCGGCGGGGCCGATCACGAAATTGCCGAGCTTATCACCGCCGCGCGCGGTGTGGAGCGCTTCCCAGTTGCCGATATCCGACCAGCCCATATCGGCGCGGACCATCGCGGCATGCGCGGTGTTCTCCATCACTGCGTAATCAACCGATTCGCCGTCGATCTGCGCGAACTCTGCTGCATCGGGATGGAACTCAGCGCCCTGTTCGCGGCCCTTGGCCACCGCCGCGCGGGCGTGCGCCGCGATCTGCGGACGGTGCACGGCCAGCTCATCAAGGAACGTGCCGGCGCGAAATGCAAAGATCCCCCCGTTCCAGGCATAACCGCCAGCAGCGAGGAATTGTTCAGCCCGGGCGCGGTCGGGCTTTTCGACAAAGCGAGCGACCTGGTACCCGCCACCGTTAATGGCAGCCCCTTGCTGGAGATAGCCGAACCCGGTCGCAGGCCCGGTCGCTTCGATGCCGAACGAGACCAGCCAGCCTTGCCGGGCAAGACTAGCGGCGGCGCGCGCGGCGGTCTGAAACGCGGCGGAATCGGCGATGTGGTGGTCGCTCGGGCAGACCAGCATCACCGCATCGGCAGGCAGCCGCAAAGCCGCCAGCGCAATCGCCGCAGCGGTATTGCGCGCGGATGGTTCGACAATCACTCGGGCCTCGGTATCGCCCGACAGCTGCTGCTCGACGTGCGCGAGATGCGCGGTCCCGGTGACCACGATCGGCGCAGCGAAGCCGGCATCGCGGGCGCAGCGGGCGACGGTTTGCTCGAACAGCGTCAGTTCGCCCACCAGCGGCAGGAACGGCTTGGGGCGCACCGCGCGGCTGCGTGGCCACAGCCGGGTGCCGCTGCCCCCGCACAGGATTACCGGGTGGATCGAGCTTTCAGTCATGCGCGTACAATTCGCCCTTCATCGCAGCGATTGAACGCCCTAACCACGCCACGGTTCCAATTGGCAGCCAAGGCCCGGGCGATAGGTCGCGGTTTCGCTGGCGATCAGCGGAAACCGCGCGGTGACGGTCTTGGCGGCAGTGTCTTGCGAGAGCATGACCAGCTCCATCCCCGGCTCGAAATCCTTCTTGCAATCCGCCAGCTCGCGCCCGCCAAGGTAAGCGCAGGAGCAGGCGACGCGCGCACCGACCGCTGCACCAGTCCGCGCGAACGCGTGGAGCGGAGCCCAGAACCATGCGAGCAACCCGGCAATCAGCGCGAGGCCTAGCCACAGCGCGCGGCGGCGCAAGCGCCGGCCTGGATCGTTATTAGCTGCCGGGTTTAGAGTTGCCATTGCCATGCCTTTGCGCAAGGGATGCGCGCGATGTTTGCGCGCCGCCTGTCCCTTATCCTGCCGCTGCTTGCGCTGCCAGCCCTGATCGCCTGCTCGGGCCAATCCGCCGCTCCGCCGCCTCCCCCGCCGCTCAGCGCGGAGGCGCTGAAAGCGGTGATTGACCAGCCCGGCGTGAACCGCGAGCGTCTGGCGCGCAGCGTCGATGCGCTGTTCAGCCAAGCGCCGACCGCCGAAACCCGCGCGGTGATTGTCCTTCACAACGGACAGATCGTCGCCGAACGCTTTGCGCCAGGTTATCATGAGAACACGCGGCTGATCAGCTGGTCGATGGCCAAGACGGTGACCGGGGTGATGATCGGAATGCTGGTTGCCGACGGGCGGCTGCGGCTGGATGAAGGGGTGCCGATCCCGGCATGGCAACGCCCCGGCGATCCGCGCGGCGAGATTACCCTGCGCCAGCTCCTGCAAATGGATTCGGGGTTGCGGCATGCCGAAGAAGCCAGCCCGCCATATGAGGCTGACACCGTGCGGATGCTGTTCCTCGACGGGCGCGACAACATGGCAGCCTATGCCGAGGCGCAGCCGCTTGAAGCGGAACCGGGATCGAAGTGGGAGTATTCCTCGGCCACCGCGGTGATCCTTGCGGATCTTGCGGCGCGGGCGCTGACCACCAGCACCGCCCCCGCCGAACGGTCACGCGTGGTCGGCGATTACTTGCGCACGCGGCTGTTCGAACCGCTGGGCATGAAAAGCATGGTCCCCGAATACGATCTGGCCGGCACGCTGATCGGCGGCAGCCTGATCCACGGCACCGCGCGCGACTGGGCGCGGTTCGGCGAATTCATGCGCAACAAAGGGGCGATCAAAGGCGCGCAACTGGTCCCGGTGGCGTGGATCGATTTCATGACAACGCCTTCGCCTCACAACGTGGGTTATGGCGCGCAGATCTGGCTCAACCGCGCTCCGCCGGGCGAAGCGGTAATGTGGCCCGGTCTGCCCGGAAGCGTATTTTCGCTCAACGGTCACCTTGGCCAGTTTGTCGTGGTGTCGCGCTTCAATGGGGTCACCGTGGTGCGGCTGGGCAAGACAAATGAGGGGCAGCACGAACCCGTTCGCCGTGCTATCGCGCGGATAATCCAGCAATTTCCGAAAGAGCCAGCACCGTGAGCAAGACCGCATTGATTACCGGAGTAACCGGGCAGGACGGGGCGTACCTGGCCCGCTTGCTGCTCGAAAAAGGCTACCGCGTGCACGGCATCAAGCGGCGTTCCAGTTCGTTCAATACCGGGCGGATCGACGATATCTATGAGGACCCGCACGCCCCCACCCCGCAGCTCAAACTGCATTATGGCGATCTGACCGATGCCACCAACCTGATCCGCATCGTGCAGGAAGTGCAGCCGGACGAGATTTACAATCTGGCCGCGCAAAGCCACGTCGCGGTCAGTTTCGAGACCGCCGAATATACCGCCAACTCCGATGGCCTGGGCACGTTGCGCCTGCTCGAGGCGATCCGTATCCTGGGGCTTGAGAACACCTGCCGGTTCTACCAGGCCTCGACCAGCGAGCTTTACGGGCTGGTCCAGGAAGTGCCGCAGCGCGAAACCACGCCGTTCTATCCGCGCAGTCCCTATGCCGCTGCCAAGCTTTATGCCTACTGGATCACAGTCAATTACCGCGAAGCTTACGGTATGCACACCTCGAACGGGATCCTGTTCAACCACGAAAGCCCGCTGCGCGGTGAGACTTTCGTGACCCGCAAGATTACCCGCGCCGCCGCGGCAATCTCGCTCGGGCGGCAAGACGTGCTCTACCTTGGCAACCTTGATGCTCAGCGCGATTGGGGCCACGCCCGCGAATATGTTGAAGGCATGTGGCGCATGGTCCAACAGGACCAGGTCGACGACTATGTGCTGGCAACCGGGGTCACCACCTCGGTCCGCCAATTTGTCGAATGGGCCTTCGCCGATGCCGGAATAACGCTCGAATGGCGCGGTAGCGGCGTTGAGGAACGAGGCTTTTGCACCACAACCGGCACGCTGCGGGTGGCAATCGACCCGCGCTATTTCCGCCCGACCGAAGTCGAACTGCTGATCGGCGATGCCACCAAGGCGCGCGAGAAACTGGGCTGGAGCCACCAGATCACCGTGCGTCAACTGGTCCGCGAAATGGTCGAGGCCGATCTGGTGACGATGCGCAGCGCGCCGATCGGGCGCGGCAGCTGATGTTGGGGGAAACCCCGTTCGACCTCGCCGACAATCGGATTTGGGTCGCCGGACATCGCGGCATGGTCGGCAGCGCGATCGTCCGCCGACTCGCCAGCGAACACTGCGAAGTGATTACCGCAAGCCGTGACGAGCTCGACCTGACCGACCAGCGCGCGGTGCTGGGGTGGATGCACAACCAGCGCCCGCAAGTGGTCGTGCTGGCAGCAGCGCGGGTCGGCGGGATCCTCGCCAACGACTCCATGCCGGTCGAGTTCCTGCGCGACAATCTGCTGATCGAGACATCGGTGCTGACCGGGGCCGAATCGGTCGGGGTGGAGAAGCTGCTGTTTTTGGGATCGTCGTGTATTTATCCCAAGCATGCCGAGCAGCCGATCAAGGAAGAAGCGCTGCTGACCGGGCCGCTCGAGCCGACCAACGAATGGTACGCGCTCGCCAAGATCGCCGGGATCAAGCTCGCACAAGCCTATCGCCGGCAGTACGGCTGCGACTTCATCAGCGCGATGCCGACCAATCTCTACGGGCCGGGCGACAACTTCGATCTCAATGCCAGCCACGTCATGCCCGCGCTGATCCGCAAGGTGCACGAGGCCAAGGCGGCGGCCGGCGAGGTGGTCGTATGGGGCAGCGGCACTCCGCGCCGCGAATTCCTCTATGTCGATGATTGCGCCGATGCCTGTGTGCACCTGCTGCAGAATTATTCGGGTGACGGCCACATCAACGTCGGTTCGGGCAGCGATGTCTCGATCATGGAGCTGACCCGGCTGGTGATGGACGTGCTCGGCTATGACGGCCCGGTGGTGACCGACCCGAGCAAACCCGACGGCACACCGCGCAAGCTGATGGACAACGCCAAGCTGGCGGCGCTGGGCTGGACACCCAAGACCCAGCTGCATGACGGGATCGCCAAGAGCTATGCGGCGTTTTTGGACGGACAAGGCCGCGGGCTTTAGGCCTTCATTTTCCTAAATCGCCGCGTGCTGCTATGACCTTGGTCAGCTCTTTTAGAGTGGTTTGCAGATTACCAGCGAGCCACGGCGGCGCGGTTTGGCGGGATCGTTTTGGTGTAACCTTAGTGTGACCTTAGCTGCCACGCAGGTGTGGCGCATGCAGCTCGGCCAGCAGATCGACTTCGGCTGCGCTGTCCGATTCGGTGTCGATGTGGCCTTCGGGATCGGGGTGGATCAGTACTTCGATTCCGGGAAATTCGAGCATCAGCCGCGCTTCGATCCCGTCCATCACGTCGTGCGCCTGGCGTACCGTCATCTCGGGATCGACCCAGACGTGGAACTGGACGAAATCATGGTGGCCCGAACTTCGGGTGCGAAGATCGTGCAGCCCTTTGAGCTCGGGATGCCGGGCAACCACTTCGAGAAAGCGGGCCTTGCGTTCATCCGGCCATTCACGGTCCATCAGCTGCTCGACCGCGGCTTGCGAGGCGCGCCACGCCCCCCAGCCCAGCCACAGCGCGATGCCTAGCCCGAACACCGCGTCAGCGCTTGGCACCCCGGCATACTGGTCGAGCGCCAACGCCGCGATCACCGCAAAGTTGAGCACCAGGTCAGACTTGTAGTGGAGGTGATCGGTGGCAATCGCCAGCGACCCGGTTTTCGCGATTACCCGGCGCTGCCACACAAGGAGCGCCATGGTCGCGCCGATCGCCACCAGCGAAACGGCAATCCCGTCATCGGCGCTGGACGGCCGCGCTCCGGTGAACCACTGCGCTCCGGCGCGCACGGCCAGTGTCAGGGCCGAGATCGAGATCAGTACGACCTGAAACATCGCCGCGAGCGCCTCGGCCTTGCCGTGACCGAAACGGTGCTCGTTATCGGCCGGTTGCGCGGCCACCCAAACCCCGGCCAGGGTCGCCAGGCTGGCGATCAGATCGAGCCCGGTATCGGCAAGGCTGCCAAGCATCGCGGCCGATCCGGTCTGGATCACCGCCCAGATCTTGAGCCCGGCGAGCAGGCTGGCAACCGCGATCGAGGCATAGGCCGCGCTGCGATTGAGCTTGCCGTGAGCATGGAGCGAGGCTGCGCTCATGGATAGAGCAGGCTGCTGGTCCAGCCGCCATCGCCGCTGCGCACGAACCGGCGCCGCTCGTGGAGCCGGAATGGCCGGTCGAGCCAGAACTCGATCGCCGCAGGGGCAAGCCGGAAGCCGGTCCAGTGCGGCGGGCGCGGGACCGGACCCCCTGCAAAGCGCGCTTCGGTCTCGCTCACCCGCGCCAGGAATTCGCCGCGCGAGGCGAGCGGCGCGGACTGGTCGGAGGCGATTGCGCCGATTTGCGACGAGCGACTGCGGCTAGCAAAATAAGCGTCGGCCTCATCCGCACTGACTTCGCTGACTGCGCCTTCGATGCGGATCTGGCGGCGCAGCGATTTCCAGTGGAACAGCAGCGCAGCATGGGGATTGGCGTGCAGCTCGCCGCCCTTGCGGCTGTCGCCGTTGGAATAGAATACAAAGCCGTCACTGCCCCAGTCCTTGAGCAGCACCATCCGAACCGAAGGCAGGCCATCGGCCGTGGCAGTGGCGAGCGCGACCGCTTCGGGATCGTTGGGCTCGCTCACCCGCGCCGCCTCGAACCATTCGCCGAACAGCGTATACGGGGACTGGGCGGGAATCGCATCTTGGGTTTGGGGGTCCATGGCTTTCGCGCATAGCCGCTGCGCGCGGGCGAAGGAAGAGTCGCAGATGCGGCAAATGCAAGGTCCGCCTTGTCCTGCGGCGCTCGCACCCCTAACTGGCGATCATGGCTGATCCGTATTCGACCCTGGGCGTGGCGCGCAGCGCGAGCGAAAAGGACATCAAGTCGGCTTACCGCAAGCTCGCCAAAGAACTGCATCCCGATCGCAACAAGGATAATCCCAAGGCGACCGAGCGCTTTTCGGTCGTCACCAATGCTTATGATCTGCTGTCTGACAAGGACAAGCGTGCGAAATTCGATCGCGGTGAAATCGATGCCGACGGCAATCCCAGCATGGGCTTCGGATATGGCCAGACCGCCGGGCCGGGTGGATTCAATGGCGGCGCTCAGCGCGGTTTTCGCACCCAGGACTTCGAAGGCTTTGGGGGCAGTGGCGGCGGACCTGAAGGGGTCGATATCGGCGATATCTTCGAGGGTCTGTTCGGCGGCCGGGGCGGCGGCGGAATGGGCGGCGGCCGGCAACGCGCTGCCCCGAAGGGAGCCAGCGTCCAATACAAGCTGGGCGTATCGCTCACCGACGCGGCGACCCGAGCAACGCAGCGGATAACGCTCGCCGATGGCAAAACGATCGATTTGAAGCTCCCCGCCGGGGTCGAAGACGGCACCCAGATGCGGCTCGCCGGAAAAGGCGAGATGGGTCCGGGCGGCGCGGGCGATGCGATCGTCACGATTCAGGTCCAGCCGCATGGCTGGTTTCGCCGCGACGGCGATAATCTGCGGCTTGATCTGCCGGTCAGCCTGGACGAGGCGGTGAACGGCACCAAGGTCCGCGTGCCGACTGCCGAGGGCGCGGTGATGCTCACGCTCGCCCCGGGCACCAGTTCGGGCAAGACACTGCGACTTTCGGGCAAGGGCATGACTCGCAAGGACGGCAGCCGCGGCGACCAACTGGTCGCGATCGAAGTGCAGTTGCCGGCGGATGACGAAGATCTGATCAAGCGCCTTGAAGGCTGGCACGATCCGCGCAACCTGCGCGCGAAATTCGGCGTCTGAGCGAATAGGATGCAGGAACGCGAACTCGACGAGGCGCATCTGCCGCCGCTGACTGTTCCAGACTTGTCACCCGAAGCCCGCCGCAAACGCGCTTACCGCTTGCAGGACGCCTATGACGAACACGTCGGCCCCGAAGGCAGCTTCTGGCAATCGCGCGGCTGGCGTGTGCTCGCGCGGGTCTGGGCGGGGGCTTACAACGATGGCTTCATCCACGCCGGCAATCTTGCTTACATGGCGATCCTCGCCCTGTTCCCGTTCTTCATCACGGTCGGCGCAGTGCTCAGTCTGGTTGGTGAACAAGCCCAGCGAGAGGGTTCGGTCCATGCCTTCCTTGCCGCTTTGCCGCCGGTTGCCGCCAAGGCGCTTGAACCTGTCGCGCGCGATGTCATCGTAGCGCGGAGCGGCTGGCTGTTATGGGCAGGCGGAATCGTCGGGTTATGGACCGTCGGCAGCTTGGTCGAAACGATCCGTGACATCCTGCGCCGCGCTTATGGTACCAAGCCAGCCCATGCGTTCTGGCGCTATCGGCTGATTTCCACCGGGGTGATCGTTGTCGCCGTGATTTCGCTGCTGTTTGCTTTGCTGGCGCAGGTGTTCATAGGAACTGCGCAGCAAGTGGTGGAAGCCCGGTATCCGTGGCTGTCGGGGCTGACCAACCTGCTGAATTTGTCGATGCTGTTGCCCCCAGTGATCATTTATGCCTCGCTGTTCCTGGTTTTCCTGACCCTGACGCCCAGTGCATACCGCAAGCGGCAATACCCGAAATGGCCGGGCGTGCTGCTGGTGACGGTGTGGTGGGTGGCCGTCAGCTCTGCGCTGCCCAGCGTCCTTCACCGATTTTTCAGGTATGACTTGACCTATGGCAGTCTAGCCGGTGTCATGATCTCGCTGTTCTTTTTCTGGTTGATCGGATTTGGCATGGTGGTCGGGGCAGAGTTGAACGCGGCCTTGGCCGAAAGTCCGGAAGAACGCGACATGGTCGGGCAATCAGACAACCGGGCCGGCAGCGCCTGATCGGCGAAATTGGGACAAGTATGGCGGGGATGACATGAGCAAATTAATGCAAGGCAAGCGCGGACTCATCATGGGCTTGGCGAACGACAAGTCGCTGGCTTGGGGGATCGCTCAGAAGCTGGCTGAGCACGGCGCCGAGCTCGCGTTTTCCTATCAGGGCGATGCGCTCGAAAAGCGCGTCCGGCCGCTTGCCGGCAGTCTGGGCAGCGATTTCCTGATACCATGCGACGTTTCGGACATGGCCGAACTCGACGCCGCTTTTGCGGCGCTCAAAGCGCGCTGGGAGACGATCGATTTCGTGGTCCACGCAATCGGCTATTCAGACAAGAACGAACTGCGCGGCGGCTATGTCGATACCAGTCTCGACAATTTCCTAATGACGATGAACATCTCGGCCTATTCACTGGTCGCGGTGACGCAGCGGGCTGCGGCGATGATGCCGGCCTACGACGCAGAGAGCGGTTCCGGCGGCGGCTCGATCGTGACACTGTCATATTATGGCGCTGAAAAGGTGATCCCTCATTACAACGTGATGGGGGTTGCCAAGGCCGCGCTGGAAACCAGCGTCAAGTACCTCGCCAACGATCTGGGCCCGGCCAATATCCGGGTCAACGCAATCTCAGCCGGCCCAATCAAGACCCTGGCGGCAAGCGGGATCGGCGATTTTCGCTACATCCTGAAGTGGAACGAATTGAACTCACCACTGCGCCGCAACGTCACGATTGACGAAGTGGGCGGGGCCGGATTGTACCTGCTGTCTGATTTGGCCTCAGGCGTGACGGGCGAGATCCACCATGTCGATGGAGGCTACAACGTGATCGGCATGAAGCAGGAAGACGCGCCCGATATCGCGCTGAGCTAGAACTCAGTTCTTCGGCGGGGCCGGGGCATTGGCGTCGTTCGGATCTTTGTCCGCCTTGGCTTCCTCGGCCTTGCGGCGTGCTTCCATCTGGTCTTCGACCACTTCGACCCGTGCCTGCGTCTCGGCTGCATCCGCGTCGATCGTGGAGAGCCGCTTGGCGCGCTCGTCGGCGATCATCTGGCCAAACTTGATGCCTGGATCGATCTTTTTCTCGGCATAGGCATCGTTGATCAGTTTACCCGCGCACCCGGTCCAACCGCCTGCGCCCACCGGCGAGCAGCTCATCGTGCCGGTGCGGCTGACGGTTTCGTAAGCGCGCACCTTGTTGTTCCACGCTTCGTTCTGCGGGCTGACATGCTCGCGCAAAGGCTCGGGAATGCGGTAACGCTCACTCTCGTCCTTGCGCGCGCAAACCGTAATTGTGTCGTCGGTCGATTGCGGGCAGGAATCCTGGCCGAACACGATCAACTGGTTGACCTTCGGCTCAGAACTTTCCTGCGCCATGGCAGGGGGCGCGAACAGCAGCATCGAGGCAAGCATGGCAGTGATCGGGCGCATCAACAGAGTCTCCTGGGCAGACAGCCGATATAGGCATGCCCCGCGCTGAATAACAGATGAAGCTACGCCAAGGTTCGAGACCTAAATCCGCTCAGCCAGCCGGATCGCCAGCCGGCAGCCCAGCCGGATCGCGCCCGATAACAGCGGATAACCCGGCGCCTGCTCGGCCCCGTTGGCCAAGGCCACGTCGCGGTGCGCTAGCTCATCTTCGCGGAACGAGGCGACCATCGCCGACAATTCGGGATCGCTGTCACCCAATTCATCCAACTGCGCGCTATAATGCCGGTCGATCTCGGTTTCTACCGCCGCTGTGCAAGCCATTGCCGCCTTGGGTCCGATCAGCGCAGTCGCTGCGCCCAGCGCGAACCCAGCAACGTCCCACACCGGCTGGAGCGCGGTCGGGCGGACACCGCGCTTGGCCATCAAGGCATCGAACTTGGCGCAGTGTTCGGCTTCCTGCTCGGCCATATGGCGCACATCACCGGCCAGCGGCGCGCGGTCCCCCATGACCGCCAACTGCCCGGCATAGATCCGGGTCGCGCCGTATTCGCCGGCCTGATTGACCCGCAGCATCCGCGCAGTGGTCACCGGGTTCATGTTCGCGCTCCTTCGCCGCGCCGTAACAGCGCAAAAACCAGCAATGCGGCTGGCACCGAAATCAGGAAATTGAACCCGGCGAGCGATATCCCGAGCAGCGACCACTGCACAGAATCGCAGCGGATCATCGGCGCGTTCATGATCGCGGCGAGCGGATCGTCGCCCAGCTTGATCTCGCTGGTGCAAGCGGTGAAGCCCTGCCACCAGCCATATTCGACCCCGGCATGGTACGCGCCCAGCATCCCGCCGATCAGGATCGCCAGCGCAGCCAGCCAGGTTAGTACTTTCAGCGAAGGCCGCAGCAATCCGAGCGCCGCCAGGGCGAGCGCGGCGAAATGCGCGTAACGCTGCCACCAGCACATCTCGCAAGGGATCAGATGAAAGAACCATTGCCCAACATAAGCCCCGCCGAGCAGTGCCGCTGGCACCGCAAAGGCTAACGCCTGCGCCGCGCGTTCAGCAGCTGCTCCGGCGGGCAGTGCGCTCACTTGCGCTTGACCGGGGCCGCAGCCGTGCGGTGCAATGTCTGGATCGCATAATAGAGCTGGAAGTCCTTGATCCCCTTTGCCTTGAGCTGGTCAGGGGTCATCTTGAAACGCGGATCGTCCTGGCGGTCATTCTCCAGCTTCTTGTCATCGAGGTTGGCCTCGTTGACGAGATGATGGCGCAGGTCGCTTTCGCGCATGGTAAGTTCAGCCCGGCGGCGCGCATCGGGATCGGACAATTGGGGCACGCGGATATCGGGTTCGATCCCGCCCTCCTGCACCGACCGGCCCGACGGGGTATAGTAGCGCGCCGTAGTGATCTTGACCGCGCTGGTCCGGCTGCGATCGAGGAAGAACAACGACTGTACGCTGCCCTTGCCGAAGGTGCGTTCACCCATAACCAGCGCGCGGTGCTGGTCCTGCAACGCACCGGCAACGATCTCGGAAGCCGAAGCCGACCCTGCATCGACCAGCACGATCAGCGGCAAGCCCTTGGCCATGTCGCCGGGAAACATGCTCTCGGCCTTGAAGTATTCGTCCGCAGACGAATCGCGGCCGCGTTGGGAGACGATATCGCCCTTGGTCAGGAACAGGTCGGACAGCCCGACCGCCTCCTCAAGCTCGCCGCCCGGATTTGAGCGCAAGTCAAGCACCAGCCCTTCAAGCTTGTCGCCCGACTTCGCCTTCAGGTCGGTGATCGCCTTGTACACATCGTTGCCGACGTCATGGCTGAATTCGTTGACCGTGATGACGCCGATATTGTCCTTGAGCTCCCAAGTCACTGGTTCGAGCTGGATCACCCCGCGGGTGACAGTCACGTCGAACGGCTGATCCCGCCCGGCGCGAAAGATTGTCAAACGGATTTTTGATCCCGCTTCGCCGCGCATCTGCGCCACCGCATCGTCAAGGTCGCCGCCGTAGATCAGCTTGCCATCGAGGTGGGTAATATAGTCCCCGGCCTTGATTCCGGCAGCTTCGGCCGGGCTGCCGCGCATCGGCGAGACTATTTTGACCGCGCCGTCGTCCATCACCACTGACAGCCCCAGCCCCGAATAGTTGCCATCGATCATGGTGTTGAGCCGCTGCATCGTCGCGCCCGAAAGGAACGAGCTGTGCGGATCAAGGCTGGCCAACATCCCGTCGATCGCGCCTTCCTCCAGCTTTGCGTCATCAGCCTTTTCGACATAGCGCAGCTTGACCAGCTGATACACCGTCGCGAGCCGTTCGAACTGAGCGGCCGACCGTGCATCGACCGCGGCAAGCCCGGCGGTCGTCGCAGGAATCAGCGAAACCGCACTGACCAGCAGCGCGGCGCGAAACAGGGGAACAATCTTCATGGGTGAGGCGCCTCTAGCATTTGTGCGGGTCTTCTATCGCGCAGCGCGGGTTAACGCCAGATGGCGCGTGGCAGGGAATTTGGAGTCATCACGCCCGGATGAAATCGAGCGGATTGACCGGAACACCTTGCTGGCGCAGTTCGAGTGTCAGAAGCGGACGCGTGGGGCCAGCGCGGCCAAGCGAACCGCCAGTGACCAGCTGTTCGCCTGCCCAGCAATCAAGCTGGCTGAGCCCGGTGACCAGCGAGGTCCAGCCCCCGCCATGCTCGACGATCACGATCAGGCCATATCCGCGATAGGGCCCGGCAAAGGCGACCCGGCCTGCACCGGGCGAGACGACTTGCGCGCCGCCCATGGCGAGGATCGAAATTCCGCGTGATTGCGCCTGGCCCGCAGCGATAGTGCCGAACCCACTGACCAATCTTCCCGCCACCGGAAGCATGTAGCGCTTGGGCGCATCGCTGGGAGCGGGACTTGCCGCCTGATCGATCGGAGCCTGGGCCGTTTGCGGCCGGTCCGGGCGCAGCACCGGTCCGGGCAAGGCGGCAAGCTGGTCGCGCACTGCTCCGGCCTTGGCAAGATCACCAACCAGGCCAGACAAGTCGCGCGCCTGTTCGGCAAGCGCTAGTGCGCGCTCGCTTTCGCGGTTGGCCGCCCCACTTGCCTGAACCGAAACGAGCCGTTGGCGTTCTTCGATCACGCCCAGTTCAGCACGGCGGCGCGCCAATTCGGTTTGCCCGGCGCGCAGCGCAGTGGTGGCTTGCTGCGCGCGTGCAGCCAGCACTTTGCCGCGCTCGATCGCTTCGCGCAGTCCGGCAGTGCGCCGTGCTACCTCGGGCAGCGAGGTTTCGAGCACCGCGCGCAAATAGACTGCCTCTCGCAGCGAACCGGGACGCAGCAATGACAGCAACGGCGGGCGGCGAGTCAGCCGTTGCAGTGCGGCGGTGAGCTCAATCAGTGGCTGCTGCTTTTGCGCAAGTTCGGCGCGCCAGCGGGACTGGTCCTGCGCGATCAGCCGCAACTGCGCCTCGTTGGCGGCGATCTGTGCCTCGCTTTCTTGCACCCGCGCGGCGAGTGCTGCGGCCTCCTGCGCAGTCTTGTCAGCGGCCGCAGTGGCTGTCGCGGCCCCGGCTTCGAGCACTTCGGCGCGGTTATGGGCGTCTGCGCCCTGCGCCTGCGCGCGGGCCAAAGCGGCGGCGGCGTCTTCGGCGGTATCAATTCCGAGCGGGGTTTGTGCAATACTGCCGCCCAGCATCGCGAGCGCGGTGAGCGGCGCGAAGAGCAAGGTTGGTCGCAGTTTCAGGCGCGGCATCATGCCCGGCCTTATCCCGAACGATGATACGGATGGCCAGCAAGAATGCTGGTCGCGCGCCATAATTGTTCGGCCAGCATCGCCCGCGCCAGCATATGCGGCCAGGTCATTGCGCCAAAACCTAAGAGCAGGTCGGCCGAAGCCCGCGCTGCCGCGCCATGCCCGTCCGCCGCGCCGATCAGAAAGCGCGCCTCACGCACGCCTTCATCGCGCCACTTGCCAAGCAAAGCTGCAAATTGCTCCGAGGTCAGTTGCTCGCCGTACTCATCGAGCAAAACGTCGCGGCTCGGTTTCAGGGCCGCCGGAAGCGCGCCGCCCGCATCGGGCAGTTCGCTCAGTTTGTGTGGCCAGGCCAGGCGCTTGGCATAGCGCTCGTACAGCTCGGCCTCGGGTGACCGGCCGATCTTGCCGCGCGCTATTACATGCAGCTGCATGGGATCAGATCAAGCGCTGCCCGAATCGCCAAACGCCCACATCCTCTCAAGGTTGTAGAAGGTGCGCACTTCGGGGCGGAACAAGTGAACCACCACGTCGCCGGCATCTACCAGCACCCAATCGGCGGCCGGCAGTCCTTCGATCCGGACGTGGCCAAAGCCGCCGTGCTTGATCCGCTCGGCCAGCTTTTGCGCCATCCCGGCGACTTGCCGGGTCGAGCGGCCCGAGGCGATCACCATGTGATCTGCAATAGAGCTTTTACCCTCGAGCGGAATCGAGACGAGATCCTGCGCCTGATCATCGTCCAGCGATTGCAGGATCAGGGCGTGCAATGAGCCTGGCTCAGCCTCGGGCAGCGGAAGCCCGTGAGCGGATGCCAGGTCGGGACCGGTCGGGGCCATGTCGGTTGAATTGGGCGTCATTGAAACGGAAACGGCTCCTCTGGGCGGGCTTCGCGGGGGATTATGCGATGTCGGGTGCGACGGGACGATGCGTCAGTGGATCGCGCTGGGCATGGCCGGTAAAACGGCGCGCCCATTCAGGATCGGCTGCTCGCAATGCGGTGGCCGAACGCGGATCGGGGTGAAAACGCAAATAAATCAGCGCGGGTGCGCTCCATCCTGCCCGGGTGTACAAGCTGGCGGGCGACCGGCGGAATCGGTCGAGCCAAGCACCTGCGGGGCTCGCCAGTGCGGCACTCTCATAGCCCGGACGCGCGATAACCGCAATCGGCATGGTGCGGGCGATCGCACGCCAGCGCCGCCAGCGATGGAATTGCGCCAGATTGTCGCTGCCCATCAGCCACACAAACTGCATCTTGGGATAGCGCTCGCGCAACGCACGCAGCGTATCGAGGGTATAGCGCGTTCCGAGTTCGGCCTCAATCGAGGTCGGTACGATTCGGCTGCGGCGGGCCTGTGCCCGCGCCGCGCCGAGCCGAGCCGCGAGCGGCGCCATGCCTGCCTTGGGTTTAAGCGGATTACCCGGCGAAACCAGCCACCACACCGCGTCGAGACCCAGCGCCCGCATCGCAAACAGGCTGATCGCGCGGTGCCCGCCATGCGCCGGATTAAAGCTGCCGCCAAGGAGTCCGATCCTTTGGCCGTCACGATGAGGGGCCGCGCTCAGGGTCGGATCTGCCCGGTGCCGCGCACCAGCCACTTGTACGTCGTCAGCCCTTCCAGCGCGACCGGTCCGCGCGCATGTAGCCGCCCGGTGGCAATACCGATCTCGGCCCCGAGCCCGAATTCGCCGCCGTCGGCGAATTGCGAGCTGGCATTGGCCATCACGATTGCGCTGTCGACTTCGGCCAAAAAGCGCTCGCACGCTGCCGCATCCTCGCTCACGATCACATCGGTGTGGGCGGAGGAATGCCGGTCAATATGAGCGAGTGCGGCATCCAGACCATCGACGACGGCCACCGACAGCACGGCATCAAGGTACTCAGTATCCCAATCACTAGCGCTGGCCGGCAAGATCCTGGGGTCCAGAGCCCGCGCCCGGGCATCACCACGCAGTTCGCAGCCCGCCTCAAGCAAGCCAGCCAGCACAGCATACGAGGCCGGAAACTGCGCATCAAGCAGTAAAGTTTCCATCGACCCGCAGACACCTGTTCTGCGCATTTTGGCGTTCAGCGCGATGGCCGCAGCCTTCTCCGGATCGGCGGCGGAGTGGATGTAAGTGTGGCACATCCCGTCAAGGTGCGCGAGCACCGGCACGCGCGCATCGGCTTGGATTCGGGCGACCAGGCTCTTGCCCCCGCGCGGCACGATCAGATCAATCTGTCCTGCTGCGGCGAGCATCGCACCGACCGCCGCACGGTCCTGCGTCGGAACCAGCTGGACGACCTCCGCAGGAACGCCGGCCGAAACCAGCCCGGCACTGAGCGCAGCATGGATCGCGCGGTTCGAATTCACCGCCTCGCTGCCGCCGCGCAGCAGTACCGCGTTGCCTGAGGCAAGGCACAGCGCAGCGGCATCGGCGGTGACGTTGGGACGGCTTTCGTAGATGATCCCGATTACCCCGATCGGCACGCGAACCCGGCTGAGCAAGAGCCCACTTGGCGCAATTGCCGAATCAATCACCTGCCCGACAGGATCGGGCAGCGCTGCAATCTGTTCGAGCGCGTCCGCCATGGCTTCGACCCGCGCGGGATCGAGCCGCAGCCGGTCAAGCATCGCGGCTGACAATCCCGCTGCTGCGCCCGCCGTCATGTCGCGTGCATTGGCGGCCAGAATATCGCCGTTCGCGCTGCGCAAGACTGCGCCTGCGGCGCGCAATGCTGCGGCTTTGACCTGCGAATCGAGCCCGGCCAGCACCCGTTGTGCAGCGCGGCCCGCTGCGGCCAACCGCGCGATTAACTCAATCAGATTTTCGGCCGCAGCCGCAGGTGCTGTCATGCCGCGCGCCTAACACTCCCTAGCGCGCTTGTCACCGCCGCCTATCGTTTCATCGCGCGAGTCTTTCGACTCGGCGAGTCCGGCCTGCAATCGATTCGCTAACACCGATGCAAGCTGCTAGCGGCACGCTTGCAAAGTTCAAACGAGGGACTGGGGTCGTATTGAAAAGCACAGCCGTTGGCAGGGTTACAACCCGCCTGCGGACATGGTTCCCGGATCGCGAATTCTTCATGCGGTCCCAAGGGCAAGTCCGTTTTATCAAGGTTAGTTCGCGCGCGCAGTTTTTGGCTGCGGGCGGCGTCACTGCGCTGTTGCTCGTCTGGGCGCTGACCATGGCAGCGATGACGCTGTCGAGCTACCTGTCGAGCCGCGACCGCAGTTCGCTGCTTGAGCGTGAAGCCAAGGTTGCAACCTCGGAAAGCCGCCTCAACGCCTATGGCAATGACATCGGTAAAGTCGCGGACGATCTCAAGCGTCGCCAGAACTTCATCGATTCGGTGGTTGAGGCGCACATCGGCGACTTGCCCAAAGATGCGGCGATATCCAAGCCCGGCGAAACCGTGTCCGACAGCAGTACCGAAGCCGCCAAGACGGTCAAGAAGGTCAGTATGGCGATCCCGCAAGCGGCCGAGCTTGCCCGGATCGAAGCGCGCCAGCTCGCGCTGATCGAAGGCCTAACCCGCATCGCTGATCGCCGCTCCGCCGCCGCCGAAGCCCGGCTCGCCGGCCTTGGACTCAACCCGCGAGCCGCGCTCGCCGCGCTCGACAACAAATCCGCGCAGGGTGGCCCGCTGCTGACCTTGGCCACCTCGGCCGATGGGTCGATTGACCCGCGCTTTCAGCGTTTCGGGCTTAGTCTGGCGCGAATGGACGCGTTAGAGCGCAGTGTCGATCATTTGCCCCAGGTCCTGCCCGCCAGCCTTGAATATATATCGTCAGGCTTCGGCTTCCGGATCGACCCCTTTACCGGCGCTGGCGCATTCCACCCGGGGCTCGATTTCCGCGGGCCAATAGGTGCACCGATCTATGCTGCGGCGCGCGGCACGGTCAGCTTCGTTGGGCAGCGCTCAGGCTATGGCAACTGCGTCGAAATCGATCATGGTAACGGCCTGATCACCCGCTACGCCCATATGTCGGGCTTTCGTACGACCATCGGCAAACCAGTTGAACCGGGCGAAGTCATCGGGCTGATCGGGTCGACCGGCCGTTCCACCGGGCCGCACCTGCACTTCGAAGTGCGGATCAACGACCGTCCGGTCAATCCCCGCCCCTTCCTGGAGGCAGTACCTCATGTTCTCAAAAAAACCGGGCAGTCCGCTGCCCCGCAGCCTGCAAGGTAGCACGATGGCCAATTCGACCTTCTCGGTGTTCGGACCCGATATCCGCATCAAGGGCAACGTCGCCGCTTCAGCCGACCTGCACATCGACGGTCACGTTGAGGGCGACGTCAGTTGCACCGCGCTCGTTCAAGGCGAAAGCGGTGAGATCGTCGGCGGGGTGACCGCTGAAACCGCGCGCCTATCGGGCACCGTGCGCGGCACGATCAACGTGCGCGAACTGGTGGTGCTGAAAAGCGCGCGGATTCACGGCGACGTCCATTACGATGCGCTAACAATCGAACAGGGCGCTCAGGTCGATGGCCGCTTTGCCCCGCGCGCGGTGGCCGAGGAAAGCTCGGTCGTATCGCTCGCGGCGAGCTAGAGCCCCAGCTCTTCGCGCAGTCCCTTGCGGTCGAGCTTGCCGATCATCGTTTTGGGCAAGGCTTCGCGCACCACCACTTGATCGACCCGTTCGTGCTTGCCGACCCGCGAGTTCAGCCAGCTTTTCAGCTCTTCTCCGCTCGCTTGCTCTGACAGCGTTACGTAAGCACGCGGGCTTTCGCCCCGGTACGGATCGGGCACGCCGATCACCAGCGCTTCCTTGACCGCCGGGTATTGAAGCAACACCGCCTCGACCTGGCTGGGGAAGACCTTGAAACCGCCCACTGCGATCATGTCCTTGATCCGGTCAACGATCCGCGCGTAGCCCGCTTCGTCGATCGTTGCGACGTCGCCAGTGCGCAACCAGTTGCCACCCGGACGTATCGCAAATGCCGCAGCGGCGGCTTCGGGTCGCTGCCAATATCCTTGCATCACTTGCGGACCTTGGATCGCCAGTTCGCCCGGCTCGCCTGCCGGAGCATCCTTGGTGGGATCCTCACGGTCCAGTAGCTTGAACCGCGTGCCCGGCAGCGGCTGACCGATTGTGCCGACCCGTTCTTCGCCTTCATAGGGATTGGTCGAAGCCACCCCGGACGTTTCAGTAAGCCCATAGCCTTCGACCAGCCGCGCGCCGCTTTGCGCTTCCCATTTGGCCTTGAGCGGCAGCGGCAGGGGAGCGCCGCCCGAAATGCAAATCCTGAGGCTGGAGAAATCGGTTCGCGCCATCTCGGGATGATCGAGCAGCGCCTGGAACATCGTCGGGACGCCGGGCATGGCGGTCGCCTTAACCCGCTGTAGCGTGCGCAGCGCCTGCTTGGCCTCAAACCGCGGCAGCATCGCGATACAGCCGCCACTCGCGATGGTGCGATTGAGCACGCAGACATTGGCGAAGACATGGAACAGCGGCAGCGCCCCCATGATCATGTCGCGCTGGCCCACCTGCGGATCAATCGCCACGACCTGGCGGGCATTCGCCGAGATATTCTGATGCGTCAACATCGCCCCTTTGGGCACCCCAGTGGTCCCGCCGGTGTATTGCAGCAACGCGAGGTCATGTTCTGGATCGAGCAGCACCGGGGCAGGGTCACCGTGGTCCAGCATCGCTGCCCAGAGCCGGACATCGGCGCGTTGCGGGATTGGGGTGATTGCCTTGCGTCCAAGCAAGGCCAGCGCAATCCGCTTGAGCGGTGGCAACATGGTGCCAAGCGGAGCGACCACCAACTGTTCGAGCGCGGTGCCATCGAGAACCTTCAGCGCAGTGGGCAACAGCGCCGCCGAATCGATTGTAACCAGCAGCCGTGCACCCGAATCCGCCACTTGCGCGGCCAGTTCCGCGCGCGTGTAGAGTGGGCTGAAATTTACCACCGTCAGCCCGGCTAGCATCGCGCCGTAATAAGCAGACACATATGCCGGAACGTTGGGCAGATAAAGTCCGAGCCGGTCGCCTTTGGCCAGTCCCAACGCTTGCAAACCCGCAGCAAATGCGCGCGCTTCGCCATAGAGCGCGGTGTAGCTGAACTGGCGGCCGAGGAAATCGACCAATGGCTTGGGGCCATGCCGCAGCGCCGCTTGCGCGAACATATCGGTCAGCGCCAGCGGAGGGAACGGCTGCGCCCAATCGCAGGGATGCGCATAGTGCGCGAGCCAAGGTTCGTCTGCGGGATTATTGACAGCCATGTAAGCTGCTTAACCGCTAAATCCGGTCGGCGTCAGCAAAATTCCGGCGGTTATTCCGGTTCAGCTGGCTCGGCAATCTCGCCCGCTGCTTCCGCCGCGCGTTTGGCTTCAAGCCAGGCGGCAGCTTCCGCTTCCTGCGCCGCTTCGCCTGCAGCCTTGACCGAGGCATCACGTTCGGCGCGCAGCTCTTCGATCAATGCCACGCGGTCATCGCCAAGCCGGGCATCGTCGCCCGCCTGATCGATCAAACCAGCCTTTTTGGCGGCCTTGGCGACGATCCCATCAAGCTCGCGCTGCGAGCACAGCCCCAGCGTCACCGGATCCTTGGGCTGGATGTTGCTGATGTTCCAGTGGCTGCGATCACGGATCGCCGAGATCGTGTTGCGCGTCGTCCCGATGAGCTTACCGATCTGCGCATCTGAAATTTCCGGGTGGCTGCGCAGGATCCAGGCGATACCATCGGGCTTGTCCTGACGCTTTGAGACAGGCGTGTAGCGCGGGCCTTTGGTGCGGTTAACGTTGACCGGCGCTTTTTGCATCACCAGCGAATAATTCGGATCGGCCTGACCTTTTTCGATTTCACTCATGGTTAGCTCACCCGACCGTACCGGATCGCGCCCAGTGTACTTGGACGAGGCAAGATCATCGGCCATCGCCTGCACTTCAAGGATGTGCAAGCCGCAGAATTCGGCGATTTGTTCGAAGCTCAAGGCGGTGGTGTCAACCAGCCACGAAGCGGTTGCATGCGGCATGAGCGGGGTCGGTTGAGTCACGCAAATTCTCCGTTTGGATAACGCCGAAAATAGATAGGGCCGCCCCTTTCGGAGCGGCCGTGCGCGCTCGCATCTAGGCGTAAAGGCGCGGCGGGGCAAGGGCGCAAACCCAATCTTAAATTATCCTGGCCTAGGATATATCGTGGATTGGGTTATCGCTTGAGGGGTTTGCGATGTTGCAGCGATTGTGGGTAGCGGCGATGGCCGTGGTTCTGCTTGGCGGCTGCGGCCGTGGCGGCGAAGATTTTACCGTACGGATCGCGCGACCATCCGAACGGGTAATCCAGGAGCTTGGTCACGCCGGTCTTGACGGCGAAGTCAGCCGGCACTTCCCGGGGCTAAAGATCGAGCGGAGCGAACCGGCAGCAAACGAGGTACTTTACACCATTCCGGGAGACAACAACTTCCCGGCAGCAATTCACCTGACCTTTGAAGCAGTAGGCGGCGGCAAGGAAACCGTGGTCCATGCTGCGGTCGATGTCCCTTCGGTAAAAGTCGCGCTCAAAGGCAAGTCCAAGGTCATCAGTGAATTCAAGGTCGAGATTCTGCTGCGCGAATTGATCGAGAAGGTCGGAAAAAAACTTGAAATGGGGGGCGACACCATGCCCGAACGCAAAGAGATGTCGCAGCTTCTGACCGGGCTGGCAGTGGTAACCAATTCAAAGCAACTTACGCTTGCGCTCGATATGGAAAGAGACCCCGGCTGGTATCAGGGCGGTTTCGGTTCGTGGTATGATGGCGACGACAGTGGCTTCGGGACCCCGCCCGGCTATGGCAGCGCGCCGCGTGCCGAAGACCCGGCGGTCGCAGTACGCGAGCAGGAATACCGGGAACAGGAACGCATTGCCCGGGCATCTGCGCCGATGGACGACGCCGAAGGCGACGCAGCCCGCGGCTCCGATGCGCGCGGTACCCGCCCCACACCCGAGCAATAGAGCGGTGCTGCGGTTATTGCTGATCTTTGCGGCCGGACTGGCGCTGGCCGCCTGCGGCCGCAACAAGCCTGCCGATCTGGCTAATTACCAATTCAATGCTCCGGTTGCGCAAGTCGCCGCGAAGCTGGTCTCGCTGGGCGATGCGCACTCAAGGCTGAGCCGGATCGGCGCGCACCGCCTGCCGCTGGCGGTTGAAAGCACAATTAAAGATGGCGAAGGACGGGTGACGATCGCGGTCCCGGGCGGCACGGGCAAGCAGCCCGTCAAACTGACGTTCGCGATCACGCCTTACCTCGATGGCAAGTATACGATGGTCGCGCTGACCATGGAAGCGCGCGATCTTGAGGAGATCGACCTCGGTCCCGGACGCTTTGCCGGCACGAAAACCTTGGGCACGGGTTTCGGCGAAGCGCTGGGCAGCCTGGCCAGCGAAGTCAACCGGACTTACCACCGCGGCGACGCTTCAGATGAGTTTGACCGACTATTCGATCTGGCCGCCGCAACGGACGATCCAGCGTTGCGGGCGCGCGTGCTCAGCCGCGGCAAACAGGAAGGCAGCGTCGATTTCCTGTTCTTCGACCAGTCACCCAATGAGCGGTTCGGCAATACTGGTAACTAGCCGACCTTCAGCACAATCTTGCCGATGTGCGTGCCGCCTTCCATCCGGGCATGGGCTGCCGCGGCCTCGCCCAAGGGGAAAGTCTGGTCCATCACCGGGCGGATCACTCCGCCGGTTATCAGCGGCCAGGCCAGATTGCGGATTTCCTGCGCAAGCAGCGCCTTGAACTGGTTCGAGCGCGGGCGCAGCGTCGATCCGGTCAGGGTCAGGCGGTGGCGCATCACTTCGGCCATATTGATCGTCGCCTGCAGCCCGCCCTGAACCGCAATCGTAACATGACGGCCATCGTCGGCGAGGCATTTGAGGTTGCGCATCACATAGTCGCCCGCGACCATGTCGAGCACAATCTGAACGCCTTGCCCGCCGGTGATTCGCGCCACTTCTTCTACGAAATCGGCGCCTTTGTAATCGATCGCGTGATCGGCGCCGATCTTTAGCGCTGCCGCGCATTTATCTGCGCCGCCGCAGGTGACGATCACCGTCAACCCGAACGCCTTGCCGAGCATGATTGCCATCGACCCGATCCCGCTGGTGCCGCCATGGACCAGCAGCGTCTCGCCCTCCTTGGCCCAGCCGCGTTCGAACACATTGTGCCACACGGTAAACAATGTTTCGGGAATCGCCGCAGCCTGGTCGAGCGGGAGGTCATTCGGCACCAGCAGGCAAAGATCGGCAGCGGCGATGCAATAATCGGCATACCCCCCGCCTGACACCAATGCGCAGACGTTCCGGCCGAGCAGGTCCGAATCCGCACCATCGCCCAACCGTATGACTTCTCCGGAGATTTCCAGCCCAGGGATCGGTGAGGCACCGGGTGGCGGCGGGTAAAATCCTTGGCGCTGGATCACATCGGGGCGGTTAACTCCGGCGAATGCGACCCGGACCAGCACCTCGCCCGGGCCCGGCTGGGGCACGGGCGCATCGGCCAGCCGCAGCACTTCGGGTCCGCCAGGCGCGTCGAATCCCGCAACAGTCATAATTTCTGGAACAATATCAGGCATTTACAAATCCCTGTTGCATCTTGGCCACGCGCTCACAGCCCTAACGTCTAGCCATGTTGACAGCAAGGCCATCCCGTCCGATTCTGCCCCGCAATGGAAGATGACCTCCCCCGGGCCAAGGTCGACGCCGCCGGCCTGCTTTCTGCGGAAAGCCTCGATCCCTATTCGGTGAGCGAGCTGGGTGAACGTATCGCATTGCTCGAGGCCGAGATCGCCCGGATCAAGTCGCACCGCGACAAGGCCGCCGCGCACCGCGCCGCCGCCGATATGCTGTTCGGGGGCAAATCGACCTGATGGAACTGATCCAGTCTTTTCGCCGGCGCGAAGCGTACCCATATAGGGGTAGCCATATAGGTTGGGTTAACCACACAGCTTCATATTCTCAGGCAACGCCAAATACACCAGTCGGCCAAGTACACTGATCAAAGCGCTTACCCCTCTTTTGAGAGACCCCTAAATGCCCAGTTTCGCCCAGAGCCTTGAAAAAACGTTGCACACCGCGCTCGCCAATGCATCCGAGCGCAGCCACGAGTATGCGACGCTGGAGCACTTGTTGCTCGCGCTGATCGAAGACGCGGACGCGATGCAGGTGATGGAAGCTTGCGGAGTTGACCTGGGCGAGCTGGGCGAAGTGGTGAAACAGTACCTCGACCAGGAATACCAGTCGCTCAAAACGCAGGAGAAGGGCGATCCATCGCCCACCGCCGGGTTCCAGCGGGTGATCCAGCGCGCGATCCTGCATGTCCAGTCATCGGGCAAGGATACCGTTACCGGCGCCAACGTGCTGGTTGCGCTGTTTTCCGAGCGTGACAGCTATGCGGTCTATTTTCTCCAGCAGCAGGACATGACCCGGCTCGATGCGGTCAGCTATATCAGCCACGGGATCGGCAAGGGCGGCAAGCGGATCGAGGACCGCACTCCCAAGGGGATCGAAACCGAAACCCCGCAGGCCGAGGAAAAGAGCACGAGCAAGGACAGCAAGAAGGATTCCGCGCTCGACCAGTTCACCGTCAACCTCAACGAAAAGGCGCTGGCCGGCAAGATCGATCCCTTGATCGGGCGCGGCCCCGAGGTCGATCGCACGATTCAGATCCTGTGCCGTCGTTCCAAGAACAACCCGCTCTATGTCGGCGATCCGGGCGTGGGCAAGACCGCCATCGCCGAGGGACTGGCGCGCAAGATCATCGAGGGCGATGTGCCCGAGGTGCTGACCAAAGCGGTGATCTATTCGCTCGACATGGGCGCATTGCTGGCGGGAACGCGGTATCGCGGCGATTTTGAAGAGCGGCTCAAGCAAGTCGTCAACGAGCTGGAAAAGATGCCCGATGCGGTGCTGTTTATCGACGAGATCCACACCGTAATTGGTGCTGGCGCGACCAGCGGCGGGGCGATGGATGCCTCGAACCTGCTCAAGCCGGCGCTGAGCGGCGGCACAATCCGCTGCATCGGCTCGACCACTTACAAGGAATTCCGCAATCACTTCGAAAAGGACCGCGCGCTGCTGCGCCGTTTCCAGAAGATTGACGTCAACGAACCCACGGTCGAGGATACGATCAAGATTCTCAAGGGACTGCGCAGCGCCTTCGAGGAGCATCACAAGGTCAAGTACACCCCCGAGGCGATCAAGACCGCGGTCGAGCTTTCGGCGCGCTACATCAATGACCGCAAATTGCCCGACAAAGCGATCGACGTGATCGACGAAGTTGGCGCGATGCAGATGCTGGTGCCGCCATCGAAGCGCAAGAAGATCATTACCGCGCGCGAGATCGAGGCGGTAATCGCCACGATGGCGCGCATTCCGCCCAAGTCGGTATCGTCCGACGACCGGCAGGCGCTCGAACATCTCGGCCGCGACCTGAAGCGGGTCGTGTTCGGGCAGGATCAGGCGATTGAAGTGCTGTCGAGCGCGATGAAATTGAGCCGCGCGGGACTGCGCGATCCCGAAAAGCCGATCGGTTCGTTCCTGTTCTCAGGACCAACCGGGGTCGGCAAGACCGAGGTTGCCAAGCAGCTTGCAAGCATCATGGGCATCCCGATCCAGCGCTTCGACATGTCCGAATATATGGAGCGTCACTCGGTCAGCCGGCTGATTGGCGCGCCTCCGGGCTATGTCGGTTACGATCAGGGCGGTTTGCTGACCGATGCGATCGACCAGCAGCCGCACTGCGTGCTGCTGCTCGACGAGATCGAGAAGGCGCATCCTGATCTGTTCAACATCTTGCTGCAGGTGATGGACAACGGACGGCTGACCGATCACCACGGCAAGACGGTCGATTTCCGCAACGTCGTGCTGATCATGACCACCAATGCCGGGGCGAGCGACATGGCGCGCAACGGGATCGGGTTTGGCGATGTGTCAAAGGCCGATGCCGGCGACGAAGCGGTCAAACGCATGTTCAGCCCCGAATTCCGCAACCGGCTCGATGCAACCGTGCCGTTTGCCTATCTTGGCACCGATGTGGTCGGCCGGGTGGTCGAAAAGTTCGTGCTCCAGCTCGAACTGCAACTGGCTGACCAGAACGTCCACATCCAGTTCGACAGCGATGCGCGCGAATGGCTGGCAGCACGCGGTTACGACAAGTTGTTCGGGGCGCGGCCAATGGCCCGCCTGATCCAGGACAAGGTCAAGCAGCCGCTGGCCGAAGAGCTGCTGTTCGGCAAGTTGCGGCACGGCGGCGAAGTGCATGTCACGGTCAAGGATAAGGTGCTGTCGTTCGAAATGGCACCAGCACCGCCCAAGCTGGTAAAATCCAAAAAAGCCGCGCCCAAAGCGGTTGCTAAACGCAAGCCCAAGACTGCGTCCGAACCGAGCGGCGAAACCGACTGACCGGTACCAGGCGATCAAGCGGTAACTTGCGCGGATGCAAACCCTCGATCAGCCGCGCCGCCGTCTTGCCATGGCGCTAGCTGCGCTGGCCGGATTTGTCGATGCGGCGGGCTATCTTTCGGCTGACCGCTATTTCGTCTCTTTCATGTCGGGCAACACCACCCGGCTTGGGGTCGAACTGGCACGGCAACCGAGCGCCGCGCTGTTGCCAGCGCTGCTGGCCTTGGCCTTTGTCGCCGGGGTCGTCGGCGGTGCGCTGCTGACCGGCAAGCTGAAGCGTCGTCACAAACCGCCATTGCTGCTGCTGGTTGCGGCGCTGCTGGGAACTGGCGCAGCACTGGGCGGCGCAGGTTATTCGCGCGCGGCCCTGCTCGCTTTGGCAGCGGCAATGGGCGCGCTTAACAACAGCTTCCAGCGGGACGGCCAGGTCGCCGTCGGACTAACCTACATGACGGGCGCGCTGGTCAAAATGGGCCAAGGGCTCGCGGCCCGGCTCCAGCACCGCGTTACCGAGCCATGGGCCGATTGGCTAATGTTATGGCTGGCACTGGCTGCTGGAGCGACACTCGGCGCACTGACATTCCAAACTTGGCCAGCGCTGACTTTCTGGCTTGCCGCGCTGATCGCCGCCCTGCTGGCTGTAGCAGCTTTGGTTATCCCGGAGCGCACCGCTTAGTCATACAACGCGCGGTGGTGCTTCGCGTTCTCGACATAGTGGCCCACGCCCAGTTGCAGCCCGGCGATCATCCGGTCATCCAGATCGCGCATGAAGGTCGCGGGGCGGCCGCTCCACAATTGGCGCGCGGGGATGCGTTTGCCCGGGGCCAGCAGAGCCCCGGCCGCGAGCATCGCTTCACCCTCGATCACACAGCCGTTCATCGTCTGCGCAGCGAACCCGACAAAGCCCTTGTCTTCGATCACCGTGCCGTGGATCATCGCCATGTGGCCGATCAGCACATCGTCGCCGATCAGCGTCGGGAAGCCTTCGGGCCGCCCCGGCAAGGGCCCATCACAATGGATCACGCTGCCATCCTGTATATTGCTGCGCGCGCCGATCACGATCCGGGTCACGTCGCCGCGCAGCACGCAATTGTACCAGATCGACGCGTCCGGCCCGATCTCGACATCGCCGATGATCCGGCAGCCCGGCGCGATAAAAGCGCTGTCGTGAATGCGCGGCGACTTGCCGTGGATCGCGACGATGGTTGTGTCAGGGCGGTTGGTCATCAGCGCATTCCCAAAAAGTTGTACCAGGTTACATAGGGCAGGAACGAGGCATAGTCATCGCGCCAAACGGTGGGCGCGGGCGGACCCAGCGCGCGCCATGGGCTATCGGGATCAAGTGCCTTGATCGCTGCGATCTGCGCCGGATCGCGGCTGACTGCCACCCAGCTGGTTGCCCAGTAATCGGTATCGGCCTGCGGGTTATCGTCACGCAGCGCGGCTGACAAACCGCGCGACTTGAGTTCCGCCGCCAGCGCCGGTTCAAGATCGATGAAGTTGTTCGAGATGTGGACCATCATCACGCCATTGGGGCTGAGCGCATCGAGATAGACCCCGAACGCTTCGTGCGTGAACAGGTGCATCGGCACCGAATCAGACGAAAACGCATCGATCGCGAGTAGATCGAAACTGCCGCGCGGGGTCTTGGCCAATTCAAGCCGGGCATCGCCCAGCGTCACTTTGGCCTGCGGCGCGCACAGCGGCAGGTAAGTGAAGGTGCCGTTGGTCGAAAGCCGCAGCACCGCCGGGTCGATTTCGAAAATGGTCCACGGCTGGTCGCCTTGCGCAAAGCAGGCGAGTGTGCCGGTACCAAGACCGAGCACACCAATGCGGGCGTGCGGCCCAATCAGCGCGCGCGCATTGCCGAACACGATAGCTACGCCCGAGCCGGGTCCGTAATAGGCCAATGGCGTGCGGCGGCGGATCGGATCGGTCGATTGCTCGCCGTGCAAGGTGGTGCCGTGAAGCATCGTGCGCAGCTTGTCCTTGGGATAGGTCCGAACGGTATAGATCCCGAAGTAGCTACGGGTGCGCAAGCCAGCGCGCGTATCGACCAGGGTATCGTAGCCGCCTTGCGCGAGCATCAGGGCGATCAGGAACGACATCGCCGCCCATCGCCACGGCACCAGTGCCAGTCCCAGCACAGCCGCTGCGCCGCCCAGCGGCCAGCGCAAATAGCGCGAATCGACGTAGAGATTGGCTTGATAGAGCTGCCAGACGAGCACACCGCCGGTGGCCAGCAGAGCCGCCAATACCGCGAGTCGTAATTCGGGTTCGATCCGCGCGAAGTGCCGCCAATCGGGCAGAGCGCCGCGCGGCAGGAGCAGCGCTGCGGCGAGGATCAGCAGCGGATATTCCCACACCCAATCGAATGCGATCGGCGCTATCAGCGCGGTGAACACCCCGCCCAAGGCTCCGCCGGAAGACATTGCGAGGTACAACGTCGTCAGCTGCTCGGGCGCGGGGCGCAGATCGTAAAGCCGGGCGTGGAGCGCCGTGCAGACGAGGAACAGCAAAACCACGCTGCACACCAGCGGCACCAGTCCCATCCAGCCGTAAGAGACCATCGCCATTCCGCCAACTGACAGCATCCCGGCCCAGGCCAGCGCAGAGATGATCCGGGCCGGACCGCGCCGGTCGGCAAAAGCAAAGGTGAAGCTGAGCAGGTAAACCCCCAGCGGCATCACCCACAGCAGCGGCATTGCGAAGATATCGGTAGTAAGGTGCGTGGTGGTGGACAGCATCAGTCCCGAGGGAACGGCTGCAAGGACAATCCACAGCGCGATCCGGCGGCGCGGAATCGGGGCGCTTTTCGAGCTATCCGGTATCATGTTACCGGGAATTTGCATGGCCCAGCGCGTCCGCGCGCACAGGCCGATCAGAACCAGCAGCACCAAATAGCTGCCGCTCCATAGCCACGCCTGCTGACGCAGCGCGAGCCACGGCTCGGCGAGCAGCGGATACGCAATAAGCCCACCAAAGCTGCCGAGGTTCGATGCCGCATAAAGTGCCCACGGCTGCCGCGCCTGCGGGTGCATGGCGTACCAGCGCTGCATCAGCGGGGCTTGCGCCGAGACAGCAAAAAACACCGGGCCGACACTCAATGCGAGCAGTAGCGGCACCCACCACACCTCGTTGCCCGGTGCGGCCGGAGCCAGATTGGCGAGGCTGACCGGCAAAGTCAGCGCAGCGAGCGCAAACAGGCCGAGGTGGATTGCTGCCTGCCGCCGCAGCGGCCAGCGTGACAACCGATGCGCGTAATAATACCCGCCGAGCAGCAGCGCCTGATAGACCAGCATCGCGCTGTTCCAGACATTGGGCGCGCCGCCGAGCCGGGGCAGCGCCATTCGCGCGACCATCGGCTGGATCAGAAACAACAGAAAGCTGCCGGTCAGGATCGTGGCCGCAAACAGCGCGCGGGCCGGACGGCTGGCGGTAGGGGCTCCGGTCATGAACTTCGCGCCGCTGGCAGTTACAGTCATCAGCGCGGTTCCCAAGCGACCTTGTCGATCGAGTAGACGATTGCCGGGTTCAGAGGTTCGGCGAAACGCGGGTCGACGTAATCGAGATCCATCCTACGGGTCATGCCCAGCCGCTCCATTAAGCCCCAACTGGCAGTGTTGCCCGGGACCGTGAGCGCGACCACGCGATCGGCACCGAACCGCTCGAACGCTACATCCAGCGTCGCGATCGCGGCTTCCTTGGCGTACCCTTGGCCCCACACATCCTCGCGCAGGCGCCAGCCTGCCTCGATTTCCCCGGGGACCGTCGAGCCCGGCGCGTCGGCTCGCTTGAGACCGCAAAATCCGAGTATCGTGCCATCATGCTTGCGTTCGACGATCCAGAAGCAAAAGCCGTTCTCAGCGCTGCAGCTCGCGATTCGGCCAAGCATCGCCTGCTGCTTGGCTTCGTCCATGACGCCGTCGAGCCAGCGCATCACCGCTGGCGTATTCGTGTTTTGGAAAAACAGCCTGGCGTCGGTTTCTTGCCAATCGCGCAGGACCAGCCGCTCGGTCTCAAGCTTGAATTCGTCTGCCACGCGCCGCCCACTCCCCCCGTCCGAGCGAGAAGACCGTAGTCGGGTTGTCTTCGGGTGGATAGTCAGGATCGCTGTAGTCAAGCGCGCCGCAGCGCTCGAACCCGAGCCGCGCCATAACGCGGGTCGATGCCTGGTTTGAATCGCTCGTTTGCGACCAGATCACCGGCAGATCGAGCGCGCTAAACCCATGGCCGAGCACCGCCCGCCCCGCTTCGCTCGCAAAGCCGTGGCCCCAGTACGGTTCGGCCAGGGTCCACCCGATTTGCACGCCGCCGCGAACTTCCGCTGGCGCCGCAGGCGAATCGATAGAAGCCAAGCCGCACTTGCCGATTGGCATGCCGGTCCCGCGCAAAACAACAGTCCAGAAGCCGCAGTCGCCGTGCAGCAAAGCCGGCCGGTTCCTCTCGAAGCTTTCCGCTATAGCGGCCTCGTCGCGCGGCCCGCCAAGGTGGCACATTACCGCCGGCGAATTGAGTTCCGCGATCTGCCAGGCGAGGTCGGCCGGTTCGGACACGCGCAAAACCAGACGATCGCTCGCAATCACGCACCCAGCAGCCGCGCCGCGTGCGCTGCGTGATAGGTCAGCACCCCCGATGCCCCGGCGCGCTTGAACGCCAGCAGGGTTTCGAGCACCAGCGCATCGCGGTCACCCGCACCGGCCGCCACCGCCGCCTCGATCATCGCATATTCGCCGCTGACTTGATAAGCAAAGACCGGAACTTCGAAGCGTTCCTTCACTCGAGCGACAATATCGAGATAGGGAAGTCCCGGCTTGACCATCACGCTGTCAGCGCCTTCAGCCAAATCCATCTCGACCTCGCGCAGGGCCTCTTCGGCATTGCCGGGGTCCATCTGGTAGGTCTTCTTGTCGCCTTTGAGCAGGCCCTTGCTGCCAACAGCATCGCGGAACGGCCCGTAAAACGCGCTGGCGTACTTGGCAGCATAGCTCATGATCTGGACGTTGTGGTGACCGGCTTCCTCCAGCGCGTCGCGGATCGCACCGATCCGCCCGTCCATCATGTCCGAGGGCGCGATCACGTCGGCCCCGGCAGCGGCCTGGTTGAGGCTCTGCCCGATCAGCACCTCGACCGTGGCATCGTTGCCGACATAGCCAGCGCCATCCACCAACCCGTCCTGGCCGTGGCTGGTGTATGGATCGAGCGCGACATCAGTCAGCACCCCGATCCGGTCGCCGCACTCCGCCTTGATCGCGGCAATCGCGCGGCACATCAGGTTGTCGGGGTTAAGCGCCTCGCGGCCATCTTCACTGCGCCGTTCGGGCTGGGTGTGGGGAAACAGTGCCAGGCACGGAATGCCCAGCACCAGTGCCTCCTTTGCGCGCGCCACCGCCAGATCGACCGACCAGCGCGACACGCCGGGCAGCGAGGCTATCGGTTGCTCCACCTTGGTGCCATCGGTGACGAACAGCGGCCAGATCAGGTCGGCAGGAGTAAGCTGCACCTCGCGGTACAGCGCGCGGCTCCAGGCCGAGGCACGGGTGCGGCGCAGGCGGGTGGCGGGAAATTGGCCGGTCATGGACGCCGGACTAGCGGTAAATCAGCTGCGTTGGAAGAACCAGCCCAGTTTAGCTCTTGAGCCGGTCGATCTCACGCCGCGCGGACCGGCCGCTGGCGGCCTGCCGCGGGGCCAGGCTGCTCGTTGCCGCACCGGGCTTGACCGACTTCAGCTGGGCCAGCCGCGCCTTGTAGGCCGCGAGCTCGGCGGGATCGACCTGATTGGTCACGGTAAAGCTGACCGACATCGGATTAACCGGCACCCCGCCTTTGTAGAGTTCGTAATGCAAGTGCGGCCCGGTCGAGAGCCCGGTTGATCCGACATAGCCGATGACCTGCCCGGCATTGACATGCGATCCAGGCGAAACCGCGATCCGGCTCATGTGGCCATAACCGGTGCCGAACCCGCCGCCGTGTTCCAGCTTGACGAAATTGCCGTGCCCGCCGTGCCAGCCGGCGAACGAAACCGTGCCGTCGCTGACCGCATAGATCGGCGAGCCGTAAGCCGCGCCAAAATCGATGCCGGCGTGCAGCCGCGAATAGCCCAGGATCGGGTGGCGGCGCATGCCAAAGCCCGAGGTGATGTGCCCGCCAATAACTGGCATGAGCAGGCCGCTGCGCTGCTGGCCCATCCCAGTTGCTTCGAAGAACTGGCCGTCCTTGCCCCACCGCAGCAGCTGCGCTTGCGCATGCCCGTCGCGCTCGAGCCCGGCATAAAGCAATTCGCCGAGCTGACTCTCACCACTGGCCGCACGGCGATAGGAGACGATAAAGTCGAAAGTGTCGCCCGGCTCGATCGCCGTATCCAGGCTGAGGTGTTGGTCGAGCACTTCGAGATACTGCTGGACCGCCTCGACCGGCGCTCCGGCGGCGCGCGCTGACAGGTAGACGCTGGTTCCGACGGTGCCGCGAATGCGCAGCGGGGTGGTGTCGACCGCAATGGCCTGCTGCGCCAGGTGCAGCTCGCCGCCGCTGCGGACGACCGTCACATCAAGATCGAAGCGCGCGCGAAATGCGAGATGTTCGAGGAGCCGGGTACCGCCTTCTTGGCTGCCGAGCGCCATATCGAACCGCGTGCCCGGCGCAATTTGCCCGGAAGGGACAACTGCGCCGACCAACCGGCTTACTGCGGTAGTATCTGCCCCGCTCAACCCGGCGCGGGCGAGCATGTGCTCAAGGCTGTCCCCTTGGCCCAGCGTGGCAGTGAACTGGACCGAGCTGCGCTGCGGCACAGCGGCGGCGCGGACCACCAGCGCGGTCGAAGCCATGTGGCGGCCACTATCCCCGCCCAGCGCCAGCGGCTGGATCATCTGACTGCGAAATTCCTCGCGCGCATTGGAATCGAGCGGCATTGCGGGCGGGGCCGCGATCGCGCTGGTGTCGGGCCACAACGACAATGCGCCAAGAATCAGGCCGAGCAAGGTCGCCAGCCCGCGAAACCAGCGGCGGCTGCCAATCTGTTCGGCAAGGTCTGGCGCCCAATCGATCTGGGCCAAGTCAAGTGCATCGAATCGGGTGCGCAGGCTGGCTCGCGGCGCGGTGGCTCGCGCAGGCTCAGCGGCTGAAACTAGCGCGGCAGCAGCTGCAAGCGGCACAGCCTGACCAAACCCCTGAAATTCGCGCGGCTTGAACACCACTGAACTCTTGCCCCCGAAAACGCTACAAGCAGCCGTTTCCCTGCGCCCGGGTTGGTTAATCTCCGCCTAAGATCGCGCGAGAATTGCCATGAAAACTAACCTTTGGGCCAACCTTTGGGGAAGTCTGTCGAAAGCTGGGTTGCCGGGGTGCAGGCGCGGTGCCACACCTGTCGCAGTCATGCCCCAGCATCCCGGCTCTGCCGATTCTTCGCGCCTCAAGGCGGTGCTCGGCCCGACCAACACGGGCAAGACTCACCTCGCGATCGAGCGATTGTGCGCGCATTCATCGGGCGCAATCGGCTTCCCCCTGCGCTTGTTGGCGCGCGAAGTGTATGACAAAGTCTGCGCGATCAAGGGCCCAAGCCAAGTGGCGTTGATCACTGGCGAGGAAAAGATCGAACCCAAGGACGCGCGCTATCTGCTGTGCACGGTAGAAGCTATGCCGGTCAGCGCAGACCTTGCCTTCGTCGCGCTCGACGAGGCGCAGCTGGCTGCCGACCGCGAACGCGGGCACATTTTCACCGACCGGCTGCTCCACGCACGCGGCCGCGAGGAAACGATGCTGCTGGGCTCGGCGACGCTCCAACCACTGGTCAAGGAGCTGCTCCCACACGCCGAGGTTGTCTCGCGCCCGCGGTTTTCCACGCTGTCTCACAGCGGCGCGCGCAAGCTGTCGCGCATACCGCCGCGCAGTGCGATCGTCGCGTTCTCAGCCGAACAAGTTTATGCGGTGGCCGAAATGCTCCGGCGGTTTCGCGGCGGAGCAGCGGTGGTGATGGGCGCTTTATCGCCCGAGACACGCAATCGACAGGTAGCATTGTACCAGTCGGGCGAAGTCGATTATCTGGTAGCGACCGATGCGATCGGGATGGGGCTTAACCTCGATATCGATCATGTCGCGTTTGCCGGACTGTCAAAGTTCGACGGTCAACGCCAGCGCCGGCTCACTACCGCCGAAATGGCGCAAATCGCCGGGCGCGCCGGACGCCATCAGCGCGACGGGACCTTTGGTACGCTTGCCGGAAGTGGCAGCCACGATGCCGAATTCACCCCCGAAGAAGTTTACGCGATCGAGGAACACCGTTTCCCGCCGCTGACCAAGCTGTTCTGGCGTGAGCCCGAACCGGACTGCGGTTCGATTGCGGACCTGCTGGCCGATTTGTCCTGTCCACCCGAACGGCCCGAGCTGGCTCCCGCACCCGAGGCCATCGACTTGGCAGTACTGCGCCGCCTGGCCGAGGACGCAGATCTGCTGGCGGGTGTACGCGGGCCAGCGCAGGTGGCGCGGCTGTGGGACGTGTGCCGTCTGCCCGATTTTCGCCAGCACGGGGCCGAGGTCCACGCGCGGTTTGTGATGCGGCTGTGGCAAGATTTGCGCGGCGGGATGCTTGGCGGTGATTATGTAGCGCAAGCCATCGCGCACCTCGATAATCCGGCGGGCGACATCGACACGTTGCAGATGCGGATCGCGGCAATCCGGAGTTGGTCCTATATTGCGCAGCGGCCCGACTGGGTGCTGGCCCGCGACGAGATGGCAGCGCGGGCCCGCGCCGCCGAGGCGCGGTTGTCCGATGCCTTGCACGCGCGGTTGACCGAGCGGTTCGTCAATCGGCGCACGTCGGTGCTGATGAAAAAGGTCGGCATCGATGCCGCGCTGCTTCCGGTCACGCTTGCGGGCGACGAAGTGCAAGTCGACGGCGAGGCAATCGGCTTGCTCGTGGGCTTTCGCTTTCGAGTTGATCCGGCAACGCGACTGGCCGACCGCAAATTGCTGCTGGCTGCGGCCGAGCGTCACTTGCCCGCCCTGCGCGCGGCGCGGGCCGAGCAGTTGATCGCGGCGCTGGGAGAAGCGCGCAGCGTGGTGGCGCTCGCCGGAGCGGCCTTGACTTGGGACGAAGAGCCGGTGGCGCTGCTCCAGCCGAGCAAGGCGTTGCTGGTGCCCAGGATGACGCTCGATCCGGCGTTGGCCGGGTTGGAAATGGGCCTGCGCCAACGCTTGGCGGCCGCGCTTGAGCATTGGCTGAATGAAGCGCTGGGGCCGCTCGAGCCGCTGAGGACCATCGAGGCGGCAGCGAGCGACCCGGCGGCGGGGCCAGACCTGCGGGCTTTCCTGATCCGGCTGGTGGAAGCTGGCGGCATGCTCGAACGGCACGGCTCGGGGCTGGTCCGGCTCAGCAAGGAGCAGCGTGACTATCTGCGCAAGCTGGGCGTGCGCGTCGGCGCGCTCGATGTGTTCGTACCAGCGATGCTCAGGGGACCGGCATTAACGGCGTGGCGGACATTGCACGCGGCGCGCGGCAATCGGCTGGCGACGGCAGTACCTGGCATGCCGCCAGTGATCACCTTACCAGTAGCCGCGCCGCTTCCGCCCGGCTATCGGCGGCTGGCCGGGCAGGGGCTGCGGCTCGATATGGCCGAGAAGCTGCTGCGTGGCGCGCACGGGGTTCGCGCGGCGGCAGGTAGCAAGACCTTCGTGCTGGATCCCGCGCTGGCGATTTCGGCCGGGCTGGCCACCCCGGGTTATGCGCGATTGCTCCGGCTTGCCGGGTTCAAGCCGATCATGCCGCGAACTTTGCGCGCCGGCCAGTTCGGCCCGGCGCAGCCGCCGCGCTGGCGTTGGCTGCCGCTGCGCCGCGATGCCCTGCCGCCGCCCGCCCCGCTGGCCGGGCCAGTCGCAGGCAACGCTTTCGCCGAGTTACTGCGTTGATGCGGATCGACAAGCTGGTCTGGTTTCTGCGCTTTGCCGCCAGTCGCTCGGGTGCCCAGCAGTGGATTGAGGAAGGCCATTTCCGGCTTAACGGACGGCGGATTGAAAAGCCCGGCTATGCAAGCAAGGCGGGCGATGTGCTGACTTTGCCGCTGCGTTCGCAAGTGCTGGTAATCGAACTGCTGGCGCTGCCTGAACGCCGCGGCCCGGCACCCGAAGCCCGCGCATGTTACCGCGTGCTTGACGCAGGGCTTGGAAATCCCATAGCACCCAACCAAACACAGCTGCCGTAGAGGACAGAATGCCATGACCTATGTTGTCACCGACGCCTGCATCAAATGCAAATACATGGACTGCGTCGAGGTCTGCCCCGTCGATTGCTTTTATGAAGGCGACAACATGCTGGTGATCAACCCCAGCGAATGCATCGATTGCGGGGTATGCGAGCCTGAATGCCCGGCGGAAGCGATCCTCCCCGATACCGAGAGCGGGCTGGAGCAATGGCTTGAACTCAACACCAAGTTTTCTGCCGAATGGCCAAATATTACCACCAAGAAGGATTCGCCCGCTGATGCCGACGAATTCAAGGGCAAGGACGGCAAATTCGAGGAATACTTCTCGCCTGAACCTGGCGAGGGCGACTGAGCGGGACTGCAGCGACCCATCTGCAGACACCGCTGGACAGGCTCCCGGCTTGGTCCCGCGCGCCTCTGGTAATTTTGTTGCAGCCGTGCTATATAATGCGCGGACAAGCGGGATTCTGGTCTCCCGGCAACAAGGCATCCAGACCGGACGGAACTAAAACACAGCAGTTGATGGCGTTCGCGGACTGCGGCTTTTGCTGCGTTCCGCCAGTTCAGCGATTGACTGTTTTCGTGCCGGACAACAACGGCCGGGCGCGCTCGGCAAGTGAAAGGACGTTTCATGGTAACCAAGGCACAGGCCTTCGACGTAGGTGACTACGTAGTTTATCCCAAGCACGGCGTTGGCCGGGTGATCGAACTGCTCGAGCAGGAAATCGCCGGCATGCAGCTTGAGCTGTACGTACTTCGATTTGAAAAAGAGCGCATGACCTTGCGCGTGCCGGTCAGCAAGATCGAGGCGATCGGGATGCGCAAGCTGTCCTCGGACAAGACCCTGCGCGAAGCTTTGGCGACGCTCACCGGCAAGCCCAAGGTCAAGCGCACCATGTGGTCACGCCGCGCGCAGGAATACGAAGCGAAGATCAACTCGGGCGATCTGGTATCGATCGCCGAAGTGACCCGCGATCTGTTCCGCGCCGACGATCAACCCGAACAGAGCTATTCCGAACGCCAGATCTTCGAAGCCGCCTCCTCGCGCCTCGCGCGCGAACTGGCTGCGATGGAAAAAACCGACGAGCCTTCGGCGCTGCAGAAGATCCTTGCGATCCTCAACGAGCATGCGCCGAAGTACTACGCGGAAGCTGCTGTCCCGGTCTGACGCAGCGCCTGGCAATCTTGAAAGGGCCGTCCGCCAGGGCGGCCCTTTTTGCATCTGCGCCGCGGGTCTTGAACTTACTGCATTGCTGTATTATGTTGTTAACACACAACGTGGGAGCACAGAATGAAACTGAACCATTTCCTCAAGGGACTCGCCCCGATCCTCGCGGTCGCGATGGCTGCTGGCGTATCAGGCTGCGACGGTTCGAAGGTATCGATCAACGGCGAACACGGCAAAAAACTGGCCGATCTCGACCTGAGCGGTGCGGCTCCGAACGAATTGGTGATGTTCGGCCCTGATGAAGTGCAAATGACTCAAGGCGACAAGCTGGCAATCACCGTCGATGGTGATCCTGCGGCGGTCGACAAGCTGCGCTTTACGCTAAAGGACGGAACGCTCGGTATTTTGCGCGAAGGCAAAATGTTTTCGGGCGATGACAAGCTCGCTGTGGTCCACGTGACGATGCCCGCCCCGCGCGAACTGACCATGGGCGGATCGGGCAAGATCAGCGCCCCGGTAATGGCGGCCGGTGCCAAAGTGACGATCCTCGGCTCGGGCCGGATCGATACCCAGAGCGTTTCGGGCGACAAACTCGAAGTAACCCTGCCAGGGTCGGGCAGCTTTTCGGCGGTGGGCAAGGTCGGCACGCTTGACCTCACCATCCTTGGCAGCGGTTCGGCCGAACTTGGCGGGGTCAGCGCCGATAGCGCCAAGGTTAATGTCCTGGGCTCTGGCGGGGCAATGTTCTCGTCCGACGGCGATGTCGATGCGACCATCCTCGGCTCGGGTACGGTTACGGTCAAAGGCCGCGCGCGCTGCACGGTCAGTGCGATCGGGTCGGGCAAGTTAGTCTGCGAGAATGGCGTTCGGAAATCCGACAGCGACAAAGCTGAGCCGTCCGATGTGCCTGATCCAGCTGCGCCACCAACGCAATAATGCCGATGCGATGAACCGAAGGCCTGGTTAAGCACTCCGCAATCGCACAGCTCCTAGGTCCATTGGCTACTGGGGAGTTTTGCGATGCGGCCTTTATTCGGACTTCCGCTCATTCTGCTGGGTCTGGGCGGATGCGGCGTCGGCACTTTGGTCAACGTGGCCACTGCGCCGGTGCGGCTGACCAGCAAAGCGATCGACCTTGCGACCACGAGCCAATCCGAAGCTGATGAAAACCGCGGCCGCGATTTGCGCCGAATGGAAGGGCGTTACGGGCAGCTTGAGCGGGATTACAGCAAAGCGGCCAAGCGCTGCGCCGCAGGCAGCGAGCAATCCTGCGCACAGCGGCAGGCGATCCGTGCCGAGATGGATGCACTGCGCCCAAAGCTTCCCGCGCAGTCCGATTGATCAGGCTGCGGCGCGGCGCAGCCGGTCGTTGATTGCCGCACCAAGCCCGGTTTCGGGCAGTCCTGCGATCGCGATGCGCGGTTGCACGGCGGCGGCGGCGTGGTGCAACCCGGCATAGAGCCGCGCCGCAGCTTCGGTCAGATCGCCGCTGGGTGACAAATTGTATTGACCGGCCAGCGGCCCGAATCCGAGCAGGAACTCGTCCGCCTCGGCAGCGGCTGCATTCAGCCGCACTGGCTTGCCCGGCGAATAATGGCTGGCCATTTGCCCGGGGGCTTCGATCCCGGCATCGCTCCGCCCGCTGGTGGCGGGGCCGAGCAAGGCCGCAACTTGCTCGCGCGTGATCGGGCCCGGACGCAGTTGCTCCCAGCTCCCGTCAGCGCGCAAGGCGATGATTGTGCTCTCAAGCCCTGCGTCGCATTCGCCGCCATCGAGCACCAGATCGATCCGCCCAGCCAATGAAGCTGCGACATGCGCTGCGCTGCTGGGGCTGACCGCTCCGCTGCGATTGGCCGAAGGCGCAGCGAGCGGCAGCCCGGTCGCGGCGAGCACCGCGCGCATGACCGGGTGCGCCGGGCAGCGCAGCGCGATCGTCGGCAGTCCGGCAGTCACCGCAGGAGCGATTCGCGCGCCTGCCTTCAGCGGCAGAACGATGGTCAGCGCGCCCGGCCAGAACTTCGCCGCCAGCAGCCGCGCCCGCTCATCGAACACTGCCAGCGTTTCGGCCTGCGCGAGATCGGCGACATGCACGATCAGCGGGTTGAAGCTGGGGCGACCCTTGGCGGCATAAATCGCCGCTACGGCCAAGGGCAAATCGGCTCTTGCCGCAAGCCCGTAAACCGTCTCGGTCGGTAGCGCGACAGGCTCGCCCGCCACCACCAATGCCGCTGCTTGGGCGATCGCCGCAGTATCGGCGGGGCGAACTTGGGGGCCGAGATGCTTGCCGGACATGCCGCTGCGCTATAGGCCATGGCCAGCAAAGCCAAGGGAAAGCGCGAAACCTGCAATGGATTACACCGCTAACAGTTCCGACCAGATCCTCGCCATCCGGGTCAATGCCGGGATCGACGAAATTGCCGAACACGACAGGTTTGCCCAAGCCAGCCCTGATATGGTCGAGGCGATTGTCGAAGGGATCGGGCAGTTCGCAGCCGGAGAATGGGCGCCGCTCAACCGAATCGGCGATCAGCAAGGCGCGGTGCTCGCCAATGGCACGGTGTCGCTGCCCGATGGTTTTGCTGCGGCTTATCACCACTACGTCGAGCAAGGCTGGAACGCGATCTCGGGCGATCCGGCGTTCGGCGGGCAAGGTATGCCGTTCACACTCGCGGCCAATGTGCTCGAGAATCTCGGGACGGCCAACATGGCGTTTTCGCTGATGCCGATGCTGACGGTCGGCGCGATCGAGGCGGTCAACCACCACGGCAATGCCGCGCAAAAGGACCTCTACCTCGCCAAGTTGATCAGCGGCGAATGGTCGGGGACGATGAACCTGACCGAACCGCAAGCCGGCTCCGACGTCGGCGCGCTGCGCACCACTGCGACCCCGCGCAGCGACGGCACCTGGGCGATCAAAGGCACCAAGATCTTTATTACTTGGGGCGAACACGAACTGGCTCGCAACGTAATCCATCTTGTTCTGGCGCGCACACCCGGTGCGCCCGAAGGCACGCGCGGGATTTCTCTGTTCGTGGTGCCCAAGCTGCTGGTGAACGCCGATGGCGCCCTTGGCGCGCGCAACGATCTGCGCTGCGTCAGCCTTGAGCACAAGCTCGGGATCATGGCCTCGCCGACCTGCGTGATGAGTTTTGGCGACAATGATGCCTGCATTGGTGAACTGATCGGGGGCGAGAACGAAGGCATCAAAGCCATGTTCACGATGATGAATTCGGCGCGGATCAATGTCGGCAGCCAAGGCGTGCAAATCGCCGAGCGAGCCTTGCAAGCCGCGCAATGGCATGCCCGCGAACGGGTTCAGTCGGCGCGCGCCGGTGCGCCCGGCAAAAGCCCGGTGGCGATTGTCGAACATCCCGACGTCCGCCGCATGCTGCTGCGGATGCGCGCGCTGACCGAGGGTGCTCGGGCCTTGCTGTATTACACCGCAGGCCAGGTCGATCGCGGCGCACTTGGTATCGCAAACGCGCAGTCGCGGGCGGATTGCCTGGTGCCAATGCTGAAAGCCTGGGGCACCGACATCGGCTGCGAGGTCGCCAGCCTTGGCGTGCAAATCCACGGCGGCATGGGCTTCATCGAGGAAACCGGTGCAGCGCAACATTACCGAGACGCCCGCATTGCGCCGATCTACGAAGGGACCAACGGGATTCAAGCGGCCGATCTGGTCACCCGCAAGCTGGGGTATTCGGGCGGCGACGTGCTGGCGTCACTGTTTGCTGACGTGGCGCGCAACTGCGCAGACCAGCCCGACCTTGCCGCCCTGGCGCAGGACTGCATCGAGATCGCCGGGTGGATGTCGAGCCAAGCCAGCCTTGACGACAAGCTGGCCGGGAGCGTGCCGTTCTGCACGATGGCCGCAGTGGCGGTGGCCGGTTGGCAGCTCCAGCGTCAGGCCCGCGCAGTCGAGGGGGGCAGCGGCCCGCTGGCGCAGACCAAGCCGGTGGTGGCGCGCTATTTTGCCGAGCACCTGGTCCCCGAAGCGCGCGGGCTTAAAGCCGCGGCTTTGGCCGGCGCCGGACTGCTTTATACGCTTGATGCAGAAGCGCTCGCTGGGTGAGCGATACTGGACCGCTACTGGCGCGAATCGCCGCCGCGCTTGAGGCACTGGTGCCGGGGGTTGCCAGCGCGACCGACTGGCAATCAGCTCCGGCCTACGTCTGGGACGGAAATGCGCGGCCGGTGTCCGCAGTCAAAGCACCGTCGCTGGCCCTGCTCAAGGGTATCGATGGACAGAAGGAGCGCGTCACCGCCAATATCTCGCGGTTTGCCGGGGGCCATGCCGCGCACGATATGCTGCTGTGGGGGGCGCGCGGCACCGGTAAATCAGTATTGCTGCGCTCGGCAGTCGCCGCGGCGCAACTCGACAATGCTGGTGCAATCGCGCTGGTGCAGGTCGCGCCCGAAGCCTTGCCGACGCTGGCGGCGCTGTTTGACGCGCTCGCTCACGCCGACCGGCGCTTCCTCGTTTTCATCGATGATCTGGGTTTTGAGGACGGCGACAGTACCGGGCCGCGCGCGCTGCGCTCGTGGCTGGAAGGCGGGGTCGAGGCGCGGCCCGGCAACGTCCGGCTGGCCGTGACGTCCAACCGGCGAGCGATCGTGGCGCGCCACTTGTCCGAACAGGATGATCCAATCAACCCGCGCGATGCGGTGGACGATCAGCTTGCGCTGGCCGACCGGTTCGGGCTTTCACTTGGCTTCCACGCCTGCGACCAGGACGATTATCTCGCCATCGTCGCGGGCTACGCGCACGCATACGGACTGGCGTTTGCAGAACCCGATGCGCTTGAGTGGGCCAAGCGGCGCGGCGCACGATCAGGCCGGGTCGCGTGGCAATTTGTCACCGAACTCGCCGGAGCGGCGGGACGCTCGATATAAGCACTATTGCTGCTTGACCACCGAATCTTTCTTCAGCTTGGCACTGTAACGAGCTTCGGGATCGCTGATCAGGCTGCGCTGCGGCGGGATCCGTTCGGACACCACCGGAACGATTCCGGCGGCGGGCTTGGCGCCGGGCGCAATGACCCGCCAGATAATCCCGCCGGTATCGTCACTGACCAGCAGCGCGCCGTCCTTGGCAAAACCGACCCACGTCGGGCGGCCGCGAGTCTTGCCGTCACCGGTCAGGAACCCGCCGAGCAGCGGCAGCGGCAAGCCCTGCGGGTTGCCTTTGGCATCGAATTTCACGAAGACCACGTCATAGCCTGACAGCGGGGTACGGTTCCACGAGCCATGCCGCGCGATCACAGCGCCGTTGGCATAATTGGGCCCAAGCAGCGCCCCGCCCTGCACGAACGCCAGCCCCAGCGCAGCGACGTGTGCGCCCAGCGCATATTCGGGCTTGCGCACAAAGTCGTCGAAATATTCAGGCGGCGGCGCGGTCACGCGGTCATCGTTGTGGATTTTCCACCAGACCCACGGCCACCCGTAGTGCGCGCCAATCGGCACATTGGTCAGGTAATCGGGCACCAGATCCGGGCCGAGCTGGTCGCGCTCATTGACCGTCACCCACATTTCGCCGGTCGAAGGATTCCAGCCGAGCCCGTTGGGATTGCGCAGCCCCTGTGCGTACGTGCGCGGATAGCCCGGCTTGTCGAGCATCTTTTCCCAGATCGCAGCGCGGCCATCCTCGGCCATCATGCCGTTTTCGCCAATATTGCTCGACGAACCAACCGCCGCGTAAAGCCGTTTGCCATCGAGGCTGAGCAGCAGGTTGCGCATCCAGTGGTTGCCGCCGCCGGGCAGATCCATGATCTTGGTCGGCTGCCCGGCCAGCGCGGTTTCACCGAGCTGGTACGCGAACGCCAGTACGCCGTTGTGATTGGCGACGTACAGCGTGCCGTTTTGCCAGGCTAGGCCCGATGGCGAGGCGAGGCCATTGCCCTGACGCAGCACGAAACGCTGGTCGGCCTTGCCGTCGCCATCGCTGTCACGCAGCAGAATGAGCGCATCGGGCGAGCCTCGGTTGGCTCCGACCCGCTTCATGATCATGCCCGCGATCATGCCTTTCAGGCCCGATCCCAAGTTGCCTTTGGGGGCATCGGCCTCGGCTACGATCACATCGCCGTTGGGCAGCGAATAGATTACGCGCGGATGGTCGAGCCCTTCGGCAAACCGCGTGACTTGCAGACCGGGCGCGGTGGTAGGCGCTTCGTTCGCAGCCCAACCGATCGATTTGGCAATCGCGACCGACGGGATCATCTCGCTCTTGGGTTCGACCAGCACCGGATCCTTGCCCGACAACTGATCGAGCGTGTGCTGCGCCGGGGTGCCGCGCCAGACCCAATAAAAGAACCCGCCGAAGACGAGCAGGAATACGGCGAGAGCCACGAGCAATTTGCGTTTTGTCGACATGCAGCGAGACTAGTGCGAAGGCAGCTAGGCGGCAACACTGCACTGCGCTATTGCAAGACAATGTATCATTTTACGCCCGATCCCAACCAATCCAAGCCCGATCTCTACCGCGAACTGGCAGCATCGGCCGCCGCGCTGGTCGGCGGAGAACGCGACCCGGTGGCCAACATGGCCAATGTCGCCGCGCTGATCTGGCAATTCGTCCCGCGCCTGAATTGGGCCGGGTTCTACCGCGTGGTGGGCGGCGAACTGGTGCTCGGCCCGTTTCAGGGCGCACCTGCGTGCATCCGCATTCCGCTGGGCCAGGGCGTCTGCGGGACAGCTGTCGCCAGCGGCGAAACGCAACTGGTGCCCGACGTTCACGCCTTCCCCGGGCATATCGCTTGCGATACGGCCAGCGCCTCCGAGCTGGTTGTGCCGGTCCGGCGCGGTAGCGTGGTGGTCGCAGTGATCGATCTCGACAGTCCCGACCTGGCGCGGTTTGATGCTGCGGACGCGCGCGGGATCGAGCTACTGGCAGTGGCTATTGCCGCCGCGGTTTAGGCCCAGTGCAGGTGGTTCGTACAGATTAAGCGGTGCGCCGCCCTCTGCACCGAAACGGGACAGCCGCAACTCAATTGCGCCAGAGGCTTGGAGTTCTGCGCTGCGCGATGCTAAATTCCGCGTTGACGCCGGTATCGCCCGGCCCTGTTCAGGGGAATACCATGAAGGTCCGCTCACTCCGCCGCTCGCTGCTAACGGCGCTGGCGTTTGGTCTAGCCGCGCCGGCCATGGCCCAGCCCGGCCCGCCGCCCCCCTACCCTGCGGATATGCCTACGGCGATGCCGCCGCTGGGGACAGTAGATGCCGATGGGCATTATTATGGCGATGCAAGGCCCGGTTACGACGCTGATCCGCGCCCCGAATGGCACGGCGATAACTCCCGCATGCCGCAGCCGCAGATGGCGGCCAGCTACGATCGGAGCGGCTATGACCGGACGGGCTACGAGCAGGCGAGAGGCGACTGGCTTAACGAATGCCGCCGCAATCACGGTAATGGCAATTTGGTCGGCGGCGCGGTGATCGGCGGCATGGTCGGCGGGGTGATCGGCAACCGGATCGCCGGGCGCGGTAACCGGACGATCGGGACTGTGGCTGGTGCAGCGTTTGGCGCCGTCGCCGGGGGAGCGATCGGCAGTGCGGCGGATCGCCGCAGCGCGCGTGATTATTGCGAAGCATATCTTGAGCGTAACACCACTTGGCAGTCCGGCCCGGGCTACGGTCAAGGCGGATACAGCTACGGCTACGCGCCGATGACCGTAATGGTTCCGGTTATGATGGCTCAGGCTCCCGCCGGACAGCCCGAATGCACGACAACAGTCGTGACCGAAGAATACGTCACCGAAACGCCGCAGCGTCACATGCTGCGGCGGATGATCCCTCGGCGCGTGCCGATTTCCCGGCACGCCGCGCCGGTTCACGACAAGCGCGTCCGCATGAACTGACGGAGCCACCGCTCAGGGACGAAATGAGGGGGCCTTCGCGCTCCCTTATTTCTGCCTGCTACAGCTTGCGCCCGATCAGTTCCTTCATGATCTCGTTGGTCCCGCCGAAAATCCGCGTGACCCGCGCGCTGCGCCATGCCCGGGCAATCGGATATTCGTTCATGTAACCCGCACCGCCGTGGAGCTGGAGGCACTTGTCCATCACCTCCCATTGCAGGTCGGTGTGCCACAGCTTGGCCGCCGCGCCTTCTTCAGGCGTCAGTTCGCGCCGCAGGTGCCGGGCCAGCGCCCAGTCGAGGTGCGCCCAGCCAACCTGGAGCTTGGCCTTGAGATCGGCGAGGACGAAGCGAGTGTTCTGGAAATCGAGGATCGGCTTGCCGAACGCCTTGCGGTCGCGGGTAAATTCAACGGTATCGTCAAATGCACGCTGCGATGAAGCTTGGGCCGAAACCGCGATCGACAGGCGTTCCTGCGGCAGTTCGCTCATCAGATAGATAAATCCCTTGCCCTCTTCACCCAGGCAATTGGTGATCGGCACGCGCACATCTTCGAAAAACAGTTCCGATGTATCGGCTTCGTCCTGACCGATCTTGTCAAGGTTGCGCCCGCGCTTGAAGCCCTCACGGTCGGCCTCGACCAGCACGATCGAAACGCCCTTCCAAGCCGGCTGGACATCGGTATCGGTCTTGACACAGACCAGGATCAGGTCGGCGTTCTGGCCATTGGTGATGTAAGTTTTCGACCCGTTGATCACATAGTGATTGCCGTCCTTCTTGGCGGTGGTGCGCATCCCTTGAAGGTCGCTGCCAGTGCCTGGTTCGGTCATCGCGATAGCGGTGATCACTTCGCCCGCAACCATCTTGGGCAGCCATTTGGCCTTCTGTTCATCCGAGCCGTATTTGACGATATAGTTGCAGACGATGTCGGACTGGAGCGAGAACCCCGTGGTGACCCGACCGTAGTATGCGCTCTCTTCATCGACGATTGCGTTATAGCCAAAGTCGAGGCCGAGCCCGCCAAAATCTTCGGGCACGGTCGGGCACAGCATACCGAGCGCGCCTGCTTTGGGCCACAGCGCCTTGGGCACGATCCCGTTGTCGGCCCATTCGGCCTGGTGCGGTGCAACCTCAGCTTCAAGGAATCTTCGGACGGTTTGGCGAAACGCCTCGTGATCTTCGTTGTAGGCAGTGCGCGCCAGCAAATCGAGCGACATGGGAAATCCTTCCTGCATCCAATTCTTGCCCGATGGCCTAATGCGCGGCGGGCGGTGCGGTCAACCGCTATTTAATCGAACGGTTAAGGAGACTGGGCGAGCGGCGGCGGGGACGGTTTGAGCTCCAGCCTGATCCGCCCGAGCCGCTGCGAGGCATGGCCCGAATCGATCCGCATGGGGCGTGCCGTATCGCCGACCACGCCCAGCGCTGCAGCACTGGCCGCGCCGATGCGCAGTCGGTAATCGCCATAAGGCACGCTGTCGAACAGCACATAACCATCGAAATCGCTCGCGGTCTGGTACAGTACGTGGCCTGCGGGATCGGTCAGCTCGATCGTCACTCCGCCTTGCGGCTCGCCTTCGGGCCCGAGCAGTATCGCCTCGATCTCGCCGGTGGGGGCGAGCGGCAGCAGGACTTTCGCCGCGATCCCGGGGCGCGGGATTACCACCATGCCTTGGCCCTTGGGCCGCAGCAGCGGATCGGGCAAGCTGCCGCTGTCGATTGAGACCAGCACCGGAACATAAGGCAGCAGCCCGTCGATCACCGCGCGCCCAGCCTTGTTGGTTGTCCGGTTGGAATGGTGGAAGCCGGCTTCGATGGCGACGCCCTCAACCGCCGGTTCGCTGGCTTGTTTGAGCCCGTCGCCGTTGTCGTCGCGGAACACTTCGATACTCGCTTGGCCCTGCTGCGCGAGCCGGTCACGCGAGACGCGCCAGCCCCCGCCAGCCGGATCGGGGCCCAGGCTCAACCCAAGCGTCAAACCGAACCCGAGATTGCCGTGATTATCAACCGTACCTTCGCCGCGCAGCGCAAAGCGCGGAAATTGACGGACAAATCCGATTGAAACGGTGCGCCGGTCGCTCGGTCCGTCAATATCGTAAGCAGCGCGCGCGGTCATATCGCGCCCCAGCGGAGCTTCCACGACCAGTTGCGCCTGCTGGAACCCGGTTTGGTTGCCATCAAGCCCGAAGCGTGCTTGCCCGCGCACCCGGACCCGGCCAAACCCGGTGTTGCCGAGCAACGAAACCGAATTGCCTTGCGCCTCGCTCGCGGTCAGCGCCGGGTCGCCGGTGACGGTGCGGTGGAGGAATTCTAAGGTCAATGTCGCGCGGCTCACCCGCAGCGAGCCGTGCGTTAACAATTCGGTAATCTTTACCCCGTCGCGCGAGCGCGTCTGGCGAGCTCCCAGCTCGACCGGCAGGCTCCACCCGCCCAGCTTGACGTGCCCGCTCAACCGCACTTCGACTTCGCTCCGCTGTTTCGCGCTGGCCTGCTCGCTGTCGAACGCGCCATCGACCCACAGGACATGCGCGGCAAACCGCAGACCGCCAAATTTGCCGAGCGCTTCACCGCGCCAAGCCCGGCCTGCGCCAAATTGCTGTGCACCCGACACTTCGACCAGCATTGGCCCGAGCGAGCGCCGAAGGGTGCCTTCAAGATAATTTCGCCGCCGCCCGAGCAGTACCGAACTGTTATAAGAGACACCGATTGTGGTGCGCCGGTCGATCCCATGTTCGATCCCCAGCCCCCAGCGCCACCCGGTAAGCGGATCGAGCGGGCCGCGTTTCATGCCGATCAGATCGCGGCCCTGATCGACCACCCCGGCCCAGTACCAGGTCTTGCCCGCAGGCAAATTGTCGAGCCCGACCGGTATGGTCGAACTCTCGTGCCTGACCTGTCCTTGCGGACCGTATAGCACTACGTCGAACTCATTCTCGCCGAACACCAGCTCAATGTCCGTAAATTCATACCGGCCATCGCCGCGGTCGGCTTGGTAAGCGCGGAGTTCGCCGTTGCGATAGAGTTCGGCGTCCCAGCCCGCCGGCAAGGTGCCGCGCAGGGTTGTCCCCCCAAAGCGAGACGGCAGGTTGAGCGGACGGTTGCTGATAAACGCTCCCCGACCGTAGGCACTTTGCGCCGATAGCGCGGTCGGCTCGGTATCGACATCGCCGATGGCGAAATGCGTAGCCTTGAGCGGGCCGAGCAGACCGCCCGCCGGATCATTGCGGTAAAGGCGGAGGCGCAGCGAAGTGGGCACAAGACTGTTGCTACCCGCGACGCGCGCCGAATAACTCAGCCCGGCAAGTTCGCCGCTGGCAAGCGCTTCGTACTGAATTTGGGTGCCGTTGCGCTGGCTCCACTGCGTCTGGACCTGGACGTCCACGGATGGCGTACGCCAGGCGCGATAGGGCGCATCGGCGTGAGGCAGGCTCGCAAGATCGAATTGCCGGTCGCGCGGGACATGAAGTCGCGCGGCGCGACTTTTGCGCTCGATCGCCTCAAGGAACGGCAGTTTCTTGTCCGATTCAAGGCGGATCGACATCGACGACAGTTCCGGCTTGAATCGCACGCCCATCCACCCGGACAAGGTTTTGAGATCCATGCACCAGCCTTCTGGGGTGTCATGGATCGCGCCCGAATCGATATTTTGGCTTCCGTTCACGTTTTGTACTGTATTGGAGTCGCGATCGATGGTTAGCCGCTGATCTTCGGCAAACAGCCAACCAGTTGCGCGGCGCGACTTCTTGTCGACCCGCATCGGCAAGTCGAGCGCCATGACCAGATCAGTCAAATCGACGCAGACTCCTTCGGGTGTCTGGTATCCCCGCAACGCATCGCCGATCTTGTACTGGCCCGAATGAAGTTCAAGCAGCAGGGCGTCATCTTCATTGGCGCGCCAGGTCTCGGCGCGAGCGGGAGCCGCCCAGATAGCCAAAGCCGCCGCACCCAGTGCAGCGGCCTGTCCGATCCGGATGGTCCAGCGCTTCATGACGTCAGATTTGTCCTAATTCCCTGATTTGTTTACAAATCAAGGAAAGGTCGCGGCGGTGGCAGCGATCAGCGCCCCGCCGTTCTCGGGCAGTTCGCGGTACTCGATCTTGACCGGACCCTTCAGTTTGACGAGCGCTTCGGGGCTGAGCGGGATCTGCACCTTGCGGTGCGTAATCTCGGGATAGGCAGCGATCCCGCGCAGATCGAACAGAACTTCGCCGCGCGCCGATTTGCCGATGAACTCGCCATAGACGGAGCGTTGCCCGGCACGGCTCAGGTCAAGCTCGACAAAACTCCCGCCTGGCTCGGTAACTAAGTGCGCATTGGCCAACGTTGCGCTGGCCTCGAGCCGCCCGCGCCGGACAAACACCGGGATGGTGATACCGTAAACCGGGATCAGTTTGATTGAGACTCCGGCCGCAGGGTCAGTGCCCACTTCGGGCTTGAGCGCGGGCGGTACTGCGCGGAAATTGAGGTGCACCCGGTATTCGCCGTCGGGCAATCCTTCGGGAGGCCGAATCGAAATCCGCACCGACTGCGGCTGACCGGGCAGCAAGTTGATTCGCCGCGGAGCATATGTGATCATCTGAAGCGCCGCTTGCTCGGCCGGGGTTGCCTCGGCTTCGGTCACTTCATGGAAATCGCCATCTTCGGTCATCCGGCGCAATTCGGCCGAAATCCGGTAAGTCGCGGGCTCCGATCCAATGTTGCTCAGAATCACTTCGGAGCTACCGCCCTGGCTGATGATCACCCGGGTCGGCGCGATCAGCAGGTCGCCTTGAGCCGCAGCCGGTAAGCTTGAAAACGTGGCGAGCAGCGCTGCACCGGCCATGGCCATCGAGCGGAGGCGTAAAACGGTCATTGCGGAGATCCCCTGGTCCAACTCCCGAAGCACGGCGCGCGCGCATATGGGATTTCCCCTAGGGTCTAGGCAAAGAGGGTTAATTTCCGGCTAACCATGCCATTCAGCAGCCAACAAAAAGGACCGCACCCGCGCGAAGCGGATGCGGTCCTGGTGTTCTCGCCCGGGTCGGGGCGCGAAAGGCTTACTGGTATTCGACCGAGACAGCGAAGGTGCCGGAATAAAGCCCGGGAGCTTGAGCCGATCCAACGGTCAAGCGGCCGCCAACGTCGATATGGCCTTGGCCGGTGGTGGCATTAAGCTGGAATGCGCCCGTTGGCGTCGCAGTGAACTGGTCGAGAACCATCTTGTTCGGCGAAGCGGTGTTACCGCCAAGATAGAGCGTAGCAGCAACGGTGGGCAGAGTTACGGCAACCGAAGCACCCTTGGTGCCGGTAACGGTGAAGCCGGCCGGGTTTTTGTTTCCGCTCCAGATGAGGCCACCGGTCTGCGACACGGAGCCGTCTGACTTGACCGTAACGGTGCCGCCAGTGTTGGCCGCGATCTGCCCGAAATCAAGAGCGGAATCAGCGGTCAGGGTGAGCGACTGCAGGATTTCTGCAGTGGCGGTGGCGGTGGCCGAAGCAGCGGCCGAAGCCGAAGTGGCGAACGAGGCAGCTGCGAGCGCGGCGCTCATGGCTACAAGACGAAGCGAATTACGCATGATAAATCTGGTCCCTTCACAATTGCCAGACAGCTCCCTGGCGGCGCTGTCACCGAATGGCTGGCAATCCCCCATCCGCTGGGTTCTATGTAGGAACACTGTGTTCAGCGTTTACTTGTGAGTTTGGTTAACGTTTCCCGGCAAAATTTAACCTTTAAGCGAAACCATCTAAATCCCTCCGCCGGTGAGGCGCTGGCAAATCAGATCGAGCTGATCGAGCGTGCGATAACGGATCGTCACCGCGCCCGAGCGTGGGTCAGCGTCGGTATTGATCCGCACCGATAACCCGAGAAATTCTTCGAGATGGTTCTGCACTGCGGCAATATCTGCGGTGGCTTCAGGATCGCGCGCTCCGCGAGCGCGGCGCGGCGCGGCGACCGGGCCGGCACCGCGCCGGACCAAGCGTTCAACTTCGCGGACCGACAAATGCGAAGCGACCGCCCTTACGGCGAGTTCAGTAGCGCCTTCCGCACCGATCAATGCGCGCGCGTGGCCCATCGACAATTTGCCCTCTTCAACCAGCTCGATGACCGGCTCGGGTAGCGCCAGTAATCGCTGCAGATTGGCTACGTGGCTCCGGCTTTTGTCGACCAGCCGCGCGATTTCGGCCTGGGTTAGCCCGTCGTCCTCGCTCAGACGGTGATAGGCGCGGGCTTCCTCGATCGGGTTGAGGTCTTCGCGCTGGAGGTTTTCGATCAAGGCCAGCGCAGTCACTTCACGGTCGCTCAGCTCGCGGATTATCGCTGGAATTTCATGCAACTTTGCACGCTGCGCGGCTCGCCAGCGGCGTTCGCCCGCCACCAGCTGCCATTTTCCTGAGCCATGCGGGGTGACGATAACCGGCTGTATGACGCCGCGTGCGGCAATCGACGCCGCCAGTTCATTAAGCGCTGCCTCTTCGAAACGGCGGCGCGGCTGGGCCGGGTGCGGGACGATATCGGCCACCGCCAGCATCGCCAGCCCGGTTACCGAACCAGCGCCACCCGAAGTGGGTACGCTGACCAGCGGCTCCTCGCGGCGGCTTTCGCCGAGCAGGGCACCAAGCCCGCGTCCAAGCGCCGGGCGCTTGGCGGTCATGCGAATCACCGAATCGTCGCTCATGCAGCCTTCCTCTGTTCAGGCAGACGCGTGATCAGTTCGCGCGCCAGCGCCATGTATGCCTTGCTGCCCGAACACGTGTGATCGTACACCAGCGCCGGAAGGCCGTGGCTGGGCGCTTCGGACAGCCGGACATTGCGCGGGATCACGGCCTCGAACACCAGATTGCCCAGGCACGAGCGGACATCGTCGGCAACCTGATCGGTCAACCGGTTGCGCCGATCGAACATGGTCAGCGCGATCCCGATAATCCCAAGATCCTTGTTGAAGCGTTGCTGCACCCGCTCAACTGTCTGTAAAAGCTGGGAAAGTCCTTCGAGCGCAAAAAACTCACACTGCAGCGGCACCAGCAACGTGTCTGCCGCGCACAGCGCGTTAAGCGTGAGCAAACCCAGCGAAGGCGGGCAATCGATAAAAGCAATATCGTAGTTCGTTTCGCCTGCCAGTGCGGTGCGCAACCGGTCAGTGCGGTTGTCGACCCCGACCAGCTCGATCTCCGCGCCAGATAGATCGACAGTTGCGGGTATAATATCGAGCCCCGGAATTCGCGTGGTCATCACGCATTGCGCCAAGGGCATTTGATCGACCAGCAGGTCATACGAGGAAGAGGTGCGCTCGCTGGCGTGGATGCCGATCCCGGTTGAGGCGTTGCCTTGCGGGTCGATATCGATCAGCAGGACTTTCCAGCCCGTCGCAGCCATGGCGGTGGCAATGTTGATGGCTGTGGTAGTCTTGCCCACCCCGCCCTTCTGATTGGCGATCGCCACGCGAATCACGTTGTTTTCCCCCTTTTGCGCGCCATTTTGCCAGACAATGTGCCGACAATGAGGCCTGCATCCGCGTTGCTCAGTGACTGTTCCACGTGGAACATATGCGCCCACCCGCTCAGCTCAAACAGTTCCTGCGCGGCAGACCGCCCCTTCGGCAACAGCCAGCGCGTGTCGCCTGTGGAAAATCGTGCGGAAAGATCGAGCAATTTCGGCAAAGGCGCAAACGCCCGTGCCGAAATGACGCGGAATTTTTGATCGGGTAGCGTTTCAAGGGTTCCGGCAAACACTTCGGCCTGGTTAAGCGCAAGAGCAGATCGCACCGTTTGGAGCCATTCCGCCCGCCGCGTGCGCGATTCGACCAAGACGATTCGTATTTCTGGCCGTAGCGCCGCAATCACCAGGCCAGGAAATCCAGCTCCTGTTCCCAGATCGAGCCACGGAGAAGATGTTTCACGTGGAACATGCCCGAGCAGCTGGGCCGAATCGGCAATGTGCCGCAACCAAATGCTATCGAAACTTGCCTCCGCGATCAGATTTTGACGCTGATTCTCCGCCCCTAGCATTGTCACCAATAAATCCAGACGCTCGCGCGCGAGTGTATCCCATTCGGGCAGTTGCGTAAGCCAATCGCGCGCTGCGGGCTCGCCGGACAGAGTCATGCCGCACGGCGCCGAGCATGAACCAAAAGTGCCGCCAAAGCTGCCGGCGTGATCCCGGGAACCCGGCCAGCTGCAGCCAATGTCGCGGGCTGCACAGCACTCAGCCGTTCGACCATTTCATTCGAAAGGCCCGGAACCGCAGCATATGGAAAACTATCACTAAGCAGGAGGTTCTCACCGGCACGCAAATCGCGAAGCTCATTGTCTTGCCGCGCGAGATAAGGCGCATATGCCGCGTCTTCGGCCAATTCCTCCGCTAAATCCGGATCTTCGCGCAAGCCTGGCGCCAGCCACGGGTCAAGCTCATCAAGCCCGATCCCACCAAATCTGAGCCATTCACGCAGCGTCAACCGCCCGGCCTCGGCGCGCACTGGCAAACCAGCCGCAACCAGCTCATGTCCACTGGCGGTGGCGTCCAACGATTGCGTGTAGCGCGCTTTGTCCTCTTGCCGCCGGGCGAACCATTCAGCACGCGTGGGCGCGATGCAGCCCAGTTCCAGCCCCAACGGGGTCAACCGGGTTCCGGCATTGTTGGCGCGCAATCGCAGGCGATACTCGGCCCGCGCGGTTAACATCCGGTAGGGCTCCGACACACCGTGCAGCGTCAGATCGTCCACCATCACCGCCATATAGCTATTGGCCCGGTCAAGCGCTGGCGCTGGTCGGCCAAGCACGGTGGCTGCGGCATTCATTCCGGCGACCAGGCCCTGTGCTGCGGCTTCCTCGTACCCAGTCGTGCCATTAATCTGCCCGGCGCAATAGAGCCCGGGCATGGCCCGCACTTCAAGGCTGGAGCGCAACGCGCGCGGGTCAATGTGATCGTATTCCACCGCATAGCCCGGCACGACCATCTGGGCCTGTGCGAGACCGTCCATCGTCCGCAACATCGCCAGCTGAACGTCGGCAGGCAGCGAAGTGCTGATCCCGTTGGGATAGACCAGATGCGTGTCCAGTCCCTCAGGCTCGAGGAATACCTGATGCCCGTCGCGATCGGCAAAGCGGTGGATCTTGTCCTCGATCGAGGGGCAATAGCGCGGCCCTGTAGCACCGATGGCCCCGGAAAACAGCGGCGACCGGTGCAAATTGGCGCGAATGACGTCGTGGCTCGCCTGGTTGGTGCGGGTGACCGCGCAGAACACCTGCGGCAGCGGGCGTACCCCCCCGTTAGCAGAGGTCAGCGAAGACATCGTCCACTGCTCCCGGTCCGACGGCTGCTCCTCAAGCCGCGACCAGTCGATCGTCCGCCCATCTAGCCGTGGTGGCGTTCCGGTCTTGAGCCGCGCCAATGGGAGCGACGCATCGCGCAGCTGTGCGGCCAGCCGCTGCGCCGATGCTTCGCCGATCCGCCCACCGACGATGCGCTCTTCGCCGCGAAACAGCACGCCGCCAAGGAACGTCCCGGTACACAGCACCACCGCGGCTGCGCAGAGGGCGGTCCCATTGGCCAAGTCGATCCCGCTGACTTGCTCGCCATTGAACCGCAGGGCCGCCGCTTCACCCGCTATCAAGGTCAGATCGCCTTGCAGACCCAGCAAGCGCTGAACTTCGGCCTTGAAGCGCTTGCGGTCGGCCTGAACGCGCGGCCCCTGGACGGCGCTGCCCTTCGAGCGGTTAAGCATGCGGTAGTGGATCGCGCCCGCATCGGCGGCGCGCGCGATGATTCCGTCGAACGCATCGACCTCGCGGACCAGATGGCCCTTGCCGAGCCCGCCAATCGCCGGATTGCAGCTCATTGCGCCGATTGCGTGTAGATCGAAGCTGACCAATGCGACCCGCGCACCCATCCGCGCCGCGACTGCTGCCGCCTCAACCCCGGCGTGACCGCCGCCGATTACAATGATGTCGAACTGCTGCATCTCGCCCGCGCCTTAGCGCAGCTCTGTTTCACGTGAAACAGTGTTCAGCAATTCAGCTGATCGATGTTCCACGTGGAACACTCACTTGCCGATGCAGAACCGCCCGAACAACGTATCGAGCATGTCTTCGGTGGTGGTGCGTCCAAGCAGGGCGTCGAACGAGAGCCGCGCAACCCGCAGCGCTTCAGCGATTAGCAGCGGATCGTGTTCATGCTTGGCTGCGGACAGAGCGCGCTTTGCGTGGCGCAAGTGCATATGTTGCCGCTCATTGAGCGCAGCATCGCCGGGTCCCGACAGCGCGGCGCGGGCCGCCGCGATCAGATCGCCGCGCAGTGCAGCAATCCCCGCACCAGTTTTAGCGGAGATCCGGTGCCGCGCTAACTTCTTCGCCGGAGCATCGCTGCGGTCGATTTGCGCAGCCACTTCCCAAGCGCCTGCTGGCCCGGCCCCCTCTGGCCCAAGCCACAACACCAGGTCGGCCCGGTCGAGTGCATCAAGCGCACGTTCGATGCCGATCGCCTCAACCTCATCGTCCACGCAGTCATGCAGTCCGGCGGTATCGGCAAACAAGAACGGGACACCCGAATAGGCGATTGGCCGGGTCAGGACATCGCGGGTCGTGCCCGGGATCGGCGTCGCGATGGCCGCCTCCGCTTCAACCAACACATTGAAAAGTGTGCTTTTCCCAGCATTAGGTGGCCCTGCGACGACGACCCGGTAGCCTTCGCGCAATTGTTCCGCGCGCGGCCGCGCCAGCCACTGCGCCAGTTCGGTTTCAAGCGTCGCCAACCCAATCTCAAAATCGGCCGGGAGCAACGTTACATCGTCCTCGTCGCCAAAATCGAGCACCGCTTCGAGCGCAGCCGATTGATGCAGCAGCATATTGCGCCAATGCTCGACCTGGCGCGAGAACGCTCCGCCCGCCATCGCTATCGCCGACTGGCGTTGCAACTCGGTCTCGGCCGCCAGCAAGTCGGCCAGGCCCTCTGCTTGCGCCAAATCGATCTTGCCATTGACGAACGACCGGCGGGTGAACTCGCCAGGCGTTGCGGCGCGCAGCCCCGGGACCAATGCCAGCGCCGCCTCGACCGCGCCGACGACGGCGCGCCCGCCGTGGCAATGGAGTTCGAGCGTATCTTCGCCGGTGGCGTTATGCGGAGCAGGCAACCACAGCGCCAGCGCGCGGTCGATCACCGCCCCGGCACCATCACGCAAGGTTGCACTGGTTGCATGGCGCGGCTCGAGCGTCTTACCCAGCAGCGCACACATCGCCGCTCCAGCCTGAGGACCGCTGACCCGCACCACCGCAATCGCGGCCGGCGGAGCGCCGCTCGACAAGGCAAAAATTGTATCACTCATAAGTTTGGCTGGCTGAGCGTGCTCAGTCGTCCTTCTTCTTCTTGCCCGCCCCGGCGGAAAATGCCGCCCCGCTTTCCATGAACTGCTGGAACAGCTTCATCCCCATTTGTCCCATCGGCGCGATTCCTTTGGCGAAATCCTGAATCTGTTCGACGCTGCCTGCGCCCTTCATCGCCTTGGAGACCATCTCGACATAGACCGAATTGGCTTTCGACACGTCGGGCAAGCCAAGGAAGTTGCGCGCCTCTTCGGGGGTGCATTCGATCTCGACATGGACTTTCATGGCATTAGGCTCCTCGCAAGCTGCCAAGCTGGCATAGCCCCTTCACAAAGTCCAACCCGCGCTTAGGATAAAGCCAAATCGTTTCAGGAGACTAGCCAGTGACCGAGACCGTGCAAATCGTATCGATGAAAGACGACGGGGCGATCCCAGCCTATGTCGCAAGGCCCGTAGGCATTCCCACCGCGGGCATCATCGTCATTCCCGAAATCTTCGGGGTCAACGCCGGGATCCGCCAGAAATGCGATAAGTGGGCCGCCGCGGGCTATCTTGCGGTCGCGCCCGACATCTTCTGGCGCTTCGCCCCCGGCGTCGAACTCGATCCCGATGTGCCCGCGCAACTGCAGGAAGCGTTTGGATATTTCCAGCAGTACGACGCCGCGCTTGGAGTTTATGATATCGAAGCGGCGATCCGCTGGCTGCGCAGCCAGGGCCTGGGCAAAGTCGGCTGCGCCGGATACTGTCTGGGCGGACGGCTCGCTTACATGGCGGCAGCGCGAACTGACGTCGATGCTTCAGTCGGATATTACGGCGTCATGATCGACCAGATGCTCGATGAAGCGCACCATATCGCCAAATCGCTGATGCTCCATATCCCGGTCGCCGATCACTTTGTCGGGCCAGAGGCGCAAGCGGCAATCCATGCCGCGCTCGATGATCACCCGCGGGTCACACTGCACGATTATCCAGGTCTCGATCACGGCTTCGCCGCCGAAATGGGCGATCGGCGCAATGCAGCCGGGGCTGAACTGGCTGATGGTCGTACAGTGGCCTTTTTCAAGGAGCACCTGGCATGAAGGGCGGCGAATACGGCCTCGCCAAGTGGCACGAATATATGGACTCGCGCGGCGACCTGACCCTGCTTGGCGCAATGGTGGACGAGGATGCGGTGTTTCATTCGCCGGTGGTGCACACCCCGCAAGTGGGCAAGGCCAAGGTCATGGCTTACCTCGGCGCGGCTTCACAAGTGCTTGGCGCCGAAGGCTTCGCTTATGTCCGCGAACTGGTCGATGGTAACCATGTGCTGCTCGAATTTACCAACCAGCTTGATGGCATCCACGTCAACGGGATCGACCTGATTGAATTCGACGATGCCGGGAAGATCAAGGATTTCAAGGCGATGGTGCGACCGATGAAGGCCATGAACAAGCTGTGGGAGCTGATGGCGGCGCAGCTGGAAAAGGCAGGCTAGAGCCGCTCCTGCAGGAACTTTAGCCGTTCGGGCACACCTGCCAACGGCAGGTCGATCGGCTCGTACCCATAGCGCCGCCACGCTGCGGTCACCGCTTCATCGCTCGCGACGGCCTGATCCCAGTCCTGAATCCGTTCGGCATCCTGCGCATAGATCTCCGCCCAGGCTGGGGCGCGGAGAATCGGGCCGGTGTAGCGCAGGCGGCGGCAGGCGGCATCGATCGACTTGGGCACGGTTAACCCTGAGACATCGAGGAAACCGACCACATCAGGAAAACCGCGGTCGAACAGAACCGGGCCCACTTCGCCCTCACGCCGCTCGAATTCGCGGATGTGTGCTTCGAGCATCGCTTCGGCGAAGCCCAAAGGATCGCCTGTGCGCAATGCCATTCCGCCGGGCTGCTGGAGCAGCACCCGCGCCACTTCGGGGGATGTAGCGATGCCCGCCGCAGCGGCGGCATCGAGCAGCGTGGTCTTGCCCGCCCCCGGCGCACCGGTCAGGACCGCGTGCCGGGGGACGAGCTGATTCACTTACTGGTTCATCGTCGCAAAGAAGTCTTCGTTGGTCTTGGAATCCTTCATCTTGTCGAGCAGGAATTCCATCGCGTCGATCGTGCCCATCTGCATCAGGATGCGGCGCAGCACCCACATCTTGCTGAGCTTGTCCTTGGCGACCAGCAGCTCTTCCTTG
>JANYGB010000041.1 GCA_025359445.1 Sphingomonadaceae bacterium
CTAGGATCGACGTGTGTTGAAAGACGTAGTTTTTACCCGGGCTGAGTAACCCGTTCAAGGCTCAAAACCCATAAGTGCCAACGACAACGAAGCACTCGCTCTCGCAGCGTAATGTGACGGGCTAACGCCCTGAATTTACAATGCCAAAGCGCGGTTGGACCGACCGGGCAACAGAACGGATTCCAGCGGTTTGGGGGGTACCGGGCAACAGAAACCCCCTATTTCCTAATCTTTCGTCATTGCGAGCGTAGCGAAGCAATCCAGAGTTCCATGCGAGACTCTGGATTGCTTCGCTACGCTCGCAATGACGAGGGAGAAGGTGCTATTTGGCTTAGAACGCCGTCTCCGGCCGTTCCTTCAAACGCTTTTCATGCTTGATGCAGTCGAGGATCTTGGCCCCGGCCATGAACACCGCGCCCATGCACGCGAGGAACAGCAGCTTGCCGCCGAACCCCGGAAAACGCTGGATATAGATGTTCCCGCGTTCCACTGCGCCCAGCGCGAGGGCGTAGATGATCAGGTAAGCTTCAACCGGGGTCTTGATCACAAACAACCGGCTGATTTTCTTGAACATGGCGACCGCAAATCCTTTACGCGTTACACCGCAAACATCATGCCAGCGGCTGATTTGCAAGCGCGGCAAAGGTTAACGCTGTGCCAAGTGTAAACACTTACGACAAAAATCAAACGAGTTCAGACAGTTCGAGTTCCGTCAGGAGTGTGGCGCGGGCTGAAATAACCTGCTCGGCAAGCGCGACAGAGCTCAAATCCTGCGGCCGGATCGCATCGAGCCAGTGCGCTTCAATCACCCGCTCGATCCGCCCCGCTTTGGCTTCATCTAGCATGAACCGCGGATCCACGTCGGCCGGATCTGCCACCACCCGCAGCCGCAAACAGGCCGGCCCGCCGCCATTGGCCATCGACTGGCGCACGTCAACCGGGAGCACCCGGCGGATCGGGCCATTCGAGGCGAGCATTCCTTCGAGCCACACCCCGACGCGGGGGTGGCTGGCGGCCTCGGTCGGCACGACCAGCGCCATCTCGCCCGAGGGCAGCGTGAGCAATTGCGCGTTGAACAGATAACTGGAGATGGCATCGGCAAGGCTGACGGCCTCGGCCGGGACGACCACGATCTCTGCCTCAGGCAGCGCCGCGCGGATCGCAGCAAAAGTACCGGCGGGATCGGCAAAGGCCTGCTCGTGCGCGAACAGCACCCGCTCGTTGGCGACCGCAACGACGTCGTTGTGAAACGCCCCCGCTGAAATCGCCTCAGGGTTCTGCTCGACGAACAAGGTGCGCGCTGGATCGAGCCCGTGGCGCCGTGCTACAACCCGCCCGGCTTGCTCGTGCTGGCGCGCCGGGAAGGCACCGCCGGGTTTGCCATAGACGAATATCTCAAGGCCGGCCGCGCCGTGCCCCACGCACATCCGCATATGATTGGCCGCGCCTTCATCGCCAAAGCTGGGCGGTACGGCATCGTGCACTGCGAAATGCGCGGGATTGGCAAAGGCGACCCTGAGTTGGCGCACCGTATCGGGCCATTCCTGCGCGCGGTGCGGCATGGTGACCAGGTTGGCGGCGGTCAGGTGGCAGCGGCCGTCGGCACTGTCCGGGGCGGGCGAGACGGTGGCGGCATTGGCAGTCCACATCGAGCTTGCCGACCACGCTGCGGCGCGCAATCGCGGGTCTTCGCTGCCATCGGCGGCGATCGCATCCAAAAACACCGGGTTGGGGCGGGGCAGCGGGAGCAGGAAGCCTTGCGGCAGCCCTAGCGCCAGGTTGTGCCGCATCTTGGCCAGCCCCTGCAAGGCGGCGGCGCGCGGGTACGAGGTTTCGCCAGCATGGCCGGCCGAGGCAAGATTACCCAGGCTTAGCCCGGCATAGTTGTGGCTCGGCCCGATGATCCCGTCGAAGTTGATTTCAGTAAACGGCATGGCAGCCTTCTAACTCCCCTCCAGCAGGCGGGAGGGGTTGGGGTGGACTCGTTCGCTCACCAGCGCGCGACGTGCATGATGGGATCGCCTTCCTTGACCCCCAGCGCCGCCGCGCAATCGGGATCAATCGCAACTCCGCCGTCGCGCGGCTCGGTCCAGCCATATGCAGCGCGGAACCCCGCCAGATGACCACACGAGGCCAGGCGCTTTTCGCCTTTCGCATGCTCGCCAAGGCCAGCATCGATTGCGGTGAGAGTCTGGCTCTGCGCCTCGCGGACCGAGCGGATCTGGTCGGTCCGCACCGTCATCGTCGGGCCGCCATCGAAGATGTCGATGTAGTTTTCCCAGGCAAACCCCTCGACCTCAAGCATCCGCATCGCCGCCCGGCCCGATGGATGCGGCATGCCGATCACGTGGCGCGCCGCTTCCGTTAGCATGGCGATATAGACGGGGTGCTTGGGCATCAGGTCGGCGATGAACTGGTTGCCGAACTTGGCGTTGAACTCGTCGGCGTCCTGGAAGGTCATCCCGAAGAACCGCCCCGCGACACCGTCCCAGAACGGCGACCCGCCAGCTTCGTCGATCACGCCGCGCAGCTCGGCGATGCAGCGGTCGGCAAAGCGCGCGCGGTGCGCGGCAATAAACAGGTAGCGGCTGCGCGCGATCAGCATGCCCAGGCCGCCGGCGCGCTCGCCCGGATGGAGGAACAGGCCGCCCACTTCGGACGCGCCCTCAAGGTCGGTTGACAAGTTGATAATATCGGCGCGGAAAGTGCGAGCCAATTCCGCACTGTGCTGCGTCAGCGCGCCGATCCGGTACGAATAGAACGGCCATTTCTGTCCGACCGAGCTGAACACCTGGCACGTCCCGCGCACTTCGCCCGTAGCGACGTTTTCGAGCACGAACACGAACAAATCGTCGCCCACTGCGTCCTCGGTGCGGGCAAAACCTTCGGCCGAACGCTCAAGCTTGGTGGTCAACGCCTTGCGGTCGGGCGGCAGGTTGGTGAAGCCGCCGCCGGTGCGCTTGGCCATCTCGTAAAGGTGCTGCAGGTCGTCCGGGGTTGCGGCGCGGATAACGTGAGTCACAAGGACGCTCCAGTAGCGAGGCGGTGCAGGACCAGCGCGGACAATTGCGCGCGCTCGGCCAGGCTCGGCACGATCAGGAATTCATCGCTACTATGGATCGCCCCGCCGCGGACCCCCATCGTATCGACCACCGGCACCCCGCACGCGGCGATGTTGTTGCCATCGCAGACCCCGCCCGACGCAATCCGCGAGATTGGTGAGCCGAGCAGCGCGCTGCACTCTTCGACGAGCCCGAACAGCTTCTCAGCGCGCGCATCGACGGCCTTGGGCGGGCGACTTATCCCGCCGTGACGGTGGATGGCAACGCCGTGTTCGGCTTCGACCCGCGCGATCAGGTCAGCGAGGCCGGTCTCGAACGCCTCGGCCAGTGCCAGCTCGCGCGGACGGATGTTGAAGCGCAGCACCGCCAGATCGGGCACGACATTGGTCGCGCCGCCGCCGTCGATCTTGGCGGGATTGACCGACAGGCCATCGCGCTCAAGCAGCTTGAGCCCGAGCGTCAGCGCCGCTGCGGCAACAATTGCATTGCGCCCATCCTGCGGGTTGCGACCGGCGTGAGCCGATTTTCCAGTAACGGTCAGCGACCAGTTGCCGCTGCCCGCGCGCGCGCCCGCCAAGGTGCCGTCGGGCAGGGCGCTCGGCTCATAGGTCAGTGCTGCCGCTTTGCCGCGCGCCAGCTCGGAAATCAGCGCGGCGGAGGACAAACTGCCGGTTTCCTCGTCCGAATTGATCAGCACGTCATAGCCTACACTGGCTGCCGCTTCGCTGGTTTCGAACGCAGTCAGCGCGGCGATAATCACCGCGATGCCGCCCTTCATGTCCGCGACGCCGGGTCCGTTGAGCGTCTCGGCGTCAAGCCACTGCTGCGCCTGAAATGCGTGACCAGCGCGAAACACCGTATCCATGTGCCCGGTCAGCAGGAAGCGTCGTTCTGCATTAGGCCGGACCCGCACAACCAGATGCTGGCCATTCTCAAGTTCGCGCTCCTGCCCGCTTGCATCAACCGCCGTTATCGGCGCGGGGTCGGTCAGCGCCACACCGCCGGGCAAGCCCGAGAAGGCCTCCGCCAGCATCCCGGCCTGCACTTTGAGGCCAGCGAGGTTGCCGGTGCCGGTGTTGATGCTCGACCAGGTCTGCACTCGCGCGAGCATTGGCGCGGGGTCGACCGCTGCGAGCAGCGCCGTCTCTAGGGGGGAAAGCTGGTTCATATGATACTTCCCTAGCCGAGGGAGGAGGGTAGGTGAACCCCTGCTCAGCAGCCACTGGGACATCACCCCCAACCTTCGTCATTGCGAGGAGCATAGCGACGAAGCAATCCAGGGCGTTGCGCGCTAAACTCTGGATTGCTTTGCTTCGCTCGCAATGACGATTTCTGAGAGCGATGCCGGCCTTCGTTGCGCTCCCTTCGCACTTGCGGCATAGGGCGAGCAGTTCCTCCCCGGACTCGTCAAATTTATCAGTGAGGTTTGCAATGCGTGATCGGGTCGAGAAGAGCGGGCTGCAAGTCGATGCGGCGCTGGCGGCATTTATCGAAGGCGACGTGCTGGCTCCTCAGGGCAAGGACGCTGCGGCGTTCTGGGCCGGCTTCGCCGCGCTGCTCGATAAGTTTGTGCCGGTAAACCGCGCACTGCTGGCCAAGCGCGATGCCCTCCAGGCGCAAATCGATACCTGGCATGTGGAGCGCGCGGGTGAGCCGATCGATCAGGCTGCTTATCAGGCGTTCCTGACCAGTATCGGCTACCTTGTGCCCGAGCCTGCACCGTTCGCAATCGGCACCGCCAATGTCGATCCCGAGATCGCGACGATGGCCGGTCCGCAGCTGGTGGTGCCGATGCTCAACGCGCGGTTCCTGCTCAACGCCGCCAACGCGCGCTGGGGCAGCCTTTACGATGCGTTCTACGGCACCGATGCCCTGGATGCCGCTCCGGCAGTTCCGGGCGGGTACGACGAGGTGCGCGGAGCCGCGGTGATCGCGGCGGCGCGAGCGTTCCTCGATAGTGCAATTCCCGGCTGGGAATCGGCGCTGACGGGCGGGACCAGCGAACACCTCGTCGCGCAGAAGCCCGGCGCGCTCCTGTTCCGCCACAACGGCCTGCATATCGAAGTGCTGGTCGATCCCGACAGTCCGGTGGGCCGCACCGACCCGCTTGGGATCAAGGACGTGGTGCTCGAAAGCGCGCTGACCACGATCTGCGACCTCGAAGATTCGATCGCAGCGGTCGACGCCGAAGACAAGCTCGCGGCCTATCGCAACTGGCTTGGCGTGATCCGCGGCGACCTGACCGAGAGCTTCGACAAGGGCGGTCAGACCCTGACCCGCAGCCTCAACTCGGACCGGGTGTGGGGCGATCTGACCTTGCCCGGGCGCAGCTTGCTGTTCGTGCGCAACGTCGGCCACTTGATGACTAACCCCGCGATCCTGCTTCCTGATGGCTCCGAGATTCCCGAAGGCATCATGGATGCGGTGGTGACCAGCGCGATTGGCGCGCTCGGGCTGGCGGGTCTTGGCAGCCACGCCAACAGCCGCAGCGGATCGATTTACATCGTCAAGCCCAAGATGCACGGGCCCGAAGAATGCGCACTCACCAACGACCTGTTCGACGCGGTGGAAGACCTGCTCGGCCTCGCGCGGCACACGGTCAAGGTCGGCGTGATGGACGAGGAACGCCGCACTTCGGCCAATCTCGCGGCCTGCATCCATGCCGTGAAGGACCGGATCGTGTTCATCAACACCGGCTTCCTCGACCGCACCGGGGACGAGATGCACACCTCGATGCGCGCGGGGGCGATGCTGCGCAAAGGCGCGATGAAAGCCACCCCGTGGATCGCCGCTTACGAGGCGCGCAACGTGCAGATCGGGCTCGCTTGCGGGCTTTCGGGCAAGGCGCAGATCGGCAAGGGGATGTGGGCCGCGCCCGACATGATGGCCGACATGATGGTCCAGAAAATCGGCCACCCCAAGGCCGGCGCGAACACCGCCTGGGTGCCGTCGCCCACCGCCGCAACGCTGCACGCGATGCATTACCACCAGGTCGACGTCTTTGCAGTCCAGCGCGAACTGGCGCAGCAAGCGACGCCGGGCTTGAACGACCTGCTGACCGTGCCGCTGGCGCGCGGGGTCAACTGGTCCGAGGCTGAGGTGCGCGAGGAACTCGACAACAATGCGCAGGGGCTGCTCGGTTACGTCGTGCGCTGGATCGATGCCGGGGTGGGCTGTTCCAAGGTACCCGACATCAACGACGTCGGCCTGATGGAAGACCGCGCGACCTTGCGGATTTCGTCGCAGCACATGGCCAACTGGCTGCTGCATGGGGTGTGTACCAAAGCGCAAGTCATGGACGCGCTGACCCGCATGGCGGCCAAGGTCGATGCGCAGAATGCGGGCGATCCGGGGTATGAGAAACTGACGCCGGATAGCATGGCGTTTCAAGCGGCGTGCGATCTGGTGTTCAAGGGGGTGGAGCAGCCGAGTGGTTATACCGAACCGTTGCTGCACGCGTGGCGGCGGAAGAAAAAGGCGGTCTAAAGGTCCTCTCCATTTTGCGGCGTCAAATGGGGAGGTGGCAGTCGGCTTGCCGACTGACGGAGCGGTATCGACGCCACCCCTGATACCCCTCCGTCTCGGCTTTGCCGATCCACCTCCCCATTTGTGGCCTTCGCCAGCAATGGAGAGAATCAGGAGAGGCTTCGCGCGATCTCGATGAATTCGCCAACGCTCAGCGTTTCCGCCCGGCGCTGACTATCGATCCCCAGCGCCTCCAACGCCCCAAGCGCTCCGGGCAAACCCTTCAAACTTTGCCGCAGCATCTTGCGCCTTTGTCCAAACGCGGCCTCGGTCACCCGCTCAAGCATCCGCGCCGAGACACTCTCGGGCATAACCTCCGGCACCACATGCACCACCGCGCTCATTACTTTGGGCGGCGGCGTAAACGCGCTGCGGTGCACTTTCATCGCGAGTTTTGCGGTAGAACGCCACTGCGCCAGCACCGCCAGCCGCCCGTAAGCAGATGAACCGGGGGCGGCGACAATCCGCTCGGCGACTTCCTGCTGGAACATCAGCGTCAGGCTGAGCCACGGTGGCGGCCAGGCCTCGCCGCCCAGCCACCCGACGAACAGCGCGGTGCCGACGTTGTAGGGCAGGTTGGCGACCACGTGGTACGGGCCTTCGATCCCATGCGGCACTTTGGTCGCATCGCCCTGGATCACCGTGAGCTGGCCGGGAAACGCATCGACCAGTTCGGCCAGCGCGGGCAGGCAGCGGCGGTCCATTTCGATCGCGGTGACTTGCGCTCCGGCGCGGAGCAGCGCGCGGGTCAGGCCGCCCGGGCCGGGGCCGATTTCCAGCACTTGCTGGCCGTCTAGCTTGCCCGGGATTTTCGCGATCCGCGCCAGAAGTTGCTCGTCGAACAAGAAATTCTGTCCCAGCGCCTTGGTTGCGAGCAGACCATGGCGCGCAATGACTTCGCGCAAGGGGGGGAGGTCAGGCGCCATAGCGCCGCATAGCGCATTCACCGGCCATTTTGATCGCCGCGATCATCGCGCCGGCGCTGGCGGTGCCGGTCCCGGCGATGCCGAAAGCGGTGCCGTGATCGGGGCTGGTGCGGACTATTGGCAAGCCGAGCGTAACATTGACACCGGCATCGAAATCCAGCGTTTTCAGCGGGATCAATGCCTGGTCGTGGTACATGCACAGCGCCACGTCATAACTGCCGCGGGCGTGCGCGGTGAACAGCCCGTCGGCGCTGTGCGGCCCGGTGATCGCGATCCCTTCGGCGGCCAGCGCGGCGACTGCCGGGGCGACAATGCGGCTGTCTTCATCGCCCATCCGGCCCTGCTCGCCCGCGTGCGGATTGAGCGCGGCAACCGCGATGCGCGGGTTGGCGATACCGAAATCGCGGGTCAGCGCCATAGCTACGATCCGCGCCTTGCGCTCGATCAGTGCTGCGGTGATCAGGCCCGGTACGTCGCGCAACGCCACGTGGACGGTCAGCGGAACGGTGCGCAGTTGCGGCCCGGCGAGCATCATCACCGCGTCACCCGGCACATACGAGCAGGCGGCGGCGACGAATTCGGTCTGGCCGGGAAAATCGAACCCGACCTCGGCTAACAGTGCCTTGGCGATCGGCGCAGTAACGAGCGCAGCAGCTTCGCCACGCTGCACCAGCTGCATCGCTTCGGTCAGCGAAGCCAGCGCCAGATCAGCCCCGGCGCGGTCAGGTTTTCCGGGGGAATAGGCTCCGTCCGCCCCCGCCAGCACGGGCAAGGCAAAGCCGAAATGCTGATGCGCTTCGGCCGGATGGAACAGCTCGACCACCCGCACCGCCAGCCCGCGCTGCGCTGCCGCTACGCGGAGCACGTCAGCCCCGCCGGCGACAAAGAACGGCGGCAAATCGGCTGCTTCGCGCTGCGCCCAGGCTGCTGCGATCAGCTCGGGCCCGACCCCCGCCGGATCGCCGAGCGACAGGGCGAGGGGCGGCAAGTCGTCCAGGTCAGTTACCGTAGTCAATCACCGCGTCGCGGCGCAAATCGCGCAAATAGGTCTGCGAGCGCTTGTTGATCCGCTCATCGACAATCTGGTTTTCAACCTGATCGAAGGTCGGCGCTGCGCCCGTTGCAGGGTCATCGCGGCCGCACAGCATCAGTACACGCACGCCTTCGTTGATCGAGCCGAACGGGGGGGTGGTTTCACCCAGACTGAGCCCGAGGACCATGGTCTGGAGCTGCGCGGGCAGTTCACGCGCCTTGATCTGATCGTTGATCACGACTTCAGCGCCAAGGCCCTGCGCAATCGGATCGACTGTGGCGCAACCACGCGCGCCTTTCATTGCTTCGGCGAATTGCTTGGCCTTGTCGGTCGCCTGCGCTTGGCTGGTCCCGGCCGGGAAGCTAATCGCGATCTGCTTGAGACTAAGCACCGCATCGCGCGGATCGGCGGTCAGCACCTTGCGCTTGTCAATCAAGAGCACGATCGAAAATCCGCCGCGCACTTCGATTGGGCCGACCAGTTGGCCGGAATCAAGCCCGGCCACCGCAGTCTGCATTTCGGGCGGCAACATGCCGATCCGGACCCAGCCCAGATCGCCGCCGACCGGCGCGGTCGAGGCTTCGGAATACTGCCGCGCATAGGCCACGAAGCTGCCGCCGGCCTTGACCTGTTCGACGATCTTGAGCGCGTTTTGGGCTACCTGATCGTGATTTTCGCTGTTGGAATACAGGAAGATTTCGCCGACCCGGTATTCGTCGGTGCCCTTGGCTTCTTCCTGACGCTTGATCGTTTCGCGGACTTCATCGTCCGACACGTTGACGAACGGGTTGACGTTGCGGCGCAGCAGCCGCTGCCACGACAGTTCGCCGCGGATCTGGCGCTTGAGCGAATTGGTCGATGAGCCGATCTTGATCAGGTAAGCGTCAAGCGCCTTGGGATCCTGGCCGAAGTTCTGGCGCGCGATCCGCGTAAAGGTGCTGTCGACTTCATCATCGCCGACTACCATGTCCTGCGCCTTGGCTTCCTGGATTTGCAGCGTTTCGTCCATCAGGTTGCGCAGCACCTGAAGGCGCAGCCGTTGCAGTTCTTCTGGAGCGATCTTGCCGCCGCTGGCCGCAACCACGAGCGCAACGCGTTGGTCCACATCGGTGCCGGTGATTACCTCACCGTTGATGATTACCGTGGCGCTGCGGTGGTTAGCGTCGATTTTGCCGAAGATCTGCGGATTTTCAGGCAGTGACAGCGTGCCCGCTGCGGGAGCGTCTTGGGCCGGAGCAACTGTGCCAAGCGACAGCGCGCCGAGCGTTAGCGGCAAAAGGGCCAGACGGGCCGTGAAACGCAAGCGAGAGCTGGTAATCACCGTTGTAAAATTCCCATTTGCAACGCGAAAATCCGCGCTGAAGTTGCCCCGCCATTGCCGCGCTTAGGCTTAACCTTGGCTGAGCAAGCGCCGATAGCGCTTTTGCGGCAGGCTGCCAACTTTCTGCATGATGCAATCACCGGAAGCCCAAATTCCGGACCGCGATATGGATCTGGAAGGTGTTGCCGCGCCGCGCATCGCCGGTCGCAACATAGTCGCGCCGCCAGGTCAGGTCGAATTCGAGGCAATCATCCTGATAGGCCACGCCAAGCCGGGTGCGGACCGGCTGGAACCCGTCCACATTGGTCAGACTGGGGTCGTCGCTGACCCCGGTCAGATCGAACACGCCTGAACCGAAGATCGACCAGTAACGGGCAAACCCGACCCGCCCGGCAAGACGCAATTCCTCGCGGTCCTTAAGGTCTTCGATCCCGCCATTGATATCGCGGTTGAGCCGCAGATAGCCAACTTCGAGATAGGTACGCTGAGTGCCTACTGCCGCGTCGAATTCGTTGCGGCGGATGGCGAAGTTGTCTTTGTCGAGTCGGAAGCGGTGCGTAAACTTGACCACATCGCGGAACCGCACTTCGGTGCGGCCGACAATGTCCGAAGTGCGCGAGGAGAGCCCGGTACCGTCGGGCAACAGGGTTGGCAGGTTGGTCAGCCGGTAGGATTGCCCGATTGTCGAATTGATCCGCCAGCCGGGCCGCTCGAACTGCCAGTCGATCCCATAAGTAAAGCGTACCCCGTCTTCAATCCGGTCGTAACCGGGGAAGCGGTTAAGCGCGAACAGGTTGGAATCTTCAAGATCGATCGCCCGCGCATCTTCGTTGGGGACTGCCAGATTGCGCAGCGTCGGGCTGGCGACGATCTGGAAGCGCGGGGTCAAAACTTGCGTGCCGCCCAGGAAGCTGCCGACCAGCGGCCACTTCACGTCGAGCGCCATGGTGGCGACGCCGCGCATTTGCCAGCCGGGGTTGCCGCGGTAACTGACCGTTGGCGACAGCGCGTTTTCGTCCGAATGATAGACATCGCCGCGGGCCAGCGCAGTCAGCGTGACTTCTTGTCCAAGCGGCGTGATCCGGCGCAAATCCCACTGCGCGCTGGCGAAGGCGCGCTGGGTGTCCTGCCCGGCAGTGCGGGTGATCGCCAGGCTGTTGATTTGCAACTGCACGCGTCCGCCGAACACCGGATCGGTCAAGCGGCGGCGATAATCAATCTCGGGAATCGCAAACGGCACTTGGCCCTGCAGATCGCCGACCCGCAAGGTCTGCGTTGCCCACCCGGCCAGCGAGAAATAGGAGTTGCTGTCGATCCGCTCAAGCGTGACGTTCGAGCGCAGCCGGTCGTCACGGCTAATATCATAGCGCCGCAGGAAAGTGCGATCAGAAGCGACCCGGGCTGAGAAGGTCAGGCTCCAGTTGGGACTGAACTGAAATTTGCCGTTGGTGTAAAGATAACCGCGAAAGTCTGTTTGATCGAGCGCAGTGCTGTTGCCAATAGGAATGCGCGAGCTGCGGGTGGCATAGCCGGTGATCTGAAACGCCCCGGTGCTGAGCAACTGGCGATACCGCGCCGAGACCATCGGCAGCGCCTTGGTGAAAAGATAGCCAGTCACCGCCAAATCGCCGCTTACGCCCAGGCGCTGATACCACGTTTCGGACAACTGAACGCCGTTCGACGCCGAGAGCTGGATGTCGGGGATGAGCAGTCCCGAGACAGGGCGGCCATCGGTGGCAATAACGATGGTCGGCAGCGGAATGAGCCGCACGCCGAACAATTCGATCTGCGATCCAAAGAAGCGCACTTGCTTCTTGTCGGGATCGAAAATGACCCGCTTTGCGGTAATTCGCCAGCTTGGCTGTTTTGGGCAACCGTCGCTGCTTTCAACCGCGCAGGCCGAATAGGCGGCGTTGCTGAGCACGACCTCGCCGTCTTCGCCGCGCGTTCCGCTTTGCGCGGCGAGCCGGCCACCTTCGCGCAGGACGTAGAGCATGTTCTCCATCGCTCCGGCCTTGAACTCGTCGGTCAGTTCAAGTCGTTCCGTGAACAGCTGGTTGCCATCCTCGTCTACGAAACGGATGTTGCCGGTTGCGACGATTTCGCCGCTGGCGCGGTTCCAGGTGAGTTGATCGGCGCGAATCGATTGGTCGCCGCGGCGCAGGATCACATTACCCGATACCGTTACGGTATTGGCAGAATCGTCATAGCTTGCACCGCTGGCCTCGAAGGTGATCTGGCTGTCGTTCGCGCCGGGCCGGCCTTCGGGCAGAACTTGGGCGGGCTCGACAACCGGGCTGGCCGAGGCAGCAGGCGGATCGAGCGCTGGCTCGCGCATTTGGGCCAGGGCGGGGCTGCTCAGCAGGGCAAGCGCCAGCGCAGCGCCGGCTGCGGTAGGGCGGATTACAGGCAAATCAGGATGCGACGCGAAGACGCGCGTGAACTGGAGCATGGCTTGCCTATCGCACCGCCCGCGCCTAACTGCAATCCACGCTATCATTGCCGCGCATCGCTTTGTCGCGGCTCGACGAATTTCCCGTGGGAGTGATCATGAAAATCGAATTTGTAGCTGCGCCGCTTGCCGCCTCGACCAGCCCGATTGCTTACCTCGTCGTCCAGGACAAGCTGCCCGGTTCGCTTAATCCGGTGGTGCTGCAAAGCGCCAAGGCGAGCCGGTTCACTGGCAAGACCGGGCAGCTCCATGAAAGCTTTGTCAGCCGGGACGGCGCGGTGGTGCGGTTGGCTTTGGCCGGCAGCGGGGATGGCGGCGCGAAAGACCGGCTGGCTTCGCTCGAACGTGCCGGGGCGGCGGTCACAGCAAAGTTCATTGCGTCGGGCGAAACCACCGTAACCATCGACCTGAGCGATGCGGGGCTGACGGCCCACCAAGCGGCAGCGGTGGTGCTGGGCGCCCGGCTGCGCGGCTGGCGGTATGACAAGTATCGGACCAAGCTGGCGACCGATCAGCAGGCTTCGCTCACCACGATCCGGATTGCCGGTGCGCCTGATGGAACCGAAGCGGCTTGGCAGACCGAAGCTGCGCTGGCCGACGGGGTCGAGCTGACTCGCGAACTGGTTACCGAGCCTGCCAACATCATCTATCCCGAGAGCTTCGTCGAGCGGGTTCGCCCGCGCGCCGAAGCGGTGGGCCTCAAGGTCCGAGTGCTCGACGATGCCGAAATGGCCAAGCTCGGCATGGGCGCGCTGCTCGGTGTCGCGCAAGGCTCGCGCCGCGCGGCGCGGCTGCTGGTGCTGGAATGGACCGGCGGTGCGGCTGGGACCAAGCCGACCGCCTTTGTCGGGAAGGGTGTGACCTTCGATACCGGCGGTATTTCGATCAAGCCCGCGGCCGGCATGGAAGACATGAAGTGGGACATGGGCGGAGCCGGGGCCGTGGCAGGCGCGATGATCGCGATTGCAGGACGCAAAGCCGCGGCCAACATCGTCGGCATCTGCGGGCTGGTTGAGAATATGCCCGACGGCAACGCGCAGCGCCCGGGCGACGTGGTCACCTCGATGTCAGGCCAGACCATCGAAGTCATCAACACCGATGCCGAAGGGCGACTGGTGCTGTGCGATTGCATCACTTGGGTGCAGCAGGAATACCAGCCGACCGCGATTGTCGATCTCGCCACGCTGACCGGGGCGATCCTAATTTCGCTCGGGCATGAACAAGCCGGGATTTTTTCGAACGATAACACCTTGGCGGGCCAGCTGATTGCCGCTGGCAATGTCTCGGGCGACAAGCTGTGGCGCATGCCGCTTGGCGCGGCTTACGACAAGCTGATCGACAGCCCGATTGCCGACATGAAGAACGTCGGCCCGCGCGAAGGCGGATCGATCACTGCGGCGCAGTTCATCCAGCGCTATGTCAACAAGGGCACCCCGTGGGCGCACCTCGACATTGCCGGGATGGCGTGGTCGGCCAAGCCGGGCGCAACCTGGGAAAAGGGCGCAACCGGTTACGGCGTGCGCGTGCTTGACCAATTCGTGCGGGACAACCTGGAAGGCTGAGCCTTGGCAAAGATGCGGCAGAGGGCGGACTTGCCGAGCAAGCTGTGCGCAGCTTGCGGGCGGCCGTTCAGCTGGCGCAAGAAGTGGGAACGTGACTGGGATCAGGTGCTGTACTGTTCCGACAAGTGCCGCAGCGCCAAATCTGCCGGCAGCACGGGAGCGGCCTGAATGCGTGTCGATTTTTACCAGCTGAGCGAGACCCCGGTCGAAGGCGCATTGCCCGCACTCGCGGCAAAGATGCGCGATGCCGGGGCCAAGGTGCTGGTGGTTTCGGCCGACGATGCCCAGCGCGAGCGGATCAGCGAGGCGCTGTGGGCACCCAAAGGCACCTTCCTTGCGCACGGCACGGCTGGAAATGCGGACGACGCGCGCCAACCGATCTTGCTGTCCGATAGTTTCGAGGCGACAAACGGTGCCATATTCGTCGCGCTGGCCGACGGGCAATGGCACAGCGCAGCGGAGACGTTCGAGCGGGTGTTCCTGTTGTTCGACAATTCGAACATCGACGATGCCCGCGCCACTTGGCGAAGTCTGGACGGGCGCAACGAAGTCGAGCGCAATTATTGGCGCCAGGAAGGCAAGGGCTGGGTCAAGGCGGCCTGACGGGCGGGTTGCCCCGGCCGGTATTCCCGGCTAGTGGCGCGCCACTTCACAGCTGTCCCACCGACCTCAAGGAATCTGACATGGCGGTAACCCGCACGTTCTCGATTATCAAGCCCGACGCCACCCGCCGCAACCTGACCGGTGCGGTCACCAAGATGCTGGAAGAAGCCGGCCTGCGCGTCGTCGCCGCCAAGCGCATCCACATGACCCGCGATCAGGCAGAAGGCTTTTACGCAGTGCACCGGGAGCGCCCGTTCTTCGGCGAACTGGTTGAATTCATGATCAGCGGTCCGGTGGTTGTCCAGGTGCTCGAAGGCGAAGACGCAATGCAGCGTAACCGCGACATCATGGGCGCAACCAACCCCGCCAATGCCGAGCCGGGCACGATCCGCAAGGAACTCGCCGAATCGATCGAAGCCAACTCGGTCCACGGTTCGGATTCGGACGAAAACGCCGCGATCGAGATCTCCTACTTCTTTAAACCGGAAGAAATCGTCGGCTGAGCTATTAGCTGGGAGTCGACAAGGGGCCGCTGGAGTGATCCGGCGGCCCTTTTCTTTTGCGCGGCGGCGTTGCATCGTGCGGATCGAGGAGAACGAAAATGCGCGGCATGGGTGCTACCGGCGAAGACGGCGAAGATTGTCCGTTCGAGTTCAATTTCGATGCGGGCACATTCAAGGCCGGGGACACGGTGAGCTACCGGGTAAGCACCATGGAGGACTGGCCGTTCGTCGGCACCTTGATCGAAGTGCACGCCGATCACGTGGTGATTTCACCCGGTCCGGCCGAGCCTGACGCTCGTTACAAAGGCACACGCGAAAGTCGCCCCTTGGTGGATGGCAGCGAGATCTGATCAGCCGGCGCTGGCATTGTGCATGGCGGCCGCAGTCGAATCATAACTGGTAACCACCGAAGCGCCGATGCTTTGAACGCTGAATACAAGGCCGATCACCATCAATCCGCAGATCAATCCATATTCGACCGCCGATGTGCCAGTGCTGTCAATTGCAAGCTTACGCAAAAAAGCCATTTTGGTCTCCGCAGCTTTCCCTATCGATAATTTGGGATAGTGAAGCTGGGTCAACGCGGACCTACCGAGGGTAGTTATCGCAGTGTTAAGTTAGAAATTGTCGGCTGCGTCGATCAGCCCGGTCAGCTTGCGCGGCGCGATCGCGCGCCAGCTGCGCGCCAGCCACTCGGCCACCGCGTCCCAGTCGGGATCGCCCAGATCGAGCCGGATGCCGATCCAGCCGTCACCGAAATAGGCCGGGCGATAGTACCTCGCGGGGTCGCTCTCGATCAGCTGGGCTTGTTCGTCCAGCCCGCTGACCTTCACCAGCAGCGCGACCTTGCCGTCACCGTGATGATCGTTTGAGACATAGGCGAATTTCTTGCCCTTGATGATCCCGAAGCACGGCATGCCGTGGCTTGTGACTTCGTCGGCTTGCGGCAGGGCGAGCGCGCGGAGGCGCACTTCGGCGATAAGCTTCTCGGGCGAAACTTCGGCGCTGACCAAAGCGGCGAGACAGCGTCCGTAGAGCTGGTGCTCGGCGATCAGCACCCGCGCAGCGAGCGTATCGGCGTCGTCGCCCGGAATGATCGCCACCGCAGTCAGGCCAAGCAGCGGCCCGGCATCGAGCTCGGCCGTGACCAGATGCACCGAACAGCCGCCATGGCTGTCGCCCGCCGCAAGCGCTCGGTCATGCGTGTGCAGCCCGGGATACTTGGGCAGCAAGGAGGGGTGGATATTGACCATCCGGCCCTCCCATCCGGCCACAAATTCGGGGGTCAGGATTCGCATATACCCGGCCAGTGCGACGTACTGCGCGCCGGTCGCGCGGATCGCCGCGTCCATCGCCGCATCGTGCGCGGCGCGGTCCATGCCTTTGTGCGATAGAGCGAAAGTCCGGACGTCCTCAGCCTGAGCCAGCGCGAGGCCCCCGGCAGCGGGGTTGTTCGATGCCACCAGCGCGATCTCAAACGGACAGTCGCTCGCCCGGCTGGCATACAGCAGCGCGGCCATATTGGTGCCGCTGCCCGAAATCAGCACGGCGACCTTGGCCCGCGCAGATCCTGCTTCAGCCAAGGTGGCTGGCTTCCCAGGCTTCACGCGCGCTCCACACTTCGGCGGCGCCGTGCACGGTGCAGCCCTTGGGGCCCGCTTCGACCGCGCCGATCACATGGACGACCTCGCCAGCAGCGGTCAGTTCCGCTGCAACCCCGGCGGCGTCGCCAGCATCAACCGCCAGCACCATGCCGATCCCACAATTGAAGGTCCGCGCCATTTCGGCGGGCTCGATGTTGCCCTGCGCCTGGAGGAACGTCATCAGCCGCGATTGCTCCCACGCGCCGGCGTCGATCCGCGCGTGCAGGCCTGCTGGCAGCACCCGCGGCACGTTTTCAAGCAGGCCGCCGCCGGTGATGTGCGCCAGCGCATGGATCCGCCCGCTGCGCACCGCTGGGAGCAAGCTCTTCACGTAAATCCGGGTCGGTTCGATCAACACATCGATCAGCAGCCGGTCGGCGTCGAACAGCGCGGGACGCTCAAGTTTCCAGCCTTTGTCCGCTGCCAGCCGCCGGACCAGTGAATAGCCGTTCGAATGGACCCCCGATGAAGCCAGCCCGAGCAGCACATCGCCCGCCGCCACGCGGTCACCGGTCAATTGCTCGCCGCGCTCAACCGCGCCGACGCAGAAGCCCGCCAGGTCATAGTCGCCCGGCGCGTACATCCCGGGCATTTCGGCCGTCTCGCCGCCGATCAGGGCGCAGCCAGCCAGCTTGCAGCCTTCGGCAATCCCCGCGATCACCCGCTGCGCCACCGCGCTATCCAGCTTGGCGCTGGCGAAATAGTCGAGGAACAGCAGCGGCTCAGCACCTTGCACGATCAAGTCGTTGACGCACATCGCGACCAGATCGATCCCGATTGCGTCGTGGCGGTCATGGTCGATCGCCAGCTTGACCTTGGTCCCGACCCCGTCATTCGCCGCGACCAGCAGCGGATCGGTATAGCCTGCTGCTTTCAGATCAAAGAACCCGCCAAACCCGCCAAGTTCCGCGTCCGCACCGGGCCGCGCGGTCGCTCGGGCAAGCGGCGCGATGGCCTTGACCAGCGCGTTCCCGGCGGCGATTGAAACGCCGGCGGCCTCGTAGCTGTAGCTCTTGGGAGGGGGGTTATTGGACATTGCGGCATCGCCTAACGCTTTCCCGCTTGGATTTCCATGCACCTTTGGGCAAAAGGCACCCTGTTTTCCCCGATGACCAGCACCACACCCCCATATACCGTCTCGCGCAGGCGCCCCGGACCTGCCGCTGCGCTGCTTGGCATGGCCGCGCTGGGGCTTGGCGCGGTCTGGATCGCCTTAAGTCCGGCGCAACTCTGGGCGCAGATCGAAGGCGACCGCGGGATCGTGCCGCTGGCCAGCACTTCGGACATCCAGGTCAACGGGATTGAGGTCAACACCACCGGCACCGATGGACAGGAAGCCCGCGCCAAGGGCTGGGAATTGGCCGCTCGCGAGGCGTGGAAAAAGGCCAATGGTCCCGACATGGCCGACGGAACGATCCAGTCGATGGTCTCGGCGATCGTGGTCGAGCGCGAGCAGATCGGGCCCCGCCGCTATATCGCGGTGCTGGGCGTGGTGTTCGACCGTTCGCGCGCCGGACAGTATCTTGGCGGGATTGCCGGCGGGCAAAAGCATTCAGCACCGATGCTGGTGATTCCGGTGCTCTATTCGGGCGGCACGGCCCAGGTGTTCGAGGTCAAAAGCAGCTGGCAAAAGGCTTGGGCGGAATACCGCGCCGGGACAAGCTCGATCGATTACGTCCGGCCGGTCGGTGCGGGCGGGGATTCGCTGCTGCTCACCGCTGGCCAGCCGGGCCGCCGCAGCCGTGCGTGGTGGCGCAATGTACTCGATCAGTTCGGCGCGAGCGATGTGCTGACGCCCGAAGCACGGCTTGAGCGGCAATGGCCGGGCGGTCCGGTGCGCGGCACCTTCACCGCGCGCTATGGGCCCGATAACACGTTCCTCGGTAGCTTCAGCCTGACCGCGAACGATGAGGCCGGAGTGCCCAAGATGCTCGCCGAAGGCGTTGCGCGACTCGACCAGCTGTACGGCGCTGCTCTGGCGGGAGGACAGCTCAAACCGGACACCTCGCTCAATGTCCGGCCGCAGCTCGATCCCGGGCTCGCCGCGCTGATTGCCGCCGGCCAGACGCCGACCGCTCCAGCCCCCCCGGGCGTAAAACCAAGCGACGGAGCAAGCCCGGCCCCGAGCGCAACCCCGACCGCTGCTCCGGCTGAAACGCATACCTTTACGGTCCAGTTTGCTTCGCCTGATGCCGGTGCGGTCGATGCAGCGCTGGGCGCGGTTCGTTCGGCTCCCGGGGTTAAGGGTGCTTCGACCACCAGCCTCGCGATGGGCGGCACATCGGTGATGCGCGTGACTTACGAAGGTGAGATCGGCAGCCTGGCCGACGCCCTGCGCGCGCGCGGCTACAAGGTTTCGGTGGGCACCGGCGCGCTCTCGATCAAGCGCTGATGAGCCAGATCGCGCTTCCGCTGAAGGCGGGGCACGGCAGCCCGCGCCATATCGCAATCGGCAATGACAACCGTGCCGTCCTTGAAGCGTTGCAGGTTGCCCAGACCTGGCCGTTCCGGACCGCAGTGCTGAGCGGCCCGCCGCGCTCTGGAAAATCGCTGATCGGGGCGCTGTTTGCCGACACTGACCCGGGCGACGGCGGGGGGGAGGCGATCGACGATGCCGATTTGCTCGATGAAACCGAACTGTTCCACCGCTGGAACCGCGCCCAGGAAAGCGGGACCGCGTTGCTGTTGGTGCGCAGCAGCGGCGAGGGTGATTGGGCGATCCGCTTGCCTGACCTTGCTTCACGGATCGGCGCTGCGTTGCCGTTGTCCATCGGCACCCCGGATGACGAGCAGTTGGCCAGCCTGATCGGCATTCACTCCCAGCAACGTGCGCTCGCGCTCGGCCCCGATGCGGCCGAATACCTTGTGCCGCGAACCGAGCGTTCCCACCTTGCAGTGGAGCGGCTGGTTGAGACAATCGACCGGCTGAGCCTCGAGCGCAAAGTCGCCCCCACGTTGGGGATTTGGCGTGAGGCGTTGGAAGTGCTGCACGGACCCGCTGAGCCGCGCTTGCTTTAAACGGCATGAAATGAGAAATGGGCAAAATGTTTGATGAACTGACCCGCTATCTGGATTCGGTCGTGGCGCGCGATCCCAGCTCGCATTCGCGCTGGGAAGTGCTGCTCTATCCTGGCGTGCTCGCGCTCGGACTGCACAAAGTGGCGCACTGGCTGTACGAGGCGCAATTGTTTTTTGCAGCACGGCTGGTCAACACCATCAGCCGCTTCCTGACTGCGATCGACATACATCCAGGCGCGCAAATCGGGCGCAACTTCTTCATCGATCATGGCTTCGTGGTGATCGGTGAAACCGCCGAGATCGGCGACAATGTGACCATGTATCAAGGCTCCACGCTGGGCGGGACCAACCCGACCAACGGATTCCGGGGCAAGCGCCACCCTACCATCGGCGACGATGTGATCGTCAGCCTGGGTGCGGCAATCCTTGGCCCGATCGAAGTCGGCCGGGGCGCGCGGATCGGGGCCAATGCAGTGGTTAACAAGGATGTTCCCGAAGGCGCGACAATGGTCGGCATCCCGGCCAAGGCGACGCTGGTGCAAGTCACCCCTGAAACGCAGCACTTCGTGCCATACGGTACGCCGTGCTCCGAACGCTTCGATCCCGCCACGCAGAAGCTGGAACTGCTGCAATGCGAGATGGAAACGATGCAGAAGCGGCTGGTTCAATTGCTTGAAGAACGCGATGCAATCCCCGCCAAACAAGGCGCAGTGAAAAAGCGCGGGGGAGCGAAACGCGCTTAAGCGGGGTTGTCACCCCGTTCCCTCACGGCGGCTTTCGTCCGTTGCAAGTGGGGTTTGAGCGGGACGAATTGCAGCGCATCCTCGATCTTTACGGCCGCATGGTCGCCGCCGGCGAATGGCGCGATTACGCGATGGACTTTGGCAAAGACGCCGCCACATTCAGCGCCTTTCGCCGCGCTGCCGAAAATCCCCAGGCCCGCATCGAAAAACGCCCGTCCCTGCGCGCCAAGCAAGGCATGTGGACGCTGTTCGGCGAGGGCGGCCAAGTCTTGAAGCGCGGGCATGAACTGGCTAGCGTACTGTTCCCGCTCGAGCGGCGGTTGATGAAGGTGGTGATTTAGATTCAGGCGCCAGTCCTGAACCACCCGTTATTGCAGTCAGCAGGCCTGGCACCACGCTCCGACCACGAAAGTTCCCCCGAAAGCAACGTCTTCGAGGGGACTTTGGCAATGATTTGTCGCGGTGCAATCGGCTCAGGACGGGAGCGCCTGTGCGGCAGCGAGATGCTTTTTGAGCACCGGCAGCGTTTGCCGGGCGAGATCGATCAGCGGCTTGGGATCCTGGCTATCGACTTCGGCCTGATATTTGGCGATGTCTTTCTTGTGATCCATCACCATGTGCATGGCGAACGCCTTGTCGAAGGCCGCGCCTGTCAGGCCTTTCAGCTTGGCATAGGCAGCATCGGCTTCGGGCATCAGTGCGGTCGTCTTGCTGACGCCCATTGTTGCAGCCAGCGTAGCAAGGTCACCAAGGTGCTTGCCGTGATCTGCTGCGAGCATCGTGCCAAAGCTGCGCACTGCGGCGCTGTTGCCTTGTTTGGCTGCGAGTTCACCCATTTTCACTTCAGCATTGTCGCCCATCATACCGTCGGTAAGGAACTGCGAGCCATGGCTGTTAGCGCCCATCGCGGTGCTGTGGCTGGCGTCGCCCATGCCGCCCGGTGAGGCCATATCGTCCGGCACGGCCATATCGCTCGCGCCGCCCGACATCGCACCGTCTCCTGAAACCGCGCCGTCGGGTTTGTTCGAACAGGCTGCGGCGCCCAAGCTGATCGCTGATGCGGCGGCGAATATCGTGAGCAGGCGCTTGTTCATGAGGTCTCTCCGGATTGTGCTTACGCTAGCTAACAATATGGTGAGACAATCGTTCCGATAATAGCTTCAGATACTTGGCGCACGGCGGGGCATCTGCACGCGCCGTGCGCCGGTTCATGCATCGATCAGGCCGGCAATAGCGCCCCTTGCGGCAGGCGCGCCTGAACTCCGACCGGCAGACGATGGATCAGCGCGGTGCGGATCGGGGTCCAGAAGGCCGAGAGCGCGAGCAGCGCCGAGCCGATGACCAGGCCGGTCAGCGCCACGTTAAGCTCGACCATGCCAAACTCGCGGAACAGCCAGGTCAGCGCGAGCAGGACATAGGCCAGCGCCGAGACCAGCAAGGCCCGCCGATCGACCGCCAGCGCGACCACGCCCATCAGCACATAGATCGCCAGCACGCCAAGCGCGGAGCCAGCCCCGATGTTGTCGCCCCCGGTGATCCCGAGCCAGTGGAACAACGGGTGCGCGATCATTGGCGCGGCGAGCAGGTGGAGCCAGAAGGCGACGTCGCTGCGCCGGGTCTCGCGCTTCGGATCGCTCATGTCCCAGCGCATCGCGAAAGCAAAGATCGCGAGGCCGCAGACGAACACCAGCGGGAGCAGAACCGGCTCCGGATTGTGATCGGCCTGGCCTTGCATCGCTACCGACAAGACCAGCGCGATGACCGTTGCTGCGATCCCCGCTGCGCCCGCAGCGACCGTGATCGGCACCATGAAGCGGCGCCAGTGGACCCACGCCGCCCCCGCTGCAAGCAGCCCGATGCCAGCGCCGATCAATGCGCCGGCAGAATCGCTCAAGGTCGGCTCGGTCTCGGCCAGGTAATTGATCGGGATCGCGGCAACTCCGCCGACAAAGGCGAGCAGCAGCACGATCGAGGGCAGCGCCATGCGGCGTTGGCGGGTGAAGAATTCGGCAAGGCCCCATGCGGCGGCGGCAACCAGCACGCCAGCGATACCCGGCGCAATCGCGTGCCCGATCCCGGCGCAGGCGACCAGCAGCAGCACCGCCGCGATGGTCACGAAAATATCGTTGAACCCGGTGATCAGCCGGAAGTGTTCCTCATCGGCGACGGGCGCGCTGCGCATGCCGTGGGCATGAGCGCGGAACGCCTCCGCCGCCTCGTGGCTTAATGCACCGGCACTGACGGCCGCTTGCAGGTCTGCTTCGGAATACATCGGCATCCTCCCCTGTTGTTGTGGGAAGGATGCCCTAACTGTATTACTGTGTCAATACAGCGTGGCGATCAGCCCAGCCCGCCGATCTTGGCGAGCGCGGCCATGACCGCGCCCGATTGCTCGCCGCCCGATTGCGGCACGGTCTCGCCGGTGCGGTCGATGATCGCGTCCCAGTTGGCGGCGATGCCTTCGGGCGTGCGTTCGCCTTCGGGGAGCGCAATGCCCGAGGTCAGCGTAACGTAAGCCGCGTGGTACGCACCCGCGCCCGCGCCGCAGATCATGTTGGTCGGCGCGTCCTCGCTGACGAGGAACAGCGCCATCGGCGCGACATTCTCGGGGCTCAGCGCATGGAACAGCGCGTCGGGCATGCCCAGGTCTTCGGTCATGCGGGTGCCCGCGACCGGAGCCAGCGTGTTGACCCGGATGTTGTACTTCGCGCCTTCGAGGTGGAGCGTCTTGGTGAAGCCCGCCAGCCCCAGCTTGGCCGCGCCGTAATTGGCCTGGCCGAAGTTGCCGTACAGTCCGGTCGAGCTCGCGGTCATCAGG
>JANYGB010000024.1 GCA_025359445.1 Sphingomonadaceae bacterium
CCTATTCGCGCTGGCTGCGCCTGCTGGTTGCCCAGTCCATCAACGAAATGGCGCGGTCGTCGGCCAAGCCGCCGCGCCCGGTTCTGTTCCTGCTCGATGAATTTGCCGCGCTCGGGCGGCTGCAACCTGTCGAGCGGGCAATGGGCCTGATGGCTGGTTACGGCCTGCAACTCTGGCCGATTTTGCAGGACATCCACCAGCTTCGCAACCTCTACGGAACCAGCGCGGGGACATTTCTGTCCAACGCCGGTGTCCTGCAAGCCTTCGGGGTCAATGACTATGATACCGCCGATATGCTGTCGAAAACGATGGGCCGCGAAACGATCACCTACGAGACGGACGGGCGGAGCGAAAAGGACGTGGTTCTCAAAAACCCCGAACGAACCGTGAGCAAAACCCAGCACCTCGCTACCCGCAATCTAATGGACCCCAACGAAATCATGAAACTTGCGCCCGACAACCTGCTGCTCATGCAGGTCGGCGAGAATCCGCTGATCGTGAAGAAACTGCGCTATTACGCCGACAAGGAATTTGCGGGGATGTTTGATGCCAGTTGAGCTAGCGAACATCGCGACCATGCAAATTATCTATGCGACTCTGATCAGCCAGTTTGCGTCTTCCCAAATATGAAAGAAGGCTGTTCAGATGGCCGTGTCCCGAAGCGAGCATCCCACTTCGCAGCCCTATCCCTGCTCGCCAGCTTTCTGCTGTTCTTCGTCCAGCCCCTGATCGCCAAGATCGCGCTGCCGCAGCTTGGCGGGAATGCGGCGGTATGGACGAGTGCGATGGTGGCGTTTCAGCTGCTGTTGCTGGTTGGTTATAGCTATGCGCATTGGCTGTTGACGCTCACGCGGCGCTTGCAGGTGCTGGTTCATCTCGCGTTGCTGGCCACCGCTCTGCTCTGGCTGCCTTTGGGGCTGGATGCGGCGGGAGCGCCTTCGGGGAATGCGCTGCTTGCCTGGGTGCCGTGGCAAGTCGCCGCTGCGGTGGGGCCGTTGTTCGTGCTGCTGGCGGCGCAAGCTCCGCTGCTGCAAGGCTGGCTGCGCGATAGCAGCGGGGCGGAGCCTTACGGGCTTTACCGCTTCTCCAACATCGGCAGCTTTCTTGGTCTGCTCGCCTTTCCGCTGATCGTTGAACCGCTTGTGCCCATCTCTGCGCAGACCACCGCGTGGTCCGCAGGCTTCGCGTCGTTCGCTGCCTTGTCGCTCTGGCTGATGCTCGCTGCCCGGCCGATTGCCACCGCCCATGCGCCGCCAGCCGCGCGATCAAGCCTCGATTGGCGTACGGCGCTGCTCTGGGTGACGCTGGCAGCGATCCCATCTGGCCTGATCCTTGCCACCACCACGCATATCACAACCGACATTGTGGCGATGCCCTTGCTCTGGGTTCTGCCGCTGGCGCTTTACCTGCTGAGCTTCATCCTGGCATTCACTGAGCAAGCGCCGCTGGTGGACCGCATCGCGCGACTTTCCGCGCCGCTCATCGCCACACTGGCCTTGGTCGCCATGTCCATCGATGCGTTTGAGGTGTACGTCACCGGCCCGGCGGCCTTGGCGCTGCTGTTCATTGCCAGCCTGTCGCTCCACCGCAGGCTTTATCTGGCGAGGCCCGATCCTGCGGGGCTGACGGCTTTCTATCTGCTGCTCGCGCTAGGCGGAGCAATCGGCGGATTCTTCGTTGCGGTCATTGCGCCGCTGGTGTTTGACTGGAGCTATGAGTTCCCATTGCTGGCGCTGGCGGCGGTGGCATGTGCCGCTGGCTATTCGCGCCATGGAGCCAGGCTGTGGCAATGGGGCGCGGCGCTTGTCGTCTCGCTTATTGCAAGCGCACTGGCGTTGGACTGGCTCGATGGCACAGCGCTGTGGGTCGGGGCCTTGTTGATTGCAATGATCTGGATTGTCCGGCGTCACCGCTGGCTGACCGTCATCAGCGTGTCCGCTGCGCTGATCGGCCTTGTGGGGATCGACCCGCTGGTGCTGAGCTGGAACGGCCTGCGCCAGCGCAGCTATTTCGGGATTTACACCATCCGCGAAAACGAGACCGGCACACTGCGAACTTTGGCCCATGGCACGACAAACCACGGCGTCCAGAATCTCACACCCGGCAGCCTAAACGAGCCAACCAGCTATTTCGGGCGGCACTCCGGCGTAGGCCGGGTGCTGGATGCGGTGCCGGATGTCTACGGCGATCATGCCCGCATTGGCATTGTCGGCGTGGGGGCGGGAACGCTCGCCTGCTATGCGCGACCGGGACAAAGCTGGAGCTTCTATGAGATTGACCCGCTGGTTATCGACATTGCGATCAAACAGCGTTGGTTCACCTTCATGGTCAATTGCGCGCCTGATGCCCATATCCAGTTGGGCGATGCGCGGCTGACTTTGGCCAAGCAATCGGCCCAGTCACTCGATGTACTGGTGCTCG
>JANYGB010000021.1 GCA_025359445.1 Sphingomonadaceae bacterium
CCGTCGGACTTCGCCAGCTGGACCATTCCGGCCTTTTCCATCGCGAGACCCATAGCCCTTTTCGTGCTGTAGAGCGTCTTGCTCCCGCGCGCTTTGGCCGAGGCGAAAGCAACGGTAGTCGAGATTACGATGCTTTCTCCATTCTCGATGCATCCTGCGCAGTACTCGCGGACCCAGCGCAGCTCCTCAGCTTCGCTCTCCTCGATCATGACCTGCTTCCGCCGGGTCATTGCCGGGTGCTCCCCGATCTTCACGTAGTCGCCGTAACCAGCCGCCCAATGCGCGATAATGCTCAGGCCCCCGCTCGCCAACCACTGCACGAAGCGCTCGAACTCATCTGGGGTCCAAGGCTGCTCCGCCACCTTCGGACAGAACCATCGACGATCGGTGGCTTCGATCTTCAACGGCTGATCCGAGTTGGAGCAGGCGATCACATGGCACCAGTTGTCGATGCGGTAGGGAGTTTGATGCTTTTTATTCACCTGAAAGTCCTTGTCGGTGATGACACCTTTCAGGCGGTTATACGCCTTCCAGCCCGACCCTTGATAAATCTCCCCGACTACTACGAGCCGCTTGTGCGCCATCCAGTCGTTGAAGGCACTTTCGGCAATGTCGTGCTCGGATGGGTAGCCTACGTTGTGGTCGCCTACGAGCGGCGCCAGCACCCTTGAGGCTAAGATGCCCTTGCCGACGCCTTGCGTCTTGCTCACCAGCAACAGCCCAAAGTGCATCCGCACTTGCGGACGTGCGATTAAAGTCGCGCAGTAGCGTTCGATCTGTCGCCGTTCGTTCCTGTCCGGGAACAGGTATGCCAAGAAGTCGAACCATGGCTGTGCGTCTCCCGGCTCGGGCTTAATGTCGGCGGGGCGAAAGACGTTGAAGGCACGCTGTCCACGAACGGTCACCGTCCCGCTGGGTTTGTCGGGGGCATATGCCAGCGTCGTCACATGATCGCAGGCCTTGAGCAGCAAGCGGGAAGTGCCGGGGCTGTCGGAGAACTTGACCAGCTTGTTTGACAGGTTCGCCGCGCCACGGACGATCCGCGGATCGGCTGTGCAGATGAACAGCTCGGGTTCGTCGGCATATACCCACTGATGTTTGAAGTGATCGCGCAAGTACGCCTGCGGCTTACCGCCACGTTCAGGCACGACTATGTCCGTCGCCCAAGTGGCAGGCTCGACCAATGCCATGAACGGCGGTCCCTTGTAACGGCTGTCGGAACCGAACATCGCCTCGGGTAACTCGTCTGCGAGATCAAACCTCGCAGGGAACTCGGCAGTGAAGCCGACATGGAATGTCGGCAAGCGCAGGTGCTTCGCGATCGCTGGAACCGCTTCTCGCCCGGGCTCGTCATTGTCAGAAACGATGTAGACATGCGTCACGCCCGCCTTCTTTAACACCGACCAATCCGTCCGGTGCGGCGAAAGCGCACCGCCGATCCACCCCAGGTGTGCCGCGTTGCTCAGGGCTTGGCGCCACGGGTGCGCAGCAAGACGCTGCCGATCCTCGCGCGTCTCGCCGGCCACCATCTGCGCGACCGCGCGAGCAGCCTTGGCTCCCTCGTGCAGAAAGACGTGCGTGTGTTCCTTCAGCTGGGGCAACCCCCATAGCGGCAATGGCCCGCCTGGCTCCATGGGCCGCCACAGCCCATCATCCCAATGGGACCACGGAGAATACTTCGGGGCACCCTTTGAAACCTCTTCGTCAGTGGCTCGGCGTTGGAGCATCACTACGCGCCCTTCCTGGTCATAGAAGGCGAAGATGTTTTTCGGATCTACGTCATGGAGTTCCTTCGGCAGAGGCGGCAGGCCGTTCGATCCTGGTTGTAACGACAAAGGCTCCGGGAACTTTACCCCTGTGCATGCGACCTTGATCGCAGCGGCCTCTAACTCAGTCGGCTCAAATGTACTGGCGTTCCCACCGCCACCGCACCGGACGGCGATTTCACCCGTGGCTTTGTCCAGCTTGATAGTGGCCACGTCCCGCCAGTAACGCCCTTGATACTCCTTCGCCACGGCGGTGAGCATGGATCGCGGCTCGGCAGCGATCCGCTGCAAGTAGTCAAAAATAGCCCGGATCTCTGCGAGCGAAGATATTTCCGACCTATCGGAAGGCGTCGCACCTTCGGCATTGTCAGCCAAAACGCGTTGGCTTTCCTCTTCCCATGGCGGAACGGTCACTGAGCCACTTCCTCAACGTGACCAGCGATGCTGCCATCTATTAGCGCTTCGAGGTCGCAGAGCCGATAGCCGGTCACCTTCGGGCTGAGCGTCACGCGTCGCGGCCAATGGAGCAGGCGTTGTTTTTCGAGTTCTCGGAGTGTTTTGACGGTGACACCGAGCATGGCCGCCGCCTCTTTCAAGCGCAGCAACGTATGGCCGGAGAGACTTCGAACTGTCTCCCGTGCGATAAGCATTTGGATTTGATGGGAGCGCTTGCGCTCCTCCCACTGGTCTAGTTCTTCACCGGTTCGGTGCTTACGAGCAGGCATGTGCACGTCCTTCTGTCCGAGGCCTGAGCCTTCGAGTTGTCAGAATGACGCCGGCACCTTTTTGATTGGCTTGGGTGCTCTGCCTTGCTTTTTATGTCGGCAATCGTTTTGTTTGGTCGCCTAGAAGACGATCGAGGAACTTTAATGCGCCAAATTCACGTGTAACAAAAGTGGTTTAATATGGTGGCACGAGTGAACGTTAGACTTCTCTGGTGCCACCATATTCATTTACGGATCAAAGCTCGCCCAACTTACCTTGCGGCGGCCACTTGCCCGGCTTGGTGAGGCGAACCGGGGTCGCGATATAACCGACGGAAGACCCTGGTCCTGTAGCTTCTAAGTAGGCAACGATAATAGCGCCTTCCGTGGCGACATGCTCCCATTGCGGCCATGTGCCCAAGCAGATGACAGCCTCGGCAAGGAGGTCGTCTTTCTTTAGCTCCGGCGGCAGATCGTCGATCTTTGCGAACGCGCAATCGCCTTTGCCCCAATCGGTAACGCGAACGACGAACTCGCGGGGGATGTAGTTTAATTTAGACATAACTCGGGTATCCTTCCAAATTGAGTTTTTAATTCAAGTGTTGTGAAAGATGCCCAGTTCCGGTTTGTCAGGGACGGAGCCCTTTGCCCCGAGGGGCGAATACTGGCATATGACGCTTGGGTCCCACGACCGTGCGCACCAACACTACATGCCAGCCTCAACGTGGCTTGTAAAGTCTATACTCGCCAGCCCACCGGCAACTGGACCACATTATCGCCCGCCGCCCCTTCAACAATCGTCAGCAGCTTCCGGCTCCACCACTCCATAAGCTCGCGCTTGCGCAGCCGATAGCGCCGCTGGAGATCCCCATGATCGTAAGTCGCGGTGACGCCCGCCGTGATCTCGTGGTTCACCGTGGCTTGCAGAACGTCCAGCGGTGCTGACCAGATAACCTCGCCTTCAGCATTCTCCTCGCCTTCCCGGCACCGGGTTATAAAGGTGTGCCGCAGATCGTGAATGCGCCAGGGTGCGATAGCCGTGCCCGCAACCTTTGCGAGTGCATCGGCCTTCAGCTGCCGCGTATCGGCTCGCAGCGCGCCGCCCGCCCGAATTGCCCGCTGCTCGGCTTCGCTCAGCCCAACCATGTTGCCTCGTACGGTCCGGTCTAGTTTTGCCTTCAGCTTGTTCCAGCCGCTTATAGGGGTCGCGCCCGTGTCAGAGGGGAAAACTAGGCCCGACTTATTTCTCGTCACCTCGCAAGCTGCCTGGGCTCCCCTGAGGATTTCTAGGGCGTTGTCGGTCAGCGGGACCTCGTGCGCCCCGGCCCGGTTCTTCATCCGCTCGGCCCGGAGGATCAACAGCTTGCGATCCCAGTCCACTTCCTCCCACCGCAAGGCGGCAATTTCCATCTTCCGCTGGCCCGTCAGCATCAACAAGCTGATCACCGAGCCGAATGGCCAGCCTTGCTGACCCGCCGCCTGCCAGATCGCGCGCAACTCAGCGTCAGCGATCGCCCGCGCCTCCTTCTTTGGAGGCTGGCGGTTGGTCATGCCCCCGGTTGGTAGCGGCCCGTGAAACAACCCACGCGACAGCGCGAATTTGAACACTCCCCGAATGACCTTCAGCGTCTCGTCGACTGACCCATTCGCCGCCTCAAGCTTGGCAAGAGTGTGCGCGACCATCTGAGGCGTGACCTCTGCCAGTGGCTTGTCGCCGAATGCAGGCAGGACGTTCCGCTTGAGCAAGCTTTCCCTCATCGCAGCCGTGGTTGGGGCCACGGGGCGCTTACGACCCCCTACGAGCTTGCCCGCACCCATGGCCGCAACGAACTCGGCCGCCACTGCCGCAAACGTCCCTGCCTGCCGTTCGTACGCGGCGATCTTCTCCGCTGCGGTGTCCTCAATAGCCTTTGCCTCTGGGTCCACGCCGTTAGTGGCCAGCTCCATATACTCTCGCGCCTTCACCCGTGCGGCAGCGACGCCCATGGTGGGGGGTCGCCCAATGACGGCCTTGCGGCGCTTCGTGCGCTTCCCATCAGCGCTAGGCAGCCGATAGATCACTGCCCAAGACTTAGCGCCGTTGGCAGTAACCCAGAGAAATAACCCTGGCTCGCTATCCGATGCCTCGGTGCGCCCAGTTTGCGGGCGACGATACCGCTCAACAGCAGCGTCGGTCAGGTGCGTCTTGGCCATTCTGGCTCCGAAAGGGGTCTCTAAGGGGTCTTTGGGACAGGTTTCCAAAGTTTCCCATGGTTCCTCTCCGTTCGCCCTTCTCGCTCGGAACTGACAAAAAGCAAAGGAAATTCGGGTGTTACCGCGACGCTAGGTTGCTAAGCGTTCGCGTCCGTTCGTGACGGCCGCACCCTTCACACGGGTGGGGTCGCAGGTTCAATCCCTGCCGCGCCCACCATTTTCCCGGATACCCGTGCCTCCACTCCACCGTCATCCTGAACTCGTTTCAGGACCCATTTCTCCTCGCGTCCGGAGTATGAGGTCGGACACTCACCTCACCGCCGGGCCGCTCAGCGCATCAAACTCGCGCTCCGGATTTGCGGCACGATGGGCCCTGAAACGAGTTCAGGATGACGAATGAGTGAGTGTTGCGTGCGGCGCGCCCAAGCGGCATAGCGCCCTCACCATGCACGACATCAAATTCATTCGCGAAAATCCCGAAGCTTTCGACGCTGCGCTGGCGCGGCGGGGGGTGGCACCGCAAGCCAATAATATTGTTATGAAAGATGCAGAGTGGCGAGGCTTTAACAACGCGCTCCAAACAGCACTTGCTCGACGCAATGAGGCATCGAAGGCAATTGGGGCGGCAATGGGCCGGAGTGATTTGGCGCTGGCTGAAAAACTGAAAGCAGAAATTGCTGGCTTCAAAGGCGATATTGCGGAATTGGAAGAAAGGGATCGCAACGCGTTGCCCTTGGTAACCGATGCGCTGTCCTCCCTCCCAAATCTCCCAGATCAAGACGTCCCCGACGGAACCGACGAAAGCCAAAACCTCGAAATCTCCCTTTGGGGTACCCCTCGCGCCTTCAACTTCACCCCGCGCGAACACGCCGATATCGGCCCTGCGCTTGGCCTTGACTTCGAAACTGGCGCAGCGATTTCGGGCTCGCGGTTCACCTTCCTGCGCGGCCAGATGGCGCGGTTGCAGCGGGCGCTCGGGCAATTCATGCTCGATCAGCAAACGATCGCCAATGGCTACACGGAATGCGCGCCGCCATTGCTGGTGCGCGAGGAAGCGCTGTTCGGCACTGGACAGTTGCCCAAATTTGCCGAGGACAATTTTCAGACCACCGACGGGCGCTGGCTGATCCCTACCGCCGAGGTCTCGCTAACCAATTCGGTGCGCGAGCAGATCTTGGCCGAAACCGCGCTGCCGATCCGCATGACTGCGCTGACCCCGTGCTTCCGCTCCGAAGCAGGTGCGGCGGGGAAGGATACGCGCGGGTATATTCGCCAGCACCAGTTCGAAAAGGTCGAGCTGGTCAGCATTTGCCGTCCCGAAGACAGCGCCGCCGAGCATGAGCGGATGGTCAAGGCCGCAGAATCGATCCTCGAAGCGCTCGGATTGCCGTACCGCAAGATGGTGCTGTGCGCGGGCGACATGGGGTTCACTGCGAAGAAGACCTATGACCTCGAAGTGTGGTTGCCGGGGCAGGACGCCTACCGCGAGATCAGCTCGATCTCCAACTGCGGCGATTTCCAGGCGCGGCGGATGAATACGCGGTATCGGCCCGAGAGTAGCCCCGATGGCAAAAAGGCAGGCACCGAATTCGTCCATACCCTCAACGGCTCGGGCCTCGCCGTGGGCCGAACGCTGGTGGCGGTGCTCGAGAACTACCAGCAGGCGGATGGTTCGATCGATGTTCCGCCTGCGCTGCTGCCCTACATGGGCGGCATCACCGCGCTGGTTCCGGCTTGATGCGCATCCTCCTCACCAACGACGACGGCATCCACGCCCCCGGGCTCGAAGTTCTCGAAGCGATCGCGCGGCAGTTTTCGGACGATGTGTGGATTGTCGCCCCGTCTGAGGAGCAATCGGGCGCGGGGCATTCACTCACGCTGGGCCGCCCGGTGCGGCTGCACCAACATGGTGAGCGGCGCTTTGCGGTGTCCGGCACGCCGACCGACGCGGTGATGATGGCGCTGCGCAAGGTTTTGCCGGGCGCTCCCGACCTGATCCTCTCAGGCGTCAATCGCGGGGCCAACCTGGGCGATGATGTGACCTATTCGGGCACCGTATCCGCCGCGATCGAGGGTGCTCTCGCCGGCATTCGCTCGATTGCGTTCAGCCAGGTCTATGAAAAAGAGGGCATGGGCGACACTGTGCCGTTCGCTGCCGCCGAGGCCTGGGGGGCGAAAGTTCTCGGCCCGCTGCTCGGCGTGCCATTCGAACCGCGCACGATGGTCAACATCAACTTCCCGCCGATCGTTGCCCAAGCGGTGCAAGGCATCCGCGTCTGCCGCCAGGGCTTCCACGATTATGCGCGCGGATCGGTGGTTGAAGGGATCGACCCGCGCGGGTACCCATATTTCTGGTTCGGGCTGCACGGGATCGAGCACACCCCGGGCCACGCCACCGACCTTGAGGCTATTCAGGACGGATATGTGTCAGTGACCCCGCTGCAACTCGATTTGACCCACGGACCATCCTTGGCCACACTGGCGGAGCGTTATTCGGGATGATCCGCCGCTTTTGCCTGGGTTTTTCTGCTGCGGCACTCGCCGCCATGCCGCTCCTCGCCAAGGACCAGCCTCCCGCGACTGATCCCAAGACCGAAGCGCTGCACGTTGTGCAGCCCCACGAAACGCTTGCCGGGATTGCTAACCGCGCCGAAGTGCCGCGGGTGCTGATTATCGAGGCCAACCGGCTGAAAGCGCCTTATGCGGTCAAGACGGGGCAGAAGCTGGTCATCCCGCGCCGCCGCAGCCACACGGTCAAGGCCGGCGAAACCACTTTTGACATCGCGATGGACGCGGGCGTGCCGTGGGACCAGATCGCGGCCGCGAATGGTCTGAAGCCCAGTGCCAAGATCAAGACCGGGCAGCAGCTGGTCATTCCCACTTTGGCCGGGAACGGTGAGCTGATCCCCGTGCCATCGATTTCAACCGATGCGCCCAAGGGCTTGCCCGATACGATCGCCCCGACGTTCGCCTGGCCGCTGCAAGGCAAGGTCCGCCGGGCGTTCAGCATGCCGGTCGGCACCAACCCGGGGCATGAAGGGATCGATTTGCTGGCGGACGAAGGCATTGCGGTGCGCGCGTCCGCAGCGGGCAAGGTGATTTTCGCGGGGCAAGGCCCGGAAGAATACGGTTTGACCGTGATCATCTACCATTCCGGTCGCTGGACCACGACTTACAGCTACCTCAGCAAAATCACCGTCAAAGAGGGCGACAAGGTCAAAGCGGGCGAACGGATCGGGCTGGTCGGGCAGACCGGCCTCGCCAGCGAGCCGCAGCTGCACTTCGAGATCCGCCGCAACAAGCTGGCGGTCGATCCGGCGCGTTACTTGAAGCCCATCGCCCAGAAAACTGCGCCCATCGCCAGATAGGCGAGCAGGAACGCCGCGCTGGCACGCCAGGTCTGGCGCGCGCTGACGCCGCTGCGTGACTGCACGATCCAAAGCGCCGGGATCACGATCGCCAGCGCCAGCCCGGCCGATTGCATCGCATAAAGCTGCGGCTTGGCGGCGAGCTTGTCGGGCCCGATCCGGGCGAGCGCATGGCCAAGCATCGCGGCGGGGACGATCTGGAGCAGATAGACCCAGTTGCCGCGAGCGCCCTTCGGCCGGAAAAACCACAGCACAGCCGCCGCGAGGACCGCAGAGACGATAACCGCTAGCCAGTTGATCGGTCCCATTCAGTTCAAGCCAACGTGCCGAAGATGACGCCAAGCGTCGCAATCCAGTTCATTCCCACATCTAGCCTTTCCCTCAACAGCCAGCGGCCCGGCGCTAATGAGCCATGGTCGGCACAAGATGGCAACAGCCATTCGACCGGCGTCAGCACCGGGTTTGGCGGGTGCCGGCGAAGTTCTAGCTTGGCATCGTTCCGCCGCAGGTGACGCGCTGCACAAATGCGCCTATGCGCCGCGCCGATGACCTTAGAAATCTCCCGCCCGCGAATTCCCGAACTACGTTCGATCCCCGATGCCAAGCGCATCGGCATGGTCAGCCTTGGCTGCCCCAAGGCGCTGGTCGACAGCGAGCGGATCCTGACCCGGCTACGCGCCGATGGCTATGCGATGAGCCCCGATTATGCCGGGGCTGACGTGGTCTTGGTCAACACCTGCGGCTTTCTCGATTCGGCCAAGGAAGAAAGCCTCGCCGCGATCGGTGAGGCGATTGCCGAAAACGGCCGGGTGATCGTGACCGGCTGCATGGGAAGCGAAGCCGAGCTGATCCGCGCGAAGTTCCCGTCGGTGCTCGCGGTGACCGGGGCGCATCAGTACGAAGCGGTGGTTGAGGCGGTGCACGCAGCCGCGCCGCCAAGCCAAGGCCCGTTCGTCGACCTGATCCCGCAGAATTATCAGGATATGGCCGACATCAAGCTGACCCCGCGCCACTACAGCTACCTCAAGATTTCCGAGGGTTGCAACCACGCCTGTTCGTTCTGCATCATCCCGAGCCTGCGCGGCAAGCTCGTCAGCCGGCGGATCGATGCGGTGCTGCGTGAGGCGGAGAAGCTGGTCGCGGCGGGAACCCGCGAGCTGCTGGTGATCAGCCAGGACACCTCGGCTTACGGGGTCGATGTGCGGCATGAAGAGCGCCAGTGGAAGGGCCGCAGCGTCCGCACTCACATGACCGATCTGGCGCGCGAACTGGGCGGGTTGCGTACCCCCGACGGCCACACGCCGTGGGTGCGATTGCACTACGTGTACCCCTACCCGCACGTCGATGCGGTGATCCCCTTGATGGCCGAGGGGCTGATCACGCCTTACCTCGACATCCCGTTCCAGCACGCCGCGCCTTCGGTTTTGAAGGCGATGAAGCGCCCGGCCAACGAGGCCAAGGTGCTCGAACGGTTGCGCTCGTGGCGCGAGATTTGCCCCGATATCACGGTGCGTTCCAGCTTCGTGGTCGGCTTCCCCGGAGAGACCGAGGCCGATTTCCAGTACCTGCTCGATTGGCTCGATGAAGCCCAGCTCGACCGGGTCGGCGCGTTCCGGTTCGAGCCGGTCGAAGGCGCTGCGGCCAACCGCTTGCCCGGTGCGGTGCCCGAAGCGGTCAAGGAAGAGCGCTACGCCCGGATCATGGAGAAAACCGAGGCGATCAGCGCAGCCAAGCTTGCCGCCAAGATCGGCCGCACGGTCAAGGTGATCGTCGATGAAGTAGGGGAGCCCGATGAAGACGGCGACATCGGCGCCACCGCGCGGAGCCAGGCCGATGCGCCGGAGATCGATGGCGCGGTGTACCTGCGCAACGTGCCCGCGAGTCTCAAGCCCGGCGACTTTGCGACAGTGCTGGTTGAGGATGCCGATGCCCACGACTTGTTCGGGGTGATCGAACCCTAAAGCGCCCCCGCCGCCGCCGCTGCGCTAGCCCAGGCCCACTGGAAATTGTACCCGCCGAGCCAGCCGGTGACATCGACCGCCTCGCCGATCGCATAGAGCCCCGGCACGCGCCGTGCCTCCATCGTCTGCGAAGATAGCTCGGCAGTGCTGATCCCGCCGGCAGTGACTTCGGCCTTGGCAAAGCCTTCGCTGCCGTTGGGGTTGAACAGCCAGTTGCGCAGCGCCGCGTCGGCGGTGTTAAGCGCCTTGTCGCCATACTGGCCCAGCTCGCCGTCCACCGCCAGCCGCTCAGCCAGCACCGTGGCCAGCCGCTTCGACAGCGTTTCGGCCAGCAGCTTGCGCACCAGTTTGCGCGGTGCTGCGCGCTTGGCGGCACTCAGCCAGCCAGCATCATGCCCGGGCAGGAAATCGATCCCGACCGGCTCACCTCGCCGCCAATAGCTGGAGACTTGCAGGATCGCCGGGCCGGACAGGCCGCGATGGGTGAACAGTGCCGCTTCGGCGAACGCCGCCTTGCCGCACTTTGCCACCACCGGCGCGGAGACCCCCGACAATTCGTGGAACAGCACTTCATCGCCGCCCAAGGTCAGCGGTACCAGCGCGGGGCGCGGCTCGACCACCTTCAGCCCAAACTGGCGCGCCAGATCATAAGCCAGCCCGCTTGCACCGAGCTTGGGAATTGACGGCCCCCCGGTGGCGATGACCAGCGCTGGCGCGCTCGCTCCGGCGACATGGAAGGCGCCGTCGCGGTGCTCGACCGGCCCGATGTCCTCGCCAAATTGCAGCGTCACCCCGCCCTTGGCGCACTCGGCCAGCAGAAGATCGACCACCTGCCGCGCCGAACCGTCGCAGAACAGCTGACCGAGTGTCTTTTCGTGCCACGCAATCGCGTGAGCGTCGATCAACGCAACGAAATCCTGCGGGGTAAACCGGCTCAGCGCCGACTTGGCGAAGTGCGGATTGGCCGAAAGGAACCGCTCGGGCGCAGTGTGGCGGTTGGTGAAATTGCACCGTCCGCCGCCCGAAATCAGGATCTTGCGGCCCGGCTCATCGTTGTGATCGAGCAGCAACACGCGTTTGCCGCGCTGCCCGGCGAGCGCTGCACAGAACAGTCCAGCCGCGCCCGCACCCAGCACGATAGCGTCGTACGGCACGCTCATCCTGCCACCATATCGCGCGCAAGGGCTTCGGCGACCTTGATCCCGTCAACCGCCGCCGAAAGGATCCCGCCGGCGTAGCCCGCGCCTTCGCCCGCCGGATAGAGCCCGGGCGTGTTTAGGCTCTGGCAATCCGCCCCGCGGGTAATCCGCACCGGCGAGGAGGTACGCGTTTCGACTCCGGTCATCACCACATCGGGATGGTCGTAGCCAGCCATCTGCCGCCCGAACACCGGGAGCGCTTCGCGGATCGCGTCGGTCACGAAGGCGGGCAGGCATTCGGATAAGTTGGTCGGCTTGACCCCGGGCTGGTAGCTCGGTTCGATGTTGCCGAAGGCGCTTGATGCGCGGCCCTTCACGAAATCCCCCACCGATTGCCCCGGCGCATGGTAATTGCTCCCGCCCGAAACATAAGCCAGCGCCTCCAGTTCGCGCTGCAAGGCGACGCCCGCCAGCGGGTGCCCGGGGAAATCGCGCTCGGGCGAAATATCTACCACCAGCCCTGAGTTGGCGTTGAATTCGGCGCGGGAATACTGGCTCATTCCGTTGGTGACCACCCGGCCCTCTTCCGAAGTCGCAGCGACCACGCGCCCGCCCGGGCACATGCAGAACGAGTAGACCGAGCGGCCGTTGCTGGCCTTGTGCGCCAAGGCATAGCTCGCCGGACCGAGCAGCGGGTTGCCCGCTTCTGCGCCGTAGCGCGCGCGGTCGATCCAGCCTTGCGGATGCTCGATCCGCACCCCGATCGCGAACGGCTTGGCCTCGATATGGACGCCCGCCTCGTACAATGCCTCAAACGTGTCGCGCGCCGAATGCCCGACCGCCAGCACCACTTGGCTCGCCGCAAGCCGCTCGCCGGTTGAAAGGTGCAGCGCGGTGATCTTGCCGTCCGCGCGCTCGAACCCATCGACCCGCGTGCCGAACCGGTATTCGCCCCCCAGCGCTTCGATCGTTTCGCGCAGGCTGATCACCATTGTCACCAGCCGGAACGTGCCGACGTGCGGGTGCGCCTCGGTCAGGATTTCGGGCGGTGCGCCCGCCTTGACGAACTCGGTCAGGACCTTGCGGCCCAGGTGGCGCGGGTCCTTGATCCGCGAATAGAGTTTGCCGTCGGAAAAGGTCCCCGCCCCGCCCTCGCCGAACTGGGCGTTGCTTTCGGGTTCCAGCACCCCGCGCCGCCACAGCGCCCAGGTGTCTTTGGTGCGCTCGCGCACCGCCTTGCCGCGCTCGATGATGATCGGCTTGAACCCCATCTGCGCCAGCACCAGCGCGGCGAGCAACCCGCATGGCCCCGCGCCGATCACCACTGGGCGCGTCCCCGCCCAACCGGCGGGTGCCATGACCGGCGGGCGGTAAGCGGTATCGGGGGTGGCCCGGACGTGCGGATCATCTCCCAGCCGCGCCACAACCGCAGCTTCGTCAGCCAGTTCGACATCGAATGAATAGACCAGCTTGATCGCGCCGCGCTTGCGCGCATCATTGCCGCGCCGCACCAACCGGTGGCGCAGCACCGCACCCTCATGCACCCCCAGCCGCGCCGCAATTGCAGGCAGCACCGCTTCGGGCGGATGGTCGAGCGGCAGGGCAAGGTCGGACAGGCGCAGCATGGTGAAGCGCCCATAGGCGCAGGGCTGACCGGATGGAAGCCGCGCTAGAGTTCGGGCAGCGTCTGGTCCGCGAAACCCCACCCGGCGAGCGCCTTGTCGCGGCTGCGCTCGATCAGCTTGTCGGCATCGCCGATCGCAAACGGATGCGCATTCTTCGTTGCCGCCAGATCGTCCCACGGTATTGGCACCGCCACCGGGGCGCCTTCGCGGGCGCGGGCCGAATAGGGGAGGACGGCGGTGCTGCCGCGCTGGTTGCGCAGCCAATCGATAAAAATCCGCCCCTGCCGCTTGGCCTTGCTCATGGTTGCGACGAAGCGGTCGGGCTCAGCCTGTGACAATGCCTCGGCAAAGCGGCGCGCGAAATCCTTGTGCACTTCCCACGAATGGCCGGGACGGAGCGGCACGATCACGTGGACGCCCTTGCCCCCTGAAAGCAGCGCGAAGCTGACCAGGCCAAGGTCGGACAAGGTATCGCGGATATGCTTGGCTGCGCCAACAACGTCTTTGAAATCAAGCGCTTCATCGGGATCGAGATCGAAGATCATCCGGTCAGGCGCTTCGATTGCGTCGCTGCGGCATTCCCACGCGTGGAATTCGATGGTGCCCATCTGGACGCAGGCGAGCAGCCCGGCGGCCTCGGTGACGTAGAGATAGTCCTCGCTCCCGCCGTCCTTATCGCGGATCGGCACGTGCTTCACCGCCGCGCCGAACGAGCCGCTGTCATGCTTCTGGAAAAAGCACTGTTTGGCCCGGCCTTGCGGGCAGCGCACCAGGCTGAGCGGGCGCTGGCCCGCATAAGGCAGCATCAGCGGCGCAACAGCGGCGTAGTAGGCCGCGAGATCGCCTTTGGTTTGCCCGCTTTCGGGGAAGATCACGCGGGTTGGGTTGGTGATCTTGACCCCGGTATCCTCAATCGGAGCCGTCTCGGCGCGTTCGGGAGCCACATCGGCGGCCTTCTTGTCACCGCGCAGGCCGAGAAAACTGCCATGGCGCACCGATCCTTCCGCTGTGAATTCGGCGAAGGCGACCTCGGTGACCAGTTCGGGGTGCAACCAGGTGACCCCGCGCGAGTCCTCTTTGCTGACTTCGAGCGCGGGCTTGTCGGTCGTCAGCTTCGCCATCCGCTGGGCGAGGTCGGCCATGGTGTCCTGCCCGAACCCGGTCCCGACGTTGCCTTTGTAGACCAGCTTGCCGCTTTCATGCTGCGCGAGCAGCAGCGAAGCGAACGGCCGCGCCTTGCTGGCCGATTTCTTCCATCCGGCGATCACGAATTCCTGCCGGAGCGTGCATTTGACCTTGACCCAGTCCTTGCTCCGGGCGGAGCGATACGGCGCGTCGATCCGCTTCGAGATGATCCCCTCCTGCCCCGCCGCGCACATGCCCTTGAACAGCGCCTCGCCCGCGCCGATCACGTGATCGGCCACATGGACCGGATCGGACGAACTGTGCAGCAACGCCTCGAGCCGTTCCTTGCGCTCGACATTGGCGAGGCCGGTCAGGTCCTCACCGTCCAGTTCGAGCAAATCAAAGGCATGGAATTCCAGTTTGTCGCCCGGTCCTTGCGAACCGTGGCCACGCTTGAGCACGCTTTGCAGCTGCGAGAAATCGGGATTGCCCGCCGCATCCGGCGCGATAATCTCGCCGTCGATCAGACAGCTTGGCAAATCGAGCGCGACCAAAGCCGCAACCAGCGGGCGGAACTTGTCGGTCCAGTCCTTGCCGCCGCGCGTCCACACCGTCACGTCGCTGCCCTTGGCTGCAATCAGCGCGCGGTATCCGTCAAACTTGATCTCGTGCATCCAGCCATTCCCGGCCGGCACTGCATCGACCAGCGTGGCGAGCTGCGGGCTGCGGAAGTTGGGCTTTGCAGCAGCCTTGGCCTTGCGCTTCGCCTTGGGCGCTGCGGCCGCGTTGTGCTGGGCCGCGCTGGTCATCTCGGCGGCAAAGGCCTTGCCTTTTTTCCCCGCGAGCGAATGGCTCCCGCCCGCATCCGCCGCAATCTCGGCCATCGAGCGCCCGGTCAGCACGCTGGTCAGTTCGCGCTCGACCAGCGGATCGCCCTCCGCCTCATGGCCGTCGGCGATCTTGCGCAGCAGCCAGTTCTCGCGCTTTTCATTGCCGCGCGGTTTCAAGCGGATCAGCAGCCACTCACCCTTCATCCGCTCCCCATCAAGGGTGAAATGCAGGTGGCCCTGGTCGATATCCTTCCAGCTCTTGCCCGGCACCGGGGCCCAGGTGCCGCGATCCCACAGCATCACCGTACCGCCGCCGTATTCGCCCTTGGGGATCGATCCTTCGAATTCCGCATAAGCCAGCGGGTGGTCTTCGGTGCGCACCGCGAGCCGCTTGATCGCCGGATCGGGCGACGGGCCTTTGGTCACCGCCCAGCTTTTCAGCACCCCGTCGGCTTCGATCCGGAAATCCCAGTGCAGCCGCGTCGCATCATGCTTCTGCACGATGAAGCGGTTGCCGCTGGCCGAATGCTCGACCTTCCCCGCCGGCTCTGCGGTCAGCTTGAAATCGCGCTTGGCGTTGTAGGTGGACAGGCTCGACTTGGCCATATCAGGCTCGTTTACGCGCAGGTTTTTTGGCGGGCGGCTTCTTGGCCGGAGCAGAACCAGTCTCGCCGACCGACTTCTTCAGCGCCGCCATCAAATCGATCACATTGCTGCCCGAACGCGCCGCCGGTTCCTCCGTATCCTCAAGGATCGCCTTCTTGCTGTTCGATTTGGCCTTGCGGTCGATCAGCTTGCGCAGCGCATCGGCATAGCGGTCATGGAACGCGGCTGGATCGAACGGCGCGCTGCGCTGCTCGATCAGCGTGGCGGCCAGATCGAGCAAGTCGGCGCACGGCTTTTCCCCGCTCACCTCGGTAAAGAACGACTGCCCTTTGCGCACCTCGTCGGCATAACGCAGTGTTTCCAGCAGCAGCCCTTTGCCGCAGGGTTTCAGCGCAACCAGCTTTTCCGAGCCGCGGATCGACAGCTGCCCCAGGCCGATCTTGCCCGCCTTGCGCAGCGCCTCGCGCAGCACCACGAAGGCCTCTTCGGCCAAGTCGTCAGCCGGGGCGACGTAATAGGGTTTCTCGAAATAGAGCGGGTCGATCTCGTCCGCGCCAACGAACTGCACCAGCTCGAGCGTCTTCTTGCTCTCGATCTTGACCGCGTCGATCTCGCGGTCCTCCAACAGCACGAAGTTACCCTTCGAGACCTCGTAGCCCGAGATGATATCGTCCTTGTCGACCGGCCCGACCCCGTCGGCGACTTTCTCGTACGAAATCGGTTTGCCGCTCGGTTCATGGATCTGCCGGAATGCAATCTTTGCGCCCGATCGCGTCGCAGCGTAAATCTCAACCGGTATCGAAACCAGCGCGAGCCTGATCTGTCCCTGCCAATACGCCCGTGCTGCCATGCGTTATCTCCTGCGCGGGAGAAACGAAAGCCGGGGAATTCGGTTGCAATCGACCGTGCCGGTTGCCGTGCCGCACAACACGGGTTGCGGCAAACTCGCCAATGGTGCCATTCATCGCCCGGTCATTCCAATCACTTATGGGTAATTCACATGATCACCGCATCGCACTTGCGCGCCATTGGCTGCGCCACGCTCCTGGCCTTTGCCGGGAATTTCGGGACCGCGCAGGCGGCTGAGGACCTTGGCAAGAAGGCCTGCGCGCAAGAGGCCAAGCGGCTCTGCGCGCAAGAAATGCGCAGCTTCAGTCGGCGCAAGGTAGAGGCCTGCATGATCACCAAGATCGATCAGACTTCACCGGTGTGTCATGCGGCAATGCTTCGCATCAAGGGTGAGCGCGAGGCAATCAAACCAAAGTAAGGATTACTAGCTGAAATCCTTCGGCGGACTGGTCGTCCCATATAACACTTTGCCTTCGGCCCCGATCCGAACCCACAGCATTGCGGCGTTAAGCAGCGTGAACAGGACCGCAAGCCAGGTCAGCCCGAACACCAACGGCAAGACCGCGATTTCGCCGATCACCACGCAATAATTGGGATGGCGGAGGAACCGGAACGGCCCGCCTTCAATCAGCGGTGCACCCGGCAGAACGATAATTCGCGTGGTCCAACGCCGCCCCAAGGTAGCCAGCACCCAGATTCGCAGCGCTTGGAGCAGGATGAACACGCCCAGCAAGGGCAGGTTGACCGCGCGGCCTCCGACCGCCAGCCACAATGCCGCCAGCCAAGAGGCGTGCAGCGCGACCATGATCGGGTAGTGGTTCCGCCCGATCTCGATCGCGCCTTGCGCGCGCAGATGCCGGGTGTTGCTGGACGCAATCACCAATTCGCCCAGTCGCTGCAGGGTGACCAGCGCCATGATCAGATACGGCAGGCTCATGCAGCCAGCCGCAAGGTTACGGTGCTGGCCGTAAAACCTGGACCCAAGGCGGTGAGCACCGAGAGCGGCGGCATCCCTTGCGCGCGCACCCGGTCCAGCACGAACAGCGCGGTGGGCGCCGACATATTGCCATGAAGCCGCAGCACCTCGCGTTCGTGATCGAGCGAACCCTGTTCCACGCTGAGCGCCAACTCCATCGCATCGACCACTTTCGCTCCGCCAGGGTGGCAAATAAACCGGTCGACGTCACCGATCTGCAATCCCTGCGGCGCGAGCATCTGGGTCATCGCTTCGGCCATGTTGCGCCGGGCGAACGCCGGTATTGCGCGGTTAAGCACGACACCGAGCCCGCTGGGCTCCATCTGCCAACCCATGATATCCAGCGTTTCGGGCCAAGTCTTTTCAGCGCTGCCAGTGATCTGAACAAAGCCTTCATCGCCAACCCGGACCACACAAGCGGCCGCACCGTCGCCAAACAGTGCGGTAGAAATAATGTCAGCCTTGCCGACGCCTTCGGTCCGCAAGGCCAGGCTGCAAAGCTCAACGGTGACGAACAGGACTGTCGAGCCCGGCGTAGCGCTTGCCAGTTTCGCCGCCAGGGCCAAGCCGGACACTCCGCCAGCGCAACCAAGGCCGAAAACGGGCACCCGAACCACGTCGGTGCGAAAGCCCATCCGGCCCATTGCGCGCGCTTCAAGGCTGGGTGTGGCGATGCCGGTTGAAGACACGGTCACGATAGTATCGACTTGCTCAGCGGTTAACCCGGCTTCAGCCAATGCCGCTTCGGCTGCTGTAACGAACAGGTCCAGCGCAACCTCGAGATAAACTGTGGTTCGCTCGGTAAAATCGCGCGGCGACTGATACCATTCGACCGGACGTGCAAGCTGGCGGAAAGCGATCCCAGCATTGGCGTAAACCGCGCTCAGCCGGCCGAAATCGCCAAGCTGGCCGCCCAGCAATTCGCGGGCGACCGCAAGCGCCGTGTCCTGCGACAGAATGTGCGGAGGAGTGGTTGTAGCCACCGAGAGTAAGGTCACAGACATGGGAAATCGGTCATTTCGGTTTACCGGCTGACCGGTGATTGCGCGTTGCAGTAAAAACGATCCGCTATCATATGCGTTCCAGCGCATGAGCAACCGATGAACCGCGCAGCCGTTTACTGTGAACCGCGTTGCGGTGCGGGCCATTCAGCAAGGCATTGGAAAATTCAACGGATGGATGATGACACCGCGGCATCCGGCAGCAGTCTGCGCACCTGGAGCGGGTTTGTCATCATGTGCCTGGGCATGTTCATGGCAATTCTGGACATCCAGATCGTCGCCACCTCGTTGCCCACTATCCAGCACGCGCTGGGAATCGCGCCGGATCAGATGGTGTGGATTCAAACTGCCTATCTCACTGCCGAAATCGTAGCGATCCCGCTAACCGGATTTCTAACTGCGCGGCTGGGGATGCGCTGGTTGTTCGTCGGTGCCGTTACGCTGTTCACCATCGCATCGGCGGGGTGCGGCCAGAGCCAGAATTTTGAGACACTAGTGGCATGGCGGATCATCCAGGGGTTTGCCGGGGGAACCTTGATACCGACGGTATTTTCGGCAGTGTTCCTGATGTTTCCGCAGCGTTCGCAGGGACTGGCGACGACCGTTGCCGGAGTCGCGGCGGTGCTGGCTCCAACGGTGGGGCCGATTGTCGGGGGCTGGATCACCCAGACCTGGTCGTGGCACTGGTTGTTCCGCATCAACATTGCGCCGGGCGTACTCGCGGCAGTGGGGGCGATGCTGCTGCTGCGCGGGGAAGGCACCAACCGACGGTTGCACCGCGCGTTCGATCCCGCCGCGCTGATTGCGCTGGCAGTGTCGCTCGGAACGCTTGAGATTGCGCTGAAGGATGCCCCGTCGCTAGGCTGGGGTTCGCTGCGGGTGCTCGGCCTGCTTGGCTTGTTCGCCGCCAGTGGCGTGTTCTTCGTAGCCAAGACGATGCGGTCAACTTGGCCCTTGGTGGAACTGCGCTGCTTTGCCGACCGCAATTTCACCATCGGCTGCGTGCTCAGCTTTGTGCTGGGGATCGGGCTGTTCGGATCGACTTACCTGATGCCTTTTTTCCTAGGGTTGGTCCGCGAGCATGGCTCACTGCGGATTGGCGAGATCATGTTGGCGACCGGAATCGCGCAGCTAGTCGCGGCTCCTGTCGCAGTTTTTCTCGAACGCCGCGTCGGGGCGCGAGTGCTTACCCTGGCGGGGTTCGCGCTGTTCGCCATCGGGATGGCATTGAGCGCGCGGCAAACTGCGAACACTGACGCCGCCGATATGATGATACCGCAAATTCTGCGCGGCGCGGCGATCATGTTCTGCCTCTTGCCGCCGACCCGGATGGCGCTTGGCCGACTTGCCCCCGCGTTTGTTGCCGATGGCAGCGGGCTGTTCAACCTGATGCGCAACCTTGGCGGGGCGCTCGGCTTGGCCTTGATCGATACTGTGATTTTTACCCGCAGCGCGGTGTACACAGCCAGTATTGCCGCCCAATTGCGCGCCGGCAATATCGCCACTGCGGTCGGCATCGGCATTCCGCGTGATGCTTTCCTCGAGCAACTCGGCCAGCCGCCGGACGAGTTTACCGAGGAAATGGTCCGTCCCCTGGTGGAAAAAGCTGCCTTGGTTCATGCGATTAACGATGCGTGGATGCTGATTGGCATAATAACAGCGCTCGCGATCGTGCTGCTGGTCTGGGTCAAGCCGGTTGACCGCGCTGTGACTCAAGATTGAGTGTCACTCTGGCTGTGATCGCCACCGGGCACGCGGACGAAGCGCTGGGGCTGAGCTGGCGACAGCGCGCAGCAGCTTGAAACTTCCCTTCCAGGCGCGCGTTATCACACAGGTGGGCCGCCCAAAAAATCGGATCATCGTTGTATTTGTGTCCGAGAAGACCAAGCTCGCCGCAGATACCCGAGGGGGAAGTTCACACCAAAGCAAGGATAGCCAAATGGCTCACGAGCATCACCCCGCGCAGAGCCCCCAGCCCGGCCAGGTTACCGATCCCGTCTGCGGGATGACGGTCGATCCTGCCATCACCGCGCACCATGCCAGCCATGCCGGGGCCGACTATCATTTCTGCAGCGCCGGATGCCGCAGCAAATTCATCGCCGATCCCCAAAAGTATCTGGAGCCGAGCTCCAGTCAGGCAGACAGCGAACCAGCCGGCGCAATCTGGACTTGCCCGATGCATCCCCAAGTGCGGCAGGATCATCCCGGTGCCTGTCCGATCTGCGGGATGGCGCTAGAGCCCGAGGTGGTTGCGCTGAGCGATGGCCCCGACCCCGAATATCTCGATATGCGGCGACGCTTTTGGGTGTGCGCGGCGTTCACCCTGCCGCTGTTCGTCTATGCCATGGGCGATCTAATTCCCGGTCAGCCGTTCGCCGCGCTGGCCGGATCGCGATGGTCGCAGTGGCTGCAATTGCTGGTGGCCAGTCCGGTCGTGTTGTGGGGTGCCTGGCCGTTCTTCGTGCGCGCCGTGCGATCTCTGCGGACGATGAACCTCAACATGTTCACGCTGATCGGCCTGGGTATCGCGGTCGCTTATGGCTTCAGCGTCGTGGCAACCGTGCTGCCCGGCATATTCCCGCCGGCCTTTGCCGATATGCACGGGCATATTGCGGTCTATTTTGAGGCTGCTGCGGTTATCACCACGCTGGTCCTGCTTGGCCAGATGCTTGAACTCAAGGCCCGCGGGCAGACTTCGGGGGCCTTGCGCGCACTGCTCGAGCTGACCCCGCCGGTCGCCATCCGCATCGGCGCCGATGGATCGGAGCAAGAAGTCCCCCTGGCTGAGATCCGCGAAGGCGATCAGCTGCGGGTCAAGCCCGGCGCCAAGGTGCCGGTCGACGGCACTGTCGCCAGTGGATCGAGCAACCTCGACGAATCGATGGTAACCGGTGAACCGGTGCCGATCCACAAAGCTGCCGGCGATGCCGTCACCGGCGGCGCGGTCAACCAGACCGGCAGTTTTGTGATGATCACCAAGCATGTTGGCAAGGACACCTTGCTCGCCAAGATTATCCAGATGGTCGCGCAGGCGCAGCGCAGCCGCGCGCCGATTCAAAAGCTGGCGGATCGGGTGGCGAGCTGGTTTGTCCCGGCCGTCATCGCCAGCGCGCTGGTGACATTTGCCGCTTGGGCGATCTGGGGCCCGGCCCCGGCGCTGGGCTTCGCGCTGGTCAACGCCATTGCCGTGCTGATCATCGCCTGCCCCTGCGCGCTGGGTCTGGCCACGCCGATGTCGATCATGATCGGCACCGGCAAGGGTGCCCAGAACGGCATTCTGATCAAGAATGCCGAGGTGCTCGAGACGTTTGAGAAGGTCGACACGGTAGTGATCGACAAGACCGGCACGCTGACCGAAGGCAAACCCAGGCTGGTCATGGTCGAACCGGCCGATGGCTTTGACGAAGACGATCTGCTCGCGCTTGCGGCTGCGGTCGAACGGCCAAGCGAGCATCCGCTGGCCGCCGCCGTGGTGGCCGGTGCCGCGCAACGCGGCTTGACCCTGACCAGCGCCGACGGCTTCAATTCAACCACCAGCGAAGGCGCAGAAGCACTGGTTGGCGCGCGCCGCGTCGCGATCGGCAACGAGAAGCTGATGGCCCGAATCGGCGCGGGCAGCGAAGCACTTGCGGCGCGGGCGCAAGCCGGCCGGGCGCTGGGGCAGACCGTGATGTTCGTCGCGGTGGATGGCCAGCCCGCCGGGCTGATCGGGGTCGCCGACCCGATCAAACCCGCCAGCGGCGACGCGATTGCCCGGCTGCGCCAGGCCGGGATCCACGTCGTGATGCTCACCGGCGACGCCGAAGCCACCGCGCAAGCCGTCGCCCGCCAGGTCGGGATTAACGAAGTGCGGGCCAATGTCTCGCCCGAAGACAAGCACCGGATTATCGGCGAACTCAAAGCCGCCGGGCGCATCGTTGCCATGGCTGGCGACGGGATCAACGATGCCCCCGCGCTCGCCGCCGCCGATATCGGCATCGCCATGGGTACCGGCACCGATGTCGCGATGGAGAGCGCCGGGATCACGCTGGTCAAGGGTGACTTGTCCGGAATCGCCAAAGCGCAGCACTTGTCGCGGCTGACGATGCGCAACATCCGCCAGAACCTGTTTTTCGCCTTCGCCTACAACGTGCTTGGCATCCCGCTTGCCGCCGGCGCGCTTTATCCTGTGTTTGGCCTGTTGCTCAGCCCGATGATCGCCGCGGCCGCGATGAGCCTGAGCTCGGTCTCGGTGATCGGCAACGCGCTGCGACTTAGGCGTGCAGAGCTTTAGGCACGGTCGAGCGCTGCCGCGCGAAACGCTTCATCGCTTCACGTGGCGATACGCCCAGAGCTTCACGGACGAAGCGGCTCAGCGCGGAGACATCGGAAAACCCGAGCAGAACCGCAAGCTCGCTTGCCCGCGCGCCCGGTCGCGCCAGATAGCTGCGCGCGAGATCGGTCCGGATTGCGGCAAGAAGCTGCGAATAGTTTGTTCCGAAACTGGCCAGACTGCGCTGCAAACTGCGCGGGGTCATCGACAGTGCTGTGGCGACAGCAGGGAGGCTGGCCTGGCCTTTGGGGAGGAAAGCAAGAATCATCGCCGATGTCCGATCGGCAGTGTTCGCATGATCCTGCACCTCGATCTGTTCAAGCTGGCCGCGTACAACCGCAGCATGGCCCGGCGCGCGCCACAGCAAATCCTCGGGCGCAAATGTGATTGCGTTCTGCCCGGCTTCGAACACGATTTCGGTTCCGAAGCCGCGGCGGTAATCCGCTGCACTGCCCAGTTGCCGGTGCGCCAGCAAGACTTTGCCAGGCCGCCAGCTTGCGCCCAGAAACTGCCGAAAGGTGCGGGCGTGAACCGCCAGAACCGCTTCGGCGAACTGGGCCGGTCTGAACCGCCCCTGCGCCACAATCCGCAACCGGCCAATCCCCCCGGTGGCATCTTCATCAAGCGCCAGCGAATAGCCGGTGGTGTGATGGCGCATATGCTGCTGCATCAAGGCGTAGTAATCGTGGATCGAGCCGCAGCGTTCGGCGATCAAGGCGGGCAGGCCGATAATCCGCGAATCCAGTCGCTCGGCCATCAGCAAGCCGAAATTGGGCAATCCGGTTGCATTCGCGGCAAACTCCACAGCGTCGAACATCGCGGTTGCCGGGACCAGTCCGCCGCCGACCGTAGCCGCAGCCACATCGATACCCGCCGCGTCGCACAGCGCTTCGCGGCTCACGCCAAGACTGCCGGTATATCCGAACAGCGATGCGAACGCGGCGTTCTGAGTCAGGTGCTCCATGGCGTGAAAAGTCAACTTTTCGTCGCCATTCGTCAAGTAAGGTTTTTTTGGGTATCCTATCGTCGGGATCGATCAGAACAGAACTGACGGAGAGGATCGATCATGAAAAAGCGGAATTGGCTGCTCGCCCTGACCCTTGCAACGAGCTTTGCCAGCGCGGCCTGGGCTCAACAAATGCAGGTGCTGCATTTTGGGGATGATACGATCGAGGCTGCACAGCCAGTCTCGCCGCTCGTCGAACAAGCGCTGCAAGCCTATGTCTATGGCTACACCCCGCTCTACTTCGACGTGTCGATGAAGACATACACCAATGTCGCAAAGCCGAGCGAAAATCCCAACCAGATGTGGGCCCCGGTCAACCAGTTTTTCCACGGTCGCCGCCAGCAGACGGCTGAAATTACGATGGGCGTCGCGCCCAATTCGGACACGCTTTATTCGATGGCCTACCTCGATCTGAGCAAGGGCCCCGTTATGTGGCACCTGCCGGCCTGGCCCGGCCACTATTACGTTTGTCCGATCCACAACCAGTGGGCGGACAATATTTCGATCGGCAACCGCACTAACCCCGGCCCGATCGAGGTCGATTATGCCGTGACGGGCAAGGATTGGCACGGAACCCTGCCAGCGGGTGTGCGGCGCATCCAGATGGACAGCGATCACGCCATGATCCTGTGCCATATCCGTCAGGATTTCGATCCAGCCAGTCTGGCCTCGGCGCACAAGTTCCAAGACGGGATGACGCTGACGCCTCTATCGGCATGGCACAAGGGCGGGCGCTACACGCCGCCCGCAGGCACAGTCGATCCGGCGATCAGTGCGTGGATGGGCACAACCGTACCCAAGCAGATCATGGCAATGGATCCGCAGACGTTTTTTGGCCGAGTGGCAGAAGTCCTGACTATCAACCCGCCCACGCAGGAAGACGCCGAGGCGGTGGCCGTGCTCAAATCGTTCGGGATCGTTCAGGGCCAACCGTTCGATTTCTCGAAGTTGCCGCCTGAAAAGCAGGATGCTTTGCGCCAAGCGATGGTTCTGGGACCGCCCATGCTGCGGCGCGCGCTCGGCAACCTCGGCCCGCGGGTAAATGGCTGGCCTTATGCCTTGGTCGTGGGTCGGTATCAGGAACACTATCTCAAGCGGGCAGCGGCGGCGCAGTTCGGATTTTCCGGGAACATGATGGAAGACAATATGCAGTCCATCAACCTGCGCGATTCCAAAGGCGTGCAGCTCAACGGGGATCACCGCTACACGATCCACTTTGCGCCTGGCATGACCCCGCCGGTCGATGGGTTCTGGTCGTTCACAGTCTATACCGCCGGGACTTATGACATCTTCGCTCCCAAAGGCCGCAATCCGGTGGGCAATCACGACAAGACCAATCCGCTGCATTTCAACGCGGATGGCTCGCTCGATATCTACGTCCAGCCCGAACCGACCGGAGACCCAGCCAAAGACCACAATTGGCTCGCAACGCCCAAGGGCACCGACTTTATGGTCTATTTCCGCACTTACGGTCCGCACCCAGCAATTTATAGTTTTAGCAGTGCAACCGGTTTACCTGCGTTCGTCATTCCGGCGCTGGAACAGGCGAAAGATTAGACTCACAAAGCTCGCTTGCATTATCTTGCCCCCGCAAACGCTAGCTGCGTTCGCGGGGGTGGGTTTATCAGGTCAACTGCAGCCCCCGCGCAATTTCCTTGCGTTTTGCCGCAACGCAGCATATATGGGTGTCACATCCAACCGGACCTTGCCCGGGCATCCGCCCCGGTAAGCCAGTTTGGCGCCGCGTGAAGCCTGCCTGATGGCAGGATAGCCCCGAACGCCCGGTTGACCGTTTTACCAGCCGCCTTTGTCACGCAGGGTTGCACTTGATGCACCTGTCCAGCCGCGCCGATTTCCGGCGTGCGCACGGCTATATTTGAAAGTATTTTATGTCCTATTTTTCCGACCTTGGCCTTGCCGAGCCGCTTTTGCGCGCACTTGAGACCAAAGGCTATGCCGACCCGACCCCGATCCAACAGCAGGCCATTCCGGCACTGCTCGAAGGCCGCGATCTGCTCGGGATCGCGCAGACCGGTACCGGCAAGACCGCAGCCTTCTCGCTGCCCTCGCTGCACCGTCTCGCCGCCAATCCCAAAGCGCGGATGAGCGCGAGCTGCCGCATGCTGGTGCTTTCGCCGACGCGCGAACTCGCCGCCCAGATTGCCGAGAATATGCGCGGCTACGCCAAGTACCTCAGCTTGTCGGTGCAGTGCATCTTCGGCGGGGTGCCGGTGGGCAAGCAGGCCCGCGCGCTGTCGGGCGGGGTCGATATCCTCGTCGCCACGCCGGGCCGGTTGCTCGACCTGATCGACCAGCGCGCGCTGACGCTGCGCAATGTCGAAATCTTCGTGCTCGATGAAGCCGACCAGATGATGGACCTCGGGTTCATCGTGCCCTTGAAGCGTGTCGCCAACATGCTGCCCAAGGAACGCCAGAGCCTGTTCTTCTCGGCCACCATGCCTCGCGCAATCGCCGATCTGGGCAAGCAGTTCATCTCCAACCCGGTCCGCGTCGAAGTTGCGCCGCAGTCGACCACTGTCGAGCGGGTGGAACAGTATGTGACCCAGCTTAACCAGGGCGAAAAGCAGGCCTTGCTCTCATTGAGCCTGCGCGCTGGCCTGGCCGACGGCAAGATCGACCGCGCGCTGGTCTTCACCCGGACCAAGCACGGTGCCGACCGCGTGGTTCGTCACCTGGTTTCGGCCGGGGTTCAAGCCGCCGCGATCCACGGCAACAAGAGCCAGCCGCAGCGCACCGCCGCATTGAACGCCTTCCGCCAGGGTTCGACCCCGGTGCTGGTCGCCACCGATATCGCCGCGCGCGGGATCGATGTTACGGGCGTCAGCCACGTGTTCAACTTCGAGATGCCCAATGTGGCCGAGCAGTATGTCCACCGCATCGGGCGGACAGCACGCGCGGGCGCTGACGGTATCGCGATCAGCTATGTTGCGCCGGATGAGCGCGATTATTTGCGCGACATCGAACGGCTGACCAAGGTCAAGCTATTCCCGCAGCCTCTCCCTGAGGACTTCCTCAAGGAAGCCGCACGCTTGCCCGCCCCGGTGCGCAAGCCGCAGGAACTGGAACAGGATGCCCGGCGCGATGCCCGCGATGCGCGCGGCCGCGGCGGCCCGGCTACACGCGGCGGCGGCGGTCGCAGTGGCGGTCCGAACAAGAACCGCAGCACTGGCGGCCAGGGCCGTGATGGCCAGTCGCGCGACCAATATGTCCGCAACGACCGCATCGCGAGTGACCGTAAGGCCACAGCCCCGGCGCGCGGCCCGGTGTTCAATCCGCTCGGCGATGTCCGCCAGGACGGTAATCAGCCGCAAGGTGAACGCAGCGCTGGCGGTGGTGAACGCCGCCCAGCCCCGCAACACCGCGATGCTGTGCGCCCGGCACGCCCGCATGGTGATCGGCCTCAGGGCGATCGGCCCCAGGGTGATCGCCCGCGCAACGACCGTCCCCACGGGGACCGCCCGCGCAACGACCGCCCCCAAGGTGATCGCCCGCGCGGCGATCGTCCCCAAGGCGACCGTCCGCAAGGCCCGCGCCGCCAAGGCGGGGGTGGTGGCAGCGGCCCCCGTCGCGGCTAAGTAATACCCCGGATACGCGGTGCGGAGAGATTCGCGCCGCGTGATCTACATCACGGCAAATTCCACGCCGCCCGGCTAATCCGGCGGCAATGGATAACCAGCAATCACCGCCGCTTAAACCATCCGGGACCGGCCTGAGCTTTGCCGCGCCGTTTGCCTTGGTCCGCGCGGTGGTGTTGCGTGACTGGCGCTCGCTGCAAGTCACGCTGATCGCCTGCGCGGTGGCGGCGGTGGTCACCGCGTTCCAGTATCAGGTTTATACCTCGTTCGTGCGGGCCGGATCGGTCGGGCCGCGGTTCATCGGCGGCTCGGTCTGGGTCAGCGCCGGATCGATCGAATGCTTCGACTTCCCTGGCGTCATCGGCGAGGATTACGCCGGGCAGCTGGCGCGCTATTTTCCGTCATCAGGCGTGCGCCGGGTTGCGTTCGGGTTCACCGCATGGACTTCGCCCAGCGGTCGGCGCGGCAATGTCGCGGTAATCGGGGTCGATGATGCGCGGGGTCCGGACGGGGCACTGCTGGCCGACAGCGCGTTCCTCGCCGATCACTCCGACCTTACCCGGCTCGACTTGTCGCGCGGGGCCGGACAGCTTGCCACTTTGGGCGGGGAAACCATGCAACTGGCGGGAACGACCGACCGGCTGCCGACTTTTCTGGGCGCGCCTTATGTCGTGACCGGGTTCGAGCGGGCGCGCAGCCTGCTGCGGATGGATCCGAGCTCCACCGCGTTCCTGGTGTTCGACGCGCCGGGCGGCGATGCGCCCGCGCTGGGCACAGCACTTCGCGCAGCCCAGGCGCGCTATCCCGAACTCACCCTGCGCAGCGAGGCAGCCTTCGCGCAAAGCTCGTCGCGCTATTGGCAGCTCAAAACCGGGGCCGGCGCGGCGATCCTGCTTGCAGCGGTGCTCGCCAGCCTGCTGATGATGATCCTGCTCGCCAACGGCGTCCTGCGCTTCCTCCAGCGTTATGCGCAAGACCTGCTTTCGATGCTCGGCCACGGTGCGGGCCAGCGCGAGGTCTGGCTGGTGGCGGCAGGGATCGCAGTTGTGGTCGCGGCACTGACCTTCGCTGCGATGCTGGCGCTGACCCCGCTGATGATCCTCGCGGCGCAGCCGTTGCTCCCATGGGTCTCGTTCGTCGCCGCCGATACCCTTCCTCCCGCCGTGGCCATGCTGATCGCGCTGGTCGCCGCCATCGCCAGCGCAGGTAGCGCGGTGCGCCAGTATGGCCCCGAAGCGGTGTTCCGGACATGAAGGCACTCCTCTCCCTTTCCGCCGCCGTGGCGCTGGCCGCGTGCGGCGTCTCGCAAGGCCAGCCGGCCAAGCCCCAAGCCGCCGCGCTCTATCGCGCCACCTCGGTCGGGCGGATCGATGCCTTGGGCGAAGCGCGCGAACTGGTCGCCGCGGCCGACGGCGTAATTTCCCGGGTGCTGGTCCAGCGCGGTCAGCAGGTCCGCGCCGGGCAAGTGCTGTTGCTGGTCGATTGCGCGCCGCGCGCAGGCCAGGCGCAGGCCGCATTGGCATCCGCGCAGCAAGGCAGCGCCGATGCGGCCTTGGTTGCAGCGGGTCCGCGCAGCGAAGCTGTAGCTGCCGCGCGTGCCACTTTGGCCGAAGCCGAGGCGCGGCTCGTCAATGCGCAGCAAGCGCTTGATCGCGCCGCCGCGCTGGTGACGCGCGGCTTTGTGTCGCGCCGCGATCTCGAAGCCCGCACCGCAGAACGTGACGCCGCCCACGCCGCGCGCGACCGGGCCCAGGCGCAACTGGCCGAACTCGCCAATGGCTCAAGGCCGCTTGAACGCGTCGCCGCCGCAGCCGGTGCGCGCGCCCAGCGCGGCGCAGCACAAGCCGCAGCCGCATCGCTCGGCCAGTGCGAACTGCGCAGCCCGATTGGCGGCCAGGTGCTGCAGGTGCTGCGCCGCGAGGGCGAATTTTCCGGCGCAAGCCAGGGCACCCCGCTGCTCGTGGTGGGTGACATGCGCAGCCGGATCGTGCGCGCCGAAGTGGGCGAACGCGACACGGCCGGGATCGCCATCGGCGCGCCGGTCGAGGTGTGGATCGACGGCTCCCCCCGGCGCTGGCGCGGGCACGTCAGCGAGCTTGCCGCGCTGATGGGCCGCCGCACTGCGCGCTCGCTCGACCCGACCGACCGGTTCGACCGCGATGTGCGCGAGGCGATCATCGTGATCGACGACCCGGACCTGCCTGCAGTCGCCGGACTGCGCGTCACCGTGGGGTTCAAACAATGAGCGCGCAGGCGTTAATGCTCGACGGGCTGGCCCGCTCGATGATCGAGGGAACCCAAGAAAAGTGCATGCTCGCGCCGCTCACCCGCAATTTCGCGCCGGGCCAGCTGCACGTGGTCAGCGGACCCTCGGGGGTGGGCAAAACCACGCTGCTGTCGCTGCTGGCGCTGGCGGTACAGCCCAGCCGGGGGATGCTGCATTGGGGACACACCCCGCTATCGCAACTGAAACCCGCTGCAGCAGCCGCGTGGCGCCGCGCCAATCTGGGGCTGATCTTCCAGACCAGCCGGCTGGTCTCGGTGATGACCGCTTACGAGAACGTCTGCTTCGGCGGCCAGATTCGCGGGCTCGACGTCCGCGCCGAGGCGAACCGGTTGCTCGATGGGTTTGGCCTGGCCGACAAGAAGCGCCAGCTCCCCAGCCAGCTGTCGGGCGGCGAAAAGCAGCGGGTGGCGATTGCCCAGGCGCTGGCCTGCGCCCCGGCGCTGCTGCTGGCCGATGAACCGACGGCGGCGCTCGACGCTGCCAACGCCGCCTTCGTTGCCGATACGCTCAAAAGTTATGCCCGCGCGCAGGGATCCACCGTGATCTGCGTCAGCCACGACCGCACCGTCATCGATGCCGCCGATGACCTGCTCCTCCTCGAACGGCCCTAGGACCACCCATGCACAACGAACGCTTTTTCGACCAGACGCTGGAAATGATCAACCGCGGCGCGATTCACGTCGCAGTGCCGATGCTGACGGGCAAATTATACAATGCGTTTGCCGATCCCGCGCGCTGGGCAGAAACCCGCGCCAGCCTGCATCGCCACGCGCTTCTTCCGGTCTTGATGCAGGATCCGCTGGCCGCGCACAGCGCCAGCCGGCCACGCGGCTATCCCGGCGATGCGGGTCTGATCGACCTGATCTACGACATGCAGCCCCCGGCTGGCGTCAGCGAAGTGGCGCGGGAGTTCTTCGGAGTCACGGTCCAGTTCCAGGCCCCCGAAGCGGTTCGTCAGCGCCGCATCGAGGCCGAACGCTTGGTCGCGCAGGCCAAACAGGCCGGGCAGCGGGTGCTGGTGCTGGCCTGCGGACATTTTCGCGAAGGCGACCCCTTGACCGGCTCCGACTTTGGCAGTTTTACGCTGGTCGATCAGGACGCGCTGTCGCTGGAGCGCGTGCGCAACCAGCATGGTCCGGCGATCAATCTGGTCGAGGCAAACGTGTTTCGCTATCTGCGCCAGGCGGCCAAACAAGGCCAGACTTTCGACCTGATTTATACCCTGGGGCTGACCGATTATCTTGATAGCCGCGCGATGCAACTGCTGCACCGGCTGATGAAGAGCTGCCTCGTTCCCGGCGGCCGGATCGTCTTGGCCAACTTTGCCCCCAATCACCTCTCTATCGGCTGGATGGAAGCGGTGATGGATTGGCAATTGATCTACCGCGACGAGGCCGAGCTGGAAGGCTACGCGCAAGAGATCGGCCTGAACGCCACAACCTGGCGCGATCCAACCGATTCGGTGGTCTGGTGCGAAATGACCGGCGGTTAGCCTTAGCCGTCCGGCGAGGCCGCCGAATCCTGTGGCCGCACGTAAACCCGTGCGACAATCGGGAAGCTGGTCGCGACCTGGTGCTCGATATCGGCGACGATCCGCTCGACGTCGCGCGCGGTCAGGGTGTCGGTGAAATCGGCGCTGATAATCACTGTAACCATAGTCGGCGAGGAGTGGACGGTCATCACGTCGTGCACCGCCTCGATCCCCCGGTGGCCTGCCGCGCAATTGCGGATTTTTGCGACCAGTTCGGGATCGGCCGCCTCGCCGATCAGCAGCCCTTTGGCCTCGTGCAGCAGCAGGATCGCGAGCACGCCGAGCACCAGCCCGATCAGCACCGAGGCGAGCCCGTCCCACATCGGGTTGCCGGTGAGCAGGCTGATCCCGAGGCCCAGCGCGGCGAGCACCAGCCCGATCAGCGCGCCGGTGTTCTCAAGCAGGATCACCAAGGTGGTCGCGTCTTTGGTGTCGCGAATTTCCTGCCAGATCGAGCCGCGCCGCGCCGAGTTGAAATCGTTCAATGCGGCAAGCGTCGACCATCCTTCGAGCGCGAAGGCGATAGCAAGGACAGCAAAGGCGATCAGCGGGCTGGCGGCCGGTTCGGGCGAGAGGATGTGGAGTATGCCTTCGTAAACCGAGACCCCGGCACCCAGCGCAAAGACCAGGATCGCGACTACAAAGCTCCAGAAATACAGCTCGCGGCCATAGCCGAACGGATGCAGCGCGTCGGGCGTTTTGTTGGCCCGCTTACGGCCGTAAAGCAGCAGCAGCTGGTTGGTCGAATCGACCAGGCTGTGGACGCCCTCGGTCAGCATCGCCGATGACCCGGTGACACCCGCGGCGACGAATTTGGCCACCGCGATCCCGACATTGGCGGCCAGCGCGACCAGGATTGTGCGGTTCGAGCCGGTTCCGGCCATGTGGTTGAATCCCCTTGGTGTGCAGCGGCCATGCCACGGCTTGCGCGCCGCGACAATCGCGCTAGCTTGCCGCGCATGAAGCATCTCGTCACCGCGCTCGTCGCCCTCGCCCTGCCCTTGCAGCCGCTCCTCGCCGCGCAGCCGCTGCTGCCCGCTGAAGAGACCGCGATCGACGCGGCGGTGACCAAGGCGCTCAAAGAAACCGGGGTGCCTTCCGCCGAGATCGCGGTGGTCCGCGACGGCGAGATCGTCCTGAGCCGGGCCTGGGGCAAGCCGTCCGAAACACTGGTCCGGCCCGACGCGAGTCTGCCCTACCAGATCGCCTCAAACTCAAAGCAGTTCCTCGCCGCGCTGCTGCTGTTGCTTGAGGATGACGGCCGGATCGACCTTGATGACAAGGTTTCGAAATGGCTGCCCGAGCTGCCCGACGGGGGCAAGATCACCGTGCGCCAATTGCTCTCGCACACCTCGGGCTTGCAGGATTTCTGGCCGCAGGACTATTCGTTCGCGGCGATGGAGCACCCGGTCCAGCCAATGGATATCGTCCGCCGCTGGGGGATGAAGCCGCTCGATTACACTCCGGGTTCGCGCTGGCAGTATTCGAACACCGGGTTTGTGGTGGCCGGGCTGATTGCCGAAAAGGCCGGCGGTGCGCCGCTGTGGGATCAGCTTGAGATGCGGATCTTCAAGCCGCTGGGGATCCATCCTTACGACATCGACGATACCAACGGGCCCAAGTTCCCGCAAGGCTATCACCGCAGTGCGCTTGGCCCGGTACGGGTGGCGCAGCCGCCGGCCAAGGGCTGGCTGTGGGCCGCGGGCGAACTCAGCATGACCGCTGCCGAGCTGGCCAAATGGGATATCGCGCGGATGAACCGGACGCTGCTGACCAGGCAGGACTGGGAGGAGATGGAACGCCCGGTGCGGCTGGCCGACGGGACCTACACCACGTATGGCCTGGGGGTTTCCAAGCATCTGGTCGGCGGCCGCTGGGTGGTCGATCATGGCGGCGAATCGGTTGGGTTCCTGTCACAAAACTCGGTCTGGATCGACGACAAGACCGCCGTGGTGGTGCTGACCAATGGCGACTTCGCGGGGGTGCAGGAAGACCTGACCAGCAAGATCGTCGAGATTGTGCTGCCCAAATCAGCTCAGGCCGATATCGGCGAAGCGGCCCGGACGGCGGATGCGCGCACCACGCTGGCGGGTCTGGTTGGGGTCAAGTTCAACGCAGGCCTGTTTACCGATAACGGGCGCTACTACTTCAATGCGCAGACCTTGGGCGATTACCGTGCGAGCCTGCGCGCATTGGGTCCGCTTCGCTCGGTCACCGCGACCCGCCCGCCCCGGCTGCGCGGCGGGTTCGTCAACCGGGTGTTCCAGTTGCATTACGCCAAACGGACACTGACGCTGATCACTTACGCCGAGCCGGGCGCGAAGGGCCGGTGGGAACAGTTCATGATCACGCCGTAATCCTCCCCGGCACGGGGAGGAATTACAACCACCCGATCCTTCGGAACCGGAAGAACAACCCCCCGCAAATCGCTGCGATCACCACAACCACCGCCGGGTAACCCCACTTGTGGTGCAGTTCGGGCATATAGTCGAAATTCATCCCGTAGATCCCGGCAATCGCGGTCGGCACTGCGAGGATTGCGGCCCAGCCCGCCAGCTGCCGGGTCATATCACCTTGGCGGTGCTGTTCGAGCAATGCGGCAGTTTCAACGATGCTCGCTACGGTCTCGCGCAGGCCTTCCATCCGCACCATTGCGCGGCGGACATGATCGAGGACATCGCGAAACCAGATGCGCGCACCCGGATCGATCACCGCATAATCTGTTGTAGCGAGCCGGTCGCAAACCTCGACCATCGGGCCGATAATCCGCACGAAGCGGCGAAACTGGCGGCGCAGGCGGAAAATGCGGCGAATTGTCGAAGGATCGGGGAATGCTTCGATTGCCCTCTCTTCGAGCACCTGCACGCCTTCCTCAAGCCGTTCAAGCACTGGCTGGTAGCCATCGACAATGAAATCAAGGATCGCGTGTGCAGCATAGTCCGGCCCTTCGGCGAGCCGTTCGGGCACGGCCTCCAGCCGCGCTCGCAAGTCATTATGCGCCCGGGTTGAGCCGATCCGCACCGTCACCAGGAAATTGCTGCCAAGGAAGATTGCGGTCTGGCCGTAGGCGATGTTCTCCCCCTCCTCGATCGCAGCAGTGCGCGCGACGATAAACAGTTGCTGACCGTAGATTTCGATCTTGGGGATCTGGTTGGGATTGAGCGCATCCTCGATCGCCAGTGGGTGGAGGCCGAATTGGATGCGCACCAACTCCATCTCCTGGGCGGTCGGATCGCTCAGCCCGACCCAGTCGAACTGCGTGCCGCTGGGCAGCACGTGCTCCGCCCCGTCGATGACGAGCGGCTCTTTTTTTGGTTTTCCGTTAGCATAACGGCGTGCTGCGATGATCGACATGAACCCGGTGTGGCAAAGTGGCGCGGGACTGGCAATAAGGCACAAGATTTGTTAAGCGTGCGGTTAACGCTGACCGGAGTGTCAGCGACCCGGGAGCATAGCGCATGAACATGGCCACCTCACCCGCCCCAATTATCGACATGATCATTATCGGAGCGGGAATCTCCGGGATCGGCATGGCGGTGCACATGAAGCGTGATTGCCCGGGCAAGACCGTCGCGGTGCTGGAACGGCGCGATAATCTCGGCGGGACTTGGGATCTGTTTCGCTATCCCGGCATTCGCTCGGACAGCGACATGCACACGCTGGGCTTCTCGTTCGAACCGTGGACGCACGAAAAGGCGATCGCCGACGGCCCGTCGATTCTCGAGTATCTGAACATGATTACCGCCAAGTATGACCTGAACAAGGACATGCACTTCGGCCGCAAGGTCGTGTCAGCCGAATGGGACAGCAAGACCGCATGCTGGTCAGTGACCACCGAACGTAGCGACGGCACTACACAATTGCAGCGTGGGCGCTTTCTTTTCCTGGGTTCGGGCTACTACGATTATGACACCCCCTATGACGCTGGTTTCGCCGGGCGCGACATGTTCAAGGGCCAGGTGCTTCACCCGCAGTTCTGGCCCAAGGACCTCGACTATGCGGGCAAAAAGGTCGTCGTGATCGGTTCGGGCGCTACGGCGGTCACGATCGTCCCGGCGATGGCTCAAAACGGCGCCGAACATGTCACCATGCTCCAGCGCACCCCGACCTGGATGGCCAGCCGCCCGTCCAAGGACGCCTTCGCCAACGCCCTGCGCAAAGTGCTGCCCGAAGGGCTCGCTTATCGGCTGACCCGCGCCAAGAACATTTTCCTGGGCGATCTGATGTTCAAACGCGCGCGCAGTCAGCCTGAAAAAGCCAAGGAATTCTTGACCACGCAGGTGCGCACGCATCTGGGCGAGCACTATGACGAGCAGGCCTTTACCCCGCCGTACAACCCGTGGGACCAGCGGCTGTGCCTGGTCCCCGATGCTGATTTCTTCCAGGCGATCAAGGCCGGGAAGGCCGCTGTGGTTACCGACCGGATCGAAAGCTTCGATGCAACCGGGATAAAGCTCGAATCGGGCAAGCACCTCGAAGCTGACATCATCGTCACCGCCACCGGCCTGACGATGAGCTTTGCCGGCAAGATCGCCATGAGCGTGGACGGCCAGCCGGTCGATTTCAGCCAGCACTATTTTTACCGCAACTGCATGTTCTCGAACGTCCCGAACCTGGCGGGCGTGTTCGGCTATCTCAACGCCAGCTGGACGCTGCGGGTCGATATCGTCGCGCAGTACATCACCCGGCTGCTCCGCCAGATGGACGCTTACGGCGCGGTTGCGGCGACCCCGGCGATGGCCAGCGGAGCCGAGCCCGAGATCGACGACATTTTCGATTTCTCCTCAGGCTATATCCAGCGCGGCAAAGCCCAGATGCCCAAAAACGCGGCGGTGCTGCCGTGGCGGCTTAATCAGGAATACCGCAAAGACCGGGTCGATATGCGCCAAGCCCCGATCGATGACGGGGTGTTGGAATTTACCCGGGCAAGGGAACTGGTCGGGGGCTGAACGGCGTGCTTTGCGCGTGGGCTTCGACAAGCTCAGCCTGAGCGGATGTGGGCAAATGGGTGAAGCACCAAGTTCCGCTCAGCCTGAGCTTGTCGAAGGCCACGCGCGGTCTTAAGCGTCCAGACATGACCATATCCCCCCGCATCTGGAAAGCCGCGCTGCTGGTGATTGGCGACGAGATTCTCTCGGGCCGCACGCAGGACAAGAACATCGCGCAGGTCGCGAGCTGGCTGGGGGTGCAAGGCATCCGGCTCGCCGAAGTGCGCGTCGTGGCCGATGATACCGCCGCGATCGTCGAGGCAGTCAACGCCCTACGCGCGCGCAACGATTACCTGTTCACCACCGGCGGGATCGGCCCGACGCATGATGACATCACCGTCGACGCAGTGGCCGAGGCGCTCGGCGTCGAGGTGACGATCCACCCCGAAGCCCGCGCGATCCTCGAACGCTATTACGAAACCCGTGGCGGGCTTAACGATGCACGGCTGCGCATGGCGCGGGTCCCCGCTGGCGCTGAACTGATTCCCAACCGCATGTCCGGGGCGCCCGGCATCCAGATCGGCAACGTGTTCCTGATGGCCGGAGTACCCTCGATCACCGCTGGCATGCTCGATGCGCTGACCGGCGAGCTTGAAGGCGGCCTGCTACTGCTGAGCCAGACTGTCGGCAGTTGGGCCGCCGAAAGCGAAGTGGCGGACTTGCTGCGCGAGACCGAGCGCACTCACGAAGGCTGCGTGATCGGCAGCTATCCGTTCTTCCGCGAAGGCCGGGTCGGGGCAAATTTCGTGGTTCGCTCGGTTGAAGCGGTGCAGCTCGGCGAATGCTGCGAAGCCTTGATCACTGGCTTGCGCGCGCTCGGCCGTGAGGCTGTCCCGGGTGGGATTTGAACGCATTGCGAAAGTTGCCATTGCCATGATCGCCATCGCGTTCGCCGCCACCGCGCCCGCCCAGTCATCGCAGATCGCGGCGTTCGAAGCAACGCTCGCGGCGCACGACAGCGCGACCGAGGCTTTGCGCAGCTGGTGTCAAGCGCGCGGGATTGCGGACCCCGCGCTGATCATGGCGCGCCCGATAACTGGCTCACCGGCCAAGCCGCCCAAGGGCCTGCGCCGCCTGCTCGGAGTAGGGCTGAGGGAACCGCTCAGTTATCGCCATGTCGAACTGACCTGCGGAGCGCGCGTGCTGTCGGTCGCGCATAACTGGTATGTGCCGGCCCGGCTGACTGCCGAAATGAACGCGGCGCTGGCCGCGACGCAGGTTCCGTTCGGGCGGATTGCTGCGCCGCTGAACTACCGCCGCGAACCGCTCGAAGTGCTGTCCAGGCCCCCGCGCGGCTGCCCGGCCAACACCATTTCGGCGCACCGCGCGCTGCTGCGGTTGCCCGACGGTCGTCCGCTGGCTTATGTGCTGGAATGCTATACTTCTGAAAATCTGAACTAATTCGCCACCAACGCCCAGCGTCTGCGAGCGCGGGTAACTTTAACTTAACCACCCCCATTAATCCCAATGCGAGACAGGCGCTGTGCGGCGCTTGCCGTATCGCGCGCTGCTGGCAGAGGTTCTGTCCAACAAGGTCGCGCTTGAACCCGGCAGAAGCCGGTTGAATTTTAGGGGCATGACATGACTGTAAGTTTTCAGCGCAAGAGCGAATTTGTCGAACGCCGCCGGCAAGGCCGCGCGCCGATCGGCATGGCGGTGGCGCTGCGCGAACGCGGCCGCAGCGCGATCGATGCGCGGCTGGTCGATTTCTCGGCGTTGGGCTGCCGGATCGACGGGTTGATCGTCGGCCAGGGCAACGCGCAGGTGTGGATCAAACTACCCGGGCTGGAAACCATTGCCGGGACACGCATGTGGGAGGCCGGGAGCCTGGCCGGGATCGCCTTTGATACTGCGCTGCACCCGGCGGTAGCCGCACGCTTCATGCCCCCCCCGGGCAGCCATGCCGCCGCTGCGCTTGATCATCCGCTAGGCAGCCATGACCCGCTGCTGTCGCGCCGCGAACAGATCGTCGCCGGGATCGCCGCCATCGACCAATCGCCGCTCCAGCGCCGCAAGCGGCCCTCGGGGCTCGGCATGTCCGGGCGAATCAGCCGCGCGGTCACCCGCAACGTCGATCACCGTGCCGAACGCCGCTATGCCGATGCTATCCCCGAAGGCACCGCGCTCGCCATCGGCGGCGAGAACGTTTGCGTGCTCAACGTGTCGCCCAGCGGGATCAAGATCAACGGTGCGCCCGACCAAGCCGAGATCGGCGACAACATCGACCTCGCCTTTGAAGGCTTCCCCTCGATGACCGGGCAACTCGTGTGGATCAACGGCAACGAAGCCGGGATTGCGCTGCCCGAGGCTTCGATCGAGCTGTTCGATCGGGCGGCGGCCTGATTACGCTGGCGGGAGGGCGAGCCGCGCTCGCCGCCCCGCCCTCGCGTTCCGATCAGGTTACATCTTATAATCGTTGGCCATCGGTGCGGCGGGCTGCATCGTGCTGCCATGATGCATCATTTCAGGATGCATTTTCGCCAACCGTCGGCAGGTGGCACTGCGCATCATCTGTTTGTGCGACATTGCATTGCAGCTTTTCATGCGGCGGGTATCAGCAGCCGTCGCATGCGTCATCGCAGCCGGATGCATTTCATCCTTCATCATACCTTTTTGAGCGGAGGCAGGCGCAGTCGTAGCCAGTGTTAAGGCTGACATGACTAATAGGGTGAAGTTACGCATTGGCAGTCTCCTTGTTACGTTGATCATCGGTGGCGCCAATTGCAGAACTTGAGCCGCGGCACCGTCGGCATGTAAAAATCAGAGCTTGCGTGCCGACACAATCGCGCCGCCGCGGCCGCTCTGGACTAATACTGCAGTCATGAGGCCACCCTCATGAGCTGGTGGCAGCGCGAACGACGAAGCATGACCATCCCAGTCGCCAAGTCTCACCAGCTCACGCACGATATTACGATGTGGCAGTGTTCGCCCGCCGTTATCGCCAGCGCGAATTGGCACTTCGCGGGTTTGGGGATCGTAGCGAACGAGCCAAACGGCAGCTGGAGATGCCGTTGCAGCTTCATCGACACGGATGCCTGTGGAGGTCTTCGAAATCGCCGGACCAGCTGCGACAGCGCGGGCTTTGATGATCGCCGCCTCGATCGCGGGGCGATTGCTGCCCAGAACGGCAAATGTGCCGTCGATTATGAATTCTGGCGTCGCGACCTCGACTTTTCCGGCATGTGCATAGTCCTGCTGCCTGGCAGTATAGCGCGGTGAGCCGAACGTGTCTTTCCAGCCAAGACGGTCCCAATAGGTTACCGCAAAAGAGAGCGCCAAAACATTATCGCGAGCGGCGATGGCATTTAGGTCCGCATTGGCCGGCGGGCATGAGGAACAACCTTGGCTCTGGTAGAGTTCGATGACGACCGGACGGGAAGCGGCGGTCACGATAGCGGCCGGGCGCGGCGCTCTGGCATCGGATTTGTCAAAGGTAGTGAAGATTGCAGCCGCACTGCCAGCAAGCAGGATCATTGCGACGGTTAGTCGGTAGGGCATTGCACGCTCTCTCGTATAGCCGACCAGAACAGTCGATCATCGCCTTGAGTTCGCACATCTTGCCAAGATGGTTACAGATGGAGACCTGCCAAACCCGGATAGATCGACATGCACCAACAAAAAGGGCCGGGAAAGCATCTGCTTCCCCGGCCCTTTTGCTATGCGAAACCCGCCGCTTAAGCGCCCTGGATGGCCGCCACGTCGATCTTCAGACCGGGGCCCATCGACGAGCTGACCGATACCTTCTGCAAGTACTTACCCTTGGCGCCGGCCGGCTTGGCCTTGACGATCGCATCAAGGAACGCGTCGAAGTTGGCTTTGAGCTGGTCGTTCGAGAATGACAGCTTGCCGATCCCGCCGTGGATGATCCCGGCCTTTTCGACGCGGAATTCGATCTGGCCGCCTTTGGCTGCCTTGACCGCTTCGGCGACGTTTGGCGTAACCGTGCCCAGCTTGGGGTTTGGCATCAGGCCCTTGGGACCGAGCACCTTGCCCAGACGGCCGACCACACCCATCATGTCCGGCGTGGCGATTACGCGGCCATAATCGAGGTTACCGGCCTGCATGTCTTCGAGCAGGTCTTCGGCGCCAACCTTGTCGGCCCCGGCAGCGAGCGCCTTTTCGGCGTTTTCACCGCGGGCGAACACTGCAACCTTCACGTCCTTGCCAGTGCCCGAAGGCAGCACGACCATGCCGCGGACCATCTGGTCAGCGTGGCGCGGATCGACGCCCAGGTTCAGCGCGATTTCAAAGCCCTCGTCGAACTTGGTGGTCTTGAGGTCTTTGAGCAGCTGAATTGCATCAGCCACGCCATAGAGCTTCTGGTTTTCACCCAGCTTGTCGCCGAGCATCTTGGCTTTCTTTGACTGTGCCATGTGCTTAGCCCTCCACCACGGTGAGACCCATCGAACGGGCCGAGCCCTCGATGATCTTGGTCGCTTGTTCGATCGAGTTGGCCGAAAGATCGGCAAACTTGGTCTGCGCAATTTCAGTCAACTGCGCGCGGGTAATCGTGCCGCCCGAAACCTTGCCCGGCTCCTTCGAACCCGATTTGAGGCCTGCTGCCTTCTTGATCAGAAACGATGCCGGCGGCGTCTTGGTCACGAAAGTGAAGCTGCGATCCGCGAAAACCGTGATGATGGTCGGGATCGGCATGCTGGTTTCAAGGTCCTGCGTGGCGGCGTTGAACGCCTTGCAGAATTCCATGATGTTGACGCCGCGCTGACCCAGCGCCGGACCGATTGGCGGGGATGGGGTTGCCTTGCCCGCGGGCACCTGCAACTTGATAAAACCTGTAATCTTCTTGGCCACGACCGGGCCTCCTTTCGTCCTGTTGGCGCTTTGCGTGGTTCAGCAAAGGCCGCAGAGTAAGCGGTCAAACAACCGACTTGCGTCAGCCTCCCGCGGGAATCGCTGCAAGCACGCCTGCAACAAGCGCCGGCCCTTAGGGGGTCAAAGCGCAAATGTGAAGCGCAAACGGCGGCAATCCGGATTGCGCAAATTCTTAAGCGCCATAGGATAGCGCCGGAACGGCAATGCTGCCGCCGGGGGCCAACCGATGTTCGAACTCGCCATCCGCGCCAAAGAACTGGCGTCAAGCAACTTGAGCAGCTTGATCGACAAGGCGGCCAATCCAGCCAAGATGCTTAAATTGCTGATGGCGGAACTTGAGGAAGCAGTGATCGCGCTGACCCGCGACGCCGCCGGGCTGGAGCGCAGCGCGGGCAAGTTCACGCTCGATTCCGAGCGGTTCGATGCAGCAGCACAGACCTGGGCTGACAAGGCCAAGCTCGCCATGTCGCGCGGCCGTGAAGACCTTGCGCGCGGAGCCCTGGCCGAGCGCAACGCAGCGCGCGATGCGGCCCAAGCGCAGCGCGAGGCCGCCAGCGCAGCACAAACCGAAGCAGCCGGGCTGCGCGCCAACGTCAGCGAGCTGGAAGCCAAGCACGGCGAAACCAAGGTGCGGCTGTTGAAGGTACTGTCCGAAACCGGCCCGGCCAAAGACGCCGCGAGGCGGCCGCCCGACAAGACCGGCGCGCTGATGGATCGCTTTGCCAGCCTTGAAAAGCGGATCGATTACGCCGCCAGCAAATCAGGTTCGCTCGATCAGGAACTGGCCGCGCTGGCGCACGAAGCCGCGCTGGAGGCTGACCTTGCCGCGCTGCGTAAGGGTGCCGGCAAACGCAAGCGGTAAGCGTTCAGGCGGCTGCGATGGTAAGCTGGCGACGCTGGCTCCAGGCCAGGATCGCGCGCTGCGCTGGACGCTCGATCATCCGCAGCGCGAGATCGGACAGCGCCAGCACAACCGCGATCAACGCCAGGTGAACTGCCACGATTATTATTGTGCCGCCACCGATCACTCCAAAGCTCTTGCGCACCAAAGCGATAACCGGCTGGTGGATGAGGTAGATCGCGTAGCTGCGGGTGCCGAGCCAGAGCAGCGGCGCGCTGGCCAAGCCCTTGATCCGCATCGCCAGCAGCAGTGCGGCGGGCCAGGTTAGCAGCGTGAGCGGCGGGATCGCGCTCCACGGCCCTTCGGCGAGCACCAGTCCGGCTACCATCGCCAAAGCCAGCACCGCAGATGGCACGCGGACCAAGTGATCGCGTCCGCGCCATATCAGTTGTCCCACGAAAAAGCCCGCCAGTCCGCGCAGCAGGTCATCGCCGTCCCACGGTCCGCCCGGCAATCCGCGCCAAGCCAGCAACGCAAGTGCCCCGGCTGCGAGCGCCACGGTCAACCGCCGCAGCGCGGCTGGTCCCGCCGTGGCACCCAGCACGAACAGCGCATAACACACGCATTCGACGCTGATCGACCAGGCTGGGCCGTCGAAGGTCTGCCCCGGCGACGGAGCGAAGTCCTGCACCATGAACAGATGCGCCGCGAAAGCCAGCGGGGTGTTTTCGCGCTGGCTGAAAAACAGCACGGCGCAGATCAGCAGCATGACCAGATGGAGCGGATAAAGCCGCGCCAGCCGCGCTGTGGCGAACCGCTTTACGGTACCTGCCGCCTGAAGCGCGGTGCCGCCGCGATAGACGTGCGCAAACAGATAGCCTGAGAGCACGAAAAACAAATCGACCAGGGTCCAGCCGAAGCGGTGGAACCAACCGAGCACGGGCCCAGCATCCGCGAGCGCAGCAGGCGTGAACAGGGCCTGCGGATGGTACAGAAACGCAACGGCGCAAGCCGCCAGCCCGCGCAGTGCGTCAAGCTGGCCAAGCCGGTCGGCGCTACCATGCGCTGCTGGAAGGTGATCCTCGCTCATCGTTGTTGGCTATAGAGTGCATTGGTTCCCACCCGGTAAATAGACGCCAAGACTTGCGCGAAAGATCACACCAAGATCACACCGAAACAATTGTGGGCTGAGCGCCCCCGGCACTTTTTCGACACCGCAACCCCGCTGCCCCGGGGATCCGGCCCCGGAGCGCTATGACAGGTTGCGATGCTGTAGGAAAATAGTGGTCGGCAGCGCTTACTTGATCAGTTCGACATGCTCGAAATCAAGTTCGACCGGGGTTGCCCGCCCGAAGATCGAAACCGAAACCTTGACGCGGTTTTTGTCGAAATCGAGTTCTTCGACGGTGCCGGTGAAGGTGTTGAACGGGCCGTCGAGGACCTTGACCGCATCGCCAATCTCGTAATCCACGCTGACGTGCTTCTTGGGCTCGGCCGCAGCGGCATCGCGCGCGCCGAAATAGCGCGCGGCCTCACGGTCGGTGATCGGCTGCGGTTTGCCGTTGGGGCCAAGGAAGCCGGTGACCTTGGGGGTGTTCTTGACGAGGTGGTAGACATCGTCGTTGAGCCCCAACTTGGCCAGCACATAGCCAGGCATGGTCTTGCGTTCGGTCTGAACCTTCTTGCCGCGCTTGACCTCCGTGATCATCTCGGACGGAACCTCGACCGCTTCGACCAGGGCTTCGAGCCCCATGCGTGTGGCTTCGGACAGGATCGAATCCCGGACCTTGCCTTCAAATCCCGAATAAGCGTGGATGATATACCAGCGAGCCATATGTGACGTATCTCTAGCTTGCCCCGCCTGACCGTCAGGCCAGCGAGAGGAGGAACTGCACGATCTTGCCGAAGATCGTATCGATACCGAGGAAGAACAGCGCCAGCACAGCCATCATGATGCCAACGAAGATCGCAGTCGTCGTGGTCTCCTGCCGCGAGGGCCAGACGACCTTCTTGCCTTCTGCCTGAACCTGCCGGACAAATTCGCCGGGGTTGAACTTCGCCATGGGCCTGTCACTCGCTTGCTTGAGCCAAATTCCTCGTGTCTTGCGCCAAGGGGATAGCGCCGCCCGGCGGCTGCCAGGCAGCTGAGCCGGAGGGGCGACTGATTCTCCTTGTGTCGGAAGACACCGCGGCACTTAGCTATGCGGGCGGCGATTTGCAAGACAGGGGTTGTTGGTGTTGTTCTTGCGATGGCTTTCCCAACTTACTTCGCTCGGGACGAACGGGTTGGGGGGCAGGTCTGCTTCTAACCGCCCGCTCATCTACAGCTCGTCCGCCGGGATCACCCGCCGCGCCAGGATCCAGTGATGCCCGCGCCGCACCTGGACGAAGCCGTACGGCAGCCGCACCGGGTCTTCCTGTGCCATGTACCAGAACCAGTCGGCATGCAGCGCAGGCTCGTAATAATAGGTATCGATCGGCTTGCCGGCGCGGTGGTTGAGCCGGTGGAATGGGTCGCGGAAATAGGCGCTGTCTTCCTTGATCGTCAGCATGTGGATGCCGGGCAGCGCAAAGTTGCAGTTGATCATCGCATCGAGCCGAACGACCGCATAGCCGCAGATGTGCTCTTGACTGTTGAAGCCCCACTCGTTGCGCTCGGTCACCATGTAGCTGGCGATTCTGGCGCCCTTCGGGAGACCGTCGAGCGCGCTGAGCATCTCCACCGTCTCGCGGCTGTCGCGCCGCCAGTCCATCGCCGTATAGCCGAGCCGCCCGATGAACAGCAGCGTTGCAGCCATCACTACCCAGCGCGGCGCTTTCCACGCGAGCGACAGCGCGCCGACCATCAGCCCGGCCGAGATCATCCGCGCGTCGACCAGATCACCGCCGAAGATATGCCGCGGCATCACCAGCGAAGCGGCGAGCATCAGCAAGGCCGCCCAGCCGAGCCGCCAATCCCAGCGACGCAATGCGATCGACACGGCCAGCATGCCGCAGATAATCAGCGCATTGGCGTAGTCGAACCATTGCAACGTACCGCGCATCGCCTGCTTCCAGATTGCCCATTTGTAGATTTCGGGGCGCGGGCCATAGCTTGGCGGCTTGCCCACGCTGCCGCCTGCGACCAGCGCGAGCAGCGGGAAGAACAGCGGCCACGGCGCAACAAACGCCCGCCACGACCGGTCCTTGTGCCATTCGTAGCCGAACACCATCAGCCCGAGAATCCCCCAGCCCGAAACGTGCGCCAGCCACACCAGCAGTCCGATCGGGATAAACAGCGGAGCACGCCAGCTCTTGCCCTCCAGCCGCACCCACAGCGCAAAGGCGAACAGCGCCATCGCCTGCGCCAGCCCGAAATTGAGGAACCCGAGCAGCATCGAGGGCGACCAGACGAAGGCGAAGGCGAGCATCGAGGCGAGGCCGATGCGGCCCCGCAAAGTCCATTGCACCGCCATGATCCCCAGCGCGGTCAGCGGCGGGATTGACGCCGCGATCAGCCATCCGGCCGTCTCCAGCCGCATAATGTGCGACAATGGCCGGATCAGAATGTCCGCGCCAAGGTTGCCCATCCAGTGCCATTCGAACCCGTAAAACTGCTGCAGGAACGGGCTTTGGTCGCGCGTCAGCATCACGTGGAAGCGCGCCAGATGGGCCGGATAATCGACCATCTGCGGGTACGGAGTCATCAGAAACGGGAGGATGCACAGAGCTGTGAAAAACAGTCCGAGCCACAGCCCCTCGCGCGGCGCGGGCTCACCCAGCAAAAACGCGCGCAGCCGCGCGATCAGGGCGGGCGGCTGAGATTCTGGAAGGTCAGCCGTCATCGTGCGTCACATTTTGGGTGGATTGCCTGGCAGGAGCGGGGGGACTCGAACCCACGGCCCTCGGTTTTGGAGACCGATGCTCTACCAACTGAGCTACGCTCCTGCAGGCGGGGGTGCCTCTATCCACAAGACTGCATCATGACAAGCGATCTGCATAGGTCCATATGAAGAATCGCGATGCACGCTCCCGCTACCCCTCCCCCGATCGATCCTGCACTGCTGCTGCTGGCCTATCGCAGCGGCATTTTCCCGATGGCCGACGCGCGCGACGATCCGGAGATATTCTGGGTCGAGCCGCAGCGGCGCGCGGTGTTGCCGTTGAACGGCTTCCACTGCTCGCATTCGCTGGCCAAAGTGTTGCGGCGGGGGACCTTCGCGGTGACCTGCAACCAGGCTTTTGCCGCAGTGATCGAGGCCTGCGCCGACCCGCGCCGCGATACGGGCGAGACCTGGATCAGCAGCCGGATCGCGCGCAGCTACATCGCAATGCACGAGGCGGGTCAGGCGCATTCGATCGAGTGCTGGCAAGATGGAGCGCTGCTGGGCGGGCTCTACGGCGTGGGCTTCGACCGGGTGTTTTGCGGCGAATCGATGTTCAGCCGGGCGAGCGAGGGCTCCAAGGTGGCGCTGGCGTGGCTGGTTTCGGCGCTGCGCCGGGCAGGGTGCGAATTGCTCGATTGCCAGTTCATGACCGGGCATCTTGCTTCGCTGGGCGCAGCAGAGATCAGCCAGACCGAATACCTTGAGCGGCTGCGCGCGGCTCAGCGGCCTGGCGCGGCGGCCGATGGAGATGGCGCGGGGCTGGGCTTGGCGGCTGGCTTTGCCGCGCTGCTTGGCGATGCCGCAGCCGCCGGACTGTCTTCCTCGCCCGGGAACTTCATCGCGCAGTCCTTGACCCACACATCGTAAATCGGGTGCTGGACCACGCTCAGCGCGGGTGAATTCTTGAACAGCCAGCCCGAAAAGACCTTGTGCCAATTGAGCGGCTGGTCGGCACGCTCACGCTCCTCAACGAAGACTTGAACGAAAGCCCCGGTTTCGGGCGGGGTTTCCCACGGCAGTGAACGCTCACAAGTCGCCAGTTTGACGATCACGTTGCCGATCCGCTTGGCCTCGCCAACCTTGAGCACCACGTCCTGCGACAAATTGTTGCGCTTGTTGAGCAAGCCCAGCGTGGCGACCCGGTCCTTGACCGGGGTGCCGTATTCACTTTCGACCACTGGCGCATTTGCAACCGAGGCGTTGAACGACTTGGGCACTTCGGTGGCGACCGCTTCGGCGGCATCATCCGAGCCGCGGTTGCAGGCCGACAACGCGGCCAACGACGCAGCCAGCCCAAACAAATGCGCGGCTCGCATCGGGCTCAGGCGTCCGGCGTCCATGGCTCGTAATCCCCGGTAGCCGCAGCCCGCTTGCCGCCGCGTTCGAGCGCACCGGCGGGGCGGTAAGCCGCGCCGGTCCCGGTCGCATTGGGGGTATAGTCAACCTCCCAGATGCGCGGTGCCGGCAAGTTGCTTTCGGGCACTTCGCCATTAGCGAAGGCGCCGTGCAGCCAGCCGTGCCATTCGGCCGGCACGTTGCTGGCATCGTTAGCCCCGGCGTAGATTACCCAGCGCCGCTCACGCCCGGCGAACGGATGGCTTTTGCCGTAGGGCTTTTTCGCACGGAAATAGGTGTTGCCGGTCACGTCCGAGCCGACCTTCTCGCCGGTCATCGCCGAGTTGAGCAAGGTGCCGATGGTCGCGCCGTCCCACCAGGTGAAGATTTTGCCGAGGATTCCCATGGCCAGCGCGTTAGCGCCTAACCCCTGCTCAGCGCAAGTGGCCCGCTACCAACTGACCGTGTCTCCCGCCACAATACCCAACGCTGCCGCACGGCCGCCCGGAAGTTCGAGCACTGCCCCGACCGGACCGAGCGACTTGATCTGGCTCTCATCATAAGGCTTGGCATTGGCAGCAATATTGGCAATCCGGCCACCGGGCGCGATAAACAGCAGATCGAGCGGGATGACGGTGTTGCGCATCCAGAAGCTGGCGGGGCGCGGGGGTTCCATGGGAAACAACATCCCCTCATCTGGACCAAGCTTCGTGCGAAACATCAGCCCTTTGCCTTGCTCAAAGGCGCTCTTGGCGAGTTCGACCTTGAAGCGGTGCTGCTGCCCGGCGTGCGTGATGGTCAGCGGGATCACTGCGAGCCCCGATTCGCCGTGGACGACTTGCGCCGCGCCGGGTCCTCCCGCCTGCCCCTTGCAACCGGGCAGGCTGGCAAGAAGCGCCAACGCGAAGTACATTGCGTTGCGGTTCATTCATCGTCTCCTTCATCTGAGCCGGCCCAGTCCCGCGCCGCCTGCTCGTCGGGAGCATTGACCAGCGATCGCGCGGTCTCGAACGAGTGACCGGCGCGCAGCATCGCCGCGATCTGCTTGTCGCGCGCGGGGCGGTCAAGTTCGGCGCTGCCAAACGGCCCGAACCGGCGTTTGCGTGCCAAGGCCAGCGCGGCGCGGCGTTCTGCCACTTCGCCTGCGCGCACCTCGGCGCGAATCTCTTCGGCAATCCCCGCCGCGCTTAGCGCCTGGCCGATCCGCCGGTTGCCAAAGCCCCGGCGCAGCAAGGCCCCGCTTTTGGCGCGGGCGTACGCTTCATCATCGATGTAACCGGCTGCGACAAACTTTTGCGTGAGCATTGCCAGGTCGGGGCCATCCTCCCCTTCCCACCCGCGTTCACGCACCTTGCGTCGTAGGTAATCCTCCAATTTGGCCGCGCTGGTGGCAAACCGCGCGACATAATGCAGCGCCAAATCGTCAAGCCGCCGCGCGTCGAGCGGCTTGGGGGCGCGCTTTTCCTTGCGCTCATAGGTGCGAGGTTTGGTTACCATGGCCTTATTCGTGCCATAGTCCCGGGCAAATGGAATAGCCCAGTGCAGATTCCATCCGGGGTCTGTGAACGCTTCGGGATGCTTAGGTTCAACCGATCTGGACCTGAGCATTGTAAAGAAACGGGTTTTGACAATGTCCGACGCCGCCACGTTAGTGATCGACGCCGCTCCCTCAGGCACCAATGCGGCGCTGGTTGCCACGCCTAACCATGACGATTTGCCGCGCCGGCTGTCTGACTTTGCCACATTCGGCGAAGCGCTCGACTATGCCGCAACGGGCAAGCGTGGGCTCAATTTCCACGATCCGCGCGGCAATCTGGTGCGCCCCTATCCGTTCAGCGAGCTGCGTGAAGAAGCGCTGGTCGCCGCGCGCCGCCTGATCGCGCACGGCGTTAAAAAGGACGACCGGATCGCGCTGGTCGCCGAAACCGGCCCCGAATTCGCCGCGCTGTTCTGCGGCTGCATCTATGCCGGGGCTTGGCCGGTCCCGCTGCCGCTGCCGACCAGCTTTGGCGGCAAGGACAGCTATATCGACCAGCTGACGGTGCAGCTCCAGTCGAGCGACCCCAAGGTGCTGTTCTACCCCGCTGAAATCGCCGAAATGGCCGGAGCCGCTGCTGCCCGGCAGGGCTGTGAGGGGATTGATTGGGAGACATTCGCGCAGGACGACGCACCTGAAGTGGCGCTGGCCGCCGCGCAGACCGGCGACATCTGCTATTTGCAATATTCGAGCGGCTCGACCCGCTTTCCGCATGGGGTTGCGGTTACGCACGCCTCGCTGCTTAACAATCTGGCGGGCCACGGCGAAGGCATGGAAGTGGGCGGCGAGGACCGCTGCGTTTCGTGGCTGCCGTGGTATCACGACATGGGACTGGTCGGCTGCTTCCTCTCGCCGATCGCCAACCAGGTCTCCGCCGATTACCTCAAGACCGAAGATTTCGCGCGGCGTCCGCTTGCCTGGCTCGACATGATCAGCCGCAATCCGGGCACCACGCTGAGCTATTCGCCGACCTTCGGCTATGACATTTGCGCGCGCCGCATTTCCAGCCAGAGCAATGTTGCCGACCGCTTCGACTTGTCGCGCTGGCGAGTGGCGGGCAACGGCGCTGACATGATCCGCCCCGACGTGATGCAGGGCTTCGTCAACGCCTTTGCCGGAGCCGGGTTCAAGGCGAGCGCTTTCCTGCCGAGCTACGGCCTGGCCGAAGCCACGCTGGCGGTAACGATCATGCCGCCGGGCGAAGGCATTCGAGTCGAACTGGTCGAGGAAGAGCGCTTGTCGGGCACCCCGCGCGATTTATCCCGCCCGGCGCGTTATCGCGCGATCGTCAACTGCGGCAAAGCGGTCAAGGACATGGCCCTCGAAGTGCGCGGCGAAAAGGGCGCGGCGATGCCCGATCACCACATCGGCAAGGTCTGGTGCAAAGGCCCCAGCGTGATGCATTCGTACTTCCGCGACCCGGCATCGACCGCCGAATGCCTTGTCCCAAGTGAAGACGGGGGAGTCTGGCTCGATACCGGTGATATGGGCTATCTGGTCGATGGCTACCTGTTTATCGTCGGCCGGGCCAAGGACATGATCATCATCAATGGCAAGAACCACTGGCCGCAGGATATCGAATGGGCGGTCGAGCAGCTGCCCGGCTTCCACCAGGGCGACATCGCGGCGTTCTCGGTCGAGACCGAATCCGGCGAAGAAGTCCCTGCGGTGCTGGTCCACTGCCGCGTCTCCGATCCCGAGGAACGGATCAAGCTGCACAACGAGATCCGCGACAAGGTCCGCTCGATCACGGGCATGAACTGCGTGATCGAACTGGTCCCGCCGCGCACGCTGCCGCGCACCAGCTCGGGCAAACTCAGCCGCGCCAAGGCCAAGAAGCTGTACCTCTCGGGCGAGATCGAGCCGTTCAAGCTGGCGGCTTGAACAACTCGTCATCCCGGCGCAGGCCGGAGTGACGGATAGTTTTAGCCAAGCTGCCCCAACATCAGCCCGCCAAGTGCGGCCACGCCCAGCACGCGGAATATGCTCCACCGGGCGCGGAAGATGAGCACTGCGCTAAGCGTTGCCAGCAACGCGGCGCGCCAGTCGAAGCTCTCCAATCGCGGTAGTTCAATCTGCCATTCGCCCAGCCCGATCTTGTCGCTCGCGCGGAACAGCACGTGGAGCGCGAACCACAGCGAGAGGTTGGCGATCACGCCCACCACCGCAGCGGTAATCGCGGCGAGCCCGCCCTTGAGCCGCTTGGCGTGCTCAAGCCGCTCCATCCATGGGGCGAGCGCGAAGATCCAGATGAAGCACGGCACGAAGGTGACCCAGGTGGTCAGCCCCGCGCCGAGCAGTCCGGCAACCAAGGGCGAGAGCGTTCCGGGGCTGCGCAGCGCGGCGAGATATCCAACGAATTGCGTGACCATGATCAGCGGCCCCGGCGTGGTCTCCGCCAGCCCCAACCCGTCAGCCATCTCCCCCGCGCTGAGCCAGCCAAACCCCGTTACCGCTTGCTGCGCCATATAGGCTAGCACCGCATAGGCCCCGCCGAAGGTCACGACCGCGAGCTTGGAGAAGAACACCCCGATCTGCCACAGCACGTGGTCCGGCCCAAGCGTCAGCCACACCGCGAACATCGGCGCCGCCCAGAGCAAGCCGCCGATCACCACCGCGCCAAGGCTGGTGCGCCACGGCCGCGGGCCGAATTCGGGCGGCGGCCCGGCGGGCTTCAATGCCAGCCAGTCAGGCCGCAGCGCTGCGACTATCGCCCCGGCGAGGCCTGCGCCCAGCACCACCAGCGGAAACGGCAGCGCCAGCACGAACAGCCCGGCAAAGGCCAGCACTGCAATCCACCGCTTGAACGCCGTATTGAGCGCCCGCCCCGCGACCCGCAGCAGCGCCTGGACCACGATCGCCAGCACCGCCGCCTTGATCCCGAGAAACAGCGCCGCGAACCAATCAAGCTGCGCGGCGAGCCCATAAAGCACCGACAGCGCCAGTATCACTAGCGCGCCGGGGATCACGAACAGCAGCCCCGCCGCCAGCCCGCCCCGAACGCCATGCAGCTTCCACCCGATCCACACCGCCAGCTGCTGCGCCTCAGGCCCAGGCAACAGGTGGCACAGGTTGAGCGCGTGGAGATACTGGTCCTCGCTGACCCATTGGCGCTGTTCAACAATCTCGCGGTGCATCAGCGCGATCTGCCCGACCGGCCCGCCAAAACTGAGGCAACCGATCCGCGCGGAAACGCGGACTAGCTCTGCAAAAGTGGGGGTTGGGGAAGCCGCAGCCATCGCGCCAAATACCTTTCCATCCGCATCCGCAGACTGTTGAAAGGCAACGCTTGGGCCGAAACCTAACCGGGAGGTTGCTGCGCCCCGGTGGCAATCGATTATCGCGCTCTGCCAGTTGTGGCAACATTCAACGCGCTACTCCAAAGCCAAAATCGTCATCCCGGCGAAGGCCGGAACCCAGCCCATCTGTCAACGAAACCGCAAAGCGCCGCTAATTCCTTGTTCGGACTGGGTCCCGGCCTTCCGGCACTTTGCCGCAAGTTTATGCTGAGCGAAGTCGATGGGCCGGGAAGACGGATCAAGGCTGGCTCGCACTACCGCTTGCCGCTCCTGTCTTATCTTGTTAATACAGCTTGCAGAACCGGCGGGGCATCCCACATTGGCCGGACAACTGAGGATACGGACCCGATCGATGGCCTCAACGCTGACCGATACCGCTGCTGCCCCCGCAATCACGCTGACCCCGCCCGATCCGGTGCCGGTGATTGCACCTGAATCCGCGATTGGTCTGGTTCCGGTGAGCGACGACAACAAGTCGAAGCTTGCGGCCAAGGTCGATGCCTTCGTCAACGACCTGATCTCGTCCGACGCCAATTCGCCTGAATTCGGCAAGAAAGTCGATCAGATCACCAATATGGGCCGCAAGGAAATCATGGCCGCCGCTGGGATGTCGAACCGCTTCCTCGATCGCCCGGTGCGCGCAATGGACAAGGACATGGGCGTCGGCGCGAACCTGGCCGAACTGCGCCGCACGGTCGAAGAGCTTGATCCGGGCAAGAACGGCAAGCTTTCCACGGGGCGCAAGTTCCTCGGCATCATCCCGTTCGGTAACCGGATGAAGCGCTATTTCAACTCGTACCAATCGGCGCAGGGCCACATCCAGTCGATCCTCACGCACCTCGGTTCGGGCAAGGACGAGCTGTTGATGGACAACGCCGCGATCGACGTCGAGCGGGCCAAGCTGTGGGAGGCGATGGGCAACCTTGAGCAGATGATCCACATTTCCCGGACTCTGGACGAAAAGTTGGAAGAAAAGGCCGCCGATCTTGACGTGATGGACCCGGCCAAAGCCAAGGCGGTGCGCGAGACCGCGCTGTTCTATGTTCGCCAGCGGACCCAGGATCTGCTCACCCAGATGGCAGTGGCAGTGCAGGGCTACCTCGCGCTCGACCTGGTCAAGAAGAACAACGTCGAACTGGTCAAGGGTGTTGACCGCGCCAGCACCACCACCGTGGCGGCGCTGCGCACAGCGGTAACCGTGGCGCAGGCGATGACCAATCAGCGGCTGGTGCTCGAACAAGTCACCGCGCTCAACGCCACCACTGCCGGGATCATCGATTCGACCAGCACCTTGCTGCGCGACCAGACCGGCAAGATCCACGAGCAGGCGGCCAGCTCGACCATTCCGGTCGAGGTGCTGCAGCGCGCGTTCCAGAACATCTACGACACGATGGACAACATCGACACTTTCAAGGTCAAGGCGCTGGAAAGCATGAAGCAGACCGTCACCACGCTGACCGCCGAAGTCGAAAAATCGCGGGGCTACATTGCGCGCGCCGAAGGTTCGAACCAGGCCAAGCTGGCGCACGATGCCCCCAGCGTGCTGAGTTTGGAGGCTTAATTGGCCGACGACGCGCGCAATTCCGATCTGATTTTGCGTCAGGCCAGCCTGTCGCTCGCTGATCAGCGCGCCGGCGGGCGGCGGCGGGTGATGCCGCAAGGCGCTCGCCAGATTCGGCGCGGGCACTTCGGGCGCAAGCTGCGCAACGTCGCCTTTGCCGTGGTCGGGATCTGGTTGGGGCTGTCGATCATCGGCGGGATTATCAGCGGGATCGGTTTTACCGGCCTTGCCATCGGTGCCGCCGCAACCGTCGCTGCGGTGTGGTTCTTCGGCCAGTATCCCAAGCTCAAGGTGCCGAGCCGGGCCGATCTCAACCCTGCGAGCCCGGACGTCAAGGCGCTGGTCGAGCGCACCGAACTGTGGCTTGAAAGCCAGCGCCGCGCGCTGCCTGCGCCAGCGGTCAAACTGGTCGATACGATCGGGCTGCAACTGGATTCGCTCGGCGAGCAACTGGTCGGGCTCGATCAGGCCAGCCCGCAGGCCGCCGAAGTGCGCAAGCTGGTGGGTGAACACTTGCCCGACATGATCGATGGCTACCGCAAGATCCCCGATCACTTGCGCTTTGAAACGCGCGCCGGAACCACTCCCGAAAAGCAGTTTCTCGATGGCCTGCAGACGATCAGCACCGAGATCGACAGCGTCACCCGGCAACTGGCCGCAGGCGCGCTTGATAATCTGGCGATCAAGACCCGTTACCTTGAATACAAATACGGCGATGCCGCCAGCCAAGAGGGGGCCAATTAATGCGCGTACCAATCCCGCACAGCCTGGGCAAAGACGAGGCCCGCGCCCGGCTTCAGGCCCGTAGCGGTGACCTTGCCGGGATGATGCCCGGCGGGATGGCCGATGTGGCGGTGACTTGGCCCGATCAGGACCGCATGAATTTGGCAGTCAAGGCGATGGGTAGCAGTGTCAACGCGATGGTCGAAATTGGCGAGACGGCGGTGACGGTGATTGTCGATTTGCCAATGGCGCTCAAATTTTTCGAACCGATGATCCGCAGCGCAGTCGAAAAGAACGGGCAAAAGCTGCTCAAATAGCCCCTAAAGATCGCGGTCCAGCTCGAGATAGCCGCGCGGGATCCGCAATTGCTGCGCTGAAACGCGGGTTTCGCGCATGAACAGCACCAGCGCCCACATCAGCAGTGAAATCGCAACTACGAACGCCAGAGCCGCTACCAGCTGCAAATCCGCCCCAAGCAGTTGCTGAGCGAATAGCACCACAACGGTGATCCCAATTGAAAGGCCGCTGGTCACCAGCATGGATACCGCACGCGTGATCAGGCCGATGCGCTTGTCGATCATGCGAATTTCAGCCACCAACATATCGTGTTCCATGCCCTCGGTCGCCATATGCAACCCTTGCAAATGGCGCGAGCGATCCACCACCCGGCCCAGCCGGCTCGACAGCAAGTTGAGGATATTGCCGATCGCCACCAATACAAACACCGGGGCGAGCGCGAGCTGGATGGTTTGCGCGATCATGGAGGGGCACGTAAGGGCTGGCGGGTATCTGTGGCAAGCGGAACGTAATCCGCAGCGAAGGATTGGGATAGCATGACCGGACAACGCACAAAAATCGCCGCCGCCGTGCTGCTCGCCTCCGCGCTCGCGGTGGGCGGATGCGCCAGCCTGCTGAGCAAGCACGCTGTGGGCAACACGGCAGTCCCGCAACCGGCCAAGCCGGTCGAATTGTCGCGCTATCTGGGCCATTGGTACGAACTGGCGCGCTATGAGCAGGGCTTCCAGAAGGACTGCGAGGGGGTCACCGCCGACTATGCCCTGCGCGAAGACGGCAAGGTGGAAGTGGTCAACACCTGCCGCAAGCCCGATGGCTCGGTCAAGCAGGCCAAGGGCAAGGCCAAAGTGGTCGACACGGCGACCGGGGCGAAACTCAAAATCAGTTTCTTCGGCCCGTTCTACGGTGATTACTGGGTGCTCGACCATGCTGACGATTATTCGTGGTCGATCATCGGCGAAGGCTCGGGCCGGTATTTGTGGATCCTGTCGCGCGAGGAGAACCCGGGCCCGGCCAAGTTCGCAGCATTGGTCGAACGGGCCAAGGCGATGGGTTACGATACCTCGATGCTGCGGATCACTCGGCAGCCTTGACCTAGCGCCCGCTCGTCAGCAGGACATCGACTACGCCCGGATCGGCTAGCGTCGAAATATCCCCCAAGTTCGACACATCCCCCTCGGCGATCTTGCGCAATATCCGGCGCATGATCTTGCCGCTGCGGGTTTTGGGCAGGCCGGGGGCGAAGTGGATTACGTCGGGGGTCGCGATTGGGCCGATTTCCTTGCGGACCCATTTGACCAGCTCGGCGCGGACTGCATCTGACGGGTCCTCGCCGGCGTTGAGCGTGACGTAGGCGTAGATGCCCTGCCCTTTGATGTCGTGCTGGAAGCCGACCACTGCGGCCTCGGCCACGTCCTTGTGCGAGACTAGCGCGCTTTCGACCTCAGCGGTGCCCATGCGGTGGCCCGAGACGTTGATCACGTCGTCGACCCGGCCGGTGATCCAGTAATATCCATCCGCGTCGCGTTTGCATCCGTCGCCGGTGAAATACTTGCCTTTGTAAGTTGTGAAATAGGTTTGGAAGAACCGCGCGTGATCGCCCCACACGGTGCGCATCTGCCCCGGCCAGCTTTGCGTGATGCACAAGTTGCCCTCGGTCGCGCCGTCAAGCACCGCGCCCTCGCCATCGACGATCTGCGGCACGACGCCGAACATCGGAAAGCTCGCCGCGCCGGGTTTGAGCGCGTGGGCTCCGGGCAGCGGGGTCATCATGCAGGCGCCAGTTTCGGTCTGCCAATAGGTGTCGACGATCGGGCAGCGGCCATCGCCGACCACCCGCCAGTACCATTCCCACGCCTCGGGATTGATCGGCTCGCCGACCGAGCCGAGCAGGCGCAACGATTTGCGGCTGGTTGCGGTAACCCATGCGTCGCCTTCGCGCATCAAGGCCCGCAGCGCAGTCGGCGCGCCGTAGAAAATCTCCACCTGGTGGCGGTCGACAATCTCCCAGAAGCGGCTGTGGGTGGGGTAATTGGGCACGCCTTCAAACATCAGCGTGGTCGCCCCGTTGGCCAGCGGGCCATAGACGACGTAGCTGTGCCCGGTGACCCAGCCGACATCGGCGGCGCACCAGTAAATCTCGCCCGGGCGGTAATCGAACACGTAGTGGTGCGTCATCGCCGCCCAAGTGAGGTAGCCGCCGGTGGTGTGCAGCACGCCTTTTGGCTGGCCCGTGCTGCCCGAGGTGTAGAGGATGAACAGCGGGTCTTCGGCGCCCATTTCCTCAGGCGGGCAGTCCGCCGCAACCGCATCGCGCAAATTGTGCCACCAATGGTCGCGGCCTTCGACAAAGCCGGTATCGTTGCCGACATGGCGCACCACCAGCACTGCATTGACCGACGGACACTGCTCCAGCGCGGCATCGACATTGGCTTTGAGCGGCACCAGCTTGCCGCCGCGCATCCCCGCATCAGCGGTGATCACCAGGTTTGAATCGCAATCCTGGATGCGGCCCGCGAGCGCTTCTGGGCTGAAGCCCCCGAAGACGATCGAATGGATCGCGCCAATCCGCGTGCAGGCGAGCATCGCCATCGCCGCTTCGGGGATCATCGGCAGGTAGATCGTCACCCGGTCGCCGCGTTTGGCACCCAAGGCCTTGAGCGCATTGGCCATCCGGCAGACTTCACCGTGCAGCTCGCGGTAAGTCAGCTTACGCTGCTGGGCGGCATCGTCGCCTTCCCAGATGATCGCCACTTGCTCGCCGCGCTCCGCCAGGTGCCGGTCGAGGCAATTGGCCGAGACGTTGAGCGTGCCGTCCGCAAACCACTCGATCCCGAAGTCCGCCTCATCGAACGAGCATTGGCTCAGCTTGGTCCACGGCTTGATCCAGTCGATCCGCGCGCTTTCTTCGCGCCAAAATGCTTCGGGCTGATCCAGCGCCGCCGCATATTTGGCAGCATAGCCAGCCGCATCGACATAGGCGCGTTTCGCCCATTCGGGCGGGACAGGGTGCGTGGTGGCCATGGGGTATTCTCCGGATCAGTATGCTTGCGGCGGTTATGGACGGTGGGCGCGCCGCGTCAATAAAACCACGACTGCTTCCAGCCATAAGCCGAGACGACCGGCTTGCCACTGGCATCGGTAGCCGGCTTGAACCGGAAGCGAGTCAAGGCGAGCTGGCACGTAATCGCATTGGCCTGCGCGTCCTTGCTCGGCCGGGCGATCCGGCATCCGGTCGGGCGACCGTCAAGGCCGACGGTGACCGCAATAATCACGTAGTCGCCGATCCGAAGATCGCGGGTCGCAATCGGGTAATCGCGCGCGGAATTGATATCGCCTGCGGTCTTGACCGCTTTGGTCACCGCGCCGCCGCCTTGCCCACCCCCGCCATTGCCGCTCCCGGTGCCGTTGCCCGGACCGCCGCCACCAGTGCCAGTGCCAGTGCTGCCTGCACCCGAGGCGTTCGCCGCCCCGGTGCTCGAAGCGCGCGGAGCCGGAAGCTTGGTGATCGGCTGCCTGACCTGCGGCGCAGTAACCTCGCGCGGGACGGCCTTCTTGCCCTCTTCCCCGCTTCGGCCCGCAGGTTCGGGCGCTTTTGGGGACGGTGGAGGCATCGGCGGAGTGGTGACCGTAACCGAAAAGGTGTTGAGTACGGTTTGAGTCACCTTGGCTGCGAAATCGGGAGTGAAGGCCCGGATCAGGCCGGCGATCAGCAGCACTTGCAGCACGATCACCAGCAGCGCGACCCCCGCTTTGGTCCGGCGCGGCGCAGACAAGTCAAGATCGTCATCGGTGGCGATTGGCTCGGGCATGGCCCGGTCTATGCCATCCGCCGGGGCGGCCCGCAATTGCCGCCGATCCATCCACAGCGCGGGCTTGCCCGGCGGTTTGCACGGCGGCCTGCGCGGTCTAGGAAGCCGCGATGGACCGCGCCCCGATTATCTCTGCGATCACCCGCCGGCGCGCACTGCACGGGCTCGGCACCGCAGCGATTGCGCTGACACTTGGCGGTTGCGGCGATAGCGACACGCTCAATTTCGCCAACCTGGAAAACTACCTTGGCGAAACCACGCTTGACGATTTCCGCGAGGCAACCGGGATCGACGTATCGTTGAGCGTGATTGCGAGCGAAGATGCCTTGTTCAATCAGCTGCGTAGCGGGACCAGCGTACCCGACGTGCTGATGGCCTCAAACCGCATGGTCGAACGACTTGTTGCCGCGCGTTTGCTGGCTCCGCTGAGCCATGCGCGGCTGCCCAGCCTGCGCAACCTCGATCCGCGCTTCGCTGACCCGCCGTACGACGCCGGCCTCAAATATTCGGTGCCTTATACCTGGCAAGTTTATGGCATCGGCTACCGCAAATCGAAGATCCCGGTGCCGCCCAAAAGCTGGCAGGACCTATTCGACAATCCGGCCTTTGCGGGGCGGTTTGCATTGCCCGCCGAAGCGCCCGAGCTGTACGGGATCGTTGCGCGAACCATCGGCAAGGGGCCGGGCGACATCGACCTTGATGACGTTCCGCTGCTCACCAAGTTGCTTCAGGAGCAGCTCCTGCGGGTTAAGGCCTTCCACGTCGATGGCGGCCAGGACCTGCTGCTTAACAAGCAGGTCGATCTCGTCGCGGAATTCAACGGCGATATCGCACAGGTCATGCTCGAAGACAGCGACCTTGGCTTCGTGATGCCGCTTGATGGCAGCGAGCTGACCTGTGATGGGCTGTGCGTGCCCGCGCATGCCGACAACGCCGGCAATGCGCACCACTTCATCGAATACCTGCTTCAAAGCCAGGCCGGGATGCGGGTATTGCATACGATTTTGTACTCGACCCCGAACCTTGCAGCAAAAGCGCTGATGCCACGCGATTACCAGACCAGCGGGGTGTTATTCCCGCCGCCTGAACTAATCGCCAAGTGCGCCTTCGCGCGGTGGAACCCGCCGCTCGATGACGCGATCCTGGCTGCCGCGCAGCCGCTTACCAATCGCGGTACAGTGCCGGATACGTCGCCTTCAGCTTCTTGACCCGCGGCACGTCCCAGCGCTGGATGTAACCATGCGCCGGGTTGTTACGCATAAAGTCCTGGTGATAGGCCTCGGCTGGATAAAACTCGCCGCTTTCGATCCGCGTAGCGACCCGGCCCTGCAGCGGCGGACGGCTGTTCAGATCCTTGATATAGGCCGCGACGAACGCTTTTTGCGCCGGTGTCTGCGGGAACACCGCGCTGCGATAGCTTGGACCCGTATCCGGATACTGGCCGTTCTTCTGCGTCGAATCATGCGCCACCACAAAGTAGATCTGCATGATCTGGCCGAGCGAGATCTTCGTGGGATCGAACGTGACGCGGATCGCTTCGGCGTGGCCGGTGCGTTCGGTGCTGACAGAATCGTAAGTCGCGTCGGCTGCGCTTCCTCCGGCATAGCCCGAAACCACGTTGGTCACGCCTTTGACGTGCTCAAACGTGCCTTCCATGCCCCAGAAGCACCCGCCCGCCAGGACGATGGTCTCGCTGTGCGCGGAAGCGGCAGGCGCAGTCATCGGGGCAGCAGGCGCGGTCATCGGGGCGGCCAGCAGCAGGGCGGCTCCCGATGCTAGGATCAATTTGGTTTGCATAAAAAACTCCTTCATCTCTAGATACGTTCACGTTCCGCAAAAGGTTACGTGCCGCGGCGATCCGGATGCAGGAATTGCCGAATATTCTTCCCAGCCGGGCTGCGCAGCGAATGGCTGGCTGACCGCTGCGAGCATCCCGGTAAAAGGAATAAGGTCACCCGCTTCGGCAGCGCCCAGTGCGGCATCGAGCCGCTGGTTGCGCGGGATGTAGAGCGGGTTGACCGCATCCATCGCTGCTGCGCGGGTGGCACTATCCAAAGGCTCCAGCGCCAACCGCTCCTGCCAGCGCGCGAACCATGGCTGCAATTTGTCGGGCTCAAGCAGCTGCGCCGCGAATATATCGAACCCCTGCGTCAAAGAGCTCCCCAACGCGCGGAACAGCATGGTAAAATCGGCCTGTTGGCCTTCGAGCAACGCAAACAGATCCTGCGCCAGAGTATCGTCGCCGTCGTGCTTTGCAGCGAGCCCCAGTTTGCCACGCATTTCGCGCAGCCAGTGCGCGTGGTAGCGCTGCGGCCAGTCTTCAAGCAACACCCGCGCGGTTTCCACGTCCGCACCACCGGCTGAAGCAATCGCTTCGATCAAAGCCGAGGCCAGCTGGTACAGGTTCCAGCGGCACACCGCAGGCTGCTGGCCGTAGGCATAGCGGCCTTGGCGGTCGATCGAGCTGAACACCTCGCTGTCCGAATAGGTATCGATGAATGCGCATGGGCCGTAATCGATAGTTTCACCTGAAATTGTGACGTTGTCGGTGTTCATCACCCCGTGGACGAACCCCAGCGCCATCCACTTCGCCACCAGCCGCGCCTGCGCCTCGGCCACCGCCTCTAGCAGCGCGAGGGGGCGGTTAGCCGCATCAAGCAGTGCCGGGTAGTGCCGGGCGAGGGCATAATCGCACAGCCGTTGGGCAGCTTCGAGCCCTTGATGGGTAGCGGCAAATTCGAAAGTGCCGATCCGCAAATGGCTCGCTGCGACCCGCGTCAGCACTGCTGCGGGATGGGGTTGCTCACGCCATATCCCCGAGCCGGTGGTGACCACGGCGAGGCTGCGCGTGGTCGGCACGCCCAGCGCCGCCATTGCTTCCGACATCAGATATTCGCGCAAGGCCGAGCCGAGCGCGCACATCCCGTCGCCGCCGCGCGAATACGGCGTGCGGCCCGAACCCTTGAACTGGAGGTCGAACCGGGCGCCATCTGGCGCGATAATCTCACCCAGCAGCAATGCGCGGCCATCGCCCATGGTGGGATTGAACTGGCCGAACTGGTGCCCGGAATAAGCCAGCGCGGCAGGTTCGCTGCCGGGAATTCGCTCGGCCCCGGAATACCAAGCGGCCAGCTGACCTTCGCCGACGCTCCGCCCCGGCAGGCCGAGCTGCCCGGCCAACGCGTCGTTGAACAGCAACAGCCCGGGTGCTTTGGGGGCCTCGGCCTGCCACGGCGTGAACAGCCCGGGCAGCTCGCGCAGCCAGCTGTTGTCGAAAGACCAGGCCGTCGTCGCCAGAGCCGGCGCGTCAGTCAGCCAGCTTCTCCAGCGAAACCGCGTTCATGCAATAGCGCAGCCCGCTGGGAGCCGGGCCATCGGGGAACACGTGGCCCAGATGCGCATCGCAGACGTTGCAGGTGGCTTCTACCCGCTGCATCCCGTGACTGGTATCGAGGTGATAGCCAACCACCCCGTCCGCTACCGGCTCGCCGAAACTGGGCCAGCCGGTCCCGCTTTCAAACTTGCTCGCGCTGTCGAACAACTCGGTGCCGCAACCTGCGCAGGCATAACGGCCCGGCTTGAACAGGCTGCACATTTCGTTCGAGAACGGCCGTTCGGTGCCTTTGAGCCGCATCACCTGGTACTGTTCGGACGACAGCACGGAGCGCCATTCGTCCTGCGTGCGCTCATCACGGCGTGGTGGCGGATTTTCCCCGCCTTTGGCCAAAGCAATGGCGCTGTTCCAGTTCAAAGCCGAATTCATGGCAAGTCTCCTGAGGCAGATGGCCTTTGCTGAAGTAGGTGGCACCGCGCGCAATGTGCGCCGGGACGCCCGAAATGGGAAGTGCCCCGCCAATCTGCAAGGCGGGCAAGTACTTGCCCTAGTCTGACCAAGAGCATAGCATCGACGCGGCACCGCCCTGCAACACGGCTGCTAATGGGGACAGCATGCGCCAGACGGTGAGACCGAGCATTGGTTACTGACAACCCGAACAGCAGTGCAGCTGCGGCAGTGCAGGCACCGTCGGTGTTCGTTAGCTACTCGCGTGAAGATCTGAAACTGGTCCGCCCGATCATCGCTGCGATCGAAGCAGCGGGCTATCCGGTGTGGTGGGACGGGATGCTCAGCCCGGGCGAACGCTTCGCCACCTCGACCGAGACCGCACTTGAAGGCGCGCGCGCGGTGGTGGTGCTGTGGTCAGCCAAATCGACCGCGTCGCACTGGGTCCATGACGAAGCGACCCGGGGCCGCGACCGCGGTTGCCTGGTCCCGCTGAGCGTCGATGGAAGCAAGCCGCCCTTGGGCTTCCGCCAGTTCCAGACCTATAAGGTCAACCCGCGCCGTGCCGCGCACGATCCCGGCGTGGCGGCAATGCTTCAGGCTATTGCGGCGCTTCACGATGGTCCAGCCCAGCGCCCGGTGACCGTGCTGCGCTCGCCTGGCGTCAGTCGCCGCGGGGCACTGATCGGCGGCGGGCTCGCTGCGGCTGGTGCCGTGGCTGGCGGAGTGTGGTGGAGCGGAGTTCTGTCCTCTGGTGCGCGGGCAAACAGCGTGGCGGTGCTGCCTTTCACCAATCTTAGCGGGGATAGCGAGGGCAACTATTTCTCCGACGGCTTGTCCGCTGAAGTGCGCTCGCAACTCGCGTCGGAAAGCTTGCTTGCGGTGGCCGCGCAGACGTCTTCGGCCAAGGTTGCCAAGGACAAGCAGGATGCCGGCGCAATCTCGCGGGCGCTCAATGTCGCTTACCTCCTTGAAGGGACCGTTCGGCGCGACGCAGCGCAATTGCGGGTTTCGGTCGAACTGATCGAAGGCAGCAGTGGTTTCAGCCGCTGGGCGCAGAGCTTCAACAGCGAACTGAACAGCGCCTTTGCGGTGCAAGAGCAGATCGCCGCTGCCGTGGTCACCGAGCTCACCCGGCAAATGGCCGCGCGCGGGGCCAAAGGCAGCAACAAGGAACTGGGCGGGACCAACAGCTTCGCCGCCTATGACGCGTATCTGCGCGGGCTCGATCAGTTCGCCATGGAAAGTGGCCGAGACAGCGACGATCTGGCGTTGAAGAGTTTTCGCAGTGCAGTGGCAGAAGATAGCAACTTTGCGCTAGCGCTGGCCGCATTGGCGCGCACCTTGGTGGTGTTCGGCAACCAATACGATCAAGGCGCGGCGCGCAAGGCACGCTATGACGAGGCAATTGCTGCCGCGCGCCATGCAGTCCAGCTCACCCCCAATTTGGCCGCCGCGCAGGCCACGTTGGGTTTCGCGCTGATCGACGGGCGGCTCGACGCGCGCGGGGCGCGTCAGCCTTACCGGCTGTCTTATGAACTGGCGCGCGGCGATGCCGATATTCTCAGCCGGTTCGGTAATTTCGAGGCGCGTTGCGGCCGGTTTGACAGCGCTCGCCCGGCAGTGCAGCGCGCCGCTGAGCTCGATCCGCTTAACGCCCGCGCCTTCCGCCAGATCGGGCAGGTCGAATACAGTGCGCGCAATTACGCGGCAGTTACCGCGCCGATCGAGCAGGCGCTGAAGCTCAACCCGGAAATGTCGAACGCCTGGGCGACACTGGGCATGGCGCAGCTGATGCGCGGCGATCTCGCCTTATCGGCAAGCAGTTTAGCCAAAGAAAAGAGTAACTTGTTTCGCTTGCCCGGGCTCGCCATAGTCTCGATCAAACAAGGCAAGAACGCCGATGCCGAGCGCCTGCTGGCCGAGCTGGCTGCCAGCGACGGTGACAACAGCCTGTACCAACGCGCTCAGATCATGACCCAGTGGGACCGCAAGGTCGAGGCACTGGCGTTACTTGAAAGTGGCTTCGAGGCGCTCGATTCGGGGCTTATCCAGATCCGCATCGATCCGCTGCTCGATCCACTCCGCCAGGAACCACGCTTTATTCGTTTGATCAATGCGATAGGCTTCGACTAGCTTTGAAACGGGTTGCACACTGCTTAAGGAGAACATCCATGGTTGATCCCAAAAAGCCCGCCGATGACAAAGGTGAACGCGGCACGCCTGATCGCGGCGCACGCGGCACGCCTGATCGCGGAGCGCGCGGAACACCCGATCGCGGAGCACGCGGCACCCCCGACCGTGGCGATCGAGGAACGCCCGATCGCGGCTAAGCTTTCGGGTTGGGCGAGCGCCGGCAGGTTACCGGCGCTTGATCCTCACCGCCAGACTACCGCGCGCAGCGCCGCTTGTCCGGCGGGGCTGGAGAAATAATTGAGGTGGTGGCACGCGACATTGCTGCGCGTTGCCGGATGCTCGCCGAGCACATCGTCGAGCAGGATTGAGTGGGTCTTGACCGCGATGTCGTTCGTCGCCGCATCGAACAACAGATCGAGCGGGGCTAAGCGGGTTATCTTGATCATGAGTGCATCGAAAAACGCTTGGTCGGGTGCCTGATAGTCCGCGATGTTACCTGCAAGGATCGAATACCGCGTCGTGGGCGGCGGTCCGCCATTAAGCGCTGTAATGAATTCGCTCCCCGGCGCCATTTGCTCAAGCGTCGGGGTCAGATTGGCCGAGGCGCCGAGCACGCCGGCGATGCTGCCGCAAATTGGCAGTGTCACGCCGAAATTCGCCCCAAGCGCCATCAGCGCGAGCAACACCTTGCGGGCCTTGCCAATGTCGCCGAACGGCGATCCCGCGTTGGGGGTGCCGCACATCACCAGATGATCGATAAATGCGGCCCCGCTTTCCTTTTCAATCAACCAGCGCGACACCAATCCGCCCATCGAATGCGCCAGCACGGTCACTTCCTTGCCGTCATCCGCCCCGATCCCGATTGCAGCAAGATCGGCCTTCAAGGCACGCGCAGTCGCATCGATCGGGGTTGAGAGGTTTTCGTAATCGTAGGCGAGCACGCAATCGAACTGGCCGTCGATGCCGCAGGCGTGGAGTCCTTCGAGCATGTCCTTGGTGTCGCCGATGATGCCGTGAATCACAACCAGCACGCGGCTGGCGGCTGCGACTGCGGCAATCATCCCATCGCTGGAATAGCTGATCTGCCCGGCTCCACCGAAATTCGCCAAACGCAACGGATGGCCGCGGCCAAGTCCGATGGTCTTGAAGAAATACATTCGAAGCGCCCCGCCCAAACTGCGCTGATCGACCATGGGCGCGGGGACGCGGCGGATTTCCACGTGAGTCGAGCCATCCTCTTCCTGCCAGAAATCCCCGGCGGGCATCAAGTATGGCCCATCCTGGACCAGCGGCAGCAGCACTTCACCCGCCACCAATTTAAGATCGAGCCTGACCTTGAGCGGATTTTCGGCCAGTTGAGCCGGATCCGATATGTCTGTTATGTCGAGCGCCACCGTGCTTTCGCCGCGCAGCCCGGCGACACCAGCCGGGACGATACCTGCTGCAGCCAGCGCTCCGGTAAAGCGCTCGTCCGATCCCGCCGCACGCGATCCCCCAAGCGATGTCACCAGCGCCAGATTTGCGGTGACCGACGGGTGCGCCTCAATCGCAACCTGCCCTGCTGCAAGCTGCGCTGGAGCCGGGCCGACCGAAGCAAGCCGGGGCGTAATTCGCGCGGTCAGATCGATCGTGAACCAGTCGTCTTTGACCACTTTCGCCGCTGCTGCCGCCTGCCGATCACCCCCCGCGCCGCGGTCCGAAGTCAATGGCGGCATGGTCAGTTTGAAACTGTCGATCGGTTCAGTCGTCAGCACCAGTTTGAATTGTTCAACCGCTGCAACGCCGCCATCATCCAGAAAAAGATTCAAACTGGGATCGGGCGGCGCGCCGTCCCAGACCAGCGACAAGGTCATGTAATCATCGGACGGCGGAATCTTGTCGAATGCGAGCAAGCCAACCGAATAATCAGCCCCGAAGTGCAGCACCGCGAATTCCAGCATGGCGCTCGTACGATTTCGTAGCCGCAGCTGACCCTTGATGCTGTCCCAGGTGCCGTCAGCGTTCTGCTCAACATCGAAAGTCAGCGCGGGGGCGGGAAGCAGGCGCTCGTTGCCGTCTGCGCCGGGGACGGCATAGACCAGATCGACCTTGCCGGGATCGAGTTGCGGTTGCGGGTTGCTAAGTGCGAGCAAGCGCCGCCACCCGGCGACATGCGCCAGAACGGCGATCAATTTGGGCTGCCACAGCGCAGGATCGTCCATGCGGATCGTGCTGGCGGTCACCCCGTCATCGCGCCGCGACAAAGTGAGGACACCGCCGCCGGCAGTCAGCGCAAAGCCGTCGTCTTCATCATCAACGCCGACCAGCCCGGCGATCAAGCCGCCATCGTCGTCAAGCGCCTTCTGCACCGCAGCCTTGCTGCCTGCATCGCCGACAAAGCGCAGCTGCAATGGAGGTTCGGGCAGCGAGGTCAGCGTCGCGAGATAGCGTTGAGCCGGGTCGGCTGCAAAATCGGGCACGACATCGCTGCTGGTTCCGCCAACGTTGATGACCTGAGCCGTGCCGACCGGATCGTCAGGGCTGGCCTCCAGCGCCAGCGAAAACGAGACCGCGGTGTCCGGGCGCACCGGCACGCCCGCAATTGCTCCTCCGTCGGCGCTCCATTTATCGCCGGTATTGGTCACCACGAATGTCTTGCGTCCGATTTTGCGCGCGCGGCCAAGGAGGCCCTGCCAGCCATCGAACCCGCCAACTGCCTCGAACTGCGGGCGCTGCGGTGTCTTGTTGGCGCGGGCAATATATTGCGCGACCCGCGCCCGGGCGCGCGGGAACAGTTCGGCATAGGACAGGTCGCCCGACGTCTCGCGCAGCACCTGGTACAAGGATTCGGTGAAAATCCCGCAGCGGTTGTCGAGGTCTTCTTTTGAAGTTTCGTCGCGGTCGCAGCCGGCCAGCAGCATGTGGCGAGCGTTCGGCACTTGAAGATTTCCGGCCTTGAGCATGGCGGCGTACTGACCCTCAAGATAGGCCTCGAGCTTGCGCGGGAAATTGCCGTCAGTAGTGCCACGCACCCCGGCCCGGCTTGCGCCGTCGATGTCGCGAGTGCCGCTGCCCGAATGGCAGCAATCGAGCACCCAGGCGATATGCGGCTCATTCTTCGCGAGTTCCGCCAGCAGCAGCGCCAGCTCCTTGTCAGCGAGGTCGAAGTTGTCACCAAGGCGGCTGTCATGACAGACCAGTCCCTGATCGCGCCCACCAAGATCGTACTGGGCAAATTCCGGCGCGGCGTCAGAGCGCGCGCCGTGGCCGCTATAATGCAGATAGGCGACATCGTCCTTGCCCGCCCGCCCGAGATGCTGTCGCACCTGCGCGATAACATTTGAATAGCTTGCATCGGCATCGGTCAGCTTGACGATAGCTGGATCGCTGCAGTGGTTCTTGAGATAGTCTTCTACGTTGGCGGTGTCGGCAACGCAGCCTTCAAGCGAGTCGGTGCCTTCTGGATAGCTGTCTATCCCGATCAGCAGCGCATAGACTTTGCCCATTATTCCAACCTTCCGCAGCTTGTTTGTCTGCGACCCCGTGCGCGATTGCTCTCACGCTTTGGGGGGTAGGTCAAAGGTTTATCAAAACAGCCGGGAACCGTTTGGCACGCCGTGGTCAGGCGCAAACAAGATCACTGCGCCGGTATCGTCAGCAAAGCCCAGGGTCAGCACTTCGGACATGAATTTGCCGATCTGACGCGGCGGGAAATTGACCACTGCTGCAACCTTGCGTCCAGGTAGCTCGTGCAGGGCATAGCGCTCGGTGATCTGCGCGCTCGATTTCCTGATACCGATGGCCGGACCGAAGTCGATCACCAGCTTGAACGCCGGCTTACGCGCCTCGGGAAACGGTTCGGCGCTGAGCACGGTACCGATGCGGATATCGACCGCGAGGAACTGGTCAAACGTTATCGGCTCTCCCGCCGGAGCGTCCGCAGCGTGACTAATGTGCATTGTGGAATGCGGCAAGCGCGATTGCCCCGCCAACCAGCTCGATTGTCGCCATTTGCCGGACCGAACGCGCGGGGCGTTTGTCGTTCGGCACGATCAGGCGGTACGGCCCATCTTTGTCGGTCAGCGGCTTGCCCTCACACCGGGTGGCAATAATCGCGCCACCATTGCCGAGCGCGGCGTCGACTTCGCCCAAGCTGAACAGCACCGCGTAGCCATCGCGCGCATGGACGATCACCCCTCTCGCCAGAGCCGGCCCGCGCAAGGCCTCGCCTTGTGGCAGGCCGAGCTTCCCCAGCACCGCCGCGAATTCGGTGCCGTTGCAAGTCTGGGTCACACCGTGTGCGGTCAGAGTCACATCATGGGCGGGCAGACCGGCGAGCAAGGCGGCATCCACGGTAGCGGGCATTCCGGCGGCCAGGGCCGCAGCGAGTAGCAAAGGGGTCATCATTCCAGCTCCAGTATCACTGCATCGACCGCCAGGCTCTCGCCCTGCTTGGCGTTGACTGCCTTCACCGTCGCGCTTTTCTCGGCGCGGAGGATGTTTTCCATCTTCATCGCCTCGATCACCGCGAGCGGCTGGCCGGCCTCGACTTTGTCGCCGACCTTGACGTTGAGCGACGCAAGCAGACCGGGCATCGGGCAGATCAGGAAGCGCGACAAGTCGGGCGGAATTTTCTCGATCATGTGCCGGGTCAGTGGTGCAACCAAGGCTGGCAGCACCTGGACCTGATGGATCGCGCCGCGCGTGGTCATCTTGAAGCCGGAGCGGGTCGGGGTTAGCTTGATCCCGTATGCAACATCGCCGACCTCGGCCTCGATCAGTCGGTCACCCGGGGTGTACTCCATCGCGAGATCGACCGGCTCGCCATCGACGGTCATCTCCTCATTGAGGCTTACCGCAAAGGTCTTCCCGCCAAGCGTCACCGACCAGTCGTAAGGCGGCTCGAGCTCGTCGGCGAGTTGCCCATCGACCTGCCGCGCGCGGTCGGCGCGCGCGGTGGCGACGAATCCGGCGACGGCTGCAAGGTGTCCCAGTACTTCGTCCGAAGTCGCCGCGCCGTGGAAACCGTCTGGGTATTCCTCGGCGATAAACCCGGTCGTCAGTTCGCCCGAACGGAAGCGCGGGTGCTGCATGATCGCGCTGACAAAATCGATGTTGTGGGCCACGCCTTCGATCTCGAACGCGTCCAATGCGGCAATCTGCTTGTCCGCTGCCTCGTCGCGGGTTGCGCCCCAGGTCACCAGCTTGGCAATCATCGGATCGTAGAACATCGAAACTTCGCCGCCTTCATAGACCCCGTCATCGACGCGGATGCCATCGACGCCGCGGCGGCCGTTGGCGGCAGCATCGTCTTCCCAGCCCGGTACCGGCGGAACGTAGCGCACCAGTCGCCCGGTCGAGGGCAGGAACCCGCGATAGGGGTCTTCGGCATAGACCCGGTTTTCAATTGCCCAGCCGTCGATGCCGATATCGGCCTGCGTCGTGGCGAGCTTTTCGCCGTAAGCAACCCGGATCATCTGTTCGACCAGATCGATCCCGGTAATCGCCTCGGTTACCGGATGTTCGACCTGCAGCCGGGTGTTCATTTCGAGGAAGTAGAAGCTCTCCCCCGTGGGGTCTGCGCCCGAAACAATCAGTTCGACCGTCCCGGCGCTATAATACCCCACCGCGCGGGCCAGCGCGACGCATTGCTCGCCCATCGCCTTGCGCATCTTGGGCGTGACGAACGGTGACGGCGCTTCCTCGACCACCTTCTGGTGGCGGCGCTGGATGCTGCATTCGCGCTCGTTTAGATAGAGGATGGTGCCGTGCTGGTCGCCGAGGATCTGGATTTCGATGTGGCGAGGGTTCAAGATGAATTTCTCGATGAACACCCGCTCGTCGCCGAACGAATTGAGCCCCTCGCGCTGGGTTGCCTCGAAGCCCTCCTCGACATCCTTGTCATTGTAGGCGAGCCGCATCCCTTTGCCGCCGCCGCCGGCCGAAGCCTTCATCATCACCGGATAACCGATCTCGCGGCTGACAATCAGCGCCTCGGTCGTATCGGCAATCGCCTCGGGCGAGCCGGGGACGACGTTGACCCCGGCGGCTTTGGCCAGCTTCTTAGACTCGATCTTGTCGCCCATCGCGGCGATTGCGCCCACCGGCGGGCCGATAAAGGCGATCCCCTCAGCCGCCAGCGCCTCGGCGAACGAGGTCCGCTCGGACAGAAACCCATAGCCCGGATGGACGGCCTCAGCCCCGGTCTGCTTGGCCGCAGCGATGATCTTCTCGGCGATCAGATAGGACTGCGCGGCGGGCGACGGGCCGATATGGACGGCTTCATCCGCCATCTGCACAAACGGCGCGCGGGCATCGGCATCGGAGTACACCGCGACGGTCTGGATACCCATCCGCCGGGCAGTCTTGATGATCCGGCAGGCAATTTCGCCACGGTTGGCGATGAGGATTTTTTTGAACATTAGATTAGCCAATCCATCAGAGGTCAGTGCTGTTCGCGAGTTCGCGCCAAACTTCGAGTCCAAACAGAACGAGGGCGATGAACAAAATCCAGAATATCCATTTGAAAATTCGCACGCCTGACACGCTAAGCATCCACCGGCGGCATATTGTGCCCGAGCAGGCGCAGCATATCCGCCGCACACTCAACGACATTTGAGCCCGGCCCGTAGATCCCCTGAACCCCGGCCTCGCGCAGGAATTCGTAGTCCTGCGGCGGGATTACGCCGCCGGCGATGACCTTGATGTCGGGGCGGCCGGCTTCGCGCAGTTGCTGGATTAGCGCGGGCACCAGCGTCTTGTGGCCTGCCGCGAGCGATGAAGCACCGACTGCATCGACGTCGTTTTTCAACGCCAGTGCGCAGGCTTCCTCGGGGGTCTGGAACAGCGGGCCAGAGGTGACATCGAAGCCCATGTCGGTGAAGGCGCTGGCGATCACGTTGGCACCGCGGTCGTGGCCGTCCTGGCCCATTTTGGCGACCAAGAGCCGCGGTGCGCGGCCGAGGCGGCGGGCGACGGCTTCGACCCCCGCGATCACCTGGGCGTAGCGCGGATCACCGGCATAGGCGGGGCCGTAAATCCCGCGCACCGGCACCGGCTGGGTGCCATAACGCCCGAATTCGGCCTCCATTGCGTCGGAGATTTCGCCCAGCGTGGCGCGGGCGCGGGCGGCGCGGACTGCGAGGGCGAGGAGGTTGTGCTCCCCCGCGAAGGCGGGGGCCTCAGGCGATGAAGCGCTATCTGGCCTGAGGTCCCCGCCTTCGCGGGGAATCGCGGTGTGCCGCGCACCATACGTTAGCTCTTTCAGCGCCGCCTGACACGCTGACTCGTCCCGCGCCGCCCGCGTCGCCTTCAACCGCGCGATCTGGCCATCGCGCACCGCATGGTTGTCGATGCTCAGCGTGTCGAGATGCTCTTCCTTGGCGAGCTTGTACTTGTTGACCCCGACGATCACGTCTTGGCCCTTGTCGACGCGGGCCTGCCGCGCGGCGGCGGCTTCCTCGATGCGCTGCTTGGGCATGCCAGAGGCGACCGCCTTGGTCATTCCGCCCAGCGCGCCGACTTCCTCGATCAAGGCCCAGGCCTCGTCCACCAAGGTGCTGGTCAAAGCCTCGACATAGTAAGACCCACCGAGCGGATCGACCACGCGGGTGATCCCGCTTTCCTCGGCCAGCACGATCTGCGTGTTGCGCGCTATCCGCGCCGAGAAATCGGTCGGCAGCGCAATCGCTTCATCGAGCGCATTGGTGTGCAAGGATTGCGTGCCGCCCAAAGTAGCAGCCATCGCCTCGATCGTGGTGCGGATCACGTTGTTGTAGGGGTCCTGCTCCTGCAGCGAAACGCCGCTGGTCTGGCAGTGGGTGCGCAGCATCTTGCTGCGTTCGTCCTTCGCGCCCAGCCCGTCCATCACCCGGTGCCACAGCGTGCGCGCGGCGCGCAATTTGGCGACTTCCATGAAGAAGTTCATGCCGATGCCGAAGAAGAAGCTCAGCCGTCCGGCAAAGGCGTCGATATCGAGCCCCGCCGCCATCGCGCGCACCGCGTATTCCTTGCCGTCGGCGATGGTGAAAGCCAGCTCCTGCACCGCCGTCGCCCCGGCTTCGTGCATGTGATAACCCGAGATCGAGATCGAGTTGAACTTGGGCATATGCGCCGAGGTGTAGGCGATGATGTCCGAGACGATCCGCATGCTCGGCTCGGGCGGGTAGATGTAGGTGTTGCGGACCATGAACTCCTTGAGGATGTCGTTCTGGATGGTCCCGTCGAGCT